>DASPSJ010000077.1:0-47989 GCA_035623985.1 Allostellaceae bacterium | reverse complement strand
CGAGCCCGCGATCGAGCCGCCGCGGCGGCGCCGGTCAGTCCCGCGGCGAAGCGACGGCGGCGCCCGAGGAGGCGACCGCTGACCGCCGCGCGCCCTTCAGGACAGCCCGTCGCTCACCGGCACGTTCTCGGGCTCCAGCGGCATGCCGGCGGCCTTGGCCTGCTGGACGAGGAGCGCGGCGAAATCCTGGTCGGTGTAGCCCTGGCCGATCAGGCTTTGCAGGATCTCGCGCGTCAACGCGGTGAGCGCCATGGGCGCGCCCACCTTGCGCGCGGCGGCGAGGCCGAGATCGAGATCCTTGCGCAGCAGCACCGGCGTGAAGGTCGGCGCGAAATCGAGATTGACCAGCGCCGGCGTCTTGTAGCGGGTGAAGATCGAGCCCATCACGCTCTTGTTGAGGAAGTCGAGAAAGGCGTGGCGCGGCACGCCGCCTTTCTGCGCCAGCACCGTGATCTCGACCATCGCCTGGATGACGATGCCGAGGAAGACGTTGTGGCAGATCTTCACCATGCGCGCGAGCTCGCCTTCGCCGACATAGCTCACGCCCTGGCCGAGCCGCTCGAGATAAGGCAGCGCCGTCTCATAGGCGGGTTTGGGGCCGGAGACGACGACGCTGAGCTTGCCCGCCTTCACCACCTTGCCGTTGCCGCTGACCGGCGAGGCCAGCATCGCCGTGCCGCGCTTCTCGGCCGCCGCGCGCACCTCGAGGGAGGCTTCTTCCGATACCGTCGAGCAATCGATCAGGATGCGCGGCGCCTTGCCGGCCGCCGCGAGCACGCCGCCCGGTCCCAGCGTCACTTGCTTCAGATCTTCCGACGCCGACACCATGGTGAAGACGATGTCGCGGTCGGCGAGGTCGGAAGGCCGGTCGACGAGACGGACGCCCGATGTGACCAGCGGCTCCGCCTTGGCGCGGGTGCGGTTGTAGACGCTGACATCGGCGCCCGCTTTCGCCAGCCGCTCCGCCATCGGATAGCCCATGCGGCCGACGCCGATCCAGCCGAGCGTATGCGCTTTCAAATCCGCTGCCATGGCGGCGTCTCCGTTGCTTTGCAAGCGATCAACAAGGCTGTAGCCTATGGTCGTGGGCGAAGCAACCCGGCCGGCGGCGGGCGGGGGTGACGGGAGAGACCAGCGATGAGCGGCGCGCATGGCAGCAACCAGTATCCGGTCCCGGACAGGATGAAGGCCTGGGTGCTGGGCAATCCCGACGAGCTTGCCTTTACCGAGAAGCCGGTGCCGCAGCCCGGCGCCGCCGAAGTGCTGGTGCGCGTCGACGCGGTGGCGATCTGCGCCACCGACCTCGAGATCATCAGCCACGGGCTGCCGGCCAAGATCGGCGGCGGGCTGCCTTTCAACAAGAACTTCACCCCCGGCCACGAATATATGGGGACGGTGGTGAAGCTCGGCCCGGCGGTCGACGAGTACCGCGTCGGCGACCGCGTCACGGTCGAGGTGCATGCCGGCTGCGGGCGCTGCGAGCGCTGCCGCGAAGGCATGTACACTTCCTGCCTCAATTACGGCGAGCCGCAAAAGGGCCATCGCGCCAACGGCTTCACCACCGATGGCGGCTTCGCGCAATATGCGATCAACCACGTCAACACCCTCGTCCACGTGCCGGACGACATGAGCGACGAGGAGGCGACGCTCGTCGTCACCGCCGGCACCTCGATGTACGGGCTCGACGTGCTCGGCGGCCTCGTCGCCGGCGAAGGCGTGGTGGTGTCGGGGCCGGGACCGATCGGGCTGCTGGGCGTCGCCGTCGCCAAGGCGCTCGGCGCCGACCCCGTCATCCTCACCGGCACGCGCGACGAGCGGCTCGACCTCGGCAAGCGGCTCGGCGCCGACCACGTCGTCAACATCCGCCGTGAGGATCCGGTGGCGGCGGTGCGCCGCCTCACGCAGGGGCGCGGCGTGCATTTCGTCGTCGAATGCTCCGGCGCGCCCGAGGCGATGGACCAGTCGGCGCAGATGGTCAATCGCGGCGGCCGCATCTGCCTCGCCGCCTTCCCGCACCAGAAGGTGCCGGTCGATCTCGCCCATATCGTGCGCAACAACATCTACGTCTACGGCATTCGCGGCGAGGGCCGCAGCGCCACGCACCGCGCCATGGCGCTGATGAAGCAGAAGCGCTTCGACGCCAAGCTGATCCACACCCACACCTTTCCGCTGGAGGAGCTGCCGACGGCGCTCAAATACGCCCGCGAGCGGATCGAGGACGCGATCAAGGTGGTGGTGAAGATGCCGCGCTGAGCGGCGTGAGGAAGGACTGACATGCCGCGTCTCCCCCCACCTCACCCTCCCATTGCTGCGCAATGGGTCCCTCCCTCTCCGCCCCTGGGGGCGGAGAGGGTTAGGGTGAGGTGGGGGCTGACGGGTCTGAAATGACCGCCCGTCGGAGCGTCTTCGGGCGAGGCGCTCGCCTGCCGCTTTACCGCAGCCTCTATCTGCAAGTAATCGCCGCCGTCGTCATCGGCGCCGCATTGGGCGCTCTCGCGCCCGATCTCGCGCTGTCGCTGAAGCCGCTGGGCGATGCCTTCATCAAGGCGATCCGCGCGATCATCGCGCCGATCATCTTCACCACCGTCGTGGTCGGCATCGCCGCCATCGGCGATCTGCGGCAGATCGCGCGCATCGGCGTCAAGTCGCTGATCTATTTCGAGGCGGTCTCGACGCTGGCGCTGCTCATCGGCCTTGCCGTCGGCAATCTCTGGCCGCTCGGCGCCGGCTTCAACGCCGATCCCGCGAGCCTCGACACCAGGCTGGTGGCGGGCTATGCGCAGAGCGCCAAATCGCTGACCCTCGTCGATTTCCTGCTCGACATCATTCCCAACAGCTTCGTCGGCGCCTTCGCCTCGGGCGAGATCCTGCCGGTGCTGTTCCTGGCGGTGCTGTTCGGCCTGGCGCTTTCCCACCTGGGCGCGCGCACCAAGCCGCTCGTCGAGCTGCTCGATCTCTGCGCCCAGGGGCTTTTCGGGATCGTCCGCTTCCTCATGTACGCGGCGCCGCTGGCGGCGCTGGGCGCGGTCGCCTTCACCGTCGGCAAATACGGCCTCGCCAGCCTCGCCAAGATGGGCGAGCTGGTCGCCGGCGTCTATGTCGTCAGCATCCTCTTCGTCGTGCTGGTGCTGGGCGGCGCGCTCCGGCTTGCCGGCCTCGGCCTTTGGCGCGTGCTCGCCTATTTCAAGGACGAGATCATCTTCGTCTTCTGCGCCACCTCGGCCGAGACGATGATCCCGCGCAGCATGGCGAAGCTGGAGCAGCTCGGCGTGCCGAAGGAGGTGGTGGGCCTCGTCATGCCGGCGGGCTTCTCCTTCAACATGGACGGGACGGCGATCTATATGAGCATGGCGGTGCTGTTCATCGCCAACGCCACCAATACCGACCTCGCCTGGACGCAGCAGCTCACCATCCTCTTCGTCATGCTGTTCACCTCGAAGGGCGCGGCCGGCGTCACCGGCGGCGGCTTCATCGCGCTCGCCGCCACGCTCCCGGCGCTCGGCGTGCTGCCGATCGGCGGGCTCGCCCTCCTCGTCGGCGTCGACCGCTTCATGGCGCAGATCCGCGCCGCCACCAACCTCGCCAGCAACATCATCGCCACGCTGGTGATCGGCCGCTGGGTCGGCGCCGTCGACCTCGACGGCGCCCGCCGCGCGCTGAGCGGCGCCGCGCCGCCGCCGCCGCGGCTTGCCGCCGCCGGGGAATAGGCTGCAGGCGGGCGGAGAAAATTATGCGTCGATCCCCAGCAACTCCAATACGTGGCGCCGCATATGGACCAGGCTCGGATCATCGCGATGACGCGGATAGGGACGGTCATTGGCAAGCTCGGCCTTGATCCGAGCCGGACGGCTGCTGAACACGATGATCTTGGTCGCCAACAGCAACGCCTCTTCCACGTCGTGGGTGACGAGGAGCGCGGTGAAGCCTGCCTGCTGCCAGAGCTGCACCAGCTCGGCCTGCATGGCGATGCGCGTCAGGGAATCGAGCTTGGCCAGGGGCTCGTCGAGGATGAGCAGGCTCGGCTCGTTGACGAGCGCGCGCGCCAGCGCCGCGCGCTGCGCCATGCCGCCCGAGAGCTGATGCGGATAGGCCCGCGCGAAGCCGTCGAGGCCGACGAGGCGCAGCGCGTCGTCGATCCGGCCGCGCTGGCGGGCGCGCTGGCCGCGCGCTTCGGGGCCGAGCGCCACGTTGTCCCAGACCGTGCGCCAGGGATAGAGCGTCGGATCCTGGAAGACGACGATGCGCGAGGGGTGCGGCCCCGACACGGTCTCGCCGTCGGCGAGGATCTCGCCGGCGCGCGGCCAGTCGAGACCGGCGGCCAGACGCAGCAGGGTCGATTTGCCGCAGCCGCTCGGCCCGAGAAGCGCGACGAACTCGCCCGGCTCGGCGCGGAAGGTGATCCGGTCGAGCACGGCAAGCGTCTCGCCATGCAGGTCGAAGGAGTGGCTGACGGCGCGCAGCTCGAGCGACATGCCGCGCGCCTGGCCCGGCGCCGCCGGGCGGGCAAGGGCGGCTACCATCGGACCAGCCCCTTCTGCCAGGACAGCAGGCGGTCGCGCAGGCGGAAGAGCAGCGTGATCAGCCCCGAGCACATCAGCGCCATGACCAGCAGCGCGGCATACATGTTGGCGTAAGCGGCCCAGCCCTGCGCCCATTGCAGATACCAGCCGAGCCCTGCCTTGACGCCGAGCATCTCGGCGACGACCAGCACCGCGAAGGAGGCGCCGAGGCCCATGAAGAGGCCGACGAAGACCGAGGGGAGCGCGGCCGGGATGGCGACCTTGAGCACGAGAAAGCGGCCGCTGGCGCCGAGCGTGCGGGCGACGTCGTAATAGGCGGCGCTGACGCTGGCGACGCCCGACCAGGTGAGCACGGTCACCGGAAAGGCGGTGGCCAGCGCGATCAGGAAGATGCTGGCGCTGAAGCTCGAGGGAAAGAAGAAGAAGGCGAAGGGCAGCCAGGCCGTTGCCGGCAGCGGACCGACCAGGCGCAGCACGGGATGCACCCAATAGCCCACCGCGCGCGACCAGCCCATCGCGACGCCGGTGGCGAAGCCGATGGCGGCGCCGATGACATAGCCGCCGGTAAGCAGGCCGAGCGAGCGCAGCACGCTTTCGCCCAGACGCGGCCAGTCTTCGAGATAGACGTCGAGCAGCGCCTGCGGCGGGCCGAAGAAGGGCTGCGGCAGCAGGTCGAGCTTGGCGGTCGCGACCTCCCAGCCGGCGACGAGCAGCGCCAGCGCGATGAGCCACGGCGCGAGCGTCCGCGCCCGGCCGAGATCGAGGTCGAGCGCCCGTTCGGTCGCCGCCGCGAGCAGCGCCACGCCGCCCAGCGCGCCGAGCAGGAGAGCGAATTGGCCGGTGCGCGGCGCGTCGGCGGCATCGGGCCAGGCGGCGGTCAGGACGGCGAGCGCCAGCCAGGCCGCGCCGGCAGCGAGGCCGCCGATCCAGAGGCGCGGCCGGCCGGGCAAGGCGGCAAGCGCCTCGCCGCGGCTGGCCTCTTTTTCTGCGAGGATACTCATGCTCCCGCTCCTCAGCTCAGGACGTCGGCGAAGATGCGGTCGGCGAATTTCGCGGAGTCGGTGCTCTGCTTCATCACCGAGACCAGCTTCAGCTCATCGGCATAGAGCGCGACCTGGCTCTTGAGCTCGTTGCCGACGGGGTGGTGGTGATGCGTATGGCTGCGCAGCATCGCGCTCAGATCTTCGACGCTGGCTTTGGAATAGGCCGAGAACACCGTCGCCGCCTGGTCCGGGTTGTTGGCGGTCCACTCCCCGGCTTCGAGCAGCGCCTGCGTCAGGGCCGCGGCCGTGGCGCGGTCCCCGCGAATGAGGCTGCCGCACAGGCCGAGCACGCAGCAGACGCGGTGCTGGTATTCGCCCGAGAGATTGTTGGCGACTTCGACGAGATCGTTGTTCTTGCGCAGCAGATAGGCGATGGGATCGCCGGCGACCAGCGCCTGGGCTTCGCCCTTCTGCACGGCGAGGCCGAGCAAATCACCGGGATATTGCCGCCATTCCACCTCCCGGGTCGGATCGACGCCGTGCTTTTGCAGCACGATCGAGAAGAAGTTCTTGTCCGGGCTTGCCATATCGCTGGTGGCGATGGTCTTGCCGCGGAGATCGGCGATATCGGCAATGCCGGCGGCCTGCGGCGCCAGCAGGCGCATGCAGCCGCCATGGATGCCGGCGGTCAGCCGCACATCGAAGCCTTGCTCGAGCGGCTTCAGCCAACGCAGCGCCATGCCGACGCCGGCATCCGCCTTGCCGGTGGCGATCGCCTCGAGCAACTGGTCGGTCGAGCCGCCGAAATTGATCAGCTCGACCGCGAGCCCGTAACGGGCAAAGACGCCGTTCTGTACGGCCGAAGGGACGGCCGCGGTGCAGATCGCATTCGCATTCCAGGTCAGCTTGATCGGCTTCAACGCGCCTGCCGCCGGTGGCGGATCGGCCGCCGCGGCGCCGCACAGCGAGGCATGGATTTCGGCGTCGGTCGGTCCGACCAGCGCGCTCCGGCCGGCGGCGAGAACGTGGCCGGCAAAAATGCCGACGGGCGCGGCAACGCCGGCGGCGGCGAGCAGCGCCCGCCGCGACAGGGATGGCGTGGTCGGGGAGGGGCTTTTGCCGGACGGCACGGCGCTGGGCTGGTGATCGGCGTTGCTCACGGTTTGGATCTCCTCTCGAAGGGCGGAAGGGGCAGGGAACGCTGCGGCGCCGCAGGTTGGGTCAGGCGGTCCGAGGCGCGAAGATGGCCAGGCTGCGCAGCTCGATGCTCTCGCGCGGCGGCGCGCCGGGGGAAACGGAGGGATCGTCGAAGGCGCTATGGGGAGCGAAGCGCGCGACATCCCCGTCGGAATCGAAGCATTTGATGAGAAGCGCCTCGTCGGCTCGCATGTCGGGGAAATAGAACCAGCGATGCGCGGGGTTGTAGGCGAGCTGATAGATCTCGCCGACCCGATCGCGGCGGATGAGATCGCTGGCGATGAGATCCTCGGGCGCGACGCTGCCGGCATCGCAGAGCGCGAGCGGCGCATCCCGCACGGGACCGCGGATCGGTTGCCAGAGATTGATGATGGCGAAGCGGCGGCGAAGCAGCGGCCGCGGATCGAGGCCGGCGGCGGCAAGCTCGTCCTCGGCGCGCCGCCGGCCCGATGCGGCGGTGAAATCATTATGCACGCTCCGCGCCGGCTCCCGTGCGCCGTCTTCGTTGCGCAGCGCCTTGCTCGCATTCCTCACGTTGTGATCGAACACGAAAACCTGCGCGGCGCCGCTCGCGCGCCGTATCGCTGCCGCCGCCTTGGGGTAGTAGGAGGCGCGGACCTCCCGTGGATCATAGAAATTCTCCACATCGGCCTTATGGCGGATGAGGGTGAAGCCTTGCCGGTCGAGCGAGAGCTGCGAAAGCAGGGGCCGGGCATCGCGGATGGTCACGACCTGCGGCAAGGAAGCGCCGGTGCGCCAAGGCGCTCCCTCGGGCGGTTGGACCGTATGGATCGCCGGCCGCTCGCCCGACGGCACGAGATAGTTGAGCGTCGCGGTGACGTCGCGGATATCGATCGTCGAGATCGTGCTCATTGCTCCTCCAGGGTGGCAAGGCGCCGATGATGGGCGTTGATTGCGCTCACCCCGCGGCGCGGACGGGGCGCGCCGCGGCGTCGCGGCGGGCGATCTCCTGCCGCACCAGCGGCAGCAGGCGGCGGCCGTACTCGACCGCGTCGTCATAGGGATCGAAGCCGCGGATCAGGAAGGTGGTGACGCCGAGGTCATGGTATTCGAGCAGGGATTCCGCCACCTGCTCCGGCGTTCCCACCAGCGCGGTGGTGTTGCCGCGGGCGCCGGTGATGGCCGCGATTTCGGTCCAGAGTCGCTTGTCGACGACGCGGCCTTGCGCCGCGGCCGCGAGAAGACGTTGCGAGCCGACCGCCTGCGGCGTCCTGGTCCGGGGCCCCAGCGGCGCACGGCCGCGCACCGCCTGGACGGTGGCGAGGATGCGCTGGGCGCGCTCCCATGCCGCCGCTTCGCTCGCCGCCAGCACCGGACGCAGGGAAAGGCTGAAGCCGATGGCGTCGGGATCACGGCCGTGCCGCCGGGCGGCGGCACGGACCTTGGCGATGGTCTCGCGCACCTGCTCCCGCGTCTCGCCCCAGAGCGCGTAGATGTCGGCGTGCCGGCCGGCAACCTCGATCGCCGCCTCCGAGGAGCCGCCGAAATAGATGGGGATATGCGGCTTGCGGACCGGCTTCACTTCGGAAAAGGCGCCCTTGAACCGGTAGTGCTCGCCCTCATGGTCGAAGGGCGCGTCGCCGGTCCAGACGCGTTTCAGGATTTCGACATACTCATCGGTGCGGCGATAGCGTGCATCATGATCGAGGAAGTCGCCGTCGCGCTGCTGCTCGGCATCGTCGCCGCCGCTGATGACATGGATGGCGATGCGGCCGCCGGTGAGCTGGTCGAGCGTGGCGAATTTCCGCGCCGCCAGCGTGGGCGCGACGAAGCCTGGCCGATGCGCCAGCATGAAGCCGATACGTTCCGTCTGCGCCGCGGCATAGGCGGCGACCAGCAGCGTGTCGGCATCGGTCGAATGATAGGGAATGAGGATGCGGTCGAAACCCGCCTCTTCATGCGCGCGGGCGAAGCGCCTGAGGTAATCGGCATCGATGGCCGGTCCCTGGGGAGGATGGATTTCGGACTGGTGCCGGGTCGAAATCATGCCGATGAAGGTGACGCTCACGACGGGTTCTCCTGGAGGTGGCGGGCGAGTGCCGCGCGTCCGGCGGCGATGAGGATGCTGTCGTCCTGCGGCGTGTGGATGCGGCCGCACAGCACGTCGCGGTAATGGCGCTCCAACGGGTTGACGCGCGCGAGCCCGGCATTGCCGACAAGGCTCAAGGCACGCTCGACCGCATGGACGGCGTTGTTGGTGACGGTGAATTTGACCAGGCCCGCGGCGGCGATGTCGGGCATCGCGCCGTTGTCCACCGCCGCCAGCGCCGCGCTCAGCACGCTGTCGCCGGTCTGGAGCAGGGCCTCGATCTCTCCCACGGCCTCCTCGACGCGCGGCAGGCTGGCCAGCGGCGTGCCGAGATTGCCGGGGACGCGGCGGTGAAGATGACCCAACAGCCAATCGCGCGCGGCGTCGGCAATGCCGAGATAAAGCGCCGCGAGGATCAGCGTGTTCCACGCGGCAGCGACCGGGTCAGGCTCGGCCCAGTCGGCGATCGGCCGGATGTCGGCGGCATGCTCGTCGGTCACGAAGACGTCATCGAAAATCGCGTCGTGGCTGCCGCTGGCGCGCAGGCCGAGCTGATCCCAGGTCTCGACGATGCGGATGCCCGCCGCCTCCGCGGGAACGAGCCAGAAGCCGATTTGCGGCGCCTCGTCTTCGGTGCGCGCCCACACACTGAACCAGCCCAGCGCCGGCGCGCCCGTGCAATAAATCTTGTGGCCGCTGATCCGCCAGCCGCCCGCGACGCGCCGGGCGATCGTCTTGGGCAGCCCGCCGCGTGCCGGCGTGCCCAGCTCGGGCTCGACGCGCACGGCGTTGATCAGCGTGCCGCGCGCGACGGCATCGCGCGCCACGCATTCCCGCAGAGCGGCCGGCCAGCGGCGCGTGCGCGCGGCGGCGGCGTGCTGGAGATACTGCATCGCCAGCACGAGGGCGGTCGAAGCTTCCGCGGCGGCGATGATGCGCACGATGGCCGCGGCTTCGCCGAGGCCGGCGCCGCTGCCACCATGCTCCTTGGATACGGTGAGAGCGAGCAGCCCGGCTTCGTGAAGCCGGGTGAAATTCTCGAACGGAAAGGAGCCGTTGCGGTCATGCTCTGCGGCGCACGCGGCGAACTGGTCCGCCAGGCCGCGGGCGAGATGCCGGCGCACGTTCTTCCGCCGCTCATGGGCGAGCGAGGGCAGCTCCATGCGGCCCAGGGCGCGGCTCATGCGCGGCTCCAGGGCGGACGCCGCGCCACCGCTATCCTCTCGATCCAGACGATTTCCGGCATGGTCGACTTTCCTCGGAAATGCTTCGGGATGGCCGGCACTCGGTACGGAACGTCCGCGTTCCGTTTCCAGGACGGCTCTGGGTTGCGCAGAGGGTGGGCGCCAGGCGGTCCCGGCGCGGTCAGATCAGCGACAGGAGCCGGATCGACACGCCGGCGCCGCCTGAGAAGAGGCGAAACAGAAACGGCGGCGGCTGTCGGCGATCGTCGGGAAATCGGGCCTCGATGTGGCGGTCATCGCTCCTTCTCCTCGGAGCCGTTGCCCGGCACCGCGGAACGATCCGCTGACATCGCCGGCCGGAAGGCCCCGCTTTAGCTGCACTTCTAAAGCGCCCGCAAGCTGTCGCTCAAATCGGCGCTGCGGCGGTAATTCTGCACCGGCCGAAGCTCCGGTCAATCAAGATAAATTTGTCGCACCGGAAAGCGAAACTACGTTATGCAGCGCCAATGCCCGTGGTGATCATGCACGGACGAGGGAAAAGATATTTTTTCCGAAAGCCGCCGCTACGAATAGAAAAACTGCGATTGACGGCGCTCGATCCATGCTTAAAATCGCTTCCGCTTCCCACTCATCGGAAGCCGCGGGAATTTGAGGGCAGCTTGCGCCGCGTCACCAACCGCTAAAGCGCCACGGAGCGATCCGTGGGCCCGTGTCGCAACGGCATGGAGAGCTCTATGCGCTCACAGTCACTTTCCCTTGGCCGAATGATCCTTGCCGCCTGTTCCGGGCGGTGTCGTCGCGCGTTGTAACCGCCGCTGCGAGCGGCGCCCCGATACGTGCTGAGACGATCGACCGCAGCCCTTGCGGGCTGCGCATAGCAGGAGTGTTCTCATGGCCAACGCCTTCGTCATCGAACATCGCCACGTCACCGCCGGCATCGCCGTGCGCGAGCGCGGCGGCTTTCGCTTTTATGCCTCCCATGCCTTGTTCTTCTCGATCGAAGCGCGGAAGTTTCGCCGCCTGCGTGAGCTTCATGCCGCGATCGCACGGCTTGCGGACTCGGCGAGATTTTCGGTTGCCGCTTTCCATCCCGCCGTCGAAGCGCTCCAGCTTTCCTGATGTGACCGCACGCACTTGCCGGCGGCCTCGCCGCGCCACATTCTTGACGATCGTCGGTCGAGATACGATCTGGAGAGGCTATGGCCATGACCGCAGGCAAGCAGCTCAGACTCGGCGCCTTCATGCGCCCCGTGAGCATTCACACCGGAGCGTGGCGCTATCCCGGCGCCTATCCCGACGCGAACTTCAATTTCCCGCATCTCAGGCGCTTCGCCCAGACGCTGGAGCGCGGCAAGTTCGACGCCTTCTTCATGGCCGACCATCTGGCGGTGCTCAACATGCCGATGGCGGCGCTGAAGCGCAGCCACACGGTCACCTCCTTCGAGCCCTTCACGCTGCTCTCAGCGCTGGCGGGCGCCACCGAGCGCATCGGCCTCGTCGCCACCGCGTCCACCACCTTCGACCAGCCCTATCACATCGCCCGCCGCTTCGCCTCGCTCGACCATCTGAGCGGCGGGCGCGCCGGCTGGAACATCGTCACCACTTCCAATCCCGACGCCGCGCTCAATTTCGGCCTCGAAGAGCATGTCGAGCATGACGAGCGCTACGACCGCGCGCGCGAGTTCTACGACGTGGTGACGGGCCTCTGGGACAGTTGGGCCGACGATGCCTTCGTCCGCGACGTCGAGGCCGGGCTCTATTTCGATCCCGCGAAGCTCCACGTGCTGAACCACAAGGGGCCGCATCTCTCGGTGCGCGGCCCGCTCAACATCGCGCGGCCGATCCAGGGCTGGCCGGTGATCGTGCAGGCGGGCGCCTCCGAAGCCGGCCGCCAGCTCGCCGCCGAGACGGCGGAGGTGGTGTTCGGCGCGTCGCCGACGCTCGCCGCGGGGCAGCAGTTCTATGCCGACGTGAAGGGACGCATGCGCAAGCTCGGGCGCGATCCCGATGACCTCAAGATCCTACCGGCCGCGTTCGTCGTGGTCGGCGACACCGATGAGGAGGCTAGCCGCAAGCGGGCGCATCTCGACAGCCTCGTGCATTACGACAGCGGCATCGCCTCGCTCTCGGGCGCGCTCGGCCACGACGCCTCGGGCTTCGACCCCGACGGCCCCTTGCCCGAGATCCCCGAGAGCAACGCCAGCAGGAGCGCGCGCCAGCGCGTCATCGATCTCGCCCGGCGCGAGAATCTGACCGTGCGGCAATTGGCGCAACGGGTCGGCAGCTATTCCGGCCTCGCCTTCGTCGGCACGCCCGCCACCATCGCCGACGGCATGGAGGAATGGCTCGCCGGCGAAGGCTCGGACGGCTTCAACGTCATGTTCCCCTACCTCCCCGGCGGCCTCGACGATTTCGTCGAGCGCGTCGTGCCGGAGCTGCAGCGTCGCGGCATCTTCCGCCGCGCGTATGAAGGCGCGACCTTGCGCGAGAATCTCGGCCTGCGCCGCCCGCGCAACCGCTTCTTCGCGGAATAGGGCGGTCCCGTGCGGCCGCAAGCTCTGATCTGCCCCTCTCCGCCCCAATGGGGCGGAGAGGTTGGGTGAGCAACCCGTTCGATCGCTTCGCGATCGAACCCTCCGGGGCCGACCGCGAAGCGGTCGGCCGGGTTGCTGGGGCTGACGGGATCCTCGAGACAAGATCAGAAATTACGCGCCTCGACGGCAACGCCGTCCTTTTGTGAAAGGCACAGCCCCCACCTCACCCAACCTCTCCGCCCCCCGGGGCGGAGAGGGGCAGATTGGGACGGTAGGCGGCGGCGGGATGCGTCTTTGGCAGGCGCGGCTCGCCGCCGAAAAGCTTTTCGCGCAGCGTGCCGGGCCGGTAGTCCCGCTTGTAGACGCCGCGGCGTTGCAGCTCCGGCACGACGAGATCGACGAAATCACTGAAGGTTTCGGGCATGACGGCATAGGCGAGGTTGAAACCGTCGATGCCGGTGGTTTCCACCCAATCGATCAGCGCGTCAGCGACCTCGCCGGGCGCGCCCACCAGCACCGGGCCGCGGCCGCCGATGGCGACGTGCTCGGCCAGCTCCTTCACCGTCCAGCTCCGGCTGCGCTCGTCCGCGGTGAAGGAGGCGAGCGCCGAGCGCATCGCCTCGGTCTCGATATAACGCAGCGTCTCGTCGAGCGCGTAGGTCGAGAAATCGACGCCGGTCCAGCCCGAGAACAAGGTCAGTGCCGCCTCGTGATCGACATGGCGGCGATACTCCGCGTGCTTTGCTTTTGCCTCCGCCGCATCGCGGCCGGTGATCACGGTGGCGAGCGCGAAGACGGCGATGCCGGAGTCGCGGCCGAGCGCGGCGGCGCGGCGGCGGAGATCGGCGACATAGGAGGCCGCGCCTTCCCGGCTCGGCACGCTGATGAACACGCATTCGGCGTGCGCGGCGGCGAAATCCCGGCCGCGGCCCGAGGCGCCGGCCTGATAGAGCACGGGCGTGCGCTGCGGCGAGGGCTCCGAGAGATGGATGGCCTCGACCCGGTAGTGAGCGCCCTCGTGGCGGATCTTGTGCACCTTGGCGGGGTCGGCGAAGATCCGCGCCTCCCGGTCGCGGCGGACGGCGCCGTCCTCCCAGCTTCCTTCCCAGAGCTTGTAGACGACCTCCATATATTCCTCGGCCAGCGCATAGCGCTGGTCATGATCGCGTTGCGTCGCGAGCCCCATGCCCTTGGCGGCGCTGTCGAGATAGCCCGTCACGATGTTCCAGCCGATGCGCCCCTTGGTGAGATGATCGAGCGTCGACATGCGGCGGGCGAAGGAATAGGGCGGCTCGTAGGAGAGCGTGCAGGTGACGCCGAAGCCCAGATGCTCGCTGACCTGCGCCATCGCCGGCACCAGCAGCAGGGGATCGTTCACCGGCACCTGCACGCCGTGCCTTATCGCCGCCTCGGCCGATCCGCCGTAGACGTCGTAGACGCCGAGGACGTCGGCGAGAAAGATGCCGTCGAACTTGCCGCGCTCGAGCAGCCGCGCGAGGCTCGTCCAATAATCGAGGTCGCGATAGGCCTCGCTGCGGTCGCGCGAATGCGTCCACAATCCCGGCGATTGATGGACCGCCGTGTTCATCGCGAAGGCGTTGAGCCGGATTTCCTTCATCGCCCTCTCGCCATCGCGGCCCTCAATAGGGATTGGCGATCGGCAGATCCTCGGCGGGATAAAGCGTGATCACCTTGGCGCCTTTCGGCGTCACCACGACCTCCTCCTCGATGCGCGCCGCGGAATAGCCGTCGCCGGCGGGGCAATAGGTCTCGAGCGCGAAGACCATGCCCTCCTTGATCTCGATGGGATCGTCGAAGGAATTGAGCCGGCTGATGATCGGCCGCTCGTGCAGGCCGAGCCCGAGGCCGTGGCCGAAGAGCAGGCCGAAGGCTTCCATCTCGCTGGCAAAGCCGATCGCCTCCGCCTTGGGCCAGCAGGCGGCAATCTTGTCGGTGGTGACGCCGGGCTTCACCGCGGCGATCGAGGCGTCGATCCATTCGCGCGCGCGCTTATAGGCGTCCTTCTGCGCCGCGGTGGCGCGGCCGACGTTGAAGGTGCGGTAATAGCAGGTGCGATAGCCCATATAGGACTGGATGATGTCGAAAAACGCCTGATCGCCCGGCCGGATCAGCCGGTCGGTGAAATTGTGCGGATGCGGGCTGCAGCGCTCGCCCGAGATGGCGTTGATCGCCTCGACGTCGTCGGAGCCCAGCTCGTAGAGCCGCTGGTTGGCGAGCGCCACGATCTCGTTCTCGCGGATGCCGGGCTTCAGATGCTCGGCGATGGTCTGATAGGTGCCGTCGACCAGCGCCGCCGACATGTTGAGGAGCGCGATCTCGTCGGCGCTCTTGATCTCGCGCGCATCCAGCATGACCTGCTGGCCGTCGCGCACCTCGATGCCGGCGGCCTGCAGCTCGAACAGCATCGGCGGCTCGACGAGGTCGACGCCCACCGGCATGTCGCCGACGCCGTTCTCGTCGAGAATCGACTTGATCTCCAGCGCCGCCTTGCGCATCAGCCCGATCTTGGGGTGGACCGCGCCGCGCAGGCCCAGCATGCCGGCATGGCAATTGTGCTGGGGCAGCCAGGGCGCGTAGAGCCGATGGTGCTTCGCCGCCGAGCCGAAATCCCAGACATGCGGCTCGCTGCCGCCGGGCAGCAAGGCGTAGCGCGTGAGCTTGTCGCGCGCCCAGTTGCCGATGACGGTGCTGGAGATGTAGCGGATGTTGTACTGGTCGAAGACCAGCAGCGCGCCGAGGCCGGAGGCCGCGAGCGCCTGGCGCGTGCGCGCGAGGCGGTAGCGGTGGAGGCGGCGGAAATCGACGCGCTCCTCGAAATCGACGGCGCTGGGGCCGAGCGCCAGGATCGGCCGCTGCCAATTGTGCCGGGGGTCGATGTCCTCGGGACGGATGAGCTTGGGCTCGATCGGGTGCTTGGGCATGGGGACTCCCTTAGAGGCGCGTTGGCGGGCAACAGCGAGCCCGCATCTTACCCCCCTCCCTGACCTCCCCCTCAAGGGGGGAGGGGCTGATCTTTATTCGCGATTGAGTGCAGCTATCGCGGCAGCTCGGAGCTGCCCGTCAGGAACTCGTCGACGGCGCGGGCGCATTGGCGGCCTTCGCGGATGGCCCAGACGACCAGCGACTGGCCGCGCCGCGCGTCGCCGGCGACGAAGACCTTCGGCACCGAGGTGGCGTAGTCGCGGTCGGTCGCCTTGACGTTGCCGCGGGGGTCGAGCTCGACGCCGATGCCCTGCACCGCGCCGCGATGGACGGGATGGACGAAGCCCATGGCGAGCAGCACCAGATCGGCCTTGATGTGGAACGCGCTGCCGGGCAGCTCGCGCATCTGCATGCCGCCGTTCTCGGCGACCCAGTCGACGCGCGCCGCCTCGAGCCCGGTGACGCGGCCGTCCTTGCCGGTGAAGCCCTTGGTCGTCACCGCGAAATCGCGGTGGCAGCCCTCCTCGTGCGAGCTCGAGGTGCGGAGCTTCAGCGGCCAGTCGGGCCAGGTGACCAGCTTCTCCTCGTGCTCGGGCGGCAGCGGCAGGATCTCGAGCTGGCTCACCAAGCGCGCGTGGTGGCGGTTGGAGGTGCCGATGCAGTCCGAGCCGGTGTCGCCGCCGCCGATCACCAGCACGTCGCGCCCCATCGCCAGGATGCCCTCGGCCTCCGGCACCTTCTCGCCGGCGACGCGGCGATTCTGCTGCGTCAGGAACTCCATGGCGAAGTGGATGCCGCGAAGCTCACGGCCCGGCACCGGCAGGTCGCGCGGATGCTCGGCGCCGATGGCGAGCACCACCGCGTCGTAGCCCTGCATCAGCTTCTCGACCGGGACGTTGACGCCGACGTGGCAGTTGGGGTGGAACTCGACGCCTTCGGCGCGCATTTGCGCGATGCGGCGGTCGACGACGTGCTTCTCGAGCTTGAAGTCGGGAATGCCGTAGCGCAGCAATCCGCCGATGCGCGGCGCCTTCTCGAAGACGGCGACGCCGTGGCCGACCCGCGCCAATTGCTGCGCGCAGGCGAGGCCGGCGGGGCCGGAGCCGATGACGGCGACGCGCTTGCCGCTGCGATGGGCGGAGATCTGCGGCTCGATCCAGCCCTCGCTCCAGCCGCGCTCGGAAATCGAATGCTCGATGGTCTTGATGGTGACGGGTTGCTCGATCAGGTTGAGGGTGCAGGCGGCCTCGCAGGGCGCCGGGCAGATCCGTCCGGTGACGTCGGGAAAATTGTTGGTCTGATGCAGCACCGCGAGCGCGGCGCGCATGTCGTTCTCGAAGACGAGGTCGTTCCAGTCGGGGATGACGTTGTTGACGGGGCAGGCGTGATGGCAGAAGGGCGTGCCGCAATCCATGCAGCGCCCGCCCTGCCGGCGCAGCTCGTCCTCCGCCAGCGGCCGGATGAATTCGCGCCAGTGCTGCACCCGCTCGCCCACCGGGGCGTAGCCGCGCTCGCGCCGCTGGTACTCCAGGAACCCGGTCGGCTTGCCCATCTCAATCCCCGACCGCCACACTCACCTCGCTGCGTTCGGTGGCGCGCGTCTTCGCCTGGAGCTGCTGCAACGCGCGGCGGTACTCGACGGGCATGACCTTGACGAATTTCAGGCGATAGCGGTTCCAGTCGGCGAGGATCGCCTTGCCGCGCGGGCTGTCGGTGTGGCGCACATGGCAGGCGACGAGGCGGCGCACGATCTGGGCATCCGCCTGGGTCAGGCTGTGCGCGATGTCGACGAGGCCGTGGGTGTCGAGGTCGCCGCCGCGGTGCTCCAGCGCCTCGAGCGCGTCGTCCTCGTCGGCGATGGGCTCCAGCTCGACCATGGCGAGGTTGCAGCGGCGCTCGAAATCGCCGGACTCGTCGAGCACGTAGGCGATGCCGCCGCTCATGCCGGCGGCGAAGTTGTTGCCGGTCTCGCCGAGGACGACGACGGTGCCGCCGGTCATGTACTCGCAGCCATGCGCGCCGACGCCCTCGACCACGGCGACGGCGCCGGAGTTGCGCACGGCGAAGCGCTCGCCGGCGACGCCGCTGAAGAAGCATTCGCCGTTGACGGCGCCGTAGAGCACGGTGTTGCCGACGATGATGGATTTGTGGCGGTCGAGCCGGCTCGCATGCGGCGGATAGGCGATGATGCGCCCGCCCGACAGCCCCTTGCCGCAATAGTCGTTGGTGGCGCCCTCGAGCTCGAGGGTGACGCCGCGGGCGAGGAAGGCGCCGAAGCTCTGGCCGGCGGTGCCCTTCAAGCGCACATGGATCGAGCCGTCGGGCAGGCCCTCGTCGCCGTAGCGCTTCGCCACCTCGCCCGAGAGCATGGCGCCGACGACGCGATGGACGTTGCGGATCGGCATCTCGATGGTGACGGGCCGGCGTTTCTCGAGCGCGGGCTTCGCCTTGAGGATGAGCTTGTGGTCGAGCGCGCCTTCGAGCCGGTGGCGCTGCGGCTCGCATTGATAGGTCGCCGTGCCCGGCGCGAGCCTCGGCTGATGCAGCACGCGCCTCATGTCGAGGAGCCGCGCCTTGGGATGGTCGAGCCCGCGCCGCAGCTCCAGAAGGTCGGTGCGGCCGATCATCTCGTTGAAGGTGCGGACTCCCAGCGTCGCCATGTATTCGCGCACTTCCTCGGCGACGAACATGAAGAAGTTGACGACGTCCTCGGGCTTGCCGACGAAGCGGTGGCGCAGCTCCGGATTCTGCGTCGCGACGCCGACCGGGCAGGTGTTGAGATGGCATTTGCGCATCATGACGCAGCCCGCCGAGATCAGCGCCGCGGTGGCGAAGCCGAACTCGTCGGCGCCCAGGAGCGCGCCGACGACCACGTCGCGGCCCGAGCGCAAGCCGCCGTCGACCTGCACGGCGATGCGCCCGCGCAGCCCGTTCAGCACCAGCGTCTGATGCGTCTCGGCGAGCCCGATCTCCCAGGGCTCGCCGGCGTGATGGATCGAGGTCAGCGGGCTCGCGCCGGTGCCGCCTTCGTGGCCGGCGATGGTGACGTGGTCGGCGTAGGCCTTGGCGACGCCGGCCGCGATCGTGCCGACGCCGATCTCGGAGACGAGCTTGACGCTGATCCGCGCCTCGCGGTTGGCGTTCTTTAGGTCGTGGATGAGCTGCGCCAGATCCTCGATCGAGTAGATGTCGTGATGCGGCGGCGGCGAGATGAGGCCGACGCCGGGGGTGGAGCGCCGCACCCGGGCGATCCAGTCGTCGACCTTGTGGCCGGGAAGCTGGCCGCCCTCGCCGGGCTTCGCGCCCTGCGCCATCTTGATCTGCAAGTCGCTGGCGTTGACGAGATATTCGACGTTGACGCCGAAGCGGCCCGAGGCGACCTGCTTGATCGCCGAGCGCATGGAATCGCCGTTGGGCAGCAGCTTGTAGCGTGCGGGATCCTCGCCGCCCTCGCCGGTGTTGGAGCGGCCGTGCAGCCGGTTCAGTGCGATGGCGAGTGTGGTGTGCGCCTCCCACGAGATCGAGCCGAAGGACATGGCGCCGCCCGAGAAGCGCTTGACGATCTCCGCCGCCGGCTCGACCTCCTCGAGGGGCACGGGGTCCGCCGCGGGCTTGAAATCGAGCAGCGCGCGCAGCGCTATGACGCCGGCGTCCTGCTCGCCCACCTTGCGCGTGTATTCCTTGAACCGGCCGTAGTCGCCGCCGCGCACCGCGTGCTGGAGCAGCGACACCGTCTCCGCGGTCCAGATATGCGTCTCGCCGCTGACGCGCGAGAGAATCTCGCCGCCGGGATCGAGCGCGTTGCGGTAATTGGGCGCGTCGCCATAGGCGAGGCGGTGGCGCCGCACGGTCTCCTCGGCGATCTCGTCGAGCCGGGCGCCCTCGACCGGCGAGACGGTGCCGGTGAAGTAGCGGTCGAGGAGATCGCTCGACAGGCCCACCGCGTCGAAGATCTGCGCGCCGCAATAGGATTGGAAGGTGCAGATGCCCATCTTGGACATCACCTTCATGATGCCCTTGGCGACCGCCTTGATGTAGCGCTTGTGCGCCTCGGCCTCGCCGAGCCCGCCGAGATCGCGGCGCAGGGCCGAGACGGTGTCGAAGGCGAGGTAGGGGTTGATCGCCTCGGCGCCGTAGCCGGCGAGCAGGCAGAAATCGTGGAGCTGGCGCGCCTCGCCGGTCTCGACGACGAGCCCGACCTCGGTCCGGAGCCCGCCGCGGATGAGATGATGGTGGACGGCGGCCACCGCGAGCAGCGACGGCACGGCGACGTGCTCGGCGTCGAGCGCGCGGTCGGAGAGCACGAGAAGGTTGTGGCCGGCGCGGACGACGTCCTCGGCGCGCTTGCAGATCTGCTCCACCGCGCGCGCCATGCCGGGCGCGCCTTCCTCGGCGGGATAGCAGATCGAGAGCGTGTAGGTCCTAAACTTGCCGCCGGTGTTGTCCTCGATGCGGCGGATCTTCTCGAGGTCGACGTTGGTGAGGATCGGCTGCTTCAGTTCCAGCCGGATGTGCTTGCCGCCGGTCTCGAGGTCGAGCAGGTTCGGCCGCGGCCCCACCAGCGAGACCAGCGACATCACCAGCTCCTCGCGGATGCTGTCGATCGGCGGGTTGGTGACCTGGGCGAAGCGCTGCTGGAAATAGTCGAAGAGCAGCTTCGGCCGGCGCGACAGCACGGCGAGCGGCGTGTCGCGCCCCATCGAGCCCACGGTGTCGTCGCCCGCGAGCGCCATCGGCCGCAGGAAGAACTTGATGTCCTCCTGGGTGTAGCCGAAGGCCTGCTGGCGGTCGAGCAGCACGGCGGCGGGCGGCGCCATGGGCGCGATCTCGTCGGGGAGCGTATCGAGCTTGATCTGCGTCTCGTCGAGCCATTGCTGATAGGGCTTGGCCGACGCCATCTCCGCCTTGAGCTCGGCGTCGTCGATGATGCGGCCGCGCTCGAGATCGACCAGCAGCATCTTGCCGGGCTCGAGCCGCCATTTGCGGAGGATGCGCTCCTCGGGGATGTCGAGCACGCCGGCTTCGGACGCCATGATGACGAGATCGTCGGCGGTCACCATGAAGCGCGCCGGGCGGAGGCCGTTGCGATCGAGCGTCGCGCCGATCTGGCGGCCGTCGGTGAAGGCGAGCGCCGCCGGCCCGTCCCAGGGCTCCATCACCGCCGCGTGGTACTCGTAGAAGGCGCGGCGCTGTGGATCCATCAGGTCGTTGCCGGCCCAGGCCTCGGGGATCATCAGCATCAGCGCATGCGACAGCGAGTATCCGCCGGCGATGAGCAGCTCCAGGCAATTGTCGAGCGTCGCCGAATCCGAATTGCCGTCGCCGATGAGCGGCCAGAGCTTCTCGAGATCGCCGCCCAGGAGCCTGGAGGTCATGGAATGGCGCCGCGCCATCATCCAGTTGATGTTGCCGCGCAGCGTGTTGATCTCGCCGTTATGCGCGAGATAGCGGAAGGGGTGCGCCAGCTCCCAGGAGGGGAAGGTGTTGGTGGAGAAGCGTGCGTGCACCAGGGCGAAGGCGGATTCGAGGCGCTTGTCGCCGACGTCGCGGTAATAAAGCGAGAGCCGCTCCGGGATCACCATCCCCTTGTAGATGATGGTGCGCGCCGAGAGGCTCGCGATGTAGAAGGCGCTCTGCTCCGGCAGGCGGCGCGCGCGGATGCTGAGATGGGTCTGCTTGCGGATGACGAAGAGCTTGCGCTCGAAGGCGTCGACATCCTCGCAATTGGCGCCGCGGCCGATGAAGATCTGGCGGATGACGGGCTCGATCGGCTTGATGCTGTCGCCGAGGACGGAGCTGTCCACCGGCACGTCGCGCCAGCCGAGCACGCGCTGGCCCTCCGCCTGGACGTAATACTCCAGGGTCTCCTGGCAAGCCTGGCGGGTGGCGGCGTTCTGCGGCAGGAACATCATGCCGATGCCGTATTGGCCGGGCTTCGGCAGCGTGAAGCCCAGGCGCTTCGCCTCGGCGCGCAGCAGCTTGTCGGGAAGCTGAAGGAGGAGGCCCGCGCCGTCGCCGGCGAGCGGGTCGGCGGCCACTGCGCCGCGATGGGCGAGGTTCAGCAGGATGCGGATGCCGTCGGCGACGATGGCGTGGCTCTTGCGGTTCTTGATGTGGGCAATGAAGCCGACGCCGCACGCATCATGCTCGTTGCGCGGATCGTAGAGGCCCTGCCTCGCCGGCATTCGCGAACCCACCACCGAACCCACCCTTCACCCCCTTGGCCGCTCGCGCGGAACGTGTGGCGTGGAACACGCGACAGCCACCGCTTGGCGCCCGACGGGGGGCAACCCGTCCTGCCTTGGCCGTGGCGATCCTCTTCCCCCGAAGGCTGTCATCCGGCTGGCGGGGCCACCGGTCTTGCGCCTCTTGCAACGAGCATCGCGGCAGGCTCCGGCCGAGTCAAGAGCGCGCCTGGGTTGGGTTGTGCCATTCCGGCGCCGTTTCGGAGGTTAACGCCGCGTCCGGGCGAAGGGGTGGGTGCTGGACAATCCGCCATCCACGGCAATGGCTTGGCCGTTGACATAGGAGGCCTCGTCGCTCGCCAGGAAGAGCGCCGTGGCGGCGATCTCCCGGGGCTCGCCCGCCCGCTGGAGGGGGTTGAGCTGGCCGATCTTGTCCGCCGTGCCGTGCTCGCGCGCGCGCTCGAAGATCGGCCGGGTCATGCCGGTCTCGATCAGGCCGGGGCAGATGGCGTTGACCCGGACGCCGGTGCCGGTGAGCGCGTTGGCCGCGGTCTGGACGAGGCTGATGACCCCCGCCTTGCTGGCGCTATAGGGGTGGCCGCCGGCATTGGCGCGCAGCCCCGCCACCGAGGCGGTGCAGATGATCGAGCCCTTGCCCTGCTTGACCATCAGCGGTCCGCCATGGCGGATGGCGAGGAACGGGCCGATCAGATTGACCCGCAGGATCTCGCGCCAAAGCTCGACCGTCTGCTCGAAGAGCGGCACCAGCCCGCCGCTGATGCCGGCATTGGCGAAGATCACGTCGAGGCCGCCCAGCTCCTCGGCCGCCTTCTCGATGAAGCCCTGGACATCCGCCTCGGCGCCGGCATCGGCGGCGACCGGGATGGCTCTGCCGCCCGCCGCCGTGATCTCGGCCGCAGTCGCCTCGACCGCCGCCGGCATCTTGTCGACGACCAGCACCGCCGCGCCCTCGGCGGCAAAGAGCTTGGCGCTGGCGCGGCCGATGCCACTGCCCGCGCCGGTGACGATCGCGCGCTTGCCTTGAAGCCGACCCATTCCTGCCTCCCTTGCTTTCTGTGCAAGAGAGGGTGCGCAGGACGACGGCGGAAAGCAATCGGTTGCGACAGGCGATTTGCGCGCTTCCTTTTCCTTTCCGTCATGCCCGGGCTTGTCCCGGGCATCCATGTCGCGCAACGAGCGCGCTGCGAGACGTGGATGCGCGGGACAAGCCCGCGCATGACGGAGGAATGTCGCGGGCTTACAGCTTTTCAACCGCCATGAGCTCAGCCCCCGCCGCGCCGCTCTCTCTGCTATCATTCCGCCATGATCCCGGTGACGCCGCACATTGCCCTCGACGAGCGCGAGATCGAGGAGCGCTACATCCGCGCCGGCGGGCCGGGCGGCCAGAACGTCAACAAGGTCGCAACTGCCGTGCAGCTTCGCTTCGACGCCGCGCGCTCGCCGGCGCTTGACGATAGCGTCCGCCAGCGGCTGGCGAGCCTCGCCGGGCGGCGGATGACCAAGGAAGGCGTGCTGGTCATCACCGCGGAGCGCTTTCGCACGCGCGAGCGCAACCGCGAGGACGCGCTGGCGCGCCTCCTCGACCTCATCCGCCGCGCCGCCGTCGTGCCGAAGCGGCGGCGGCCGACGCGGCCGACCGGCGCCTCGCGCGAGCGGCGTCTGGCTTCCAAGGTAGCGCGGGGGCGCACCAAGCGGCTCCGGCAGGCAAGGCCGGAAAGCGAGTGACGCGGACGGCGATTGCCGGCGCCGGTGCGACGGGGTAGGAGACGCACCGCGTCAGGAAAGAGGTGCTCCATGGAGATGCCGATCGTCCCGCGGCGCGAGCTGCTCGTCGCGCCGCTGCTCGCCGCCTTGCCGACCCTGCTCGCCGCCGGCCGAGCCGCCGCGGCGCCCGATCCCGCCATGACCATCGTCAAGGCGCCGAGCGAGCTTGCCTGGGCGAAGCCGCCGGATTTTCCCGAGAACAGCGTGGAAAGCGCGACGCTCTGGAGCAAGCCCTCGGAGCCCGGCCTTTATTACTACCTCGTCAAATGGCATCCGGGCTATATGAGCGCGCCGCATTGGTACGAAGAGGATCGCTATTGCGTCGTCATCTCCGGCACCTGGTGGGTGACGAGCGGCGACAAATTCGATCCCGACGGCACGGTTCCGGCGCCGGCGGGGACCTTCGTGCGGCGCGTCGCCCGCACGCCGCATTACGACGGCGTCAAAAAGGACGGCAAGGAGCCGGCGGTCATCGCCATCTGCGGCATGGGACCGATCACCTTCCACAACGCCGAGCCCGGCACGCCGGGCTGGCGCAAGCTCTAAAGACAGGGCACGTCGCTTGCTCTGGGTGCTTGGTTTCAGCGCGTGAAGGTATTGCAGTCGAACAGGCCGCTGCAAACCTGAAGTGCGTCCTTCGACAAGCTCAGGATAAGGATAAATTCTTTATGGCACAAAGAAAGTTTCCTCGTCCTGAGCTTGTCGAAGGACGCACTGTTCTCTATCCCGGCTTTTTTCACACGCTCTGTCGCAGGCCGGCTACGCCGCCTTGAGCGGGGCGTCGAGCAGCCAGAGATTTTCGACGAACTGGTCGGCGGACGCGGTCCAGGTGTAGCGCAGCGCATGCGCGCGGCAGCGCTCGCGCGGAATGTCGAGGGCGGCCAGCGCCGCGCGGCCGAGATCCTCGTCGAGCACGCCGGCGCCGCTGCTGGCGATGACGTCGAGCGGTCCCGGCACGGGATAGGCCGCCACGGGCAGGCCCGAGGCGAGCGCTTCCAGCAATACCAGGCCGAAGGTGTCGGTGCGGCTCGGGAAGACGAAGACGTCCGCCGAGGCATAAAGGCGCGCCAGCTCGCGCCCCTCGCGCTTGCCGAAGAAATGCGCCTCGGGATGCCGGCGCTTCAGCTCGTCGATCATCGGCCCGTCGCCGATGACCACCTTCGAGCCCGGCAGGTCGAGGGCGAGGAAGGCGGCGAAATTCTTCTCCACCGCGACCCGGCCGACGCCGAGAAAGATCGGCCGCTTGATGCCGGGAAGCTCCTCGCGCAGCGCGGGATCATAGGCTTCGGCGTCGACGCCGCGGCTCCAGCGCCGCAAATTGCAGAAGCCGCGCGCCGCCAGCTCGTTGCGCACGGTGTCGGTCGCCACCATCACGCCCTTCGACGGCGCGTGGAAGCGCCGCATCAGCGCATAGCTCCAGGAGGCCGGCACCGAGAAGCGCGCCGCCACGTATTCGGGAAAGCGCGTGTGAAAGGCCGTGGTGAAGCCGTAGCCATGCGCCAGGCAATAGCGCCGCGCGGCGATGCCGAGCGGCCCCTCGGTGGTGATGTGGATGGCGTCGGGCCGCGCCGCCGCCATCAGCTCGGCGACGCGGCGGCCCGGACGCAGCGCCAGGCGAATCTCGGGATAGGTCGGGCACGGCAAGGTGCGGAAAAGCTCGGGCGTGATGCGCGTCACCTCATGGCCGCGCGCGCCCAGCTCGCGGATCAGCATGGTGAGCGTGCGGACGACGCCGTTGATTTGCGGGGCCCAGGCGTCGCTGACGAGCGCGATCCTCACGATTGGTCGGCGCCCACCGTCACCAGCTCGCGCTGCTTCGGAGCGCGCCGGGCGAGCGGATCGAGCGCCCGCAGCTCGGCCCAGCGCAGAATCTCCAGCCTGCCGTCGACGTGCTCGACCAGCGCGGTGCAGCTCTCGACCCAATCGCCGTCGTTGCAATAGAGGACGCCGGCGACGCTGCGCATGTCCGCCTGATGGATATGGCCGCAGACGATGCCGTCGACGCCGCGCTTCCTCGCCTCGTCGACGATCGCGTCGGCGAAGTTGCTGACGAACTCGACGGCGTTCTTGACCCGGCCCTTGAGATAGGCGGAGAGCGACCAATAGGGATAGCCGAAGCGCCGGCGGATGAGATTGAAATAATGGTTGAGCTGCAGCACCGCGGTATAGGCCCAGTCGCCCAGCAGCGCCAGCCAGCGCGCGTAGCGCACCACGCCGTCGAAGGCGTCGCCGTGCAGCACCAGCAGCTTGCGTCCGTCGGCGGTGACGTGCACGACCTCGTCGCGCAGCCAGACGCCGCCGAGCTGCAGCTCGGTGTAGTCGCGCAGCCATTCGTCGTGATTGCCCGGGATGTATACGACCTTGGTGCCCTTGCGCGCCTTGCGCAGCACCTTCTGGATGACGTCATTGTGGGCTTGCGCCCAATACCAGGAGCGCCTGAGGCGCCAGCCGTCGACGATGTCGCCGACGAGATAGAGGTATTCGGACTCGGTGTGGCGCAGGAAATCGAGCAGGAACTCCGCCTTGCAGCCGCGCGTGCCGAGATGGACGTCGGAGATCCAGATGGTGCGGAAATGCTGCGGCAGCGTCAGCATCGCTCGGCCGCCGCTCCACGGTCCGGCCGGCGATAGCGCCAGATCTGCACCGGCAGGAAATGCGCCCAGATGCGCATCACCTCCTCGCCGGCGAGTCCAAGCTCGGCGGCGGGGATCGGCGAGGCCAGCGCGTTGGTGAGCTGCACGAAGGCGCCGTCGGGACCGAGGCGCGCGAAGCAGGCGTCGAGCACGGCGCGTTGCGCCGCGCGCGGAAACCATTTGATCGGCAGGCTCGACACCACCGTGGCCAGCCGGTCGATGCCGGCACCGGCAAGCAGCGCCTCGGCATCGCAGGCATCGCCGCAGACGACGCTGAGGCCGGGAAAGCGGCGCTCGAGAAAACGCGCGAGGCCCGGCTCGCGCTCGATGACGACGAGCCGGCTCACCGGACAACCGGCGGCGATGAGGCCGCGCGTGAGGCCGCCGGTGCCGCCGCCGAGCTCGAGCACCGCGCCGGCGTCATCGAGCCTCAGCTCGCGCGCCATGGCGCGCGCCACCTTCGCGCCGCTCGGCAGCGCCGCGCCGATGCCGAGCGGGTTGCGCAGCCAGTGGCGGAAGAAGAGCTCGCGGTCGCCGGCCGGGGCGGGGCGGCGCCATCGCTGTGCCGGGTTAAGCACCGCTGGCAGCGCGTCCGGCATGGGCAGGATCGCCGGCGATGACGATGTCGATCAGCCGGTCGGTCGACCGCGTCTTCTGCATCTCCGCCAGCGCCGCGCGGAAGATCTCGCCAATGCGCGCATCGGGCACGGTCACCGTCAGCGGCCGGCCATTGGCGACGGTGCGCAAGGTCGCCGGTCCCAGCCGGTTCACCGCCAGCACGGTGAGCGCCACCGGATCGATGGCGACCGGCGTCTCGGGCAAAGGCGCGGCGACGATCGGGCGCCGGCCGCGCCGGCGGAGGGCGAGGCGATAGCGCGGCCGCGCCGCGCTGATGAGCCGGGTCCAGCCATGCTTCACCGCCATGCGCAGGCGGCGGTCCGGGGCAAGAAGCTGCATGCGCTCCTCGAAAAGGTTGGCCCGCACGCTTGCTATCACGGTTCGGTGACAGTTTTTTGTCGCCGGCGAGTCAATGGAGGGACGGACGGTCATCGCAGGGTTGCAATGCCCGAAAAGCCGCCAAATCGCGCCGTTTCGCGTCCGAAACAGCGCCGCAAAAGCGGGCGCAGCGACTCCGCCGGCAATATCTCCCGGCGAGTCGAGGACGGCGCTCGCCGGCCGAATCGATCGGCGGAGACGAGATCAGCGCTTCAGGCGATAGCGGGCGTCCAGCGTCGGGGCGCCGTCGGTCGCGACCTTGCCGCGCTCGACCAGCTCGACGAGATGGGCCAGCACGGAGCGCGCCGCCGCGCCCTTGAGGCGCGGATCGAGACCGAGATAAATCCGATCGACGAAGGCGGGGATGGTCTCGTCGCCTTGCGCCAGGCGTTGCAGGATGGTGGCCGCGCGCTCCTGCCGGTGCGCGATGAAGGCCTGGACGAAAGGCTTGGGATCGGGGATCGGCGGGCCGTGGGTCGGCCAATAGACGGCGTCGTCGCGCGTCATCAGCTTGGCGAGCGAGCGCATATAGGCCGCCATATCGCCATCGGGCGGGGCGATGACGCTCGTCGACCAGCCCATGACGTGATCGCCCGAGAACAGCGCGCGCTCCTCGGCAAGCGCGAAGCAGAGATGATTGGACGTGTGGCCCGGAGTGTGCACGGCGCCGAGCCGCCAGCCGGGGCCTTCGACCGCGTCGCCCTCGCGCATCGTCACATCCGGGACGAAGGCATGGTCGCCGCCCTCCTCGGTGACGCCGCCGACGCCGCTGCGGTCCTCGGCGCGGCCCGAGCCGTGCCGCCCGAAGCCGTAGGTCCTGGCCCCGGTCGCCCGCTTTATCGCCGCCGCCGCCGGCGAATGGTCGAGATGGGTATGGGTGATAAGGATATGGGTGACGGTCTCGCCGCGTAGGGTCGCCAGCAGGGCATCGACATGCTGGGTGAGGTCGGGTCCGGGATCGATGATTGCGACCTGGCCGTGGCCGACGAGATAGGTGCCGGTTCCCTTGAAGGTAAAGGGACTTGGGTTTCGCGCTACCACACGGCGAATGAGCGGCGTTACGGGCTCGGCGATGCCATAGTCGAAGGCGATCTCCCGCCGGAACGGAATCTCGGTAGCCATTGCCGCGCCATAGCCTATCGCCGCCGCGCTGCCAAGCGCGCCCCTTTTTGCGCCGCAAAATAAAGGAGCCCCGCCGCCGGGGACGGCGGGGCCAGGTTGGGAACGGAAAGCGTGTGAAGGCCTTCCGTACCTCTTTCTAGTCAGTTTCAGGCCCTCCCCCCTGTGATCTACGTCACACCCCCCTTTGCGATCTTCGTCATGGGGACGGGCGGGGAAGGCTGCCTTGGCCGGCGGTCATCGGTTCTCCTCGCCGGCATCAGGCTTGCCTTGCGCCGGGAGCCGCGGATAGGGTGCAAGGGGGGCGCTGAAAGGGAAAAGAGTGGCGGACGTGCCGGTGCGGTCGGAGGTTGTCGGCGTCGTCGCCCGCATCGTGGCGGCGGTCGGGACGCAAGTCGCGGAAGGCGACGAGGTCGTCCTTCTCGAGTCGATGAAGATGGAGCTGCCGGTGCTGGCGCCGGCGGCGGGCACCGTCAGCGCCGTCCTGGTCAAGGAGGGCGACCAGGTCGCGGAAGGGCAGGCGCTGGCGACGCTGTCGCGCTGACCCCCGCCGCCGCGGCGCGGCGCGGCCTGGCCGGGGGCGGCTTCAGGCGGAGCGCCGGCTCCTCGACGAAGCGCCAGGAGAGAAACGCCGCGGCCGCGGCCAGCGGCAGCGCCGTCAGGAAGAGCTGCCACCAGCTTGCCCGGCCGCCGCTCGCATACATCACCGTCACCTCGACCGGCCAGCCATAGATGTAGAGGCCATAGGAAAGATCGCCGAAGCGCGTCGCCGGCAGGACCGGCAGGCGGCGGTCGAGCGCGCCATAGAGAGCGAGATAGCCGCCGAAGACCGCGAAAAGCTCGTTGAACTGGCGCAGCGCCACGCTCAGCACCAGCCCCGCCGCGGCCAGGAGCGCGAGGCGGCCGTCGAAGACGCCGCGGTCGCGCAGCTTGTAGAGCAGCATGCCCATGGCGAAGAAGGGCAGCAGCCAGCCGAAGGCGTCGAGGAAATCGAGCGCGGGGAAATGCGGCCAGGCAAGCCCCAGCGCCAGCACCAGCAGCAGCGCGCGCCAGTCCAGCAGCCGCGCGACGCCCAGCGCCATCACCATCAGATACATCATGAACTCGTAGCGCAAGGTCCAGAGCGAGCCGTTGATCTCGAGGCCGACCGGATTGTCGACGAAGAGCACGCCGGGAAGCTCGTGCGTGCTGAGGTTCAGCAAGGCGTTGCCGACGACGTAGCTGTAGACCCTGTCGTCGCTGAGATAGTCCGCCAGCGGCAGCCGGGTGACGATCGCACCGATGAGGAAGGCGGAAACGAGCAGGGCGGCGAAGAGGCCGGGAAAGATGCGCAGGGCGCGCTTGGCGAGATAGCGCAGCGGCGCTCCCGTCGTCTCGAAGCTCTCGGTGACGAGAAAGCCGCTGATCGCGAAGAAGATGAAGACGCCGACCAGCCCCAGCTTGCTCTGCCCGCCGGTGAGCAGCATCAGCGGCTCGTGCCGCTCCGTCCCTTCGGCGATGAGAAAGGCATGCGAGAAGATCACCGCGCTCGCGGCGAGGAGGCGCAACGCGTCGAAATTGTTCTTGCGCGTCATCCTCCTCCTTCGCGCCGGCCGACCGCGTGCGCCTGGCGTCGATCGCGGGGGTCAGCTCGGCGGCTTCATCGCCACCGAGAACATGACGCTGGGAAGGATCTCGCGCAGCACCGCGCGCAGGCTTGCCTCGTCGACCGCCGCCGCCATGGCCAGCGCCCGGCGGGGGCTGCGGCGCAAGATGACGGCGGTGGCGCGGTCGCCGGGGCCGGAGCGGATGGTGGCAAAGACGCTGGCGGGATCGACCCGGTTCAGCGCCTTCTTCAGGCTGGCGCGGCCGCGCTCCTCGTCGAGATCGTGGACCGGCAGCTCCTTCTCCGCCTCCTCCATCTCCGGCGGCAGCTCGGCATCGACCGCCTCGACCGGCTGGTGGCGCGCCAGGCGCTGAAAGACGGCGCGGCCCTCGCCGGTGTCGACGCGGAACTGCAATTCCCAGGTCTCGCCGCGCGCCGCCAGCTCGGAGATGAGCGCGAAGAGATCGTCGCAATCGGGGTCATGGCTGCAGGTGAGAAAGGCAAGCCGCCCCTCATGCTGGATGACGCGGTCGTCGTCATCGGCAAAGCCCAGCTCGTCGAGCGCGTTGGTCAGCGCCCGCTCCGAGGCGATGAGCAAGGTGCTGACATGGAGCTTGCTGCTGTCGCTGGGGCTGTCCGCGGCTTCCATGGCGCTGGCTTAGCCCGCCGGACCGCCTCTGCACAAGATGGCGTGCCGGGCGGTTTTCGGGCGCCGGGGGGCGCCTTTCCCGTCGTCATGGCGGAGCCGGCGAGAGCGAGCCGGCCCGGTTGGACGCGCCGGCCGCTTTGGGTTAGCAAGGAACCAGGCGCGGCGAGGAGCAGCCATCGTGATCGAGCCCGGAGCCGTCGAGGCCCGGTCCTTCAGCCATCGGGAAATTCTGGGCATCCTGAGCGGCATCCTGCTCGGGATGATGCTGGCGGCGCTCGACCAGAGCATCATCGCCACGGCTCTGCCGGCGATCGCCGGCGAGCTCGGCGGGTTCGAGCATCTCTCCTGGATCGTCGCCGGCTATCTCCTGACCGCCACCGCCTCGACCCCGGTCTACGGCAAGCTCAGCGATCTCTATGGCCGGCGGCTGATGCTGGAGATCGCCATCGCGCTGTTCGTGCTCGCCTCGGCGCTGTGCGGGCTGGCGCAGACCATGCCCGAGCTTATCGCCGCGCGCGGCCTGCAAGGGCTTGGCGGCGGCGGACTCATCAGCATGGCCCAGGCGATCATCGCCGACGTCATCGCGCCGCGCGAGCGTGGGCGCTATCAGGCCTATCTGAGCGGCGTCTGGGCCAGCGCCAGCGTCGGCGGACCGGTGCTCGGCGGCGTCTTCGTCGACTATCTGAGCTGGCGCTGGGCGTTCTGGATCAACCTTCCCGTCGGCATCGCCGCTTTCGTGCTGTGCCGGCGCGCGCTTGCCGCGCTCGCGACGCGCCGCGCGCAGCGCCGGATCGACTATCTCGGCGCGGCGCTGCTCGTGCTGGCAGTGGCCGACCTGCTGCTGATCTTCACCTGGGGCGGGACGAGCTACGGCTGGACCTCGCCGCTTCTGGTGATGCTCATGGCGATGGCGCCGCCGCTGGTCATCGCCGTCATCCTTCAGGAGCTGCGCGCGCCGGAGCCCGTGCTGCCGCCGCGGCTCTTCGCCAATTCGGTGGTGCGCACGGCGACGCTGGCGAGCTTCGTGGTGGCCATGGCGATGTTCGGCGGCATCGTCCTGCTGCCGGTGTTCCTCCAGCTCGTCACCGGCGTCGGCGCCGGGCATTCCGGCGTGCTGCTGATCCCGCTCATGGCCGGCTCGGTGGCCGGCGCCTTCACCTCGGGCCAGATGATGCGGCGAACCGGGCGCTACAAAATCTTCCCGCTGATCGGGCTGTCCGCCGCCGCGCTCGCCTTCGCGCTGCTGGCGACGATGAGCGAAGCGACCGCCCCCTCGCTGGCAATGGCCTATATGGGCGCGCTCGGGATCGGCGTCGGCATGTCGATGCCGGTGATGCTGGTGGCGGTGCAGAATGCCAGCGAGCCGCGCGACATCGGCGTCGCCACCGCGGCGGTCGCGTTCTTCCGCTCGCTCGGCGGCTCCTTCGGAGCGGCGATCCTGTGGTCGGTCTTTCTCGCCGCGCTCGCCCGCGGCCTTGCCGCCGGCGGCGGCGGGCTCGGCATCGAGCTGCTGCGGAGCGGACCGGACGCGGCGGCGCAACTTCTGCCGTCGCAACGCGCGCTGCTGATCCCGGCGCTGGTGCGCGCCTTCCACCTCGCCTTCGCCATCGCGGCTGGGATCACGGCGCTGGGCGTGGTCGTCTCGGCGTTTCTGCGCGAGCTGCCGCTCAGGACCACGCCCGCGCGGGGCGGCAGGGCGGATTGATCCGGCCCGCGGCCCCGGCCGGCGCATGCCGCGTCAGATCTCGATTTGGCCGCCGAGCTCGATGACCCGGTTGGTGGGGATGCGGAAGAACTCGGTGGCGTCGAGCATCGTGTTGGACATGAAGATGAACAGCCGCTTGCGCCAGCGCCAGAGCCAGAGCTGGCTGCGCTTGCCGCTCACGATCTTCTCGCGCCCGACGAAGAAGGAGGTCTCGAGCAGGTTGAAATGGAACTGCATGGCCCGGCATTGGGCAAGGGCGCGCGGAATGTTGGGCTGGTCCATGAAGCCGTAGCGCAGCGTGATGGTGTGGATGTTCTGGTCGTGATGGCGGATCTCGAGCCGCTGCTCGTCGCTCACATAGGGGATGTCCTCGGTGTGCACCGTCATGAGCACCACCCGCTCGTGCAGGACCTTGTTGTGCTTGAGGTTGTGGAGGAGCGCGTTGGGCACGATGGTGATGTTGCCGGTCATGAACACGGCGGTTCCCGGAACGCGCAGCGGGCGGCCGGGATGCAGCGTGGCGAGGAAGGTCTCGAGCGGCAAGGCGTCGCGCTCGCGCTCGCGCACCAGCACTTGCCGGCCCGAGCGCCAGGTGCTCATGACGATGTAGACCGCCAAGGCGACGACCAGCGGGAACCAGCCGCCTTCCTCGATCTTCAGCATGTTGGCGGCGAAGAAGGCGAGGTCGACGGCGAGGAAGAAGCCGAACAACAGCGCCGCGACCCCGGCGTTCCAGCGGCGCACGCCGTACATATAGACCAGCGCCAGCACGGTGGTGATGCTCATCGTGCCGGTGACCGCGATGCCGTAGGCGGCGCCGAGATTGTCGGAGGAGCGGAAGCCCAGCACCAGGCCCACGACGGCGACGAGCAGGAGGAGATTGACCCTGGGCACGTAGATCTGGCCGATCTCCTGCTCCGAGGTATGGCGCACCTCAAGCCGCGGCAGGTAGCCGAGCTGCACCGCCTGGCGGGTCATGGAGAAGGCGCCGGAGATGACCGCCTGCGAGGCGATCACGGTGGCGGAGGAGGCGAGCAGCACCAGCGGGTAGAGCGCCCACTCCGGCGCCAGGTGGTAAAAGGGATTTTCGAGCACGCGCTGGACCGCCTGGACGTCATGAGCGCCCAGCAGCAGCGCGCCTTGTCCGAAATAATTGCACAGCAGCGCCGGAAAGACGAAATAGAGCCAGGCCCGCCGGATGGGGGTCGCGCCGAAATGCCCCATATCGGCGTAGAGCGCCTCCGCCCCCGTCACCGCCAGCACCACGGAGCCCAGCAGGATGAAGCCCCGGCCCGGGTCGGCGAGGAGAAAACGCAATCCGTAGAAGGGGTTGAGGGCGGCCAGGATGACCGGCTGACGGACGATCTCGACCAGACCGAGAATGGCGATGACGAGGAACCACAACGCCATGATCGGACCGAAGAAGTCGCCGACCCGCGCGGTGCCGCTGCGCTGCATGATGAAGAGCGCGCCGAGCAGCACGATGGTGATCGGCAAGACGTAGGACTCGAAGAGCGGCGTCGCCACCTTGAGGCCCTCGACCGCGGACAGCACCGAGATCGCCGGGGTGATGACGCCGTCGCCGTAGAACAGCGCGGCACCGATCATCCCGGCGGCCAGGATCCAGCCATAGCCGCCGGAGCCGTGCCCCGTGGCGCGCAGCGCCAGCGCCGTAAGCGCGAGAATGCCGCCTTCGCCCCGGTTGTCGGCGCGCATGATGACGATGACGTATTTGAGCGTGACGACGACGAAGAGCGCCCAGGCGATCAGCGACAGGATGCCGAAGATCGAGCCCTCCGACACGGCCCGGACATCCTCGAAGCATTGCTTGACGGTGTAAAGCGGCGAGGTGCCGATATCGCCATAGACGACGCCGAGCGCGCCGACGACGAGGTTTTGGCGTATCTTCTCCGCCGCTGAAGGCGTGCCGTTGACCGTCGTCTGCGCCATGGCTCCGTCATCCGCGCCCGCGGCGCAGGCGCCGCCGGGCCGAAGGCGGCGCACCTTAGGCCCGGGGTCCGGCGAACGCCATAGCCGCCGCGGGGGCGCTGGAAGGCGTTGAAATATCATCGATCTGTCATACTGTGCCGGTAGGGTGCGGCGCAGCGGCGAGGGCGAGGGGGAACATGACGCGGTTGCTCGGTCTGGCGCTTGTGGCGTTGGCGCTCTGCCTCGGCCGGCCGGCCTCGGCGCAGCAAACGGCGATCTGTTACAATTGTCCGCCGGAATGGGCGGATTGGGCGAGCGAGCTCAAGGCGATCGCGGCAAGGCTCGGCATCGCCATACCGCAGGACAACAAGAATTCGGGCCAGGCGCTCTCGCAACTCATTGCCGAAAAGGGCAACCCGGTTGCCGATGTCGTCTATTACGGCGTGTCCTTCGGCATCGAGGCGCAGGCGGTGGGAGTGGTCGCCGATTACAAGCCGCAGCATTGGGACGACATCCCGGCCGGGCTCAAGGATGCCAATGGCGCCTGGTTCGCCATCCATTCAGGAACGCTCGGCTTGTTCGTCAACAAGGATGCGCTGGGCGAAAGACCGGTGCCGCGCTCCTGGGCCGATCTCGCCAAGCCCGACTACAAAGGCATGGTGGGCTATCTCGACCCCAGCAGCGCCTTCGTGGGCTATGTCGGCGCCGTCGCGATCAATCAGGCGCTGGGCGGCAGCCTCGACGACTTCACTCCGGCCATCGCCTATTTCAAGGCGCTGCTGAAGAACGAGCCGATCGTGCCGAAGCAGACCTCTTATGCCCGCGTGCTGTCGGGCGAGATCCCGATCCTGCTCGACTATGATTTCAACGCCTATCGCGCGAAATACAAGGACAAGGCGAACGTCGACTTCGTCATTCCGGCCGAAGGCACGGTGGCGGTGCCTTACGTGATGAGCCTGGTCAAGGACGCGCCGCACGCGGAAAACGCCAGGAAGGTGCTCGACTTCGTGCTGTCGGACGAAGGCCAGGCGATTTGGGCCAATGCCTATCTGCGCCCGGTGCGCGCCGGCGCGATGTCGGCCGACGCCAAGGCCAAGTTCCTGCCGGACAGCGAGTACGCGCGGGTGAAAAGCGTCGATTTCGCCAAGATGGCGGCGGCGCAGAAAGCCTTCACCGAGCGCTATCTCGCCGAGGTGCGCTGAGCGGGTGCGGCGCGCCGAGACTCCGCGGCTGCTGTTGCTGATCGCGCCGGCGGCGGCGGTCTTCGCCGCGTTCTGGCTGCTGCCGATGGCGCGGCTGGCGGCGATCGCCGGCGGCGGCCCGCTCGGCCTTGCCGCCTATGGCGCGGTGATCGCCAATCCGCGCTATCTCCAGAGCCTCATCGCCACCATCCTGCTCGCCGCCGCCGTCACCGGCGCGACGCTCATCATTGCCGGCGTCGCCGGCCTTTTCCTGGCGCGCAACCGCTTTCCCGCGCGCGGCCTGCTGGTGGCGATGCTGACCCTGCCGCTGGCTTTTCCCGGCGTCGTCGTCGGCTTCATGGTGATCATGCTGGCAGGCCGCCAGGGCCTTATCGGCGAGATCGTCTTCCGCTTGAGCGGCAGCCGGCCGGTCTTCGCCTATTCGATGGCGGGCCTGTTCCTGGGCTATCTCTACTTCTCGATCCCGCGCGTCATCCTCACCGTGATGGCGGCGGCGGAGAAGCTCGATCCCGCCCTCGAGGAGGCGGCGCGCTCGCTCGGCGCCGGGCACTGGCGCGTGATGCGCGACGTGATCGTTCCCGGCCTTGCTCCGGCGCTCGTCTCCTCGGGCGCCATCTGCTTCGCCACCGCGATGGGCGCCTTCGGCACCGCTTTCACGCTCGCCACCAACATCGACGTGCTGGCGATGACCATCTATACCGAGTTCACGCTCAACGCCAATCTCGCCATGGCCGCGAGCCTGAGTCTGGTGCTGGGCCTCGTCACCTGGCTGGTGCTGGCGCTGGCGCGCAGCGTCGCGGGCGCCGGCGTGGCGGCGGCGGCATGAGGCGCGCCGGCGGCTTCTACGCGCAGCTCGCCTTCTGCGCGCTGGTCTGCGCCTTCCTCATCGTGCCGGTGATCCTGTCGGTGTCCGCCGGCCTCACCGTCAACTTCCTCCAGGGCGTGAAGAGCGGGCTCACGCTGCGCTGGATCGGCGCGGTCTGGAGCCTCTACAGCGACACCATCTCTCTCTCGCTGCTGGTGGCGCTCGCCTGCCTCGGCGCGACGCTGCTGCTGGGCGTGCCCGCCGCCTATGTGCTGGCCAAGCGCCAGACGCGCTGGACCCGGCTCGCCGAAGAGTTGCTGGTGCTGCCGGTCGCGGTGCCCGGGCTTGCCACGGCGCTGGCGCTCATCCTGCTCTATGGCGGCTTCCGCGGCTTCCGCACGAGCTGGGTCTTCATCCTGGTGGGCCACGTGCTGTTCACCTTGCCGTTCATGGTCCGCTCGGTGCTGGCTGTGCTATCCTCGATCGATCTCAAGACGCTCGAGGAGGGCGCGGCGAGTCTCGGGGCGAGCTTCGCGCAGCGCTTCTTCGGCGTCGTGCTGCCGAATTGCCGGTCCGGTATCCTGGCGGGCGCGCTCATGGTGGTGACCTTGTCGATCGGCGAATTCAACATCACCTGGATGCTGCACACGCCGCTGACCAAGACGCTGCCCGTCGGGCTCGCCGACAGCTACGCCTCGATGCGGCTCGAGATCGGCAGCGCCTATACCATCGTGTTCTTCCTGATGATCGTGCCGCTGCTGCTGCTGTTGCAGCGCTTCGCCGGGGAGCGGCGATGAACGCGTCCGAGGCCGCATCCATCCGGCTCGAGCGTTGCGCCAAGACCTTCGCCGACGGCACCCGGGCGCTGGAGCCGCTCGAGCTTGCGATCGCCGCGGGCGAGACGGTGGTGCTGCTCGGACCCTCGGGCTGCGGCAAGACCACGACCTTGCGCCTCATCGCCGGGCTCGAAAGCCCCGATCCCGGCGGGCGCGTGCTGTTCGGCGAAGCCGACGTCACGGCGCTTCCGATCGAGCGGCGCAACGTCGGCATGGTGTTCCAGAGCTACGCGCTCTTTCCCAACCTCGACGTCCGCGGCAATGTCGGCTACGGCCTCAAGGTGCGCGGGCTGCCGGCGGCGGAGCGCGCGGCGCGGGTCGAGGAGATGCTGGCGATGATGCAGATCGCGCCGCTTGCGGCCCGGCGCATCGACCAGCTCTCGGGCGGACAGAGGCAGCGCGTGGCGCTTGCCCGCGCGCTGGCGGTGCGGCCGCGGGCCTTGCTGCTCGACGAGCCCTTGACGGCGCTCGACGCCAAGCTGCGCGACCAGCTTCGCCTCGAGATCAATGCGTTGCTGCGGCGGCTCGGCATCACCGCCGTCTACGTCACCCACGACCAGGCCGAGGCAATGGCGCTCGGCGACCGCATCGTGGTCATGAGCCAAGGGCGCGTCGCGCAGATCGGCACGCCGCGAGAGATCTACCGCGCGCCGGCCGACCGCTTCGTCGCCGACTTCATCGGCGTGATGAACCGGCTCGCCGGCGAGGTGCGCGACGGCGCCTTCGTCTGCGCCGCCGGCCGGCTGCCGTGGAACGGCAAGGCGCCGGTGCGCGAGGTGCTGTTCCGCCCCGAGGACGCGGCGATCGTGGCGGCGGCGGAGGCGCAATTGACGGGCTCGGTGGCGGCGGCGATCTTCCTGGGGGACCGGACGCGGCTCTCGGTCGACGGCTTCGGCGCGGAGCCGATCATCGTCGAGACCAGCGGCCGGCACGTGTTCGCGCCCGGCGATACCGTGCATCTCAGGATCGCCGAGGGCGCGTTGCTCTCGCTGTGAGGCCTCATGCTCATCGCGCAGATCACCGATTTCCATATCAAGGCGCGCGGCAGGATCGCCTATCGCGTGGTCGATACCGCCGCCTGCCTCGCCGCCGCGGTGGCGGCGCTCAAGGCGCTCGATCCCAGGCCGGATCTGGTCGTCGCCACCGGCGATCTCACCGATTTCGGGCGGGAGGAGGAATACGCGCTGCTCCGCGAGCTGCTGGCGCCGCTGGCAATGCCGGTCTATCTCATTCCCGGCAATCACGACGAGCGCGAGGCGATGCGCCGGACCTTCCGCGGCGACGGCTATTTCCCGGCGCAGGGATTTCTCAATTACACGGTGGAGGACCATCCGCTCCGCCTCGTCGCCCTCGACACGGTGATCCCCGGCGAGTCCGGCGGCCGGCTCTGCGCCGAGCGTCTCGCCTGGCTCGACCGGACGCTGGCATCGGCGCCGGAACGGCCGACGATGATCCTCATGCACCACCCGCCCTTTCAGACGGGCATCGCGCATATGGATGCGATCGGCCTCGACGGCGCCGACGCCTTCGCCGCGGTTCTGGCCCGGCACCCGCGGGTCGAGCGCGTGCTCTGCGGCCATCTCCACCGCTCGATCCAGGCGCCCATCGGCCGCCGCGCCATCGCCAGCACCGCGCCGAGCACGGCGCATCAGGTGGCGCTCGATCTCAGGCCCCGCGGACCCGCCGCCTTCATGATGGAGCCGCCGGGCTACCAGCTTCATCTCTGGCGGCCGGCGACGGGCGTCGTCACGCACACCGCGGTGGTGGGCGATTTCGCCGGGCCTTATCCCTTCTTCGAAGACGGCGCGCTGATCGATAGCTGATCCGCGGCGCGTGGCCATACCGGCAGCGGCAGCGTGCCCGCTGCCGCGCCAGAGGCGGCCATCCCTTGCCGATCTCGGCATGGTTTGAGACGTGCCGCTTGCCGACATGACGGCTGTCTTCCAGCCGATTGATCCATGTCATGGCCTTCACCGGCGTTTCGACGGTCCATCGAAAAACCAGATCGTTCAAGTCGCATATGGGCTCCACGACGCGCGTCGGAAGCGATCAAGCCAAAGGCTTTATCATGTCCCGGACCGAAGCAGGGGATGCTCCAGGGCCATCATCAAGGGGGCGAACCCGCCGACTGACCTGGCTTTGGCTTCTCCTCGGGTTTTCCCTGCTGCCGTTCACCATCGTGCAGACGATGCTTCCCCTGGCGGCCTGGCTCGCGCCGATGTTCCTGCTGCGGTTCGCCCGCACCGCGCGGCGGACGTGGGTGGCGATGGTGATGATCTTTTTCGCCCACGCCGTCGGCAACGCGATTGCCATGCGCGGCGGCGACCTGAGCAACGCATACATGGTTGTGATCGGTCTGAGCATATTTGCGCTGTTCCGCGGAGCGGCATCGACGCTGCCCTACGCGGCCGACCGGCTGATCGGATCGCGCCTTGGCGAGAAAACGCGCGTCTTCGTTTTCCCGCTGGCTTTCACGACGATCGACTGGTTGATGACGCTGATTGCCGCGACAAACTCGACGGGATCGATCGTCTATTCCCAATACGACAGCCTCTCCTTGATGCAGATCCTTTCGATCACCGGCATGTGGGGCATCGCCTTCCTCATCGGATGGTGCGCCTCCACGGTCAACGCGCTGTGGGATCGCGGCTTCGACTGGCGCCCCGCGCGCTTCGAGGTGCTTTCCTTCGTCGCCGTGGTGATCGCGGTCCTTCTGTTCGGCAGCCTCAGGATCAATTTTGCCGCGCCTTCCTCGCCGACCGTCATGGCGGCAACCGTCACAATCGATCGCGGAGCGCACGACACGGCGATCAGCCCGCCATTCGATTGGGTGAGGTTCAACCGATCGACCGAGAGTGAAAGAGCCGCCGCTCGCCCGCGATTCCGGGCAACCTCCGATCTGATGCTGGAGCGCAGCGAATCGGCGCTGCGCGCCGGCGCCAAGATCGTCGGCTGGCAGGAGACCGCGGCTTTTGTCCTGGAGGAAGACAGGCAACAGGTGCTCGACCGCGCGTCCGCTTTGGCGAAGACCCACGACGCTTTTATGCAAGTTTCTCTGGGCGTTTTCACGCGAACCCAATCGATGCCCTATTTCCTCAACCAATCGATCTTGATCGACAACGCGGGCAGGATCGTGTGGACCTATGAAAAGAGTTATCCGGTGATCCCCGGGGAATCATACGTCACTCCCTACGGGTCCGGGCGGCTTCCCTTCGCCGACACGCCCAATGGCCGCGTGGCCACCGCGATTTGCAATGATTTTCACTTTCCGGCGCTCATCCGGCAGGCCGGCCAAAACGGCGTCGATGTCATGATGGCTCCCTATAACTCCGTGCATCCGTTCGAGCAGCAAGACGACGTGACCGCCGTATTCCGCTCCATCGAGAACGGATATTCCATGGTGAGGGCTACCGGCCTCGGCTCTTCCTTGATCACGGACTATCAGGGGCGCGTGCTTGGCCAACAAAATTACGGCGATGGCGGCGGGGTCATGCTGGCCGCAATTCCGACCCACGGCGCGGTCACGATCTACAGCCGGATCGGCGATGCCTTCGCCTATATCTGCGCGGTCGGGTTGATCTTTCTTTCCGCTCGCGCGTATGCCCGGAAGCGGCCGCCGTCGGCCCGCGCCTGATCCCTGAAATCATGGATCGGCAGCGGGAGGGACCGGCGAGTCCGCTTCGGCTCGGTGACGTCGCTCGCCGCTTGCCCACTGGCCGGCGCCGGCGCGGCCGAGGATGATCCTCATGCACCACCCGCCTTTTCAGACGGGCATCGCGCCTATGGATGCGGTCGGTCTCGGCGGCGCCGACGCCTTCGCCGCGGCTCCGGCGCGGCATCCAGAGGTCGAGCGCGTGTCGTGCGGCCATCTCTATCGCTCGATCCAGGCGCCCGTCGGCCGCCGCGCCATCGCCGGCATGGCTAATCCACGGCTTTCAGCACGTACCGATTGAGGATGTCGGCCGGCACCGTGGTTTGCAGTGCGCTCTTGTAAAGGCCGGCATTGATCACGACCACGAGATCGAGCGCCGGCACGATGAAGATGCGTTGCCCGCCGAGGCCCACCGCCGCCGCCCATTGAACCTCGCGCCTGTCGACAAGCGATCGGCCGAGCCAGAAGAAGTAGCCGTAGAAGAGCGAGGCGAAGCCCGACACGTTGACCTGCGGCGTTGTCGCCGCCTCGATCCACGAGGCCGGCACGACCTGCGTGCCGTTCCAGGCGCCGTGCCGCAGCACGAGCTGGCCGATCTTGGCGAGATCACGCGGCCTAAGGCGCAGAGCGCCCGCGGCGATCGGATCGCCCTTCGCGTTCCGATACCACTCGACATCGGTGATCCCGAGCGGCGCGAACAGGACGGCGCGCGCAAAGTCGTCCGCCGGCGTGCCGGTCGCCTTCTTCAGCACCGCGCCGATCACCTCGGTCGATCCGGAATTGTAATTCCAGACCTGCCCAGGCGGCTCGACGACCGCCTGTTGCAGCGCGTAACGATAGGGATCGGGGGCGTTGTCCATGCGATTTTCGCTGTTGGCCTCGCTGGTGTAGGGCGTGTCGTTCTCGTGCCATTCCAATCCGGCCGACATGGTGACGAGATCGCGCAACGTGATACGATCCTTCTGCGGCGTCCGCAGATCGGCATATTCCGGAAAGAAGGACATGACCGACTCATCGAGGCTCCTGATCGAGCCGCGATCGACCGCGATGCCCAGGAGGAGGGCGACGACGCTCTTGGTCACCGAGCGTTCGTCATGCTTCGTTTCCGGACCGAACGCGACCTCGCCGGCCGCTTCACCCCAACGCTCGTCCTTGCCCGCGAAGTAACGCTCGAAGACCAGCGCGCCATGCCGCGCCACCAGCACCGCATGCACGTTGCTCTGCGTCCAATCGTCGAGCCATTTCGCCATCGAGCAGAGCGTCGCACTGGAAAGCCCGACGCTTTCCGGCGCCGCCACCGGCCAACGATCCTCGCCCGCGCTCGGCAAGCCGCAATCCGCCTGTGCCTGGGCGAGTTGCGGCAGGAGGGCGATCGAGAGTGAAGCAATCAGAGCCCGGAGGCGCATCCCGTTACTCCCGCGCGAAGACATGTTGCTCGCGCGATTCGGACTTGGCCCGTCGATCTTGCCGAATTCCGGTTCAGTGCGGCAAGGCCGAGTTCCGGTTGCGACGACGGCCGAGACGGTGTGCCTTCGGCGCAGACCCCCGGATTATGTCCGGCGCGCACCCGACCGACGCCGCAAGCGGGCAACATCGCGGATCCGCTTCAATCTATCGTTGCATTCCGGTAAGCTCGACGGGGTCGCCGACCGCCCGCTCGGCGGTCACGGGAAAAGGGGGACGCATGTCGGGGCTGATCTCGCCGAAGGCGCGCTTCCGCGCCTTGCTGGCCGCAACCGTCGCGGCGGCGCTGGGCCTCGGCGCCTGCGCCAATCAACCGCAAAATCTGCGGCTCACCGCCGATCCGCGCAAACAGACGTTCGATCACAACTACCTCTTCTCGGCCTATATCAAGGCGCGCGGCGCGCGGCACGCCATTCCCGCCTACCCCATCATCGTCACGATGTCGGGCGGCGGCACGCGCGCCACGGCGCTCGCCGCCGATGTGATCAGAGAGCTTCGCGCCTTCAAGCGGAACGGACATCCGCTGACGGACGACATCATCGTGGTATCCGGAACTTCCGGCGGCAGCTTCGCGGCCACGGCTTTTGCGGTTTACGCAAACAAGCCCGAGGAGTTTGACCAGTTTTACGATCAATTCGTCGTTCGCCGGGACAAGACCGACGCCCTTGCAGGAGCTCTCCTGGTCCCCTGGAAATGGAACTATCTGGCGACAAACCGGACGGCGGCGTTGGCGAAGCTGCTCGACGACCGCCTCCAGCTTGACGACGCGCGCTTCGCGATCCTCTCCGACCCGACGTCCTGGGGGCAGCGGCCCTTCCTGATCTTGAACTCCACGGATTTCGGCGCGGGCGCGCCGTTCGTCTTCAATCAATATTATTTCTCGCTGATCTGCTCCGATCTCAATCAGTATCCCCTTGCCTTGGCGACGGCCGCCGCCGGAGCGTTTCCGTTTCTTTTGAGCGACGTCGAGCTTGAAAATCTCCGCGACGCCGGCGCTCCGTGTCTTGTCCCGCCGACGAAGCCGCCGATGAGCGGGCTGGAGAGGTTCGCGGCCATCGACCAGTTGCGCCATCAGCGCTATGCCTACGACATCAGCCACGCCTTCGATCCGCAGGCTGACCCGCCCTCATCGCGTCCCCGGGTCCAATGGCTTCATCTCTTCGACGGCGGCCTCGTCGACAACATGGGCATCCGGTCGGCGGCGGATCTCTTTACCGACAAGACGATCAAGAGGCTCGTCGAGGAAGCGCCGGAACGGACTATTCCCGCGATGCTTCACATCCTCATCAACGCGCGGGACAACACCCCGGCGCCGATGGATCTCGAGCAGGGCTCTCCGGGGTGGGTTACCGTCGCCGAGAACGTGGTCTTTGAGCCCATCGATACCACGAGCGACCTTTCGGCCTGGGGCATCCAGAACTACATGGCGGAGCTCTTCGCGGTCGCCTCGAAAACCGACTATCCGCAAACCTATCGTACCGTCCAGATCGATTTCGACCTGTTGGATCTCTCCGTGCCTCAAAACAGGACATTGCGCGATCGAGCCGCGGGCTCGGAATTGCTCACGCAGCTCGACATCACCGACACCCAACGGAATGCCATCGAGAAAATCGCGCATATCCTGTTGGTGGGAAATCCATGTTTCCAAGACTACGTTGTCACGACAAATGTCGAGCTCCCCGGCAAATTCGACAGCGAAAGCGATAAGGGCTGCACCGTCGTCAAACCGGGCAAGTCCCTACCCCCTCAACCCGTGCCTTTCCTGGAAGAAATGGAGGAATGAGCCTGCCCGGAAGCGAGCTCAGCGCGCCTTGCGCTTCGCCCGCGCCGTCGGCGGCGCGGCGAGCGGGTCGTCGGGCCAGGAATGCCTGGGGTAACGGCCGCGCATCTCGCTGCGCACGGCGGCGTAGCTGCCGCGCCAGAAGCCCTCGAGATCGCGCGTCACTTGCAGCGGCCGGCCCGCGGGCGACAGCAGATGGAGCAGCAGCCTGACGCGACCGTTGGCGACGGAGGGCGTCTCGCGCGTGCCGAACAGCTCCTGCAGCCGGACCGCCAGCACCGGCACTTCGCCGGCGCCGTAATCGATCGGCAGGCGCGATCCGGTGGGCAGATTGACATGGGTCGGCGCGAGCCGATCAAGCGCCTGCTGCTGCTCCCGGCTCAATTGCGCGCGCAGAATCGCGTGGAGATCGAGCCGGTCGAGCTGCGCGCGCCGCGTGATGCCGCCGAGATGGGAGCCGAGCCAATCCGCCAGCGTCAGCCGTAGCGCGTCATCGCTGAGATCGGGCCACCCCGCCGCGCCCTCCAGGCGGCGCAGAAACAGCACCCGCCGGCGCAGCCCCTCGGCCTCCGGGCGCCACGGCAAGGCGGCGAGGCCAAGCTCGCGGACGCCGTCGAGCATGGCGGCGGCAATGCGCTCGGCCGGCGGCGCCGTCAACGCCTCGTCCTTGAGCACCAGCGCGAAGAGCCGCTCCTGCCGGCGCGCCAGCACCGCCTGCTCGCGGCTGTCCCAGGCGATCGTCTCGACCGTCTCGATCGCCGCGGCGAAATCCTGCTCGATCTCGGCGCGCGACAGCGGCGCCGCGAGAAAGATGCGGGCGACGCGCCGCTCGCCGTCAAGCTCGGCGGCGGCGAGAAACTCCTCCGCGGCAAGCGGATCGGCCGGCAGCAGGTCGGCGCCGCCTCCATTCGACAGGCGAAACTGGCCAGCCGCGGCGGAGCGCCGCTGGGCGATGCGATCGGGATAAGCCAGCGCCAGCACGCGCCCCGCGGCGTCGAGCGTCGCCGCCTCCGCGTCGCGCAGGCGAAGCTCCCGCTGAAGCTGACGGGCGGCCCGGCGCGCGCGCTCGGCCGCGCCGCGGTCGAGCGCGAGGTCCGGCGCAAGATGGCGAGCCGCCGCTGTGTCGCGCAGCAACTCGAGGCGCAGCCGGAGATCGGCGTCGCGCCGGCCCGGCGCGGCCTTGAGGATGTCGCGCTCGCCCAGCAGCGCCGCGATCTCGGCGGCAAGCCGGCCCTCGCCGCGCTCGCGCGCAACGAGCGCCATATGGGCAAGCCGCGGCTGAAGGCCGATGCCCGCCATGGCGCGGCCATGGGCGGTGATGCCATCGGCGGCATCGAGCGCGCCCAGCGCGCGCAGCAGCTCGCGCGCCTGCGCCAAGGCCGCCACCGGCGGCGGGTCGAGCCAGGAAAGCGCCGCGGGATCGCGCGTTCCCCAGCGCGAAAGCTCCAGCGCCAACGGCGCAAGATCGGCTTCGAGGATCTCCGGCGGGGTGAAGGGGGGAAGCTGCGCCTGCTCGGCCTCGCGCCACAACCGGTAGCAGACGCCCGCTGCCAGCCGCCCGGCGCGGCCGCGCCGCTGCTCGGAGGAAGCCTGCGACGCGCGCATCGTCTCCAGCCGCGTCATGCCGCTCGCGGGATCGAAGCGCGGCGCGCGCCGCAGCCCGCTGTCGACGACGATGCGGACGTCCTCGATGGTAAGGCTGGTTTCGGCGATGGGCGTGGCGAGCACGATCTTGCGCCGGCCCTCCGGCGCCGGGCGGATCGCTTCGTCCTGCGCCGCTTGCGGCAGGTCGCCATAGAGCGGCGCGACGATGATCTCCGCACCGAGCCCGGATGGGGCGAGAAGGCGCTCGACGCGACGAATCTCGGCGCCGCCGGGCAGGAAGACGAGCAGACTACCCTTCTCGTCGGCGAGCGCGCGGCCGATCGCCGCGGCGACGGCCGCCTCGAGCCGCTCCGGCGGCGGCCGGTCGAGATAGCGCAGCTCGACCGGGAAGCTGCGTCCCACGCTGGCGACGACGGGCGCGCCGCCAAGCAACCGCGCCACGGGCTCGCCGTCGAGGGTGGCCGACATGACGAGGAGGCGCAAATCCTCGCGCAGGTGCCGCCGGGAATCCAACGCCAAGGCCAGGCCGAGATCGCCATCGAGGTTGCGCTCATGGAACTCGTCGAAGATGACGAGGCCGACGCCGTCGAGCGCGGGATCGTCCTGGATAAGCCGCAGCAGAATGCCTTCGGTCACCACCTCGACGCGCGTTCGCGGCCCGATGCGCGTGTCGAGCCGCGTGCGGTAGCCGACGATGCCGCCGACCTGATCGCCGAGCATCTCCGCCATGCGCCGCGCCGCCGCCCGCGCCGCCAGGCGGCGCGGCTCGAGCATGACGATGCGCCGGCCCTCAAGCCAGGAGGCGTCGAGCAGCGCCAGCGGCACCAACGTCGTCTTGCCGGCGCCGGTCGGCGCTTGCAGCACGGCGGCGCCCGCATCGGCGAGCGCCGTGCGAAGCGCCGGCAGGGCCTCGCCCACCGGCAGCCGGCTCGACCAGAAGGCGAGACCGCGGGGCGCCATGGCCGGTGCTATAGCCCATCGCCACGGCGGCGGGCAGCCCTGCGCCGGTGTTGCAGCGCTTCCCTCGGCCCTTGGGCCGGCTTATGCTGGATGTCCGATTCTTCGGAGGTGCCGATGCGTTCGGTCCTCGCTGCGGCGCTGCTGGTTGCGATCCTCTGCCTTGCCGTCCACCCCGCTCGGGCGGAGAGCGTCGACGTCGCGCTGATTTTCGCGGCCGATGTCTCGCGCAGCGTCGATGACGACGAGTTCAAGCTGCAGCGTCAAGGCTATGCGACGGCGGTGACCAATCCGCGCGTGTTGCAGGCCATCGCCGCGGGGCAGCACGGCGCCGTCGCCATCTGCTTCATCGAATGGTCGGGACCCGAGGAGCAGCAGGTGGTGGCGGATTGGACCGTGGTGCGCGACGGCGAGACCGCCGCCGGCTTTGCCGCGATCCTGCTCAACGCGCCGCGCTCCTTCGTCGGCCGCACCTCGATCAGCGCCGCGCTCGATTTCGGCCGCGCCTATTTCGCCAAGGCCGGAGTGATCGCGGAGCGCCGCGTCATCGACGTGTCGGGCGACGGCACCAACAATTCCGGCCGTCCGGTGCTCGACGCGCGCGAGGAGGCGCTCGCCGCCGGCATCGTCATCAACGGCCTCGCCATCATCAACGAGCATCCCAATCCCGGCTATTTCGCCCACACCCAGCCGCCCGAAGGGCTGCCGGAATATTACCGGCAGAACGTCGTCGGCGGGCCCGGCAGCTTCCTGCTGGTGGTGCAGGATTTCAGTTCCTTCGGCGAGGCGATCACCAACAAGCTGGTGAGCGAAATCGCGGCCGCGCCACATCCCTGGCAGGCCGCCGCGGCGGCGAAATCGCGCTCCAGCCCGGCGCCATCGGGGTCGCTCACCCCAACCCTCTCCACCCCCCGGGGCGGAGCGGCCGGCGTGGCGGGAGGGTGAGGGGGCGCGACGATCTCACGCTGTTTCTCGCATTTCCGATGTCGGACCCTAAGGTTCCGCGGCGATCGGGTTGCTGAGCACGCCGATGCCTTCGATGGCGATCTCGATGGTGTCGCCGGGCTGCATCCAGACCGGCGGGGTGCGGGCATAGCCGACGCCGGCGGGGGTGCCCATCACCAGGAGGTCGCCAGGCTCGAGCGTCATGCATTCGCTCAACAGGGCGACGGTCTCGGCCACCGGGAAGAGCATGTCGCCGGTGTTGGCGTCCTGCATCACCTTGCCATTGAGGCGCGCGCGGATGGAGAGGCCGGTCGCGCCCGGCGGCACCTCGTCGGCGGTCACGAACCATGGTCCGAAGCCGCCGGTGCGGTCGAAATTCTTGCCGATGGTCCATTGCGTGGTCTTGCGCTGGTAGTCGCGCACCGAGCCGTCGTTGAAGCAGGAATACCCGGCGATGCAGCGGAGCGCGTCCGCCGCCGCGACGTGCCGCGCGCGCACACCGACGACAGCGACGAGCTCGGCTTCGTAATCGAGCTGGGTCGATGCCTGCGTCCGCCAAATCGCCTCGCCATGGGCGACGAGCGAGGTGGCGCAGCGCATGAACAGACTGGGATAATCGGGCTTCGCATGCCCGCCCTCGGCGGCATGATCGACATAATTCAGGCCGAGGCAGATGATCTTCCCGGCATTCTCGAGGGGCGGACGATAGCGCAGGCCGGTGAGCGGCCGGGTGGCGTCGCTCTTGG
>DASPSJ010000050.1:0-76988 GCA_035623985.1 Allostellaceae bacterium | reverse complement strand
CGTTCGGGGGACATCTTCACCTGGGATCCCGTGTAGGAGGTCGCCGTGGCGATCAATTATCAGCGGCTCAAGAACTGGTCCTTCCCCGAGGTCGAGCACAGCTACCGCGCCAAGGACACCATGCTTTATGCGCTGGGGCTGGGCTACGGCGCCGACCCGATGGACCGCGACCAGCTTCGCTTCGTCTATGAAGAGGGGCTGAAGGCGCTGCCGACCATGGCGGTGGTGCTGGCGCTGCCGGGGCAATGGTCGAGGAACCCCGAGACCGGCATCACCTGGAAGCTGGTGCTGCATGGCGAGCAGGGGGTCGTGCTGCACCGGCCGCTGCCGCCCGCAGGCACGGTGGTCGCGCGCACGGCGATCGAGGAGATCATCGACAAGGGCGCGGGCAAGGGTGCGCTGATCTATCTGCGCCGCGACCTCCATGACAAGGAGACCGGCGCGCTGCTGGCCTCGCTCGCCTCCACCGTCTTCGCGCGCGGCGACGGTGGTTTCGGCGGACCGACCGTGTCCACCAAGCCGGTGCATGCGCTGCCCGAGCGCGCGCCAGACCTCGTCTGCGATATCGCCACGCTGCCGCAGGCGGCGCTGATCTATCGCTTGAGCGGCGACTACAATCCGCTGCATGCCGATCCCGAGATCGCCGCCGCGGCCGGATTCCCGCGTCCGATCCTGCACGGGCTCTGCACTTTCGGCGTCGCCGGGCACGCGCTGCTGCGCACGCTCTGCTTCTATGATCCCGCGCGGCTCAAATCCATGCGGGTGCGCTTCTCCTCGCCGGTCTTTCCCGGCGAGACCGTGCGTACCGAGATCTGGCGCGAGGAGGGCGGACGATTCGGCTTCCGCTGCCGCATCGTCGAGCGCGACGTGGTGGCCATCAACAACGGGCTGGCGGAGGTGGCGGCGTAGCCGGCCGGCAACGAGCGTGTGATACCCCCCACCCCGGCCCTCCCCCTCAAGGGGGGAGGGGGAAAGATGAAGGATGAAAAATCCCTCCCCCCTTGAGGGGGGAGGGTAGGGTGGGGGGAACGACAAACAGATAGAGAGAGGAGGAGAATGGTCGGCATCGCATCTTTCGGCGGCTATGTTCCGCGACTGCGCTTGAGCCGCAAATCCATCGTCGACGCCAATGGCTGGTTCAACGGCAGCCTCAGGGCCTATGCCAAGGCGGAGCGGGCCATCTGCTCCTGGGACGAGGACAGCCTCACCATGGCGGTGGAGGCGGCGCGCGACGCGCTCGCCGACCGGCCGCGCGGAGACTTCCGCGCGCTCTATTTCGCCACCACCTCGGCGCCCTTCGAGGACCGCCAGAACGCCGGCATCCTGGCGCAGGCGTTGCGGCTCGGCGAAACGCTCAACACCATGGATGTCGGCGCCTCGCAACGCGCCGGCACCACCGGCCTCATCGCCGCGCTCGACAGCGTGGCGGCGCGCGGCGGGCCGGTGCTCTACCTCGCCGCCGAGAAGCGGCGCGCGCCGGCGGCGAGCCCGGCAGAGCTGCTCTATGGCGACGGCGCCGCGGCGCTGATCCTGGAGAGCGGCGACGGCGTCGCCAAGTTCCTCGGCAGCCGCTCCGCCTCGGTCGATTTCGTCGACCACTACAAGGGCAAGGGCCGCGAGTTCGATTACGGCTGGGAAGAGCGCTGGATCCGCGACGAAGGCTATCTGAAGCTGGTGCCGCCGGTGATCACCGGCGCGCTCGCCGAGAGCGGGCTCAAGCCGGCGGACATCGCGCATTTCTGCCTGCCCTGCACCTTGCCGCGGGTGGCGCAGGCGATCGCCAAGCAGACGGGGCTCTCCGAGAGCAGCGTCCGGCCCAATCTCGACGGCCTCTGCGGCGATACCGGAACGGCCCATCCGCTGGTGATGCTGGTGCATGCGCTGCAAGAGGCGAAGCCCGGCGAGCGCATCCTGGTGGCGAGCTTCGGCAACGGCACGGACGCGCTCATCTTCGAGGCGACGGCGGCGTTGCCGGCGATGCAGCGGACGCGGCGCGGCATTCTCGGCTCGCTCAAGCGGCGGAAGGAAGAAACCAACTACGCCAAGTACTTGGCCTTCAACGACCTGATCAAGATGGAGCGCGGCCTGCGCTCCGAGGTCGACAAGCAGACGCCGCTCACCACGCTCTATCGCAAGCGCGACATGCTGCTCTCGCTGGTCGGCGGCAAATGCGAGCGCTGCGGCACGGTGCAGTTCCCGAAATCCAACATCTGCGTCAACCCCAATTGCCGCGCCATGCACAGCCAGATAGACCAGCCTTTCTCGGAATTCGGCGGCAAGGTCATGTCCTTCACCGCCGACAACCTTACCTACTGCCCCGAGCCGCCGGCGCATTACGGCATGGTGCAATTCGCCGAAGGCGGGCGCATGATGGTAGACTTCACCGAGGTGGATGCCGGCCAGGTCGAGGTCGGCATGCCGATGCGCATGGTGTTCCGCATCAAGGAGGTGGATCCGGCGCGCGGCTTCACCAAATACTTCTGGAAGGCGGCGCCCGCCGGCGACGCAAAGGAGGTCTGACGATGGCAAAGGGAATCCGGGACAAGGTTGCGATCCTCGGCATGGGCTGCTCGAAATTCGGCGAGCGCTGGGACCGCGAGGCCGATGATCTCATCGTCGAGGCCTATGAAGAGGCGATCAAGGACGCCGGCATCGAGACCAGCCGGATCGATGCCGCCTGGTTCTCCACCGCCATCGAGGAGCAGCATGTCGGCAAGTCCGGCGTGCCGCTGGCGACCGCGCTGCGCCTTCCCTACATCCCGGTGACGCGCGTCGAGAACTACTGCGCCTCGGGCTCCGAGGCCTTCCGCGGCGCGACCTATGCCGTGGCGTCCGGCGCCTGCGACATCGCGCTGGCCTTGGGCGTCGAGAAGCTCAAGGACACCGGCTATGGCGGCCTGCCGCAACGCGGGCGCGGCGCGCTCAACTCGATGTATTGGGCGAACATCTCGGCGCCCGGCAGCTTCGCCCAGCTCGCCGCCGCCTATCGCGCCAAGCACGGCGTCTCGCGCGAGACGCTGAAGCAGGCGATGGCGCATATCTCGGTCAAGAGTCACGACAACGGCAGCCGCAACCCCAAGGCGCATCTCCAGAACAAGATTACCGAGGACGCCGTGCTCAAGGCGCCGCTGGTGGCAGAGCCGCTTGGGCTTTACGATTGCTGCGGGGTGAGCGACGGCTCGGCCTGCGCCATCGTCACCACGCCCGAGATCGCCAGGAGCCTCGGCAAGCGCGACCTGATCACCGTGAAGGCGCTGCAGCTCGCGGTCTCCAACGGCCAGGAGGCGCAGTACAATTCCTGGGACGGCAGCTATTTCGCCACCGCGCGCGCCGCCGCCAAGCGCGCCTATCAGGAGGCCGGAATCGACAAGCCGCGCGAGCAGATCTCGCTCGTCGAGGCGCATGACTGCTTCTCGATCACCGAGCTGGTGACGCTCGAGGATCTCTACATCTCGCCCGAAGGCGGCGCGGTGAAGGACGTGCTCGACGGCTTCTACGATGCCGACGGCACCATCCCCTGCCAGATCGATGGCGGGCTCAAATGCTTCGGCCATCCCATCGGCGCCTCTGGCCTGCGCATGATCTACGAGATCTATCTCCAGATGCAGGGCCGCGCCGGCGCGCGCCAGCGCCAGCAGGAGCCGGTGCGCGGCCTCGTGCACAATCTCGGCGGCATGCCGCACCAGAACGTCTGCTCGATCGCCATCATCGGCAAGCACGGCACCTGACCGGCGCCGGCCGATGTTCGAAGGCTTTGCCGAAAACCGCATCAAGGTCGGCGAGGCCGAGCTCTACTGCCGCACCGGCGGCAGCGGCCCGCCGCTGCTGCTGCTGCACGGCTATCCGCAGACGCATGTCGCCTGGCATCGCGTGGCGCCGCGGCTGATGCGGCAGTTCAGCCTGGTGGTGCCCGATCTGCGCGGCTACGGCCAGAGCCGCGGGCCGCGGCCGGACCCGGCGCATCACAACTATTCCAAGCGCGCGATGGCCAAGGACATGGCCGAGCTGATGACCGCGCTCGGCCATGGGCGCTTCCTGCTCGCCGGCCACGACCGCGGCGCGCGCGTGGGCTTCCGCCTCTGTCTCGATCAGCCCGGCCGCGTCGAGCGCTTCGCCGCGCTCGACATCATCCCGACGCTCGACGTCTGGGAGCAGATGGATGCCGACAAGGCGCTGGCGGGATATCACTGGCTGTTCCTCGCCGTGCCGGCGCCGTTGCCGGAGACCCTGATCGAGGCCGATCCCGATTTCTACATCCGCCACCTGCTCGACCGCTGGGTCGGCCGGCCGGACGCGCTTCATCCGCAGGCGGTAGAAGCCTATCTGAAGCAGTTCCACGATCCCGCGGTCATCGCCGCGACCTGCGAGGACTACCGCGCCGGCGCCACCGTCGACCGCGCCGAGGATGCGGCCGACCGGCAGCAGGGACGCAAGATCTCCTGCCCGGTGCTGCTGCTCTGGGGCAGCCGCTATCTCTCGAGCAAGACCGCCGCGCCGATTGCCGCCTGGCGCAAATGGGCGGGCAATCTGCGCGAGCAGGCGATCGATTGCGGCCATTTCCTCGCCGAAGAAGCGCCCGAGGATTGCGCCCAGGCGCTAACCTCGTTCTTCGCCGGACACGGCTGACGCGGCTCAGCGGGTGGTGCGGAGGAAATCGAGCACCTGACGGCTCAGCGCCTCATCCTTGGTGTTGACGCTGGCGAGCTCCGAAATGTGGTTGTGGCCCTTGAGCCAGGCGAGCCGCGGGCATTTGCCGTCGCGCGCGCAGACCCGCGCGGCGAGATCGAGGCTCGGGATCTCGAGAAAGGGCGGGTCGTATTCGGCGACCGCGATGAAGAGCGGCAGCTTGCTCTCGCCGACATGGGTGATCGGCGAGCGGGCGGCGAACTGCGCCTGATCCGTGCCGAAATAGGCGGTGATGTTGGGCGCGAGCTCCGCCGGCTTCACCTCGTAGAAGCCGCTGACCAGGATCGCGCCGGCGATGCCTGCGCCCTCTTTGGGATGAAGGCTCGAGTCGAAGACATAGGAGGCGACGTGGGTGGCGCCCGCGGAATGGCCCATCAGGAAGATGCGGCGGGAATTGCCGCCATAGGCGGCGGCGTTCGCCCGCGCCCAGGCGACCACCTTGCCGACATCCTCGGCACCGGCGGGCCAGGGATGAAGCGGCGCCAGGCGGTAGTTGGCGATGAGGGTGAGGAGCCCGTGACGCGCGAAATAGGCGCCGATATTGGCGTAGATCGCATCGTTGCTGCGCTTGTTGCCGCCGACGAAGCCGCCGCCGGGAATGAAGACGAGGATCGGCAGGTGCCGCTTGCCCTCGGGCTGGAAGAGATCGAGCTTGTTCCGCTCGTCCGCGCCGTAAGCGAGGTCCTCGCTGCCCTTGATGCCGGCGAGCGCCGTGGGCTTGGCCAGCGGCGCGAACATCTCCATCGTCGTGCGGATGAGATCGGGGGTGAGCACCGGCCCCATCTCGGCGATCTTGGCGCGGACCTCCGCCGGCAGCGCCGAGCTTTGCGCCGCGGCGGGTGCGGCGGTGGCGGCAAGAGCGAGCGTGGCGACGAGCGAGGCAAGAAGCGGCTTCATGGTTCCCCCGGGATCGGTGCCGGACATAGTCGCCGCCTCGTCGCATTGGCGTCAATGCGGCAGGCGAGGGCGGGTCAGCGCGTCGCCCGCTTTGCCTCGGACGCGGCCGCCATGCGCAACGCCGTCTCGGCCATCGCCTCGGCGATCTCCTGCCGCGTAAGCCGGCCGCCGACACGATACCAGCGATGCACCCAGATGATCATGCCGCTGATGGCAAGCCCGGTCACGGCGGGATCGGCGAGTGCGAAAGAGCCGCGCGCCACGCCCTCGGCGAGGATCGATGCCAGGATGCGGTCGAACCGCTCCTGCATGCGCAGGATGCGTCGGTAGGAATCCTCCGGCAGGAACTTCATCTCCCGGCTCGAAATCGCGATGTAGTCCTGGTTGTCGATGACGATGCCGGTGAAATCGTGCGCCAGCGCGCGCAGTTTCGCCACGGGGTCGCCCGGCTCGCGCGCGACCCGCTCGGCAAGGTCGACGGAGAAGCGGACCGCCTGCTCGCAAATCTCGACGAGGATCTCGGCCTTGCCGGCGAAATGATCGTAGATCGCGCGCTTGGACGCCGAAAGCTCGTCGGTGATGGCGTCGATGGTGGTGGCGGAATAGCCGCGCTCGGAGAACAGCTTCGCCGCCGCGCGCAGCACGAGGCCGCGCTTGAACCGGCTCACGCCTTCCTTCATCGCGGAAACTGCCATCGCCTCGCCGACCTCTCGCGCTACAAGGCGGTCCGTGCGTCCTTCGAGACGGCCGCTGAAGCGGCCTCCTCAGGATGAGGAGAGAATTTTTATGGCATCAACCGTCGATGCCATGCCCACTTCTTCCTCATCACTGAGGAGCGGCGCGAAGCGCCGCGTCTCGAAGGACGCACCAACCGTCCTGCTGCTCCATTCTGTTTGACAACATGGGTACTGTCCAGTACCCTTTTGAGAATATAAAGTACCAGAGCCGGGGAGGCGCGATGAGCTATCGCTCGATCTTCCGCGACGGGCTTTTCGCCGGGTGGCACGCCGTCGTCACCGGCGGCGGCAGCGGCATCGGCCGCTGCACCGCCCATGAGCTGGCGGCGCTGGGCGCGGCGGTGGCGCTGGTCGGGCGCAGGCCGGAAAAGCTTGCGGCGGTGGCCGAGGAGATCGCCGCCGCGGGCGCGATCCGGCCCACGATCCATGCCTGCGACATCCGAGTCGAGGAGGAGGTGGAGCGAACGGTCGGCGAGATCCTTGCGGCGCACCCCCGCATCGATGCGCTCGTCAACAACGCCGGCGGCCAGTTCTCCGCGCCGCTCAAGGACATCTCGCAAAAGGGCTGGGAGACCGTCATCCGCACCAATCTCACCGGCGGTTTCCTGATGGCGCGCGAATGTTTCCGGCGTTCGATGGAGGCGCATGGCGGCGCCATCGTCAACATCATCGCCGATATGTGGCAGTCGATGCCGGGCATGGGCCATTCGGGAGCGGCGCGCGCCGGCATGCTGAACTTCACCATGACGGCGGCGCTCGAATGGGCCCATGCCGGCGTGCGCGTCAATGCGGTGGCGCCGGGCTGGATCGCTTCCTCGGGGATGACGACATACCCGGTGGAGATGCGGCCGCGCTTCCAAACGCTGTGGCGCCAGGTGCCGTTGAAGCGGCTCGGCACCGAAAGCGAGGTGTCGGCGGCGATCGTGTTCCTGTTGTCGGAGGCGGCATCCTTCATCTCCGGCAGTTGCCTGCGCGTCGACGGCGCCGTGCCCAACGCCAGGAGCAACTGGCCGGTGCCGGATCACGACCGCTCGACACCCTATTATGGCTTTCCGCTGGAGGCGCCGCCGGATTTCCTGCGGCGCGAGGACGGCAGGGTATAGGAGCCTTTCTGGGATATGGCAGTGATCGAAAGCCGTGTCGATCCCGCAAGCGAGAGCTTCCGCGCCAACCGCGCCGCCATGCTCGCGCTCATCGACGAGTTCCGCGCGCTCGAGGAACAGGTGCGCCGCACCTCCAACGCCAAGAAGGATCAATTCGCCAAGCGCGGGCAGCTCCTGCCGCGCGAGCGCGTGGCGCTGCTTTTGGACAAGAACAGCCCTTTCCTCGAGATCTCGACGCTCGCCGGGCTTGGCATGCATGACGATGACGGCAAGGAGAACGTGCTGGGCGGCGGCGTCATCGACGGCATCGGCTATATCGCGGGCGTGCGTTGTCTGATCTCCGCCTCCGACGCGGCCATCAAGGGCGGCACGACGGCACCGATGGGGCTCAAGAAGAAGCTGCGCTGCCAGGAGATCGCGCGCGAGAACAAGCTGCCGCTGATCCAGCTCGTCGAATCCGGCGGCGCCAACCTGAACTATCAGGCGCAGATCTTCGTCGAGGGCGGCCAGACCTTTCGCAACCAGGCGCGGCTGTCGGCGATGGGCGTGCCGCAAGTCACCGTGGTGCACGGCTCCTCCACTGCCGGCGGCGCCTATCTCCCGGGGCTTTCCGACTATGTCGTGATGGTGAAGCGGCGCGCCAAAGTGTTCCTCGCCGGCCCGCCGCTGCTGCGCGCCGCCACCGGCGAGCGCGCCGGCGACGAGGAACTCGGCGGCGCCGAGATGCATTCGACGGTCTCCGGCGTCAGCGATTACATGGCGGAGGACGATGCCGACGCCATCCGCCTCTGCCGCGAGATCGTGGCGAAGCTCAACTGGAACGAGCGCCTGCCGCCGCAGCGCAGCTTCCGCGCGCCGCGCTATGCCGCCGACGAGCTTTGCGGCGTCGTCCCGGTCGATTATCGCAAGCCCTATGACGTCCGCGAGGTCATCGCCCGTATCGTCGACGACAGCGACTTCCTCGACTTCAAGGCGCTCTATGGCGCGCACACCGTCTGCGGCCAGGCCGAGATCGAGGGCCATGCCGTGGCCTTCATCGGCAATAACGGCCCGATCGACGCCGACGGCTCGGTCAAGGCGGCGCAGTTCATCCAGCTCATGTGCCAGGCCGGGATTCCCATCGTCTATCTCCAGAACACCACCGGCTACATGGTCGGCACCGAGGCGGAGCGGGGCGGCATCGTCAAGCACGGCTCCAAGATGATCCAGGCGGTGGCCAACGCCACGGTGCCTCAGCTCACGCTGCATATCGGCGCGAGCTTCGGCGCCGGCAATTACGGCATGTGCGGCCGCTCCTACGACCCTCGCTTCATCTTCGCTTGGCCCAACAACCGCATCGCGGTGATGGGCGGCGAGCAGGCGGCGAAGGTGCTGTCGATCATCACCGAGGAGCGGCACGAGCGCCTCGGCCGGCCCGTCGATCGTCCTCTTCTCCAGGCGATGGAGCAGAAGATCATCGACCAGTTCAACCGCGAATCCACCGCGCTCTTCGCCACCGCGCGGCTCTGGGACGACGGGCTGATCGATCCCCGCGACAGCCGCAAGGTCCTGGCCTTCTGCCTCGACATCTGCCGTGAGGCGGAGATCCGACCCCTCAATCCCAACACCTTCGGCGTCGCCCGCATGTGAGGTCCCAGCCATGATCTATACCGAACAGCATCGCGAGCTCATGCGCTCGGTCGCCAAATTCTGCGAGAGTGAGATCAATCCCCATGTCGATGAGTGGGAGAAGGCGGGCATCTTCCCGGCGCATGAGGTGTTCAAGAAGATGGGCGATCAGGGTTTCCTCGGCATCCACAAGCCGGAGAAGTTCGGCGGGCTCGGCCTCGATTATTCCTACGAGGTCGCTTTTTGCGAAGCGTTGGGCGCGTCGCGCAGCGGCTCTGTGACCATGGCGATCGGCGTGCAGACCGACATGGCGACGCCGGCGCTGGCGCGGCACGGCTCGGACGCGCTGCGCGAGGAGTTTCTCAAGCCCAGCATCACCGGCGAGTTCGTCGCCTGCCTCGGCGTCTCCGAGACCGGCGCCGGCTCGGACGTCGCCAGCATCAAGACGCGGGCGCGCAAGGACGGCGGCGACTACGTCATCGACGGCGGCAAGATGTGGACCACCAACGGCACTCAGGCCGATTGGATGTGCCTCTTGGCCAATACCGGCGACGGCCCGGTCCATCGCAACAAGACACTGATCTGCCTGCCGATGAAGACCAAAGGCGTGGAGATCGCGCGCAAGCTCGACAAGCTCGGCATGCGCGCCTCCGACACGGCGCAGATCTTCTTCGACGGCGTGCGCGTGCCGCAGCGCTATCGCATCGGCGAGGAGGGGATGGGCTTCGTCTATCAGATGCAGCAATTCCAGGAGGAGCGGCTGTGGGCCGCGGCCGGCGGGCTCATCAAGATGGAGCGCGTGATCAACGACACCATCGAGTATACGCGCAACCGCATGGCCTTCGGCCAGAGCATCCTCGACAACCAGGTCGTCCACTACAAGCTGGCGGAGCTGCAGACCAAGATCGAGCTGCTGCGCTCGCTGGTCTATCGCGCGGTCGAGGAGTACATCAACGGCGCCGACATCACCAAGCTCGCCTCGATGGCGAAGCTCACCGTCGGCCGGTTGCAGCGCGAGATCGCCGATAGCTGCCTGCAATATTACGGCGGCATGGGCTTCATGAACGAGACCGAGATCACCCGCTTCTTCCGCGACGGCCGGCTCACCTCGATCGGCGGCGGCGCCGACGAGGTCATGCTCGCCATCATCTGCAAGCTGATGGGCACGCTCCCCGGCAAGAAGCCGGGGAGCAATCAATAGGCTCATCATGACGTCGTTGCGGCACACCCCCCTCCCTTCCCTCCCCCTCAAGGGGGGAGGGAGTTTTGACGAGAGCTATTTTCTCCCTCCCCCCTTGAGGGGGAGGGTTGGGGAGGGGGGTGGCAACGCCCCGCAGTGCGCCTCATGAGCGCGCTGCCCCAAACCAACACCCTGCTGCTCAGCCGCGAAGGCGCACGCCTGCACGTGACGCTCAACCGGCCGGAGATGAAGAACGCGCTCAACGGCGAGATGGTGCAGGAGCTGCTTGCGGTGACGGCCTTCCTCGAAGGCGCCCGGGATATCGGCACGGTGGTATTGCGCGGCGCTGGCGGAACCTTTTGCGCCGGCGGCGACATCAAGGGGTTCATGGCGCAATTCAACACCCCCGCGCCGGCCGCCGGCGAGCGGGATCCCATCGCGGTGCAAAACCGCCGCTTCGGCGCCTTCATCGAGCGCTTCGACAGCCTGCCGCAGACCATCGTGGTGGCGGTCGAGGGCGCGGCCTTCGGCGGCGGGCTCGGCCTTGCCTCGATCGGCGATGTCGTCCTCTGCCGCGCCGATACGCGCTTTGCCATGTCGGAGACCGGACTCGGCGTGGTGCCGGCGCAGATCGCGCCTTTCGTCGCCCGTCGCGTCGGCGTGAGCGAGGCGCGCCGGCTGGCGCTGACGGGCATGCGCTTCGACGGGCGCGAGGCCGGGCGGATCGGCCTCGTCCATCACGTCTGCGAGGACGCCGCCGGCTTCGAGGCGACTCTGGCGAAGATCCTCGCCGATATCGGCCGTTGCGGTCCCGGGGCCAATGCGGCGACGAAGCGCCTGCTGCTGGCAAGCCGGTCGACGCCGCTTGCGGAGCTGCTCGATCAGGCGGCCGACGCCTTCGCCGCGGCCTTGCGCGGCGCCGAGGGCAGGGAAGGGGTCACCGCCTTTCTCGAGAAGCGGCCGGCCTCTTGGGCGGACCCGATGCCGTGACGCGCTTTGCCAAGATCCTTGTCGCCAACCGCGGCGAGATCGCAGCCCGTGTGATGCGCACCGCCCGCGCGCTGGGCTATCGCACGGTCGCGGTCTATTCCGAGGCCGACCGGGCGATGCCGCATGTGGCGGCGGCAGACCAGGCGGTGCCGATCGGGCCGGCGCTGGCGGCGGACTCCTATCTTTCCATCGACAAGATCATCGCCGCCGCCCGCCGCGCCGGCGCCGATGCGATCCATCCGGGCTACGGCTTCCTGTCGGAGAATGCCGCTTTTGCTCAAGCCTGCGGCGACGCCGGCATCACCTTCATCGGTCCGCCGCCTGAGGCGATCCGCCTGATGGGCAACAAAGCCGCTGCCAAGCGGCACATGATCGCCGCGGGCGTGCCCTGCGTTCCCGGCTATGAGGGCGAGGATCAGAGCGACGCGGCGCTGGCCCGTCACGCGGCGGCGGTGGGATTTCCCATCATGGTGAAGGCGGCGGCCGGTGGCGGCGGCAAGGGCATGCGGCTGGTGGCGGAGCCGGCGCGGCTGGCCGATGCGCTGCACGCCGCGCGTTCCGAGGCGCAGAAGGCCTTCGGCGCCGACGCGCTCATTCTCGAGAACGCCGTCGCCGAACCGTGTCACGTCGAGATCCAGATCTTCGCCGACCGGAACGGCAACACCCTCCATCTCTTCGAGCGCGACTGCTCGATCCAGCGCCGCCATCAAAAAGTGATCGAAGAGGCGCCGTCGCCGGCGATGACACCGGCGCTGCGCCAGGCCATGGGCGAGGCCGCGGTCACCGCCGCCCGGAGCGTCGGCTATGTCGGCGCCGGCACGGTCGAGTTCCTGCTGGCGCCGGACGGGCGCTTCTATTTCCTGGAGATGAACACGCGGCTCCAGGTCGAGCATCCCGTGACCGAGATGATCACCGGCCTCGATCTCGTCGACTGGCAGCTCCGCGTCGCCGCCGGCGAGAGCCTGCCGCTGCGCCAGGAGGAGGTCGCGCTCGACGGTCACGCCATCGAGGCGCGGCTTTACGCCGAGGACGCGCAAGGCGATTTCCTGCCGCAGGCCGGCACCGTGCTTGCCTGGGAGCCGCCTTCGGGTGCGGGGCTGCGCATCGATCACGCCATGGCCGCGGGCATCGGCGTCTCGCCTTATTACGACCCGATGATGGCCAAGATCATCGCCCATGGCGCAAGCCGCGAGGAAGCGCGCCGCCGTCTCGTTGCCGCGCTCGAGGACACGGTGGCGCTGGGGCTTACGACCAACCGGCGCTTCCTTATCGATTGCCTCAGCCACCCCGCCTTCGTCGCCGGCAAGACCAGCACCAGCTTCATCGAGCGGCATTTCCCCGCCGCTTTGCGCGCGCGGCCTGCGCCCGAGCCGCGCCTGCTGGCGCTGGCGGCAGCGCTCATCGTGGCGCGCGGCGCCAAGGCCGGCGCCGCCTCCCTCAATCAGTGGCGCAGCAGCGGTCCGGCGGGCGTGCCGCTGTTGCTGCGCAGCGGCGATGCCAAGTTCCCCGTCGAAGTGACCGGCATCGGCGAGCGCGGCTGCCGCGTCGAGGGACGCGAGGGATCGCACGACGTCGAGCTGCTGGACATCGACGGCACGCGCGTCCGCTTCCTGGCGGACGGCCTGATGGAAGTGGCGCGGTTCGTCTGGGAGGCCGATACGCTCCATCTCGACCTCGGCGGCGCGACCGCTTCTTTTGCGGATGTGCTGCTGACGGCCAGCAGCGCGGCGGCGGCCGGGGCGGGAGCGGCGCTGGCGCCGATGACCGGCACCATCGCGGCGGTGCGGGTGAAGCCGGGCGATGCCGTGCGCAAGGGACAATGCCTGGTCATCCTCGAGGCGATGAAGATGGAGCATGAGATCGTGGCGCCGCAGGACGGCATCATTGCGGCGGTGCTCGTGGCGCCCGGAGAGCAGGTGGCGACGCGCAAGCTGCTGATCGAGCTCGCGCCGGCGGCGAGCTAGCGCGATGCCCGGGGAAAGCCCTTACTACACCGCGGAGCACGAAGCCTTCCGCGATACGCTGCGCCGCTTCGTCGCCAAGGAGATCGAGCCTTTCGCCGCTGCCTGGGACGAGGCCGAGACTTTTCCGCGCGAGCTTTACAAGGCGGCGGCCGAGGTGGGGTTGCTGGGCCTGGGCTTCCCCGAAGCCTATGGCGGCGTCGAGACCGACAGCTTCTACGGCATCATCGCGGCGCAGGAGTTGGCGCGTGCCGGCGCCGGCGGCATCGCCGCCAGCCTGCAAAGCCACACCATCGGCGCGCCGCCCATCGCCTTTGCCGGCAACGAGACGCTGAAGCGCCGCTTGCTGCCCGATATCCTCGCCGGGCGCAAGATCAGCGCGCTCGCCATCACCGAGCCGGATGCCGGCTCCGATGTCGCGAGCCTTCAGACCACCGCGCGCCGCGACGGCGACGCTTACGTCGTCAACGGCACCAAGACCTTCATCACCTCCGGCATGCGCGCCGATGTCGTGACCGTCGCGGTGCGCACCGGCGGGGCGGGGCGCGGCGGCGTCTCGCTGTTGGTGATCGAGGCCGATACGCCCGGCTTCGCGCGCACGCCGCTCAAGAAGATGGGCTGGTGGGCGTCGGATACGGCGACGCTTTATTTCGGCGATTGCCGCGTGCCGGCCGGCAATCTGCTCGGTGCGGAGAATGACGGCTTCCGCCTGATCATGCGCAATTTCAACCGCGAAAGGCTGGGCATGGCGGCGGGCTGCAACGGCTACGCCCGGGTCTGCCTCGACGAGGCCGCCGCCTATGCCAAGGAGCGGCAGACCTTTGGCCGGAAGCTTATCGAGCACCAGGTGATCCGCCACAAGCTCGTCGACATGGCGATGCGCATCAACGCGACCCAGGCCTATCTCGAAAGCACCGCCTGGCGCGTCGATCAGGGCGAGAACCCGGTGGCGGATATTTGCCTGCTCAAGAACCAGGCGACGCTGACCATGGAATTCTGCGCGCGCGAGGCGGTGCAGATTTTCGGCGGCGCCGGCTTCATGCGCGGGCCAAAGGTCGAGCGCATCTATCGCGAGGTCCGCGTCAACGCCATCGGCGGCGGCGCCGAGGAGATCATGCGCGATCTCGCGGCGCGGCAATTGGGCTTCTGAAGACGCTAACCGATTGGAGAGCACCCCATGACCGAAAAGATCGTGCGCATCGGCGGTGCGTCGGGCTATTGGGGCGATACCGCTTCGGCACCGCGTCAGCTCGTCGAGAAAGGCAACGTGCATTATCTCGTCTTCGACTACCTCGCCGAAGTCACCATGTCGATCCTCGCCAAGATGCATGCGCGCTCGCCCGAGGCGGGCTATGCCACCGATTTCATCACGCTCGCCATGAAGCCGCTGCTGCGCGAGATCGCCGCGAAAAAGATCAGGGTTATCGCCAATGCCGGCGGCGTCAATCTCGCCGCCTGCCGCGCGGCGCTGGAGAAGATCGCCGCCGAGGCCGGGGTCTCTCTTCGCATCGGCACGGTCGAGGGCGACGACCTTCTGCCGCGCCTCGAGGATCTCCGCAAAAGCGATCCGCGGGATCTCGCAACCGGCGCGCCCTTGCCGGAACGGCTGCTCAGCGTCAATGCCTATCTCGGCGGCTTTCCCATCGCCGCGGCGCTCGACGCCGGCGCCGACATCGTCGTCACCGGCCGCTGCGTCGACAGCGCGCTGGTGCTGGGACCCCTCATCCACGAGTTCGGCTGGGCGCCGAAGGATTACGACCTGCTTGCTGCCGGCAGCCTCGCCGGCCATCTCTTGGAATGCGGCGCGCAGGCGACCGGCGGCAATTTCACCGATTGGTGGGAGGTGGCCGAGGGTTGGGACGATATGGGCTTTCCCATCGCCGAGGCGCGGGCGGATGGCAGTTTCGTCGTCACCAAGCCGGACGGCACCGGCGGCCTCGTCTCGCCGCTCAGCCTCGGCGAGCAGATGCTCTATGAGATCGGCGATCCCCGCGCCTATGTGCTGCCGGACGTGATCTGCGACTTCACGCAAGTGCGTCTGACGCAAGCCGGCAAGGACCGCGTGCAGGTCAGCGGCGCGCGCGGCCGGGCGCCGACCGGGACGTACAAGGTGAGCGCCACCTACCCCGGCGGCTTCGGCTGCGTCGGCACCATGGTGGTGGCAGGCTTCGACGCGGCGGAGCGGGCGCGGCGCAACGGCGAGGCGATCCTGAAGAAGACCCGACGCATGCTGGCGGCGGCCGGGCTTGGCGATTTCAGCCAGACGGCACTGCAGATCGTCGGCGCGGAATCGCTTTACGGCACCAACGCGCGGCCCGTCGCGACGGAAAGCCGGGAGGTGGTGCTGCGGCTCGCCATCCGCCATCCCACGGCCGAAGGGGCGGAGCTGTTCTCCAAGGAATATGTCGGCTCCGGGCTCAGCATGTCGACCGGTCGCTGTGGCCTCGGCGCGGGGCGGCCCTCGGTCTCGCCGGCGGTGCAGCTTCATTCTTTTCTCATCGACAAGCGCCTGGTTGATATCGCCGTGCGAGTCGCTGGCGAAAAGGTGACGTTGGCGCATGCCGTCACCATCGGCGGCGCCGATGCGGTGCCGCCGCCGGCGCCGGTGACCGACGCGCTGCCGCCGGGCCGGCGCGTGGAGGTGCCGCTGCTGTGCCTGGCGGTAGCGCGCAGCGGCGACAAGGGCAACGACGCCAATATCGGCGTCATGGCGCGGCATGCGGCATATCTGCCGGCGATCCGCGCGGCGCTGACGCCGGAGGCGGTGAAGACCTATCTCGCGCATCTCGTCGACGGCGCCGTCGAGCGGTTCGACCTGCCGGGCACGCACGCGCTCAACTTCGTGCTGCATGACAGCCTCGGCGGCGGCGGCACCTCGTCGCTGCGCCTCGACACCCAGGCCAAGACCTACGCGCAGCTATTGCTGGGCTTCGCCGTCCCGGTGCCGGAGGGCTGGACCAACGAACTGGGCGTCAGCGGCCGGTGACGCGCGGCCGGGAGCCCGAAAATTAAGCCTGCAATTGCCGCCGCCGATCGGGTAGAAGAGCGCCGGCATGCTGTTCAGCTCGAGCATCTTCATCCTCGTCTTCCTGCCGGTCACGCTCGGGCTCTATTACGCCGTCGCCCGCCGCCGCGCCCTGCGGATCGGGCTGCTGATCGCGGCGTCGCTGGTGTATTACGGCTATTGGGACGTGCGCTTCGTGCCGCTGCTGGTCGGCCTTGCGCTGGCCAATTGGCTGCTGGCGCGGCTGTTTGCCGCCGGGCATGGCCGCTTCTGGCTCGATCTCGGCATCGTGCTCAATCTGGGCGCGTTGGGATTCTTCAAATACGCCAACTTCTTTCTTGCCAACCTCTTCGCGTTGACCGGCCGCGTCCCGCCCAGCCTCGACATCATCCTGCCGCTCGGCATCAGCTTCTTCGTTTTCCAGAAGATCTCCTACCTCGTCGATCTCCGGCGCGGCGACCGCCACATCTATCCGCTGGCGGATTACTGCCTCTTCGTCTTCTTCTTCCCGCAACTCATCGCCGGGCCGATCGTTCGCCACAACGAGATCATCCCGCAATTCGACGCGCCGCCGCGCCGGCCGGAGACGTGGGAGAATCTGGGCCGCGGCGCGATGCTGTTCATCCTTGGCCTGATGAAGAAAGTGGCGCTTGCCGACACGCTCGCGCCCAACGTCAACCTGCTCTTCGCCAAGGCGGCGGCGGGCACCGCGCTCAACTTCGCCGAGGGCTGGGCGGCGGCGGTGGGTTTCGCGCTCCAGATCTATTTCGATTTCTCCGGCTATTCCGACATGGCGATCGGGCTGGCGCTGATGTTCGGCTTCCGCCTGCCGTTCAATTTCGATGCGCCCTATCGCGCCGCCTCGATCCGCGAGTTCTGGCGGGGCTGGCACATCACCTTGTCGCGCATCTTGCGCGACTATCTCTACATTCCGCTCGGCGGCAACCGCCGGGGCGGCCTGCGCCAGGCGGTCAATGTCATCCTCACCATGCTGCTGGGCGGGCTCTGGCACGGCGCGAGCTGGACCTTCGTCGCCTGGGGCGGGTTGCACGGCGTGGCGCTGGCGGTGAATGGCGCCTGGACGCGGCGCCGGCTCCACTTGCCTTGGCTCGCCGGCTGGACGCTCACCATGCTGTTCGTGCTCATGGGCTGGGTGTTGTTCCGTGCCGCCGATTTCGCCACCGCCGGGCACATCCTGCAGGCCATGGCCGGGTCCAATGGCTTCGGCAAAGTGCGGTTCGACAACCGCGCCGTTCTTTTCGTCGGCCTGGCGGTGTCGCTGCTGGGGCCGACCAGCCAGCAGGCAATGCTCGCCCGGCTGCGGCCGAATGGCTGGGCGGCAGGCGCGGCGGCGGTGGCGCTGGTCTGGGCCTTGCTGGCGATCGGAGGCCGGCTGCAGCATGAATTCATCTATTTCCAGTTCTGATCCCTGGCGAGGATTCTGCCGCCGGCTGCTCAGTCTTTCCTTGGCGCTCGGCGGCGCGATCTACGCCTTCGTCGTCATCCTGGATCCCTTCGACACGCTCGCCTTCTCGCCGCCCTTCGATCGCAGCCCCATCACTACCAACGCGCGCTATTCCTTCCCGGCCCTGGCGCGGTCGAGCGCGTTCGACAGCATCATTCTCGGCACCTCGACCAGCCGGCTGCTGCGTCCGGCGGAGCTCGATCCGCTGTTCGGCGCGCGCTTTGCCAACCTCGCGATGAACAGCGCCACCGCCTACGAGCAATGGCGCCTGGGCATGCTCTTCGCCCGCCACCACCCCGATGCCAGGGTCCTGCTCGTCGGCATCGACATCGTCTGGTGCGAGACCGGCGATGACATCGCCAAATATACCGAGCGCTCCTTCCCGGAGTGGATGTATGACGACGATCCCTGGAACGACTATCTCGAGCAATTCAACCTCTACGCCGTCGAGCAGGCCGGCATCGAATTCGGCGTGTTGACGGGATTGCGGCCGCGGCCCTATGGGCGCGACGGCTACACCGATTTTCTGCCGGATGACGCCGTCTACGATGTCGCGCGCGCGCGCGCGCATCTCTATCCCAACGGCCTCGCAGCAATTGCGCCGGTGGTGCCGCCGGTGCAGATGAGCGCTGAAGAGCGGCGGGCGTTGCGTTTTCCCGCGCTCGCGTTGCTGAGCGACTTGCTTCGCGCCATGCCCGAGGCGAAGAAGATCCTCTTCCTCGTGCCTTACCATCTTGCCGCACAGCCGCGTCCGGGCAGCCGCGAGGCGATCGTTTGGGACGAATGCAAGCTGCGGCTCGCCGCGCTCGCTGCCGCGTCACCGGATACGCGGCTCGTCGACTTCATGATCTCGAGCGAAGTAACCCGCTCGGACGACAACTATTGGGATCCCCTGCATTATCGTATACACGTCTCGAGCTGGCTCGCACGCAGCCTCCGCGCGGCAGTCGACGGGCCGCCGCGCGGAGCAACCGAGGGCTATGTAGTACACTGAACAGCGGCAAAAAAACGGCCGCGACGTCGGCGTCGCATATTGTCAACGGCGACCTTATACTTGCCGTGCATTGATCGATGGCGCAAATGATTAACCATATTCACTTATAAATTGATAAATTTTCTCTGCTACGCTACAGTTTAGGGTTGCTGCAATAGGAGACGACCTTGAGAAAGTTGATGCCCGTATCCGATGCCGACGGCTCCGGCCCGTCCTTCAAGCGCCGCACCGTGATCGTCGATGGCCCGGATCCGATCGACCAGCATGTCGGGGGACAGTTGCGGCTGCGCCGCGCGCAAGCGGGGCTGACGCAGACCGAGCTCGGCGCCAAAGTCGGGCTCTCCTTCCAGGCGGTGCAAAAATACGAGACCGGCGAGAACCGGATCAGCGCCAGCCGGCTCTACCAGCTAGCACGCATTCTCAACGTTTCGCTGCCCTATTTTTTTGAAGGCCTCGACGAGACCGGCCATCCAGAAGAAACGGTGGGGGCGTCGGATCTGACGCGCAAGGAAGCGTCGATGGTGCTGGGTGCCTATTACGGGATCAAGGATCCACGGCTGCGCTCGGCCTGCCTGCTGATCATGGCGCGGATGGCCGAGCGTTCGACGGACGACGACGTGTGATGGTGATCAACGCGTCTGTCAGGGTTGGCGACGCCCGGCCGGAGATCGCCTGCGCCGAAACGGAGAGTTGCAGTTATCTGCGCGCGCTTTCAACGATTGAACACATTGCCGGCTTCGAGCATACCGCGCGCAATTACGCCGCGGCGGCGTCGCATTGCCGCGAGCAGGGATGCAGGGCCGTGTCGATGCCGGACGCCGGCACCCCCTCCGCCTCGCCGACGCCGATCCCGATTCCGGTGAAGGCGGCTTCCCGGCCGCCGAGGCTCACGGCCTTCGCGCGGGAGGCCCAGACCATTCCCTTCATCCGCTCGAATCTGATCGATATCACTTCCGATCACGACGGCAATTATGTCGAACGGCGCGCCCTCAAACTCAACAGCCTCCCGACGCGCGGTGATCCGCTGAGCAGCCTCTACCGCTACTGGGGCGATCTGCGCGCCGCCGGCGCCTGCCAGTTCTCCAGCATCGATACGGTCCCCCTCACGCGCGCCGGCATCATCGGCAAGCTGCACGTCGTCGACGTCAGCAGCGGCGACCCGGAGGAATTCCGTTACGAGCTGTTCGGCTACGACGTGCCGATCGGCCGTTACGAAGCGCCGCGGGCCTATCCCGTGGCGATCATGGCCGACAGCGTGATGCGCGACTACAATACCGTCCGCCTGACCGCGGTCCCGCGCCTGCATCGCATGCGCTGCGGTATCGGCGGCACCACCCATCACTATACGCGGCTGATCCTACCTTTCCTTGACAAGCGCGCGCAGGTGACGCGGCTGCTGGTGGCGATCCGGGAGGAGGCCGGCAACGGTGTCGCGGTCGAGCCCGGCGATTAGCTCCTCGCGATCCATATAGGCGAAGTAAAGCCGCTCGAGGCTTCGCGTCGGCGGAAAATAGCCTTCAAAGCACGGCTCGACATGCCGCATGCCGTAGGCCGATCTGGCGATGCCACGCTCGCCGATCCCCCGCTGCGTCACGCCGGTTTGCCAGTCGACGTCCCATTCGCGCACGCACAGGGCGCGCGTCAGATGCGGCAGGATGACCGAGAGACCGCGCTTGCGATGCCGCGGATGGACCCAAAGGCCGCCCTCATGTCCGATATGGCTGGCGATGATCGGCATTCCGCGCCGCGCAGTGATCGCCAGCGTGCCGAGCTCCGGCGGCGGCTCGTCCTGCCATAGGCGCTGCGTGCGCATGAGAGCGAGGAAATCGTCGGTGACGAAGAGGCGCGCGGCGCAAGTCGCAATGGTGTGCGAGCCGGAGCGAACATCGAGCCAGAAGCTGTTCGCCGCGGACAGGCTGGCGTGGCGCGGATCGAAGGTCGGATTGACGAAAGCGTCCGTCGATGCCGCCATGACCGCGGTCCAGTTCGACAAATCGGCATCGACGGTAAGCGCGTAGCCGCGGTTGTCCAACCACTCCAGGCTGAATTCGACGAACAATTGGACGACGTCAAAATCATCGCTCAAAGCCATCACGATTGCCTCCGAAAGAGGGCGAGTTCTGCCCGAAAACGCAATTGCCCTGGTAAATTGTATAGCAAGTAGAATCTCTGAAGAGATTCTCTAATTAATATTATTATTCACAAGCAAGGATGATAAAAGATGAGTATTTTCAATATGATGACGGAGCGTGACAATTTGAAATCTCACAATCAAAAATAGACTTTTATCGGATTCGTTGTGTCATCCTTGTCTCGGGAATCCCGGACCGTTCCCGCCTTGGCGACGCTGTCGTGGCGGCCGATGACGTCCTTGAGGACGAGCTTTGCTGGCAGTCGGTGTGGCGCAGGTCGCCGCGAAAGGCCGCATGGCTGCGCGGAGCCGAAAGATCCCGGCCTGCTCCCTGATTTTCGCGACGATCGGGCCGGCGCCCGGCGCGGCGGATGCGGTCGAGCCGCTCCCGTTTATGGCGAGTGCGCGAGGAAATAGCGTCCGGCGGGCGCCGGCGCAGCACCGATTTGACGATAGATGAAATCGCCGGCGGGTGCCGCGGCGTCGGCCTCGCGCAGCCGGTCGAGCAGCGCCCGGTCGGGTGCCAAAGCGCAAGCGGGGTCGGTGCGCGCGGCATCGCCGGTGAGCGCGAAGGCCTGGCAGCGGCAGCCGCCCCAATCGATCTCGCGCCGCTCGCAGGAGTGGCAGGGCTCCGGCATCCAGGCGGTGCCGCGGAACCGGTTGAAGGCTTCGGAGCGATACCAGATCTCGGTCAGGCTTGCCGCGTGCACCGAGGGAAATTCGAAGCCCGGCAGGCTCTCCGCGGCATGGCAAGGCAGCACCTTGCCGGCGGGCGAGACGTTGAGGAACTGCCGGCCCCAGCCGCCCATGCACGCCTTCGGCCGTCGCGCATAATAATCCGGCACGACGTAGTCGATGGTGAGGATGCCCTTGAGCCGCACGCGCGCCTCGGCGACGACGGATGTCGCGCGCTCGAGCTGCGCCTCCGTCGGCAGCAGCGCGCGGCGGTTGGCAAGCGCCCAGCCGTAATACTGCACGTGCGCCACTTCGAGCCGGCCGGCGCCGAGCTTGAGCGCGAGCTCGATCATCTCCGGCAGCCGTTCGAGGTTCTGGCGGTGCATCACCGCATTGACGGTGAGCGGCAGTCCGGCCTCGCGCACCAGCGCGGCCGCGGCGAGCTTCTTCACATGCGCTTCGGCGAGGCCGGCGATGCGGTCGGCGCTCACCGCGTCTGAATCCTGGAAGCTGAGCTGCACATGCTCGAGCCCGGCCTCCACCAGTTCGGCAAGCCGGGCGCGGTCGAGCAGGACGCCCGAGGTGATGAGGTTGCTATAGAGCCCGACCGCGCCGGCATGGCGCACCAGCGCCGCGAGATCGCGCCGCACCAACGGCTCGCCGCCGGAGAAGTGCACTTGCAGCGTGCCGAGCGCCGCCGCCTCGCTCAGCACGCGCTGCCAGGTCGCTTGGTCGAGCTCGGCGCTGGCGCGCTCGAGCTCGAGCGGGTTCGAGCAATAAGGACAGCGCAACGGGCAGCGATGGGTGAGCTCCGCGAGCAGCGCCAGCGGCGGGGCGATGTCGCCGCTCATGACGCGAGTACCCCTTTATCGGCGAGGTCCTGGAGCATGCCGATTACGTCGGCGGCGATGATCTCGCGCGGTGCCTCGAAGCGCCGGGTGAGATCGTCGATGACGGCATCGACGCTCGATGCGCCGTCGATCAACTTGAGGATCTCCACCGCCTGCTCGTCGGGCAGCAGCAGGCGCTCCGGCGCCAGCACGACCCAGCGGCCGCGCGTCTCGTCGTAGCGGAACTTCACATGCGGCGCAAAGCGCAGTCGGCTGGAGCCGGTGACGATCGCGCGCTGCGGCGCGCCGCTCACCGGCCGATCCCGTCCTGGCCGGGCACGAAGGCGCCAGGCGGCACAAAACGCGGCTCGACATAGGCGAGGTAAAGCCCGTCGAGCTGGCCCCACAATACGCCGCATTTGAATCGCAGCGCCGCAAGCACCGCCTCCTGCTGCTCCCGGGTGCGCGCCTCGGCCTTGACATAGGCCAGGGCGAAATCAGCGTCGCGCGGCGCCTGGGTGAGGCGCGGCTTGAAATAGGCGAGCGTATCCATGGTAATGAAGGGATAGCCGCGGAGCATGCCTTCGACACGCTCGGCAATGATGCCGGGCGAGAACATTTCGGTGAGCGAAGACGCAATGGCTTCGAGCACGGAGCGCTCGCGCACGAAATTGACATAGGCGTCGACGGCAAAGCGCGTCGTCGGTAGGATGCCCTCGGTCGATTCGACAAAGGCGCGATCGAGGCCGACGCCCTCGGCGAGCTTGAGCCAGCGCTCGATGCCGCCTGGCGCATTGCCGTCGCCGTCATGGTCGACGAGCCGCGACCGCCAGGCGCGACGCAGCTCGGCGCTCGGCAGCCGGGCGATCAGGCTGGCGTCCTTGATCGGGATCTGGCGCTGATAGTAGTAGCGGTTGAGCGCCCAGGCCTGGATCTGGCCGCGATCGAGCTTGCCGCTATGCAACAACCGGTGGAAAGGATGGCGGTTGTGGTAGCGCTCGGCGCCGATAGCGCGCAGCGCCGCCTCCAGCTCATCCGGCGTCAGCAGCTTCTCGGTCATGGCGCCCCGTCTTCATACTGCGCCTGGGGCAGTAGCATGAGCATAGAGCCTCGGGCTCCAAAATGCCCGGGCGATTGATTCGACCACGCCCCTGCCGAGCGCGTGCTCGGCAAAGGGCTGGTCTGCCTAGATGCTTATTTCAGCTCGGCGCAGGCGTAGGAATTGATTTCCAGGCCTACGGCGATTTCCACGATGCGCGGCGTCGTCCACTTCATTGTGCGTTCCTCCTCGCCAGACCGGTCGATGAAACGCCATCGAACCAAGCCAATCATTAACGCTAGGGGCTGGGCATCCACCTGTCAACGGCCGATCGACGCCCCGACCATCGCCACCCTGTCGCCGTGAATGCGTCCGAACTTTCCGCCGGTTGGAGCGAGGCGCGATGCGCCATCTCCCGATTGTCTAGCGATTGCCCAAGGATTCGAAGGTTCTGCCCATCTTCTCGGCATTGACAGGATGCATGGGACGCTGCAAGCATGACTTGAGCGGTCGCCATGTCACGGCACCTGTGACCAACGAAATATAATTATCACCGGGAGGAACGGAACTCGGCACATCCATAGGCGCAATCCGCGCGCGCTCCCGATGACGGCACCGCCCCATCGGAGGGGCGGCGGCATCGCCATCAAGGGGAACCCGTCGGCGCGCTTCGCGCCGGCGCGGCAGTTCTAATTTAACGCGCCGCTCTGCCCGCAAGAAGGCATCGGCACGGGGCGGGCAACGACGGAAGGGGACACCATGACGATTCTGACCATCAACGGCTTCCGGCGCGTCGTCGACATGCCCGACGACACGCCGCTTCTCTGGGTCATCCGCGAGCATCTGCAGATGACCGGCACGAAATTCGGCTGCGGCGCCGGTCTTTGCGGGGCCTGCACGGTCCATCTCAACGGCGAGGCGGTGCGCTCCTGCCAGACCAGCCTGGCCGACGCCGCGGCGGGCGAGGTGACGACCATCGAGGGACTCGATCCGCAGGGCGAGCATCCGCTGCAGAAGGCCTGGATCGCCGAGCAGACGCCGCAATGCGGCTGGTGCCAGTCGGGCCAGATCATGCAGGCGGCTTCGCTGCTGCAGAAGAATCCGAACCCCACCGACGCGCAGATCGTCGACGCCATGAACGGCAATCTCTGCCGCTGCATGACCTATGTGCGCATCAAGAAGGCGATCAAGCGCGCCGCCGCCGAAATGCGCAAGACGAAGGAGATCTGAGATGAGTGAAACACTCGCTCGCACCGCGGCGGCGCGTTCGCCGAGCCGTCGCCAGTTCCTCGTCGGCAGCATCGCCGCCGGCGCCGGACTTACCTGCGGCTTCGCGCTCCTGCCGGTACTCGAAGGCAATGCCGGAGAGGCGCTCGCCGCCGGCAATTTCTCGCCGACGGTCTGGTATACGATCGACCGCGGGGGCATCGTCACCGTACACATCACCAAATCCGAGATGGGCCAGCATGTCGGCACCGCGCTGGCGCAGGCAGTGGTCGAGGAGCTGGAGGCGGATTGGCGCGATGTCCGCATCGACTATCCCGACCCGGCCGAGCGCTGGGGCCTGATGGTGACCGGCGGTAGCTGGAGCGTGAACAACACCTTCGACACCCTGTCGCGCTGCGGCGCCGCGGGGCGCATGGCGCTGATCGAAGCCGCCGCCGCCATGATGGGCGTGCCGGCCGCCCAGCTCCACGCCGCCAACAGCCGCGTGATCGCGTCCTCGGGCAAGTCGATGACCTATGCCGAGCTGGTCTCGACCGGAAAGCTCGACAAGACCTACTCGCCCGACGATCTCAAGACGATCCAGCTCAAGAAGCCGAGCGAATACAAGATCGTCGGCAAGCCGGTACCGGCGCTCGACCTCCCGGCCAAGACCAACGGCACGGCGAAATACGGCATGGACATGTTCGTGCCCGGCATGGTCTATGCCAAGATCGCTCGCCCGCCGGTGCGCTACGGCGCCAAGCCGATCGCCGTTGACGACAGCGCGGCCAAGAAAGTCGCCGGCTATGAGCAGTTCGTCTCGGTGCCCGATCCGACCGGGACGGCGACGGCCTACGTCATCGCCATCGCCAGCAGCTACCCCGCGGCGATGGAAGCGGCGCGGGCGCTCAAGATCAACTGGGATCTCGGCCCCAACAAGAACGTCAGCAGCGATAGCATCATCGCCCACGCCAAGGAGCTTGTCGCCGATCCCAACCAGGGTCTCTCGTTCTGGGACATCGGCAACGCAGCGCAGGCGTTGCAGACGGCGGCCATCAAGCATGAGGCGGTCTACATCACTCCGCTGGCGGTGCACGCGCCGATGGAGCCGATGAATTGCGTCGCCTTCGAGCGCGAGGGCACCTGGCACATCTATTCGGGCTCGCAATTCCAGACCCGGTCGGGGCCGCTCTGCGCGGCAGCGGTCGGCGCCAAGCCCGAGCAGGTGCTGATCCATCAGGTCTATCTCGGCGGCGGCTTCGGACGCCGGCTCGAGGCGGACGCAATGGTTCCGGCCGTGCTCGCCGCCAAGGCGGTCGGCAAGCCGGTGAAGCTGATCTATGACCGGCAGGAGGACATCCAGAACGACTTCTCCCGCACGATCACCTATCAGCGCATGCAAGGCGGCATCGACGCCAGCGGCAAGCTCGTCGCCTTGTCCCAGGACGTCTGCTCGGCCTGGGCGACCAAGCGCTGGGGCATACCGGCCTTCCTCTCCGACAGCACCGACAAGAAAGGCAAGCTCGATTCCTTCTCGGTGAACGGATCGGATAGCTGGTACAGCATCCCCAACCACCACGTCCGGGCCATCGAGAACGACGTGGCCCAGTCGGCGACGCCGGCGGGGCAGTTCCGCTCGGTGGCGCCGGCCTGGACCTTCTGGGCGGTGGAAAGCTTTACCGACGAGCTGGCGCATATGGCGAAGAAGGATCCGGTGGAGTTCCGCCTCGCCATGCTGGACGCGAGCGGACCCAATGCCGGCTCCGCGCCCAACTCCGTGGGCGGCGCCAAGCGCATCGTCGAAGTGCTCAAGACGGCGGTGGAGAAGTCGGGCTATGGCAAAAAGCAGCTACCCAAGGGCCATGGCCAAGGCATTGCCGTCGTCTCCTCGCAAGAGCGCAATACGCCGACCTGGACGGCCGGCGTGGCGGAGGTCTCCGTCAACAAGAACGGCGAGGTCAGGCTGCACAAGATGACGGTGGTCATCGACGTCGGCACCGTCGTCAACCCCGACGGCGTGCGCGCCCAGATGGAAGGGGCGACGCTCTGGGGCATCAGCCTTGCGCTCTATGAGCAAGCGTCCATGAAGAACGGCGAGATCGAGCAGACCAATTTCGACACTTATACGCCGCTGCGCATGGCGCAGGTGCCGGAGCTCGATATCCACGTCCTCAACACCGGCAACTACCCGGCCGGCGTCGGCGAGCCGGCGGTGACGGTGGTGGCTCCGGCCATCGCCAACGCCGTCTACAACGCCATCGGCGCCCGGGTGCGCACCTTGCCGCTGACGCCGGAGCGGGTGAAGGCGGCGATGAAGGCGTAAGGCGAACGGGCTCCCCGCGACATCACGCGGGGAGCCCGCTGCCAAAAAATAAAATGCAACCAGGATCGTTACGGGGAGGAATCATGAAACGACTGTTTATCGTTGCCGCGGTGGCGACGCTGCTGCCGCTCGGCGCGCAGGCGCAGACTGCCGACGAACTGGCAAAGGGCGCCAGCGATACCAAGAACGTGCTCAATTACGGCATGGGCTACAACCTGCAGCGCTACAGCACGCTCACTCAGATCAACAAGGAATCGGCGAAGCGGCTGGTTCCGGTCTGGAACTACAGCTACGACGACAACCGCTCGGAGGAATCGCAGCCGCTCGTCTACAACGGCGTCGTCTACGTCACCACCAACAGCGCGACGATGGCGATCGACGCCAAGACCGGGCATCAGCTCTGGAAGACCAAGGTCGAATATCCGCCGGAGACGCCGCGCATCGTCTGCTGCGGCATCATCAACCGCGGCGCCGCGCTCTATGACGGCAAGGTGTTCCGCACCACGCTCGACGCCAATGTCGTGGCGCTAGACGCCAAGACCGGCAAGGAGCTGTGGAAGCAGAACGCGATCAATTTCAAGGACGGCTATTCCATGACCGTGGCGCCGCTCGTCGCCGACGGCGTGGTCATCACCGGCATCTCCGGCGCCGAGTTCGGCACCCGCCTCTTCATCGACGGCTGGGATCCCGCGACCGGCAAGCATCTCTGGCGCACCTATACGGTTCCGGCGAAAGGCGAGCCCGGCAGCGACACTTGGGCCGGCGATAGCTGGCAGCATGGCGGCGGCTCGACCTGGATCACCGGCTCGTTCGATCCGGAGCTGCACACGGTCTATTGGGGGATCGGCAATCCCGGCCCGTTCAACGCGGCTGTCCGCAAGGGCGACAACCTCTATACCGATTCGATCCTGGCGCTCGATCCGCAGAGCGGCAAGATCAAATGGCACTACCAGTTCACGCCCAACGATCCCTTCGACTATGACAGCGTCGCCGAGATGGTGCTGGCCGACATCAAGGTCGGCGGCAAGCCGACCAAGGTGGTGATGGACGCCAACCGCAACGGGTTCTTCTACGTCCTCGATCGCACCAATGGAAAGCTGCTGGCGGCCAACAAATACGTCAAGGTCACTTGGGCCGACAAGATCGACATGAAGACGGGCCGCCCGGTGGAGACCGATGTCGCGGCCAAGGCGCGCGCCGGCGAGAAGGTGGTGGTGTATCCGGCGATCCTCGGCGGCAAGAACTGGGAGCCGATGTCGTTCGATCCCAAGACCGGCTATGCCTACGCCAACACGCTCAATTTCGGCGGCCACTACAAGGCAATCCCGGTCGATTACAAGGCCGGGGACTGGTATGTCGGGATGGATCTCAGCGACATCTGGGAATGGCCTCAAGGTCCGCGGGGCTATCTCAAGGCGATCGACCCGCTCACCGGGAAAGCGAAATGGGAGCAGCCCAGCGACCTGCCGCGCTTCTCGGGGGTGCTGTCGACCGCCGGCGGCGTGGTCTTCAGCGGCCAGCTCACCGGCGAGTTCGAAGCCTTCGACGCCGACACCGGCAAGAAACTCTGGCACTTCCAGACCGGCTCCGGCATCGAGGGCCAGCCTGTCACTTGGGAGCAGGACGGCGTGCAATACGTCGCCGTCTCGAGCGGCATCGGCGGCGTCTATTCGCTGTTCTCCGGCGACGAGCGGCTGAAGAACATTCCGGCCGGCGGCTCGCTCTGGGTCTTTGCGCTCCAGAAATAGTCCATACGCACGGCATGGGGCCGCCCGCTCGGGCGGCCCCGTCCTTTTCGGAAATCAGGCGATGACAGGCTATCGAGGTTGGGCAACGCTGGGCGTCGCCGCGTTGTCGGCGGTATCGTCCATGGCCGCGGCGCAAACGGGCGGCGATCATCCCGACCCCGCCCAAGTGCAGCACGGCAAGATGCTCTACGCCGATCATTGCTCGCATTGCCATGGCTTCAACATGGTGAGCGCGGGCAACGTGACATTCGACCTCCGCACCTTCCCGCGCGACCAGCGGGAGCGGTTTTTCGAATCCGTCACCAATGGCCGGGACAACCGCATGCCGCCTTGGGGCGACGTCTTGACCCAGGACGAGATCGGCGACATCTGGGCCTATGTCTGCACGGGAGGCAAATGATGCGGGCAGGAGGACCGGCGATGGTCACGGCGGCGGCGCTCGCGCTGGCCTGCCTGCCGGGCGCGCCGGCGCGGGCGGAGGAGACGCTCACCGTCTGCCTCGACAAGGATGTTCCGATCTACTCCGAGCATCACGGCAAGGAGAGCAGCGGCTTCGTGCTCGCGGTCTCCGAGGCGGTCGCCAAGCGGCTCGGGCGCCGGCTCAATGTCCAATGGTTCGAGACCAAGCTCGATCCCGACCAAAGCTCCGTGCTCGGCGCCAATGCGCTGCTTTCCGACGGGCATTGCCAGCTTGTCGGCGGCTACCCGCTGGTGCGCGACGCGCTGGGCCGGCCCGGGATGGGGACGTCGCGGCTGCCGGATTTCGATGGCGCCACGCCTGCCGACCGAACGCGCCGCGTGGCGCTGGGCACCTTGGTGCCGACACACGCCTTCAATTATGCGCCGCTCACCCTGGTGCTGGCCCCAACCGCGACCAAACCGGTCGCCGGCCTCGCCGATCTCAAGGGCGTCAAGCTCGGCACGGAAGCGGCGACGCTCGCCGATGCCATCCTTATGCTTTATGACGACGGCGCCATGGTAGACCAGATCACCCATCTCGTTCCCGGCCGCAACGAGTTGCTGCCGCGGCTGGAAAAAGGCGAGTTCGATGCCACTCTGGTCGATCTGCGCCGCTTCGACGCCTACCGCGCCGCGCATCCCGACACCAAGATCAAGGTCACCGGCTATTATTATCGGATCGGCTTCAATATGGGCTTCGTCGGTCTTGACACCGAGGCCGGGCTGATTGCCGCGGTGAACCAGGCGCTCGACGACCTGCTGGCGCAAAATGCCATTGCGCCGCTCGCCGTTTCGGCCGGAATGACCTATCTCCCGCCGCGCCAGCCGGAGATTCTCGATCACCTGACCTTGCGCGATTTGCACGGGGAATAGTGCCTGGCGTACCGCTTTCGCCATGCCGGGTTGACGGCGCGGGCCGGCGGCGGGAGCATCGTGGTCATGGGTAGGAAACGTGAAGCGGCGCGATGGCCGAAGGCGGCGCTGCGGCGGCTGGCACTGGCGCTGCTGCTCGCCGGCATCGGCTTCGGCATCGCAGCCGCGCGCGGCGACGAGCCGGCGAAGGTGCGCCTCGGCGTGCTGGCTTTCGGCACGGTCAATTGGGAGCTCGACGTCATGCGCCGGCACGGGCTCGACCGCGCCCATGGCATCACCATCGAGCCGCTGGAACTTGCGGGCAAAGACGCCGCGGCGGTCGCGCTGCAAGGTGGTGCGGTCGACGTGATCTTGACCGATTGGCTCTGGGTGGCACGCCGCCGGGCGCTCGGCGGCGATGTCACCTTCGTGCCGCATTCCCATGCCACCGGCGGCCTCATCGTGCGCGCGGATGCGGGGATCAAGGGGCTCGACGACCTCAAGGGGCGCAAGATCGGCGTCGCCGGCGGTCCCGTCGACAAGAGCTGGCTGGTGCTGCGCGCCTATGCCAGGAAGACCGCGGGCCTCGATCTCGCGCGCGACGCCGATCCCGTCTTCGCCGCGCCGCCACTGCTCCAAGAGACGCTCAAGAAGGGCGATATTTCCGCGGCGATCAATTTCTGGCCCTATAACGCGCGGCTGCCGCAGCAGGGATATGTCGAGCTTCTACGGGTCGAGGACATGCTGCCCGCGCTCGGCCTTCCGGCCGATACGCCGCTGCTCGGCTGGGTGTTCAGCGAGCGCTGGGCCGCCCGCCATCCCGCGGCGGTGCGCGGTTTTCTGGCGGCGGCGAAGGAAGCCCGCGCCCGGCTTGCCGCCTCGCCCGAGGAATGGCAGGAAATCGCGCCGCTCACCCAGGCGGATGACGCGGCGATACTCGAGCGGCTGCGTCAGGCCTATCGGCGCGGCGTCGCCGGCGGCGAGGACGGCGATCTCGTCGTCTCGGCGCAGCGCCTGCTCGACCTCCTCGTCGCCCTCGGCGACGCGGACGAGGCGCCGCCGGGCGGACGTGTCCCGGCGGGCACGTTCTACGCCGGCAGCGGGTCTTGACGCCGATGCCCGTGCAATCCCTGCGCGGTGGCGATGTCTGGCTGCGCGGGCTCTCGGCGGCGGGTCTCCTGGCGCTATGGCAGGCGGCGGCCGGCTTGGCCTCGGCGCCGCAGCTACTGCCCGGCCCCGCTGCGGTTGCCGCGGCGTTGGCGCGGCTCGTCGCCGGCGGCCAACTGCCGCTCGATCTCGCCATCACGCTGCTGCGCGTTGCCGCGAGCTTTGCCCTTGCGCTGGCGGCGGGCGCAGCGATCGGCATTGCCATGGGGCGCAGCCGCCGCGTCGACGCCTTGTTCGACCTTTGGCTGGTGCTGGGCCTCAACATCCCGGCGCTGGTGATCATTTATCTCTGCTATCTCTGGGGCGGCCTCACCGAGGCGGCGGCAATCCTGGCGGTGGCGCTGAACAAGGTGCCGAACACCGCGACGATCCTGCGCGAGGGCGCGCGCGCCGTCGACCGCGAGCTGTTGCAGGTGGCCGACGTGCTGCACCTCTCCGCGATGCGACGATTGCGGCAGGTCTATCTGCCGCAGCTCTACCCTTATCTCATGGCGGCGACGCGCTCCGGCCTGTCGCTGATCTGGAAGATCGTGCTCGTCGCCGAGTTTGTCGGCCGCAGCAACGGCGTGGGCTTCCGCCTCAATCTCTATTTTCAGTTCTTCGACATCACCAATATCCTTGCTTACAGCGCGAGCTTCATCGCCGTGGTGCTGGCGGTCGAGGCCTGGGCGATTCGCCCGCTGGAGCGGCGGCTCACGCGGTGGCGCGGATGAACACGCTCGAGGTGGCCATCCGGCGCAAGGCCTATCGCCACGACGGCGCCGACATCGTCGCCTTGGCCGGGCTCGATTTCACCGTGCCCGCCGGACAGTTCGCGTGCATCCTCGGCCCCTCCGGCTGCGGCAAGACCACCTTGCTGTCGATCATCGCCGGTCTCGACCGCGCCTATGACGGCAGCGTGCGCCGCGCCGCGGGCGAGCGGCGCCTCGGCATGGTGTTCCAGACGCCGCGGCTCCTGCCCTGGCTCAGCGTGCGTGAGAATGTGCGGCTTGCCCTCGAGCCGCCGCCCCGCGGCGAAGGCCGCGCCGAGGAGCTGCTGCGCGAGATGCAGCTCGGTGCGCTCATCGACGCCTTCCCGCGGCAGCTTTCGGGCGGGCAGCAACGCCGCGTGGCGCTGGCGCGCGCCTTCGTCAGCGATCCCGATCTGCTGTTGCTGGACGAACCATTCCAGTCGCTCGACGCGCCGACGGCGCAGCATTTGCGCGAGCTGCTGCTGACGCTTTGGGCGCGGCGCCGGCCGACCATTCTCTTCGTCACCCACGATTTGCGCGAGGCGCTGAGCCTCGGCGACCGCGTGCTTTTTCTCTCCGCCGGGCCGGGCCGGCTGGTGCTCGACCTGCCGCTCGACCTGCCGCGGCCGCGCGGGCCGGACAGCGCGGCGGTGGAGGCCTTGCGCAAGCGGCTGCTGGAGAGCTATCCCGATCTGCTGCGCGGCCTTGCCGCTTCCGCCGTCGCGGAGAGCGCGGCATGAGCGAGGGCCGCCGGCAAGGCGAGGCTGTTTGACGGGCGAGGGGTCTCGTCGTCGCCGGTTGCGGCTATGATCGGGAGCGTCGTGCCCCAGACTGAGGATTGAGATGCGGCTCATCGTGCTCGGCGCTGCCGCAGGCGGCGGCTTTCCGCAGTGGAACTGCAATTGCGAGACCTGCCGGCGCGCCTGGAACGGGTCGGCGCCGCCGCAGACCCAGGCCTCGCTGGCGGTGAGCGGCGACGGCGAGCGCTGGGTGCTGCTCAACGCCTCGCCCGATTTGCGCGCGCAGATCCTGGCAACACCGGCGCTGCAGCCGCGCCGGCCGGGCCGCGACAGCCCCATCGCCGGCGCAGTGCTGACCAATGGCGATGTCGACGCCGTCGCCGGGCTCCTGACCTTGCGTGAAAGCTCGCCGCTGGCGCTCTACGCGACGCCGCGCGTGCTTGAGGTGCTCCGCTCTAACGGCATCTTCAATGTTCTCGCCGCCGAGCACGTCGCACGCCGGCCGATGCTGCCGGGCGCGGCGATCGACCTCGCCGCCAAGGACGGCGCGCCGCTCGGCCTCAGGGTCGAGGCGTTCACCGTGCCGGGCAAGGTGGCGCTCTATCTCGAGGATGCCTCGATCGAGCAGCGTCTGGCGCAGCGCTCGGAGGATACGATCGGCCTCATGATCTCGGCGCCGGCGACCGGCAAGCGCTTCTATTACGTTCCGGGTTGCGCCGCGCTCGATGACGAGCTTGCCGCGCGGCTCGCCGAGGCGCCGTTGGTGTTTTTCGACGGTACCTTGTGGCAGGACGACGAGATGATCCGCGCCGGGCTCGGCGCCAAGACCGGCCGGCGCATGGGTCATCTCAGCGTCTCCGGGACGGCCGGCTCGATGGCCGCGCTCGCTCCGCTTGGCGTCAAGCGCAAGATCTTCATCCACATCAACAACACCAACCCCATTCTGTGCCTCGGCTCGGTCGAGCGGCAGGCGGTCGAAACGGCCGGTTGGGAAGTCGCGCGCGACGGCTTGGAGATCGAGCTCTGAGGCTGCGCCGCTTTCTCGCTCGCTCTCGGCGCCGTCATGCTCGAGGGATCCCCGGAGAAACCATGCGCTCGTTCGATCGCTTGTTGTGCCGCCGATCGCTGTCGCTGTTTCTGGCGCTTCCTCTGGCGATTGCCGGCACCGCGGTCCCAGGCACGCCGACAGAAGCCGCCGAGTCGGTGCTGAGCGGCGACGCCGCCTATGGCGACTGGACGACGGACGCTCCCGGCGTCACTCGCCGCATCACGCCGGCCGATCTGCCGTGGCCCTATGCCACGCACAGCGTCTCGCACGTCGCGTCAATCGCCCGCCGTCCCGAGGGCGCGCTGCCGAAGGTGCCGCCCGGCTTCAAGGTCGAAGCCTTCGCCACCGGGCTGTCGGCGCCGCGCCTGCTGCGCACTGCGCCCGATGGCGAGATCTTCCTTGCTGAGATGGCGAAGGGTGCGATCCTGGTCCTGCGCGACAACGGCCCCGGCAAGCCGGCCACGGTCCGGACCTACGCCAAAGGCCTCGACGAACCCTTCGGTCTCGCCTTCTATCCGCCTGGACCTGACCCGCAATACCTCTATGTCGGCACGATCGGCGCCGTCCTGCGCTTTGCTTACCGCAACGGCGACGCCGTGGCGCGCGGCGCGCCGGAGACCGTCGTGCCGCATTTGCCCGATGGCGGCCATAGCACGCGCGACGTCATGTTCTCGCGCAACGGGCGCGTGCTCTTTGTCTCGGTCGGCTCTGCCTCCAACGACCAGGAGGGCGGCAGCGACGAGACCTTGCGCGCCGATATTCTCGCCTTCGATCCGGACGGCGGCGCCATGCGCCGCTTTGCCACCGGCATCCGCAATCCCGTGGGGCTAGCGATCCATCCGGCGACCGGCGATCTCTGGACGGCGGTCAACGAGCGCGACGGCCTCGGCGACGATTTGCCGCCCGACTATGTCACCCGCGTGCGCGAAGGCGGTTTCTACGGCTGGCCCTGGTACTATATCGGCGATCACCGGGATCCCCGGCACCCGCGCGAGCATCCCGAGCTCGTGCAAGGCATCGTGGTTCCCGACGTGCTGATCCAGCCGCATTCGGCGCCGCTGCAGCTTGCCGTCTATACCGGCACGCAATTTCCCGCCGAATACCGCGGCGACCTTTTCGTGGCGTTGCATGGCTCATGGAACCGGTCGCGGCGCACCGGCTATAAAGTGGTGCGCATCAAGCTGCGCGACGGCGAGCCCGCAGGCACATATCAGGACTTTCTCACCGGCTTCGTCGCCGCCGACGACACCGTCTGGGGCCGGCCGGTGGGGGTCGCGGTCGCGGCCGACGGCTCGTTGCTGGTCTCTGAGGATGCCAACGGCACGGTGTGGCGTATCTCCTATGCGGCCGGCCTCTGAGGCTGGCGTCGACGCTGCCGAGCCGGTATGGTCGCGCGGTAACGAGGAGAACGTCATGACCGATGCCGCGCGGATCAAGCCGCGGCCAGCCTCGACCGTGCTGCTGCTGCGCGATGGTCCCGGCGGGATCGAGGTGCTGATGGTGACGCGCAACGTCGCTTCGGACTTCGCGTCGGGCGCACTGGTGTTTCCCGGCGGGCGAGTCGATACGGCCGATGCCGAGCCGGCGACATTGTCGCGTTGCCGTCCGGTTGCCGGCGCCGATGCGGTGGCGATGGCCTTTCGGGTCGCGGCGATACGCGAGACCTTCGAGGAAACGCATCTGTTGCTGGGGCGGGGCGAAAGCGGCGACAGGCTGCTCGCGGCCGAGGAGGTCGATGCGATCGAATCCTCCTTGGCGGCGCGTCTCGGCCGCGCGCCGCATTTCGCCGATATCCTTGCCGCAGGCGGGATCGAACTTGCCACCGATCTGTTGGTGCCCTTTGCCCATTGGATCACGCCGGCCGGGCCGCCCAAACGCTTCGATACGCATTTCTTCCTGGCGCCGGCGCCGGCGGATCAGGAGGCGGCGCATGACGGGCGCGAAGCGGTCGAGGCGGTGTGGATCTCGCCGCAGCAGGCGGTCGCCGAGTCCGAAGCGCGGCGCGTCACTCTGGTCTTTGCCACGCGCATGAACCTGATCAAGCTCGGCCGCAGCCGCACTGTCGCGGAGGCGCTGGCCGCCGCCCGCGCCGATACCATCGTCACCGTCTGCCCCGAATTGGTCGAGTCGCCGGAAGGCAAGCTGCTGCGCATCCCTGCCGCCGCCGGCTATGGCATTACCGAAATGCCGGCCAATCTCACGGCGCGGGCGTGGGTTCCGCGCGGGACGGGCTCCTAGGCAATGGGGCTGCACCGAGCGGTTGTCGCCGGCGCTTTCCTTGCTCTTGCCCTTCTTGTCGCCGACCGGCCTGCCGCACAGGAGGCGGTACGGGTCGCCTCCAAGCTCGACAGCGAAAGCTCGCTGCTCGGCGCGATGATCCTGCTGCTGCTCGAGGCGGACGGCATCAAGACCGTCGACAAGCTACAGCTCGGCCCGACCAACATCCTGCGCCATGCCATTCTCGCGGGCGAGATCGACATCTATCCCGAATATACCGGCAATGGCGCCCTGTTCTACGCCGATGACCAGGACCCCGCCTGGAAGGATGCGCGCGCCGGCTACGACAAGGTGCGGTCGCTCGATCTGACGCGGCACGGGCTCGTCTGGCTGGCGCCGGCGCCGGCCGACAATAGTTGGGTCGTCGCCGTGCCGCGCGCCGTCGCCGTCGCCAATAACCTCGCGACGATGGCCGATTTCGCCGATTGGGTGCGACGCGGCGGGGCGGTCGTGCTCGCTGCCTCGGCCGAGTTCGTCGAAAGCCCGGCGGCGCTCCCCGCCTTCGAGAGACGCTATGATTTCTCGCTTCCTCCGTCCTCCTTGCTCGTGCTGGCCGGCGGCGATACGGCCGTGACCCTGCGCGCGGCAGCGGAGGGAATTTCCGGCGTCAATGCCGCCATGGCCTATGCCACCGACGGCGCTTTGGCCGTGCTCGGCCTCGTGGCGCTGAGCGATCCCAGGCGGGCACAAATCATCTACGCGCCGGCGCCGGTGGTGCGCGCGGCGGTGCTCGAGCGCTATCCCATTATCCGCGACAGCCTCGCGCCGGTGTTCGCCGCGCTCGACACGACAAGCCTGCGCCGCCTCAACGCCAGAATCGCGGTCGATGGCGAGGTCGCGAGCGCGGTGGCCGCCGATTATCTCCGGTCCCGCGGCCGGCTGCGATAAGCCGGCGATGGTACGCAACCGCGTCCTCCTCGTGCTGCTGCTGGCGGGGCTGCTCGCCGTGCCGAGCCTCGCTTTCCTGACGCTGGCGCCCAACCGCCTCATCTCCGGCGCGCCGGTCGGCCTCGGCGCGATGCATCATGAGGGCGCGCTCGTCCTGCTCATGCCGGGCGTGCTGCTGGCGCTCGGCGTCTTTCTGCCGCAGCGTGCGGCGTTCCATGCCGTGACCGCAGCGGCGGCGGCGAGCTTTCTGCTGCTGCTGGTCCGGCTTGCCGGCAGCGAGGCCGCAGTGCTGGCGCAAACCGCGCCGCCCGTCGCGCGAATCTCGCCGGGCGGCGCCTTCTGGGTGCTACTGATCGCCGCCGCCTTGGCGCTGAGCAACGCCTTGCGCCGCCTCGCCGTGCCGGTTCCGGTTGGCGTGCTGTTGGGCGCCGCCATGCTCGGCGCGATGATCCTGCTGCTGCTCTCCGGCGCGCTCGACTCGCTGGCGATCTTGCGGGAATACGCGGCGCGGCGCGCGGCGTTCGCCGCCGCCATCCTGCGCCACGCGGCGATGGTCGCGCTTGCGCTGCTGCCGACCCTATTGCTGGGCGTGCCGCTCGGGGTACTGGCGCGACATCGGGCGGCGCTGGCAGCCTGGCTCTTCCCGCTGCTCAACGTCGTCCAGACGATTCCCTCGATCGCGCTCTTCGGCCTGCTGCTGGCGCCGCTGTCGGAACTGGCCGCGTTCTTTCCGGCGCTGGCGCGGCTCGGCATCGGCGGCGTCGGCATGCTCCCGGCGGTGATCGCGCTCATCCTCTACGCGCTGCTGCCGGTAACGCGCAATACGAGCGAAGGGCTCGCCGGCGTCTCGCCGGCGGCGCTCGAAGCGGGGCGCGGGTTCGGCATGACGCCGCGACAATTGCTCTGGCGCGTCGAGCTGCCGCTGGCGCTACCGGTGATTCTCTCGGGCCTGCGCATCGCCACCCTTCAGACGATCGGCCTCGCTGCGGTGGCGGCGCTGATCGGCGCCGGCGGGCTCGGCGCCATCATGTTCCAGGGCCTTTTCGCCGATGCGCTCGATCTCGTTCTGCTCGGCGTTCTGCCGATCATCGCGATGGCGCTCGCGGCCAACGCGCTGTTCGATCTCGGCCTCGCCCGTCTCCACCGGATGCCGCGATGATCGCGCTGGAGCATGTGACGAAGCGCTATGGCGCCGTAACCGTCGTCGAGGATCTGTCGCTTGCCGTCGCCGCCGGCGAGTTCTGCGTCATCATCGGTACTTCCGGCGCGGGCAAATCGACCGCGCTCAAGATGATCAACCGGCTCGTGTCACCGTCCGAGGGACGGGTGTGCGTCGACGGCGAGGACGTGAGCCTTCTGCCGCCGGCGGCGCTTCGCCGGCGCATCGGCTATGTCATCCAATCGATCGGTCTCTTTCCGCATTGGACGGTGACGCGCAACATCGGCGCCGTGCCGGAGCTGCTGGGCTGGTCCAAGGCGCGGATCCGCGCGCGCGCCGCCGAGCTGCTGGCCTTGCTGAAGCTCGCGCCGGACGCGTTTCTCGACCGCTACCCGCATGAGCTGTCCGTCGGCCAGCAGCAGCGCGTCGGCATCGCCCGCGCGCTGGCGGCGGATCAGGACATCCTGCTGATGGACGAGCCCTTCGGCGCGCTCGATCCCATCACGCGCGAGGGGCTGCAAGCGGAAATCGCCGAAATTCAGCGCTCGAGCCGCAAGACCGTCGTCTTCGTCACGCATGACATGGACGAGGCGCTGAAGCTCGGCTCGCGCATCGCCGTCATGGACCGGGGCCGCCTGGTGCAGGCGGCGCCGCCGCTCGAGCTTCTGACCGCGCCGGCGAGCGATTTCGTGCGCGACCTCGTCGGCCGCGACGATCTCGGCGTCAAGCTTCTTGGGCTTGGGACGGTGGCGAGCCGCCTGCGCGCCGGCGCATCGGTGCCGGGCGAGCCTATCGCCGCCGGTGCCAGCCTGCGCCAGGCGTTGTCGCGCATGGTGGCGGAAGGATGCGACCGGCTTGCCGTGGCCGATGCGGAAGGCCATCCGCTGGGCGCCGTTCATCTCGCGGATCTGCTGCGGCGATGAGCGCGCGGCTGCGCGATCCTCTGCTATGGACGAGCTTCGCGCTGGCGGGGCTGGTGCTGTTGCTGCCCCAGTCGAAGCCGCTCTTTGCCGCGCTTTTTCCGGATCTCGACCGCCCGCTCTTCGAGCTTGACGGCTTTGCCATGCTCCTTGCCGGCCATCTCCTGTTGGTCGGCGCCTCGAGCGGCGCCGCCATCCTGCTCGGGCTCGCCGCCGGGATTTTCGTCACGCGGCCCGCAGGGGTCGAATTCCGCGGTCCGGTGGAGACGATCGTCGCCATCGGCCAGACCTTTCCGCCCGTGGCGGTGCTGGCGGTGGCGGTGCCGGTGATCGGCTTCGGTTTCGATCCCGCCTTCATCGCCTTGCTGCTCTACGGCCTGTTGCCGATTGTCGAGACCACCATCGCCGGGGTTTCCGGCGTGCCGGCGGCGCTGCGCGAGGCGGCGCACGGCATGGGGATGAGCGAGGCGGCGATTCTGCGCAAGCTCGAGCTGCCGCTCGCCCTGCCGGTGATCCTCGCCGGCATCCGCACTTCGGTGATCATCAATGTCGGCACGGCGACGGTGGCATCCACGGTCGGCGCGCGGACGCTGGGCCTGCCGATCATCATCGGCCTCAACGGCGCCAACCTCGCCTATATCCTCCAGGGCGCCGTGCCGGTGGCGCTGCTGGCGATCGTGCTCGATCTCGCTTTCGCCCGGCTGCTGGCAAGCACGCGACCGTGGCGCTACTCCATGCCGAACAACTGATAGATGCGCCGCGTTTGCCGCCCGAAAGCCTCACCGGTCTTCATCTCGATCGTGCGGGGATAAGGCAGGTCGATCGGGAAGAAGGCGGCCATGCGCGCCGGCGCCGCCGTCAGCACCGCGCAATGCGAGCCCAGGAACACCGCCTCCTGGATGGAATGGGTGACGAAGACCACGGTCTTGCCGCTCCGCTCCCAGATGCGCAACATCTCGAGGTTCATCCGCTCGCGGGTGAGCGCGTCGAGCGCACCGAAGGGCTCGTCCATCAGCAGCAGCTTGGGATCGTGGATGAGGGCGCGGGCGATGGCGGCGCGCTGCTGCATGCCGCCCGACAGCTCCCGGGGATATTTGTCCTCGAAGCCTTCGAGCCCGACCATGGCAAGAAGCGCGCGCGCCCGCTCGCGCGATTCCGCCGGCGGCAGCTTCAGGATCTCCGCCGGCAGCAGCACGTTCTCGAGCACGGTGCGCCATTTCAGCAGCAGCGCCTGCTGGAACACCATGCCGACGTCGCGGCCGGGGTCGAAGCGGCTCTCCCCGCCGCCGATGCGCACCGTCCCGTCATCGGGCCGGTAGAGATCGGCGAGGATTTTCAGCACCGTCGTCTTGCCGCAGCCGGAGGGACCGACCAGCGACACCATGGCGCCTTCTTCGACGTCGAGCGTCACGTCCGAGACCGCCAGGAACTCGCGCCCGCCGGACCGGTAGACCTTGCGCACCTGGCGTAGGGCGATGAACGGCTCGCTCACGGCTCAGGCGAGCCAACGCGCGAGATTGGCGGAAACGAAGGCGTCGTCGGCGAGCTCGCCATGCGCGGCATAGACGCGGTCGATCTCCTCCTTCTGGCCCGGGCTCAGCCCTTCCTTGGGGTCGAGGCACCAGGTGCCGGCAAGCAGCCCTTGCCGGCGCAGCACCTCGTGACAGCCGGCGATGCAACCGCGGAAATTGTTGGCGACGTCGAAAAGGGCGCTGTTGCAATCGGTGATGCGGCTGTCGAGAGCGAGCAGCGCGGCATCGACCCGGCCGCTCCGCGCGGCGGCGTGGCAGCGCTCGAGCAAGGCGACGGCGCTCTTCACCCAGACCGACCAATGGCCGAGCAAGCCGCCGCGAAAGCGCACGGTCACCGGCTTGCCCTGGCACATGACCGTGAACGGCGTCACCAGGTCGAGCAGGATGTGATCGTCATTGCCGGTATAGAGCGCGACCCGCTCCTCGGCGCTGGCCTCGACCACGCCGCGGACGACGTTCAGCGTGCGATAGCGGTCGAAGGGCGCCACCTTGATGGCGAGCACATTGTCGAGCGCGGCGAATCGCGTCCAGAAATCAACGCCGAGCGGCCGCCCGCCCACCGCCTCCTGGAGGTAGAAGCCGACGAGCGGGATCTCGGTGGCGACGGCCGCGCAGTGGTCGATCAGCGCCTCGGTGTCGGCACCGGCCATCGCGGCGAGGCTCAGCAGCCCCGCGTGATAGCCGAGTTCCACGGCAAGCTGCGCCTCGGCGAGCGCCTGATCGGTGCGGCCGCAGAGCCCGGCGATCATCGCTACCGGCCGATGCGCCCAGCCCGAGACGGCGGCGGCGGCGGTCTCCAGCACCGGCTGATAAAGCCCGGCCTCGCGGATGGCGAATTGCGTCGCGTGCACGCCGACCGCGATACCGCCCGCGCCGGCGTCGAGGTAATAGCGGGTGAGCGCGCGCTGGCGGCGTGCGTCGAAGCGGCGCTCGGCATCGAGCGCCAGCGGATGCGCGGGGATCACCGCGCCTGCGCGCAGGATGTCCAGAATGGCGGCCGGCAAGTTGCGGCGATGGAGCGGCATCTTCCGGCTCCTCTATCCGAATTCGGGGCCGGCGGCGCAGACGAGGCGCGCGGCGTCGCCGGGCAGCGTGTTGCGGCCGAGCGCCATGCGGCGGAAGGGCCGTTGGCGGCGGAAGCCGCGGGTTTCGAGCAGCGGCGCGAGGCTCTTCCAGGGATCCATCAGATCGAGAAAAACCGGGCCATTGGCGCCGGCAATGGCCTCGGCCAAAAGGTCGCCCGCGATCTCCGCCGAGACGGCGGTCAGCGGGCCGAGCTGGGTGGCGCGTTGGCCGGGCCGCAGCACGAGGAAGCCGTCGCCATGGCCGAGCGCCAAAGCGCCCGGACGCGACAGGAAATCGCGGAGCAGGAAATGGCGCCGCGCGCCGAAGGCGGCGTGGTCGGCGGCAATGAGCAGGTCGGCTGCATCCGGCGCCATCGGTGTTATCCCTGTTCCGGCCGGCTTCGCGCCGCCCTGGCCTTCCCATCGCTCCATGCCGCCGAGAGCGACGAAGCCGAGCCGGCGGTAGACTTCGGCGCCCTCGGGCGTGGCGTCGAGCAGCGCAGCGCGCCCCTGCTGCCGCAGCGTCTCGACGCACGCACCCATGAGGCGGCGCGCCAGACCGCGCCGGCGCCAATCGGCCGCGACGATCACCATCGAGATCCAGCCGAAGCCGTCCTCATAGGGAAGGGCGGCGGCGGTCGCCACGAGGCGGTGGCGCGCATCGAAAAGGCCGAAAGCGTGACCGCGGGCGATGAAAAACGCCCAATCGGCCGCGGTCTGGTTCCATCCGACGGCGGTCGAGAGCGCGAGCGCGCCGGCGATGTCGTCCGCGGCGAGGCCGGCCTGGCGGAGGCTCTCAATATCGTCCATCGCGCGCCTCGAATCTGGTCGGCTTGCCGAGGCTGGGCCCGCCGCGCGCCACCCAATCGGCGACCCAGTCGATCATCCGCTCCACTGGCACCAGCGGCCGGCCGAAGAGGCGCTGCGCCTGCGTCGTGTTGGTGAGCCAGGCAGTCGGCGCTTCCGTTCCGGCGAGCACCGGCGCCCGCCCGAGACGCTCGCCGAAGGTCCGGGCAAGGGCGCGCACCGAGAGCGTCTCGGGCCCGCTGACATTGATCGCGCTGGTCGGCATGGTGCAGTGCTTGAGGCAGCGCAGCGCCTGGGCGCAGGCATCGCCTTGCCAGATCACGTTGACATGTCCCGTCGCGAGGTCGATGGGCGCGCCGTCCTGCACTTTGCGGGCGATGTCGTAAAGGACGCCGTAGCGAAGCTCGACGGCGTAGTTCAGCCGGAAGAGCCGGCCGGGCGTGCCGAAGGCCTGCGAGAAGTATTCGAACAAGCGTTCGCGGCCGACGCAGGAGATGGCGTATTCGCCGGGCGGGTCGAGCGGCGTCGTCTCGCGCGAGCCGCCGCCAGCGACATCGGCGAAAGGATAGACGCAGCCGGTGGAGAAGGCCACGATGCGCGCGTCGCGGAAGCTTTCCGCCACGATTGCCGGCACATGCACGTTCATTGCCCAGGTGAGCGGCAGATCGCCCTCGGCGCCGAATTTGCGCCCGGCCATGAAGACGACATTGGCAAGGCGCGGCAACCGCTCGACCGCGCCGCGATCGAGCAGATCGCAGGCGATGGTCTCGATGCCATGTTGCTCAAGCGCCTGGCGCAGGCCGGGCTCGCTGAAGCGCGCGACTGCGACGATGCGTTTCTTGGGTGCGGCTCGGCGCGCCAGCCGTGCCAGGGTCGGTCCCATCTTGCCGCCGGCGCCAAGCACGAGGATGTCGCCTGTGACGGCGGCAAGGTCGTCGACAAGCGCCCGGCTCGGCCGCGACAGCAGCTCGTCGAGCGCCGCCACGTCGTCGATGCGAACCGGCAGGGCGGTGGGGTCGAGCAGCAAGGTCGCGTCGCTCACGCCCTGCTACTCCAGCCGCGCGTCGCCGGGAATGCACAGCCGCTCCAGCAGCAGGGCGAGAAGATAAAGGCCGACGCCGAGCGCGGTGAGCAGGATCACCGCCATGAACATCGCCGCGGTGTCGAGCGCGCTTTGCACCTGGATCATGAGATAGCCGAGGCCGCGGTCCGAGGCGATGAACTCGCCGACCACCGCGCCCGCCACCGCCAGGATCGCCGCGACCTTCATGCCGGAGAAGAGATAAGGCAGGGCGCCCGGCAACTGAATCTTGGCGAAGATCTGCCAGCGCGAACCCTTGAGCGCGCGCACGAGGTCGAGGAGGTCGGGCTCGACCTCGCGCAAGCCCCGCGCGGTGGTCAGCAGGATCGGGAAAAGGCAGAGGCTGAAGGTGATGAGGATGTTGGAGACCGGGCCGTAGCTCAGCCAGACGATGATCAGGGGCCCGAGCGCCACTTTCGGGATCATGTTGAGCGTGACGAAGAGCGGGAAGAGCAGAAGCGTGAGCAGCCGCGACCAGGAGAAGAGCAGCGCCAGCGCCACGCCGAGCACCACGGCAAGGGCGAAGCCGCCGAAAATCTCGGCGGCGGTGATCGCCGTATTGTCCGCCCAGCGGTAGTTCGTCTGCGCGAGCGTGCGCAGCATGGCGAGCGGCGAGGGCAGGATGAACGGCCGGATGGCGAAGGCGTCGACCGCCAATTGCCAGAGGATCAGGAGCGCGACATGGACGGCGACGACCGCGGCGTAGCGCGGCCATGCGCCGGCCCCGCTCTCGCCGACAAGGGTGGCCGGCGCCGGGGATGGGCGCGCCTCATCCATGGGGCGCCCGCTCCGGGCGCAGCGCCGCCATGACGAAGTCGATGACGTGGCGGCGCCGCGCGGCGATCGCGCGCGGCCCGCCGAGGTCGCGGCCGAAGATCGCCGAGAGCGTGCGGTTGTTCGAAAAGTAGAAATAGGCGAGCGCGGCGATCGAAACATAAAGCTGGAGCGGATCCATGTTGCCGCGCAGGACGCCTTGCTCGGCACCCCGGCGCAGGGTCTTGCGGATAAGCACGATGAGCGGCGAGTGCATCTCGTGCATGAGCCGCGAGGCGGCAAGATGCCGCGCGCCATGGCCGTTCTCGTCGTTGAGGAGGGCGATGAAATCGGGATGGGCTGCGAGGTAGTCGAAGGAGAAGCCGATCAGCTTCGCCATCGCCTCGGCGGGCGGCAGGTCGCCGAGCGACAAGGCGCGCTCCTGCGCGCGGATCTCGCCATAGACGCGCTCGAGCACCGCCCGGTAGAGCTCGTCCTTGCTGCCGAAATAATGATAGACGAGCTGCTTGTTGAGTCCGGCCTGACGGGCGATCGCCTCGACCCGTGCGCCCATCAACCCCTTGGCGGCGAACTCGGCGCGCGCCGCCTCGAGCAGCAGCCGGCGGGAAGCGTCGGCGTCGCGCCGGACCGGCCGCGCCGTCTCGAGGCGAGCGTCCAAAAGCGGGCTCTCCTAATCAACCATCCGGTTGTTTGATTATTGACGAGACCGGCGGGTTGCGCAATGCTTTCGGGGCGTGAGGGCAGGGCTATCGCAGATAAGGCGCATGAAGCTCACCACCGAGGCACGGAGGTCACGGAGAGGAGCTGAGAATTGGGCGCGCAAAGCGCACCATTTCTGACTTTCTCCGTGCCCTCCATACCTCCCTGGTGAATCTTCCTCCAGCAGTGCAGCGACACGTGCGATTGTAATGGGCGCGAGGGGAGGGGAGGATGAGGAAAGCCGCGAGCCTGGCCGCCGCGGCGCTGGCAGCCGGTCTCTTGCTGCCGCGCATGGCGGCGGCGAATGAGAGCCTGACCCTGGTGCTCAACTGGGTCCCGACGGCGGACCATTCGCCCTATTACTATGCGCGGCAGCAGGGTTTGTATGCGAAGGCCGGCATCGATCTTGCCATCGAGACCGGCAAGGGCTCGGGCATCACCTCGCAGCGCGTCGGCGCCGGCACCGCCGATATCGGCATCGCCGACCTCGCCACCGCGCTGGTCGCGAGAAGCAAGGGCGCCGATCTCGTCGCGGTGATGAACGTCTATGCCAACTCGGCGCAGGGCTTCTATTGGCTCAAGAGCAGCGGCATCGCCGGACCCAAGGATTTCCCCGGCCACAAGATCGGCAACCCGCCGGGCGATGCCGCGCGCGTCATGTGGCCGGCCTTCGCCAAGGCGGTCGGCATCGACCCCGACTCCGTCACCTGGGTCAACATCGCGCCGCAGGCCAAGATCCCGTCGCTCAAGAGCCATGCGGTCGACGTCATCAGCGATTTCTACAACGAGCACGATCTCAAATTGCGCGAGTTTGGCGAGGATCTGGGCTTCCTCGCCTGGCGCGACATCGGCGTCAATCCCTACGGCAATTCGGTGATCGTCAACGGCGATTTCCTCAGGCGCCATCGCGCGGTCGTCAAGAGCTTCGTCGAAGTGTCGCAGCGCGCCTTTGCCGCCTGCGTCGCGGCGGTGGATCCCTGCCTCAAGGCGCTCTTCGCCGAAGTGAGCGGGCTCGACGAGCGCGTGCAGCACGATCAGTGGAACCGCATCAAGGAGCTGATGCGCGATCCCTATACCACCACCATTGCGCTCGGCTGGCTGGACGCCAAGCGGATGCAAGGCGACTATGATCTCGTGAAGACCTATTTCGGCCTGGAAAAACCCTTCGACGTCGAGGAGGCCTTTACCGACGCCTTCCTCGATACCTCGATCAAGATGTCGACGCCATAGCGATTGACGCTCCGGGGCCGTGTTGGGGCTAACCGCTCGCCTTTTGCCGCAATTGTTCCGTCAGCGCCGAGACTTGGCCGCCATGCTGCTCAATCACCGTCCCGAATTCCTCGCGGTAGGTTACGGCCTGGCTGATGCCTTCGATGCTGACATCGGTGATCTTGAAGCCGTCGCCGGCCTTGGCCACCTGCCAGATGACCTTGGCCGGCGCCTCGCCGCTCGAGCGCTCGATTTCGGTCGTGACCATGGTCGTGTTTCCCTCTTGGCGCTGGCCCGTGACCTTGAACTGGGCGCCGCCATATTGGCGGAAGCGCGTCGCATAGACCTGCACCATGTAATCCTCGAAGGCCTCGACGAATTGCCGCCGCTCGGCATCGCTCGCGCTGCGCCAATAGCGGCCGAGGACGAATTGGGCGATGCGCGGCGTGTCGAAATCGCGCTCGGCGATGACGCGCAGGCGCTGCTTGAAAGCGTCTTGCGAGAGGCCCTTGTCGCGCGCCAGGCTCAGCACGGCATCGGCGGTCGCGGCGATGAAGCCACCGGCGTCGTCCGCCGCCGCCGCCAGCGGCGCCGCTGCGAGCGCGAGCGCGAAGCCGAGGATGGATAGCAAGCTGCCGAGGCGCATGGTTGGGACCCCTATCAATAGGCGGTTCAGCATCTCCACCAGCCTGTCGACGCCCTGGCGTGTCGAAACCGCCGGGAATCGCATTCAACCTCGCCGGTGGGCTCGCGGTGCCGAGGAGACAAACGTCGGCGACGGCCAATAGTTCCCGTGCAAGGCCGGCAAGCGCCTGTCCCGGCGGCGGCCGGTCGATCTCCGCCGCTCAGGACGCCGTCTGCATCGGCTGATGTCATGCGGCGAAGCCGCGTCCGGCCTCCGCCAGGCGCCGCAGCAGCGGCGCCGGCTCGAGCCTGGGTTCGCTGAAACGCCGGGCGAACTCGGCAAGTCTGGCCGCGATCTTGTCGAGGCCGATGTCGTCGGCGTAATACATGGGGCCGCCGCGGTAGATCGGCCAGCCATAGCCATAGATCCAAATGACGTCGATGTCGCCCGGCCTTAGCGCGATGCCCTCGTCGAGGATCTTGGCGCCTTCATTGATCATGGGATAGATCAGCCGCTCCAGCATCTCCGTCTCGGAGATCGGCTTGCGCTCGACGCCGAGCGCCTTCGACACATCGACGATGATGCGCTCGACGGCGGGATCGGGGATCGGCGCGCGGCTGCCGGGCTCATAATGGTAATAGCCGGCGTTGGTCTTCTGGCCATATCGTCCCGCCTCATAGAGCGCATCGGCGATCGGCGCCTTGGTGCCGCGCGCCTGGCGCACGCGCCAGCTCACATCGACGCCGGCGAGATCGCTCATGGCGAAAGGTCCCATGGGGAAGCCGAAATCGGTTATTACCTTGTCGACCTGATGCGGCAGCGCCCCTTCGATCAGCAGCCGCTCGGATTGGCGGCCGCGCTGCGCCAGCATGCGGTTGCCGACGAAGCCGTCGCAGACGCCGACCAGCACCGGCACCTTGCGGATGGTCTTGGCGAGCGCCATGGCGGCGGCGATCACCGGCTTCGCGGTGACCTCGCCGCGGACGATCTCAAGGAGCCGCATGACATTGGCGGGGCTGAAGAAATGCAGGCCGATGACGCTCTCGGGCCGCTTCGTAGCGCGGGCGATGACGTTGATATCGAGCGTCGAGGTGTTGGTCGCGAGGATGGCGTCCGCCTTGGCGATTCGGTCGAGCGTGGCGAAAACGTCCTTCTTGAGCGCCATGTCCTCGAACACCGCCTCGACCACGAGATCGGCGTCGGCGATGTCTTCATAGGACACCGATCCCTTGATCAGTGCCATGCGCTTGTCGATATCCTCCGTCGCCATGCCGCCGCGGCCGGCGCTGATCTCGTAATTCTTGCGCACCACGCCGAGGCCGTGGTCGAGTGCCGCCGTGTTGGCCTCGACGACCGTCACGGGAATGCCGACATTGGCGAAGTTCATGGCGATGCCGCCGCCCATCGTGCCGGCGCCGATCACCGCCGCCTTGCGGATCGGCTTCACCGGCGTCGTCGCGGGAACATCGGGGATCTTGTTGGCCTCGCGCTCGGCAAAGAAGAAATAACGCTGCGCCTTCGATTGCGCGCCGCCCAGCAGCTTGGCGAAGAGCTCGCGCTCGCGCTGCAGCCCCTGCTCGAAGGGCAGGGTCGTCGCGGCCTCGACCGCGTCGACGCAGGCTTGCGGCGCCTCCAGGCCGCGTTTGCGCCGGGCAAGCGCGCTGCGATAATTCTTGAAGAAGTCGGGCTCGGTCGCGGCGAGCTTGTCGTTCATATCGCGAATGCGTTTCAGTGGCAGCCTGTCGCGCACGGCCTTTTCCGCGAAGGCCAGCGCCGCGGCGCGCAAATCGCCGCCGGCGATGCTATCGACGAGACCGGTCTCATGCGCCTGCTTGGCGCCGACCGGCTCGCCGCCGGCGATCATGTCGAGCGCCAATCCCACCCCCACCACGCGCGGCAGACGCTGCGTGCCGCCGGCGCCGGGCAGGATGCCGAGCTTCACTTCCGGCAGGCCAAGGCGCGCATCGGCGACGGCGACGCGGTAGTGGCAGGCCAGCGCCAGTTCGAGCCCGCCGCCGAGCGCGGTGCCGTGGATCGCGGCGATCACCGGCTTGGGACTGCGCTCGATCGTGTCGATCACCGCGACAAGCCCCGGTTCCATCATCGGCTTGCCGAACTCGGTGATGTCGGCACCGGCGACAAAGGTGCGTCCGGCGCAGATCAGCACGACCGCGGCCACGGACGGCTCGGCGAGCGCCGCCTCGAGGCGGGATTTGATGCCCGCGCGCACGGCGTGGCTCAGCGCGTTCACCGGCGGGCTGTCGACGGTGATCACGGCGATGGCGCCTTCGCGCTCGCTGCTGACCACTTGGCTTGGCTCGGACATGGGTTCCTCCTCGATTCCACGGCTGCGCCCGCTGCCGAGAGGCAGGGGAGGTCAAGTCATGCGAAGTTGGACCGATTCGTCAATATAGAAGGCTTCCGGCCCTTCACTACCGAAGTTCTGGGCCTCGCGCGCCGAAACCGCGCGGCCAAAAATGCCGGACAGCACCCGTGCCACGTCGTGCCAGGTGCAGGCGGAGCCGACGAGGGCGCCCTTGAGATAGACGGCCTTCTCTTTCATCGCGCGCGCATCCCCGGCAAGCGAGCCTCCCTGGCTCGCGCGTTTTCTTGATGGTGCCGCAGGCAGCGAGGCGCGGCAACCCTTGGATGGAGCCGGCGTTAACCATCCTTCCGGGCGAAGGCGACGATGCCTGGCCGTCCAGGGACCGTCGGCGACGCTCGCCGCCCTGGCCGGGAGCGAGCGTCGCCGAGGTTTCCAATGCGCCGTTACGACTGATCGCGCCGAACGCGACCGGCCCCGCGCCGATTTAGTGGAAGATGGTGAGGGGGCGGATAAGGATAGTGCCGCTCTTCAGCGCGTTTTGGATCAGCCCGGTGGTCTGGACGTTGAGGATCTGCTGCGTCTGGAGCGTCGTGTTCGGCGTCGTATTTTGGATCACGGTAACGATCCCCGAATTGGTCAGCGTGGTCGTCACGTTCGTTGCCCCTGACCCGATGGTCGAACTGACGGGGCCGGTGTTGATGTTGCCGTTCAAGCTGACGGTGAGCGGCGTGGCGGGATCGAGTTGGCCGGTGGTCGAGTTTTTGTTGCTGATGGTGAAACTCGCCACGATGCCGTGGTGCCCTTGCGGCACGCCGTCGAGCGTTTCTTTCGACTTAAATGAGACGTCGATGCCGAAATTCACTGTTTCGCCGCTGCTGAAACTGAAACCGCCACGCATGGTGTCCAGCCGGGCATCGGCAACCTGCACCGCGTCGCCGAAGGGATCGTCGGACGCGCTGTTGGCGCTCGCCGTTTCGCCGGCGGGAAGCAGCATGACGAGTGCGGCTGCTGCCGCCGGCAGCAGTCGAGAGACGTTCGCTGTGTGGTTCGCCATGGGCTTTTCCTCAGACTTCAAAAGTTGTTACGACCAGGCGTCATCAGCAGCGTGTTTGCCAAGCTCCAGCCGGCGTTCACCGCCGACAGCGGCGCGCTTGAAACGGACGCCCAGTCCTCAGTGCTGTTGAATTCTTTCTTCGCCTCGTTGGTGTGGCCGACGATGACGAAGAATATGCCGTTCCACATACTTGTGAATTCCGCGCGAGACACGAACTTCGCACCCAATGCGGGATCCCCGAGCAGCACTGAGTCGCCGCGTATCCCTTTGAGCACGACGAAATGCAAATAGCCCTTGGTCTTGATTAGCACGATGCCGGGAACGCCGACCTCGGCAATCTTATCGAGGCCGACTTGGTAGCCTTCGGCCCGGAAGCCGATGGAAGCGAGATACCGCTTCATGTCGAGCAGCGAGAAGCCTTCTTTTTTGATCTTTTCCTGTTCCCCGACCTCGAACATGGCCTTCAACACGGACGTCTCGAGAATGGGATGGCCGTAGTGATAGGTGAGGAGGGTCGCGACGGCGGCCGAGCCGCAACTGAAGTCATAGGCCTGATGCACGACGCGCAGGAAGTGTATTTCCTTGAGCGACGTCACATGCACGTTGAAGGTCGTGTCGGCGCTCTCGACCGGTATGTCGCCGGCGATCGACGGCGCCGCCGCGCCCAGCGCACACCCGGCGACAACACCAATGCTGAGGATGTGGCGCTTCAGACCCATGGCCCTTTTCCCGCTAGCAAATCGCTATCCCACCCGCCGAGCCCGTCAGTGGATGCTGACGTTCACCACCGTCGAATTCTGCAGGATCATGTTCGCGCCGGTGTTCTGGATCACCGTTATAATCCCGGCCGCGTTTTGGAAGGCGTTGCCGGTGATCGACGCCGTGCCGTTGATGATGCAATAATCGCAGCTATTGCCGGTGTTGACGGCGCTCTCCGATATCGCGGAGCCGCCCCGCATCTCGGACATTTTCTGCTCCGACAGCGCGACCTTGCCGAACAGCGGATCGGCGCCGCCAGCCTCCGCCGCTTGCGTCGACACCGCGATGAGACAAAGCATCGCCGCTACCGTCACTCCGATCGAGTGCTTCACGTTCCGATCCTCCCGGCTGCCCCGTCTATCGCGAGGAAATCGTCAAAAAAGATCCGGTGGGGTAGCACAGCCACCCCACCGGAACCGCGTACTTACCTCGAGCTGCCGACGATCGCGCCGACCGCCAGGCTCTGTTGCACCGAGCTGTTCACGCTCGCGTTCTGGAGCACGTTGAACGCGCCCTTGGCGTCCTGGAAGGTGAAGTTCTCCAGGTTGTTGGCGCTATGCCAACCGCCGATGCCGACGCCCGTCGCGCAGTTGCCGGTCACGGCAGAGCCGAGATCGGAGACCGCAACGGCCGTCGCCTTGGAGAAGGTCGGCGGATCGACGATGGCGGCAACCGCCAGGTCCTGCTGCACGGCGCTGTTGATGCTCTGGTTCTGCATCACGTTGAACGCACCTTCGGCCTTCTGGAAGGTGTAGCTGCTCATCGTGTTCTCTTCGTCGACCGCACTCAGGAACGCATGGTTGAAGAAAGCACCCGACCAGCCGCCGGCGAAGGCGAGCGCCGTCTCGTCGGACGCGCTGCCGATGATCGCCGCGACCGCCAGGCTCTGCGACACGCTGCTGTTGATGCTCTCGTTCTGAGCGACGTTGAACGCGCCAGCGGCGTTCTGGAAGGAGTAGTCGCTGATCTGGTTGTCGCCGGCGACGTCGGTGAAGGCTGCCGTGTTAAAGCCGACGAAGCTGTCGGAGCCCGCGGCGGCCAGGCTGGTGGCTTTGGTCTTGTCATGGTGGCCGGGATCCTCCCAGGCCATCGCACTACCGGTGACGGCCAGCATGAGCGCCAGGGCCGACACGGTCCCGTACATAATCTTGTTCATAGGTTCCTCCGAGTGAAAAAATGAGACCTTCAAGTCGGCCGATGGAGCGGCCAGGTGACACTCACGCTGCCCCCGCATCGGCAGAACCTTCTCTGCAATGGACGTGCCAGATTGGGCCGGCGTCTTAATCTTCCATTAAGCTCTTGAGAATACGATGACATGTTTCCCCAAGACCCGGCCGCCGGCGGAGCCGTTGTCGCATGCGCATGCGCATGCGTGTAACAGCTTGTCACAATGTTACGTAAAATGTTGCATAAATTTGCGCGGTATTTGCCGCTTGGCAGAAATCCTGGCCGGCGTTATAGTTAACGGAATTCGTTAGGCTTTTTGGGGGTGCCGGCCTGTCTCGAATCGCGCAGGCGGGTTGGTTGGTACGAGTTTTGCTCGTCATATGGTTGAACCATGCGACTTGAGGGACGGAGTCGTGGGGAGCCATTCATGCGCGCGACGAAACGGTTGATGACTGCAGGGCATCGCGGGCGGCGCGTGTCGCGCGCAGCGGGCCTGCTTGGGGTTGGGGCGGTTCTCTCCTTCCTCGTGGTCGGCCGCGCCGCCGCCAACGAGCAGCTCGCGGCAAACGAGCCGGCGCAGAGCTGCGGTACCTTCTGCGCGCCGCTTTCGGTGGGGCAACTTGACAAGGAGCGGGCGCAAGGCCTGGACAATACCGTCGGCGTCATCCTTTGGGATGAATTGCAACGCAGGCAATCCCCCCCGCCGCCGCCCACGAGCAACGCTTCCGGCGGTTCCGACTCGAGCATGGTTACCCGCACGACGGCAATCGGCGTGACGGTGATCCTTGTCGGATCTGGCCCGCACTGAGGCGCCAAGCAAGGCGCTTTAAGGATCTCACGAACAGAGTTCAAAAGCCGCGCATGCGCGGGCCAAGGTAATGGTCGGTTAACCATAGGCTAAGATTGACTTCGGCGCCGATGCGTGAGAACAATCGAGCCTAGCTGGTGCGTCGTCAGCTCCTCGGCTTGCGGCGAAAGAAAATTACTGTACGCCGCCGAAAGAGCAGGACGCGACTACAGGGGTGGCCCGTTGGCAGTGCTTCACGCCGGCAATCGGATTGCCAGAGAGCGGAAGAACGAGAGCTCCGACGGGGCAATCGTCGTTCCGACGGCGGCGGTGTCACGTGCGGCCGCGCCGGTCTCGCCCGTGGTCGGCATTTCCACCGCCGGCAATCTCTACGAGCAGCTTCGCGCGCTGAGCCGGGACGAGCTCTGCGAGCTGGTTGCCGCGATCGCCGCCCGCCAGCATGAGGACATCAACCGGCTGATCGACGACGCGCTGCACTGCGCTCTCAGCCAGCCAGCTTGCGCCACTGGCGACGAGCCGGAGCCCTATATGGTTGGCGCCAGCGCCGCCATGCATCGCATCTTCGTCGCCATCCGCAAATTCGCCGCCACCAACGCCCCGCTGCTGATCACCGGCGAGAGCGGCACCGGAAAGGAGTTGGCGGCGCAAGCGGTCCATGAGCGCTCCGCCTACGCGAAAGGTCCGTTCGTCGCCATCAATTGCGCGGCGTTGCCGCCGACGCTGATCGCCGCCGAGCTCTTCGGTTACGAGAAGGGCGCCTTCACCGGCGCGACGCAGCGGCGTATCGGGCGCCTCGAATCAGCGAACGGCGGAACGATTTTTCTCGACGAAATCGGCGATCTCCCGCTCGATCAGCAGGCGCATCTCTTGCGCTTCCTGCAGGAGCGCACGATCGACCGCGTCGGCGGCACCCGGCCGATCAGGGTCGACGCGCGGGTGATCGTCGCCACCAATGTCGATTTGCGCCAGGCGGTTCAGGCGAAGCGCTTCCGCGAGGATCTGTTCTACCGGCTGAACGTGCTCACTTTGCATCTGCCGGCCCTGCGCGAGCGCGGCCACGACATCGATCTGCTGGCGACCTTCTTCCTTCGGAAATTTGCCGACGAGCACGAGCGCATCATCGCCGGCTTCAGCGACGAGGCGTGGGAGGTGGTCCGCCGCCATCGCTGGCCCGGCAACGTGCGCGAGCTGATCGGCCGCATCCGCCGCGCCGTGGTGATGGCGGAGAAGCCTTGGATCCTCCCCCAGGACCTCGGCTTCGAGGATGGCTGGGACGCCGAGGAAACCGCTGGCAATCCGCCGCCGGAGCAAACCCCCGCCGCCGACCGGCCCGTCCGTCGTCGAGGCATCGATGCGGCCAGCCTGCGCGCGGCGCTGGCCGCGCATGGCGGGAACGTGACGGATACGGCGCAGGCTCTCTCGATCTCGCGAATGACCGTTTACCGCCTGGCGCGGCGATTCGGCATTCGCTGAGCCGGCGTCGTTCGGCTTCCCGGGGCGCCCGCGGAAGTTTTACGCCCGATTGTTTGTTGCAAAAAAATCACAGTGATTGAGCGGCCTTATGTCGCCATCAAAAACAATGGTGGAAGGCGCCGAGATACGGTAAATTCCGGCCATTCTGCTGGGGCGGGCAATCCCGTTATGCGTGGCATCAGGGTGATTTCGTAATGCACAAGCACGTGCTGGGGGCGCTGGCGGCGGTCATGGTATCGCTCGCCGGGGGGCCGGCCTGGACGCAACAGGCGGCGCAGGATCAGGATAATACCAGTGGGCTCGCCGACAGCATCGCCTCGCAGAAGGCGAGGCTCGACCGGCAAGATCAGTTGCTGCGTCAGCAGATGCAGCAGCTCCTGCAGCAGCAGCAGGCGCTGCAGAGTCAGCAGCAGCAGATCGACGCCTTGCAATCGCAATTGGGGATCGTGAGGCCGCCGCCGGTGGTGGTGAAGCCAGCCGCCGTTCCGGTGCTGTTGAGTCCGAGCGAGCTTGGCTCGCTGCGCGGAACCGGACAGGCAGCGGACGCTCAGAACGACCAGGCGGTGGGAACGCCGCCGGCGCCGCCGGAAAAGGCGCCGGAAGTGAATTTGCTGTCCGACCGCGGCGGCGTGCTGACCAAGCAGGGCGCGTTCGTCTATGAGCCGACCATCGATTTCGCCCACACCACCAGCAATACGGCGGTGATTTCGGGTTTCACGATCATTCCCGCCTTGACGATCGGCGAGATCGACATCAGCAAGCAAGTCCTGGATGTCTATCAGGAGGTGAACACGTTCCGCTATGGCGTGACCAACCACCTGGAGCTGGAAGCCCGCGTCCCCTATGTCTACGGCACCGAGGCGACGACGCAGCGCCCTCTCGCGCAGCAAGCCCAGGCCGTCACGCAGTTCAATACGACCGGCAACAGCCTCGGCGACATCGAGGCGGCCGTCCATTATCAGGTCAACGATGGCTTGAACGGATGGCCCTACTTCATCGGCAATATTCGCTTCAAGACGACCACCGGAACGGATCCGTTTTCGATCCCGCTCAATAACGTTTCCGGACTCCCGGCTAAGGTGGCGACCGGCTCCGGCTTTTATGCCGCCGAGCCGAGCGTCACCATCATCTATCCGAGCGATCCAGCCGTGCTTTTCGCCAACATCGGCTATATCGTCAACATTCCTGAGACGAAAAGCCTGGCGGCGATCGGCGGAACCGGAAGCGCATCGGTCGATCCGCGCAGCGGGCCGCATTTGTCCGTTGGACTGGGGTTCGGCATCAACGAGGCTTCGTCCTTCAGCCTCGGTTTCGATTATGAGAGTTTTCCGGCCGAACTCATCGGTGGAGCTTCGCAACCCGGGACCGCGCTGGCGGTCGGCTCCGTGCTCATTGGCTATAGCTACAAGCTCAACGATCGCATTTCGTTCAACCTGACCACCGGCATCGGCACCACGGCGGATGCGCCGAACACGCATGTGATTCTGCGCGTGCCGATCCAGTTCCAGGTGTTTGGCGACAAGTAAGCGCGCGAGAGCGAGAAAGCCGCGGACCGTCCGGCAACGCTCGTTCGCGCTACGCGCGCTCCTTGCGGCGCGGACGGCGCGGCGGGCGATCATCCCGGGAGATCATACGTCGCCGCGCTTGGCGCGAACGCGCCGCCTCAGGCCATAACGTTCTTGCAACCGTTCGCGCGCCTGTTCATCATGGATGCAACGAAGCCCCTGGGAGCAACTTGCTATGGTCCTTAGTCGGAGAGCCGCTTTCGTCCTTGCTGTCTTGATCGTCGCCGCGATCTTGGCCCCGGTGGGATCCGCCCTCGCCGATTATATGACCGGCGAGCATTACATGAAGTTGAAGCCTGCTTACCAGTTGGGCTATGCGGTCGGCGCAATTGATATGCTCACGGAATTGCAGAGTTCAGGATCGCTCCAGGCCGGCCCGTTGAATGATGCGGTCGCCAAGATTGCTCGATGCCTTGTCGACAACAAGGTCACGCAGCCCAAGGTCGCCGCTGCATACGTGACGTACCTCGAGGCCAACCCGAAGAGCAAAGCGGAGCCGGCCGCTCTCGGCGTATTCGAGGCGCTGAAGGCCGGCTGCAAGATCTGAAACGGAAGGGCCGGGCGATTCGGCCCGAGAGCCTCGAAGGTCAGGGTGCCTCGTCGCGTCGACGCCGGATTTCTTCACCGCAGGCGAAGCGCCTGAGGCGTCGGGTCGGGTGGCGGAGCGGTGCCACCGCGGAAGACGGTCGGCGCGCCCTGCGGCATGTTTTGCACGGCTTCGTTTCTCGCATTTCCCGGCATGGCCGGGGCCGGATTGGCGGCTGCGCTCGGGCTCGCGTTTTCCGGTGCGTTTGAACCCGCACTTGCCAAGCCGCTTGCGGTCGGCTCGTGCGGCAATTCATAGGTGACCGAACCGGCGGACGAGCCTCCCGAGGTGGCAAGGAACGCGCCCACGGCGTCGACTTCCTGCGCCACGTGGACGCAGGCCATGCCCTTGTCGCGCAACGTGCAGAGCGAAACCTGTCCGGTCCGTTGGTCCAGGCGCCAGACGCCTGCGCCGCCCGGCGCTTCCACCATCGCATATCGGTTCTGATCGGCGGCTCCCTGCCGATGCGTTGCGGCGAAGTGGTCGGCGGCGACCACGGCCGCAGCGGCGAACGCGAACGAACCCAGAACGATTGCCCAAGGTAAATCCATGACGCGTCCCCCGGTTAAGCGCACGCTGGCGCGGCATTGCGCTGCCAAGCCGGCGAGAGATTTGCGGCAATCGCTCCCGGCCGCGGGCGGTCCGGCCGACAATTACCCGTTTTTCTCTCTCGTCGCTCGAAAGCATCCCCCATCTGATCCGACATCCTTTGAATCGAAGCCGCGAATTCCACCGATCATTGAAATACTAGCATAAAAATTAACCATAGTATTTGGGATTGTCAGTCCGATCTCCTGCGTAACAGGTCAGAAACTTTTGGCGACTAGGGTCCGGCCATGAATACAGTCGTCGGGCCTTTAAGAAATGCAACCGGAAGACGCTCGGATATTGCGCAGCATGGCGATTGACTATCGGCGGCAAGCGGAGAAGGCGACGGATCTCGGCGTCCGCCGTCATCTGCTCGCGATGGCGACTTACTGCGAGGAACTGGCGACCGCCATCGACAACCGATTGAAGAAATCGACCAAATAGCCCACGGCGCCCGGGCGGGGCGGGGCCGACGCCGCCGAACGCGAAACAGACTGCTTGCCAGCGCCGGGAACACCGGTGACACTGCTGCCCAGGCGGCAGGAGGGAAGCGTCAATGCGAGGCGCGGCGTTTTTGGGATGTCTTTGGCTCTTGTCTGCCTGTGCCGCAGGCCCCGGCCCGCTCGTCCAGTCATGCGAAGAATGGGGGCTTGTCCCGGGCACGCCGGCATACCAGAGATGCCTCAATGCCAAGCAGGGCCGCGAGAACGCGGGCGCGAGATCGGCTGTCGATACGATACGGTCCGTCGACGTCATCAACTCGGCGCGGTAGCCGGCTCGACAGCGTCCTGCCGGCCTTTCGAGGCCCCGCGCATCGGTCGCTCGTCGGGGCGGACGGTCGTTTCCAGAGCGTGCCGGTTTTGCCGCTTGTGCGATCCGCCGGCAATCGCTTTTGCTCGGCGGGTGGATGGAATGCCGCCGCCGCGGCGAAGCGGCATCCCGGAGGCCGGCGGGTGCCGCGATGCGGAGCGTCGGCGCTGGGGACCTTGTGGCGATGCGGCAAGCCTCAAGGGCGGGCGGCGGCGTTGGTGCTTTGACGGACATCGCGATCATCGGTCACGGCGTCCGGTCGAACGCGTCGTCCAGGTCAAATCGAAGCGTGTCACGCGTGACCTCCGCGATCCAGCGCCAGCGGGCGGCCTCCCGCTGGTCGCCGCGCGAGAGCGCTTTCAACGACTGATGCACGGCATAAGAGGCGGCCCTCTCGCCGAAGCGGTCGATCAGGAGGCGAGCGAGGGAACGGGCATCCTGCGGCGGCCGAAATCGACTTTTTTGTCGGGCGTTGGACTGGCTCATGCTCCAGCGGCGGCTCTGCTTTCCACGGCCGAAATCGCCGTCTCGCGACGGGGTCCCTCGGCGAATTCGGATGTCATCGCCGCATGCCGCGAGCGCCGGTTGTTCCGCCGCTCACGACGGCGGTGCCGGCAACCATCCGATAAGCGCGGATAGATGGGAGAAGAGAGCATCGTCAGGAGCGAGCGTCAGTTCGCCAATGGCGAGCGCGAATGTGAAGCACAGGAACATTCCGACATACAGGTAAACCCTCAGCAACGTTAACATGGCGCCATCTCCTTACGCGACGCACGCCGGAGCTTGAGACAAGAGGATTGCACATTGCAAGTTCGACTCGTCATGCGGACGCACCGGAGGCGAGTCGATCCGCCGAGGAACGCGGCGCCGCGCGAGCCGGCCGGGAAATCCGCGGCCGGACTCGCCCGCTTCGGCCGCGCAACGACGCGTCCCGTGCCGGCGCCGCGCGGATCGGCCCGCCGGACCCGCGGAGTCTCGTCCGATATCCGTGCGGCGATTTTCCGCATCGGGTGCATTGCCCGACGCCGGATCGCGGCATGTCGGGCGCGAGTCGCCGCCTGCGGGGCGACGATCGAGTCGTCACGCACGATGCGACTCGCCGGACCTTTCGCCACAGGTGTGACCGACTCGGAATTGACGGCTTTCTTTCGCAGAGGATGCCGCGCGGGCGATGATGCGGCGATGTGCGAGTTGCCAGGACGGCGCGCCGCGTTTAAGGTCGCTCCAGCATCGAATTTGAAAAGTTCTTCCCGGACGGCGCGGGGCATGATGGGTCAGGCATACGCGCGACACCTTTCTCGATTTCGAGAGCCCGACACCAACACGGCCAGACGATCGTGACTGAGCAGGCCTCCTCCTCCGGCAACGGCGCTTTCGGCCAAGTCGCGACGGACTTCGTCATGTTCGACACGGAAGCGCACTACGCGCAGATCGCCGGCGAGATCCGCGCGACTTTGGCGGAAGGCGGGGGATTTGTACTGGTAAGCGGCACGCCTCCGCCGAGCGGGCCGCGCCTGGCCCGCGCGTTGAACGAGGCGACGCTCTCGTGCCATGCGACTTTGATCGAGTGCCATCCCGGCTTGGGCTTCGAGGCGATCGTCCGGACTTATGCCTCGGCGTTCGGGATCAGGCTGCCGCCCGGCGATGCGCATCAGCAATGGACCCTGCTCGCGACGATGATGCGTCCGCGCAAGGGCGTGCTCTATGCCGTGCTGCTCGACCACGCGGAGCGGCTTGGCGATGACGTGCTCGAAGACCTCGCGCGCACGGCGGGTCCGGCCTCCGGAGCGCCGATCATGCTCGTCGCCGCCGAGACGCTGGCCCAGCGTCTCGAGGATTCCACGCGAGCCTCGGTGAAGGCGGCGCTGCGCCTGCACCGCCGCTTTCGCGAGCTGGCGGCCGACGAGGTCGCGGCCTTCATTCGCTTTCAGACCGAGAGATTCAGCGGCCCGCACCGCGACGTGTTCACGCCGGAAGTCATCCAGCTCATCGCCGCTCGCGCCGGCGGCGATCCCGTCGTCGTGAACAAATTGGCGCATTCCATCCTCGACGCGACGCGCGGGATCAATCCCGCGCTCCTGGCAGGCCTGCGCATCCGCGGCATTCGCGAGGATGCGGGCGGCGACACCGAAATCGATCTGGGGCTGGCGCTGCGATCGTCTTCTTCCCGGCGCGTCGAGGCAAGCACCCCGGCGCCGCCGCCGCGCCGAAGCGATCTTCCGCCGCCGCGCGTCGAGCCGGCGCCGGAACGGCGAGCGGGGTCGGTGGCCGCTGCATCGCCCTCGATCGACTCGGCCGCGGCGGTCGCAGCGCGCCTCCCGCCAAAGGAGATCAATCGCACCAGGGCGCGGCGGTCGCGGCCGTTGATAGCGGCCGTGCAGGCGGTCGCCAGTGTCGTCGTCATCCTTGGCATCGCCATTGGCGTCCGTCAGTTGACCCTCTATTTCTCGAACCCTGACGGTCTCGACCGGTGGAAAACGGTCATGGGCGGCGCGCAACGCGCGCGAACCGTGCCGATGGCTCACGAGTCCGACCAGGCCCCTCCCGAGCCAGGCGGCACGACCGCCGAGACCCGCATCGCTCTGGCGCCGCCGACACCGGCCGGCGCCGTGCCTGCGGAGACGCCCGCGATCCCGCATATCGACGCGAGGACCTCGCCCGCAACCGTTCCAAGCGAGCCCCGGCAAGTGCCAGCCATGGCCGCCGGGGCTGGCGAGGCTTCCGCGCAGCATGACGCGGCGACGCAGGCCTTGGCCGCCCTCGAGCCGGCGGCGGGCACGCCCGCCGAGCCCGCGGCTTCCGCGGGCGCGGCAGGCGCCGGCGCCGGCGCCAAGTCAGTGGCGGCTCTGCCAACGAGCGAGGCCGGCAATCCGCCGAAGGACGGCCGAGCGACGCCGGCGCCAGCGGTTTCGCCGCCGCTCGGAGCGGCTACGGTCGATAGCGCCATCCTGGTCAATCGCGGCGAACAGATGCTCGCGGCCGGCGACATCGTGGGCGCCCGACAATTCTTCGAGCGCGCCGTCGCCCGCGGCGATGCGGCCGGCGCATGCGGCATCGGCAAGACCTATGACCCGCTGGTTCTGCATCAGCTCCCGGTCATCGGCTTCGCACCCGATCCGCGGAAGGCGGCGGGGTGGTACAAACGGGCCGCCGATGCCGGCAGCCGCGAAGCATCTCGGCTGCTTGAGCGCCTGGAAGCGGCCTTTCCCTCATGACCGCCCCCCCGCCCGCCTGCGCAAAGCGACAGAGGATGCGAACGAAGCTCTCGCGATTGCGCATGGCCGGCGCGATCGTTGCCGTTCTTTCGGCGATGGGCGCGAATTTTGCCGTCCGCGCCGAGACGCCGGCGGAGCGCGCGAGCCGGGGCCCGCTGCTGCTGATGACGAGCGGCGGCGTGGGGACGGCGGTTGAGATGGCGCAGGACCTCGCGGGCGTTCTGGACGAGACCGCCGGCCGCGGCCTGATCCCGTTGCTCGGCACCGGCGGCGTTCAAAACGTCATCGATCTCAGGGATATGCGGACGCTTGATTTCGCCATTGTTCAGGCAGACGTGCTTGATTTCGTGAAACGCCAGAACCTGGTGCCGGGGATCGAGACTTCGGCGACTTACGCGGCGAAGCTTTACGGGCAGGAGCTGCATCTGCTGGCGCGTGCCGACATTGCCGCCGTCGAACAGCTCGCGGGCAAGAAAGTGGTCTTTTGCGGCGGCGCGACGGTGACCGGCCCCTCCATGCTGTCGCTGCTGCGGATCACGGTCGATCCGCTGGTGGACAACGAGATGTCTGCGCTCAGGCGGCTGGCGGCCGGGGAAGTGGCGGCGGTGGCCTACACCGCGGCGAAGCCAAGCTCGTTCTTTCAGGCGCTGGAGGGCGGGACGCTGCACTTCCTGTCGATTCCGCTCACCCCCGACATCGCTCTTGCCTATGTGCCGGCGCAGCTCACGGCGGAGGACTATCCGCGGCTCGTTCCCGCCGATAAGCCGGTCGATACCATTGCGACGACGATGGTTCTGCTGGCCGCAAGCATGCCGCCCGGCAGCGAGCGGTATCAGAACGCCGGACGCTTCATCGAGGCGTTTTTGTCGAAACTGCCGGAGCTGCGCCGTGCTCCGCACCATCCGAAATGGGCCGAGGTGAATCCCGCGGCGGAATTGCCGGGGTGGAAGCGCTTTCCGCCCGCGGAGGCCTGGCTCAAGCGCAATGCCGTCGCCGGTGCGACATCGCTCGATGCCAAGGACATGCGCAATCTCTTTGCGAAGTTTCTTGAAGAGCGCGGCAAACATGCGGAGGGGTATGCGGCGCAGGATAACGAGCCTCCGGCGATCGGACCCGGTCGGTCCAGCGTAACGGCACCGGCGGACAATCCTCCGCGGCGGTGAAAGCGGCCGTGTCGCAACCGGCCGCTCGCAGGCTTTCGCAGGCGCGATGATGAAGCCCAGATGGTTTCTGCTCGTCGTTTCGTTCTCGCTGCTGCTCGGCGGCGCATTTCCCTCCCGCGCGCAATTCTTCCACAATGACCTTCCGACCGCATTGACCGGCCGTAATCTGGCGCGCTTGGCGAACGACGTCGTCGGCAGAGTGCGGGCGACGGCGGCACAGCTCGACGACGGGGCGGCGGCTCAGGTCAGCGGCGTGGCGGACGAGTTGGCGGCGCGCCTGGACGCGTTCAACGGCGTCGTCGCCGACCGGCTCGATGCGCCGTTGCGCGCCTTCAGCCTGGAGTCGCAGGCGCTTGCGGCGCTGATCTACGATGCCGCCATTCGGCTGCGCGATCTGGACGACCGTCATCGGCAATGTCTCGGGCTCGATGAAGCGCTCTTCCTCTCCGGGGTGCGTACCATCGGCGCGGATTTGCGTGGCGCCGCGAAGGACTTGCCCGGGGAGCGTCCTTATGCCCTGTCCTTCGCCTTCACCGGTCATGCGCTGCCGTTCGTCGTCCCCCAAGGGGGCGGCCGCTTCACCGTCAGCGGGCGCGGCCTGTGGCAAGGCGCGCCGCCCGAGCTCGCCCTGCGAACCCAGGAGGGCACGGTGGTGGCGACGCTCCAGCCGGAGCGGGGCAGCGATGACAATGCCTTCTCGGCGCGCCTGGAGCCGAGCGTCGTCGCGGCCAACGCCGGCGCGTGCCTTGCGCTCGCCGCCACCATCGCGACGAAACGCGACATCCTGTTCGTCTATACGAAAAGCGAGCGCACGGAACTGCTCCTGCCGATGTGCATGCCGCAAGCTTCCCCTGCCCGCTGGCTGATGTCGGCGAACATCCGTTCCGACCCGGCGAAGGAGGTCACCCTCGGCACGGCCGGCCCCAAGACGATCTATTTCGAGAACTCCTCCTGCGCGGATCGTCAGACGGTCAGCGCGAAGCTCGTCTGGGACGGGTTGACGGCCGATGAGCGGCTGACGAGCCTTGCCTGGAGCGCGGGCGACCTCACCAGAGGCAACACCCATGTCGCCGTCGCCGTGGATGGCAGCCATGGCGTCGCGGTGAGCGGCTGGCTGGAAAGGGCGACCTGCATCGACGGCTCGCCCAAGCCCAGATTGCTCTATTCGACCGTCTTTCAGGCGAGCATCAACCCGTCCTATGCGAAGACGCGCGCCGTGCCGGACGAGGACGCGGCGGACGCCGCGGCGGTGGCGCCGTCGGCGCCGGAGACGAAGTTCTGCGTCGACTTGAAGAAAGCCTCGCAGACGCCGCGGACGGAATGGTGGTTTTCCATCCTGCAGCAGCGACCGCCGGAAGCGGGCGGGGCGGTGCGCGCCGCCGGCTCGCTCTATGAAAGCCGCCACCTGATATCGACCGGCGCCGCGCCGATGAGCGACAGCGGCAAGGCCGCCGGATACGACGTCGAAGCGTCGTTCGATCCGCGGGTCGTCGACGGCAAGGTGAGGATGTGCGCCGCCGTGAGGATTCCCGAAGCCTGTCGGTATTAGCGGATCGTCGTTCGCCGCGGCCTCGATGGCCCCGCTCAGCGCCCGGTCTGCGCCTGCAGCTCCGTCAGATCCCGCGTCGGAGCCCCGCTGTCGCGGGCGACGCCGCGCCGTCGCACCGGCTGCGCCGGCGATCCATGGCAGATCATCGCCGCCGGCAGATCGCGAAAGACGCTGCTGCGCGCGCCGACGACGGCCGCGTCCGCTATGGTTATTCCCGGCGCGACGAAGACGTCGGTGGCGAGCCAGCACTGAGAACCGATACGGATCGGCAAGGCGAATATGTCGAAGGCCGCGCTTTCGGGATCGTGGCTGCCGGTGCAGAGATAGCAGCGCTGCGAGATCACGCTATGCGCGCCGATATGGATTTCTCCGAGCGAATACAGCACGGCGTGGTCGCCGATCCAACTATAGTCGCCGATCGAGACCTTCCAGGGATAGACGATCTCGACCGATGGGCGGATGAGCACGCCGCGGCCGATTTGTGCGCCGAAGAGCCGCAGCAGAAAGCGGCGCCAGCCGAAGAGGATCTGCGGCGAGGGGCGGAAGAGCGTCGCTTCGACCAGCCACCAGAGTTGAACGAACGCCGCGCTGCGCCCGCGGAAGCGCTCGGGCACGCGGAACCGGCTAAGATCCTGATAAGGGCCGATGTTCATGTGATGTCCTGATCCGTCGAACCTATAGCACATCTTTGCCGGCGCCGAGACAAGCATTCCCCGCCGGCGCCGTTAACGTTAACCGCGGGGTGCGGCGCGCCCGCCGGCGCAGTTTGGCGACTCTTCCGCATCGTTTGTGATAGTCTAAAATTGACGTCATTGGAAATGAGCGCCTGCCGGGCGCAAGCCCCGAGGCTCGGCGCGATTTTCAGTTTTCTGCGCATGCGCGCGTCGGCGTCGATGCGCGGAGGCCGATGCGAAGGTACACAGCTTATGTCGAAGATGATCGATAAGGACCTTCCCTTTGAGTTCGCGGCGCCGCGGCTGACGAGCAGCGGCCCGGTCGGCGCCATTTCGCACGAGGTGCTCACCGGCACCATCCAGGTGTTGGATTTTTGCGCGGTGTTTTTCGCGGGCGCGGCGGCCTTTGCGTCCTATGTCGTCGGCGTCTGGGGTCAACGCGACGAACTGGTGGGCTATGCCCTCACGATATTCGTGGTCGCTCTGGTGTTCGTCTCCGCCTTGCGACGGGCCGGCGCCTACACGCTGCAGCGCCTGCAGCAACTGGGTTGGCAGATCGGCCGCGTGACGCTGGTCTGGGCAGGCACTTTGGCGGCGCTCGCGACCCTGGCCTTCTTCGCCAAGGTCGGCGATTCCTATTCGCGCATCTGGGCGGCCACCTGGGCGGTGCTGACGCTGGGCGAGATCGCGCTCATGCGCGTCGTGCTGCGCGGCCTGGTCCGGCGCTGGACGAGACAGGGCCGCCTGTCGCGCACCGTCGCCATTGTCGGGGCCGGCGAGCACGGAGAGCAGCTCGTGCGCAAGCTGCTGACCGCCGAATACGGACGGGTGGCGATCGCCGGCATTTTCGACGATCGGTTGGGTCGCGTTCCCGATTACGTCGCCGGTTGCCCCATTCTGGGCACCACCGACGACCTCATCTCCTTCGCGCGGCGCGTTTTGATCGATGAGATCATCATCGCCTTGCCGCTGCGCGCCGAGGGTCGCATCGGCGATCTCGTCGGCAAATTGCGTTCGCTGCCCGTCGACCTGCGGCTCAGCATCGATCAGATCGGCTCCTTTCCGATGCGCGGCATCGCTCAGACGGAATCGGGGCGCATGATCGAGATCCTCGACCGTCCGCTCAAGCACTGGAGCGGCATCCTCAAATGGCTCGAGGACGAGATCCTCGGCACCCTCTGCTTCATTGTCTTCGCGCCGCTGATGGCGCTCATCGCCCTCATGGTCCGCCTCGACAGTCCGGGACCGGTGCTCTTCATCCAGGAACGGTTCGGCTACAACAACCGGATCGTGCGCGTCTACAAGTTCCGCACCATGCGCGTTGAGGCGAGCGATCCCAGCGGGGCCGCGCGCACCGTGCCCAACGATCCCAGGATGACGCGGGTCGGACGGTATTTGCGCCGTTACAGCCTCGATGAATTGCCGCAGCTCTTCAACGTCCTGCGCGGCGAGATGTCGCTGGTGGGACCGCGACCCCACGCGCTTGCGATGAAAGCCGGCGAGCGCCTTTATCACCATGCCGTCAGCGACTATTTCCTGCGCCATCGCGTCCGCCCGGGAATGACCGGCTGGGCGCAAGTGAACGGCCTGCGCGGCGAGATCGACACCTTGCAGAAGGCCCGCCAGCGCGTCGTCCACGACCTCTATTACATCGACAATTGGTCGCTTTGGCTCGATCTCAAGATTCTCATGAAGACGCTGGTCACGGTTTTCCGCGTCACCGGCGCCGGTTGAGCGTCAAAACCGTTTGGCGCGGCCGAGCCGCAGCGTTGACGCCGCGTTAAATCCGGCCGTGAACCCCTGACGCTGAAGTTGCAGGGAAAGGGAACCGGGGACGCGCGATTGCCGGCGGCGCTCTGCGAGGCTCGGATGGCGCCGCTCGGCGCCAAGTTCGGCTATGGCAAGCTTGCGGTTTGGCTCAGCGGCGGTTCCCTCCGTGGGCAGCCTTGGCCGCCCTTGGGAGGCTCGCCTGGGCTCTGCTCGGCCGATGCGAGGGAGATCGGTCCGCCGCGGTTCAGCGCAGCGCCGCCGCCGGGGTCAGGCTGCGCGCGGCATCGGCGACGGTCATCGGATCCGCCTCCACCTTGAGCCAGCGCGCGGGGCTGGTTTGGCTCTGCACGGCGATCCAGCGATAGGGCAGTTGGGTCCAATCGACCACCTGCGGCAAGCGATTGTCGAGCACCAGATCGCCTTCGGCGGTGCGGGCGACGAGCACGAGATGGCCCTCGCCGCTTTCCGTATAGGCGGCCGCCAGCAGCAGCGTCTCCTCTGGCCACCCCAGCGCGATGAGCGCGCGGCGCTTGGTCAGCGCGTAGGTGTTGCAATCGCCATAGCCCGACGCGGCGTATTCCCAGCTCTGCGAAGGATTGATGCGCGGGGTGATCTCGGCATTCACCTCGGTCTGCACCTGCTCGAGCTGCGCCAGATGATCGGCGGTGAGCTCCACGATTTCCGGCTGCTGGCGGCTGACCAGGCATTCCTGCGCATGCTCGACGCAAAAGCGGATGAATCCGGCCGGCGGCACGATCGCCGCTCCCGTCTTCATCAGGCTGCCCGCGGCCACCGGTGCAGACCAGATCACGGAGGTGGCAAAAGAAACCGCAAATAAAACGCCAAGATACAGACCAATTCTTTTCATCGCGGTCTCCGATTTCGCTGCATAGTTTCGGAGATGTGCGTTAATGGGCGGTAAAAGAGAGGTTTTCTTGGGTTATTTGACTGTGATATTTTTGAGACAATTTTAGATAAATCGATTGGATCCTTCCTTAAGGCCACTTTGTCTCGACCAGAGCGTGCCGAATAAGGCAAAAATTGCCGACAAGAGTCCGGATCAACCGAAGTGTGTTTCTCGCGCCGAGCGCGAGCCGCGATCGGTGCCACCGCAGCGCCCTCGATAAAAAACGCGGCAGCCCCCGGGAAGGCGCCGGGGGGCACGCGCTGAAGGCGAAGTTTTTGCCAGGCCCGGCTCCGTCAAATCCGTGGAGAAGGCGCCGCCGACAGGCGCACGGCGAATTTTTGCGCAGGCATCGGGCGCGACGTTGAACGAAGCTTCTCTTAACCTTAAAGTGACCGCTCGCGCTGGAGGGCGAGACGCGGGAGCAGAGTTGTCCAGGTATTGTCGTGTTAATTCGTCGGTTGCCGCCAAGAAGACGCCGGCAGCGATGCGATATGATTCGATCGAAAAACGCTTGCATGATTCAAAAGAAACGTCGTATTTTATGAAACTTCTAGTAGATCAGTTCTTATGGTTAATTGGAGACGGGCCATGAAAGGACTTTATCGACCTTATGCGGCGTTGGCGCTCGGCGCTTGCGTCGCGCTGGCAACGCCCGTTGCCGCGGCGCCCGTGTCGGCCAGCGTCGCAGCGGCCGCCAACCAGATCGCTTGCAGCGACGTCACCGGCATCACGACGCTGATCACGCAGGTGTTGACCGCGACCCCCGATATGGCCGTGGAGTTGGCGGCGTCGTTGACCCAGCGCTGTCCGGAAGATGCGGCCGCCATCGCCACCGCGGCGGTCAATGCGGATCCGAATGCGGCGACCGACATCGTCTTCGCCATCATCGCGGCGCTGCCGGAACAGGATCGCGACAATCCCTTGATCACGACCGCAATCACGCCGCTCGGGCGCTTCCAGCCGCCGGTGCCTCCGGGACCGGGAACCTATCCAGATGCGCCGTTGATCGCGCCGTGGACCGATCCGCGCAACGCGCTCCGGTTGGTCCGCGGCTCGACCAGCAGTCCTCTGTAATCGATCGGCAAATCTGAACGGAGCAAGGATAGCGAAGGGAGTTGGGGCGAGAAGGCGTTAGACAGGCGTTAGACAATGGTGGCGTTGAACGGGCGGTGAAGTCCGAAGGCGATTCGGCGTCGTGTGAGGGGCAGCTAGGTCGAGGGTGAGTGCACGATGAGGATGTTGGGGGGGCTTCTGGCCTGTGCGGGCTCGTTTGTGCTCGCCACGGGCATCGTCATGGCGCAAGTCCCGACGCCGGTTCCGGCCTATCCCGGAAATGCGCTGGGACCGGAGGCGGTTGGACCCGAGGGTCAGACGGTGATCAACCGGCCTCGGCCGGATTACGATCCGCTCGGCGTCCGCGCGGGGTCGTTTCTTATCTACCCCTCGATCGGCGTCAGCGAGACCTGGGACAGCAACATCTTCGCGACGCCTTCGGGCGACAAGAGCGATTTATACACCACGGAAAGCCCGGCTGTGGCGGTAAATTCCGATTGGAACCGCAATGCGCTCAATTTCAACGCCAGCGGGCAGTTCAAGCAATACGTGACGCACACTACTGAAAACGTGAACAACGGCTCGGTCGATATGAACGGCCGCTACGATATCTCGAATGGAGAGTACCTTATCGCGGATGGCGGCTATGCGCTGCTGCATGAGGATCGTGCCTCGCCGGACTCGCCCGTCAACGCCAAGAATCCCGTGCAATACACCACCACGGGCGGCTATCTCGCCTACGTCTACGCATTGCGCCGCATCGGCTTCCGCATCGATTCCACGATCACTTCCTATGCCTACAACAATCAAGCAACCTTCTCGGGCCAGCTCATTCCGGAGACGGATCGCGACCGCATTGAGTACGTGGTCGCGCCGCGTGTCTCCTACGAGTTTATCCCCGGTTACGGCGCCTTCCTGCGCGTGCTGGGCAATGTCCGCCAATACAATCAGCAGGACCAGTTTGAGCTTGCCGCCCTCGGCTTCAGCGCCCGGCGCAACTCGCATGGCGGGGAGGTCGATGCCGGGGCGACCATCGAAGTGACGCGGGTGATCACCGCCGAACTCTATGTCGGCTATCTCGAGCAACTCTACGAAGCGCGCTACTTGTTCCCGAATATCGGCGGCCTTGCCGGCGGCGGCAATCTTCTCTGGAACATAACGCCGTTGACTTCCCTCAAGGGCTCGGCGTCGCAGTCCGTCGCCGAAACCGACCTCATCGGCACCTCGGGATCGAGAGAGACGAATTTCACCTTGACGGCGGAACACGAGTTGCTGCGGAACCTGTTGGCATCGGCCTCGGTCGGCTATGTCCGCGATGACTACGTGGGCATAAGCCGCCTGGACAACACCTATGGCGCGGATATCGGTGTACGCTATCTCATGAATCGCAACATCAGGCTGACCTCCGATATCAGCTATAGCTCGCGGTCGTCGAGCGTGGGCGCAAACTACGACCGGGTGATCGCTTCGGTTGGCGCGCGCTTCGGATTCTGAATGATGCCGGGTCATGATGCAGTTCCTCGCGAGGCTGGAAACCGGGTTTAGAGGTCGGCTCTGGCGCCTCCTGGTCGCCGCGTTGCTTGCTATCGGCACCGCGGTATCATCGCCGTGCGCCTTCGCGGATGACGCTCCTGCCTATCGGCTGGGAACGGGCGACAAGGTTCATATCACCGTGTTCGGCGAGAAGGATCTGACCGGCGATTTCGATGTCAACGACCAGGGCATGGTCGCGCTGCCGCTCATCGGTCCGGTCAAGATTGCGGGCAAGACGATTAGTGAGGCCGAAACGCAGATCACCACCGCCTACGGCAAGGACTATCTGATCAATCCGCGCGTCAATGTGGAAGTGCTCAATTATCGGCCGTTTTTCATTCTTGGCGAAGTGCAGAAGCCTGGCAGCTACCCGTTCGTGAACGGCATGACCGTGGTGAACGCGGTAGCGTTGGCCGGGGGCTACACGCCTCGGGCGAACCGTTCGAAGACCTTCATCCGACGGGGGTCGAAACCCGGCGCCGGCGAGCAGGAGGTCTCGGAAGACACCGTGGTCCTTCCTGGCGATGTCATTCGCATCCCCGAGCGGTTTTTCTAGGCGGCGGGGTTTGCACTCCAGCGGAGTGTGTGTTAACGGTTCTTTCAGCCGGATGGCCGATGAATTGATGAATTGGAGCCGGCAGGGCAAGAGCGGGAAGCGGCGTCAATGGCAGAACTTCTACCGATGCCCGGCTCGCGCGCCGCGAGCGACGGCGGCCCGGCCCTCGACCACATCGAGCGTCGGCCGGCACCTATCCTTCCGCAAGCACAGGACGGGTTCGATCTCCGCCACTTCCTGAACGTTCTCGGGCGCCGCCGCGGCACCGTCTTCGGCTGCACGGTGCTGTTGACCGTATTGGCGACGATCGTGGTGTTTCAGTTGACGCCCCGCTACGTGGCCGAAGCGGAAGTGATGCTGAACACGCAGAAAACCCAGGTTGTCGATGTCCAGGCGGTCGTATCGGGCCTTCAGTCCGACGCCTCCGTGGTGCGCAGCGAGGTGGAAGTTCTGCAGTCGCCGGCATTGGCCGCCAAAGTCGCGCAAAAGCTCGATCTCGTTTCGAACAAGCTGTTCAATTCGCGCCTGGCGACGCCGACGGTCTGGCAGCGCATGAATCCGGTTCCCGCGCTGCGCCAACTGCTCGATGATGCCTTCGGCCTGTCCGACGTTGCTCCGCCGGCGAGCCCGGACGAGCAGAAGCGCGCCGAATTCGATGCCGCCGTTACCGCGCTGATAGGCGGCCTGACGGTCTTCAACGACGGCAGGTCGTACATCATCAAGATACGTTTCGAGTCTCCTGACCCAGTCCTTGCCGCGTCGGTCGCCAATACCTATGCCAATCTCTATTTGCTGGAGCAGCTCGAGGCGAAATTTGCCGCCACGCGGCGCGCCACCGAGTGGCTGAACGATCATCTCGGCGATCTCCAGCAGAAGGTTCAGGCCAGCGATCGGGCCGTGCAGCTTTATCGCGACGAGCATGGGCTGACCCAGTCGCAACTCATCAAGGGCGGGGGCGGAACCGGGACGGTTGCGCTGCAACAGCTCTCCGAGCTCAATTCGCAGCTCATCATCGCGACCTCCGATCGGGCGCAGAAGGAGGCCAATCTCCGGCAGATTCAGGACATGCTCAAGGGCCCTGGCGGCGCCGATGCGGCGTCCCAGGTGCTGGCCTCGCCGACCATCCAGGCGCTCAAGGACCAGCAGTCCAAATTGCACCAGCAGGAAGCCGAGCTCAGTACGAAATATCGGCCGGCTCATCCCGCGATGATCAACATTCGCGCTCAGATCGCCGATCTCAACCGGAAAATCGCCGAAGAGATCAACAACGTCGTCCGCGGCATTACCAACGAGGTGAACGCGGCGCGCACGCGCGAGAACACCCTGCGCGAGCAGTTGCACCTCATCGAGCAGACGACGGCGCGCCAGAATACCGCGGAAGTGGGACTGCGCGAACTCGAGCGCCAGGCGGAAGCCAATCGCGTGCTTTACGAGACCTTCCTCAACCGCTTCAAGCAGACCTCGGCCCAGCAGGATATCCAGGAAGCGGATGCGCGGCTCGTCTCGCAAGCGGAACCGCCGGCGATACCTTCCTTTCCCAAGCGGACGATGTTGATCGGCATTGCACTGCTTATGTCGATGATCATCGGCGGAATCGTCGCTTTCACGGCCGAGCATCTGGACAACGGCTTTCACAGTTCGGAGCAGATCGAGCGAACCGCCGGGGTCCCGTTCCTCGGACTCGTGCCCGAGACGAAGTCCGGGATGCGGCCTCACGACCTCGTGCTGCGCAAGCCGGTATCGAACTATGCCGAAGCCATACGCGCCGTGAGGACGGCCCTGCGCTTTTCCAACGTCGATTCGCCGCCAAAGGTGGTGTTGGTGACTTCCTCCGTGCCGCAAGAGGGCAAGAGCACCTTTGCCGTCTCGCTCGCGCGCAGCGTGGCTCGGTCCGGCGGCCGCGCGCTGATCGTCGATTGCGACCTGCGGCATCCGACGATCGGCGGCATGCTCGGCGAATCCGATGATGCCGACTTGCTCGAATACTTCCGCGATGGCGCGGATCTGTCGCAACTCGTCAAGGTGGACGCCGAATCCACCCTTCATTACATCCTGTCGCGCGTCGGCACCGCGAACCCGCAGGATCTGCTCGGCTCTCAGCATATGCGGAATTTCCTGCTGGCAGCTCGCGAGCGATACGATCTCGTCGTTCTCGACGCGCCGCCGGTGCTGGCGGTGACGGATGCCCTGGTCCTGTCGCATCTGGTCGACGCCGCGCTCTTCATGATCCGTTGGGAGCGGACGCCGAGGCCGGTGGCGCTCGGCGCGCTCCGGCTCCTGCAGACCCAGGGCCGGCATCTGGCAGGAGCCGTGCTGACGCGGGTCAACATTCGTAAGCACGCGAGATATGGTTTCGGCGATCACGGCTACTACTACGGGAACTACGGCAACTATTATGGTACCGACGCCTAATGTGAGCGGCCCAGGCGGCGCGGGGTTGCCGGCGCCCGTCTCGTGAGCGGCGCGCCAACCGTCGGGAATACGGCCTCCCGCTCGTTGCCGGCCCGGTCCGGGAAGCGATTGCGGTTCCGATTGCAGGTGGTGATCGCGGCGGCGGTGGCCGGGATATTGTGCGTCTGCGGTCTCGCCCAGACCGTTGCCGGGCTGTATGAAGCCCGCGGCGGCGCGGCGCTGGAAGCCGTGCCCGCCGAGGATGTGACGGCCGGTGTCGCTGCGTTCGGAAGTGCGCAGCGCTGGTGGAGCAATCCCGCTGATCGGTTCTCTCAGGGCCTGCTGACGATGCGGTTGGCCGTCGGCGCGCCGGGCGGGCAATTCGATCGCGCGCGGCTCGAGGCGGCGAGCATCCTGTTCGAGCAGAGCCTCGCGGAAGCGCCCGCCGAGGCGAAGGTCTGGGCCGCCCTCGCCGATGCCCGCCTCCTCGCCGGCGGTCCGTCGGCCTCGGCGGCCGATGCGCTCGCCATGTCGATCGAGCTGGCGCGCTATGAGCCGACCCTGCTGGCGTTGCGCTGCGAGATGGCGATCCGCATGTACGCGCTGCTTGACGCCACGCGCAAGGCCGAGCTCGACGAGCAGATCCAGATGCTGGCGCGGCACTCCGCCGGCGATCTCGTGCGGGTCGTGCGATCGACCCAAAGGCTCGACATCGTGATCAAGGCGCTTGAGGGCGATAACGCCACGCTCAATGGATTCCAGAATGCGCTTCGCTATGTCAGGTAGCCTCGGACGCGGCCCGACGCTGCGTCGGCGCTGACTGGGCGACCGCCGCACCGAGTATGAGAAGATACGACAGCGTGACCGCCGGGATCTGAAGGCTGAAATCGAACAGCGAATGAAACGCGACGAGCGCCGTCGCGCCGAGGCCGATACAGGGCAGGATCGCGTTCCGCCGCCGGACCAGAACGCCCTTTGCGCAACGGACGGCCAGCAGCAGCACCGCGGCAAAAAGCGCCAGTGCGGCGGGAATACCGAGCTCGAGCATGTTCTGAAGATAGTCGTCGTGGGCCATCTCCACCGGAAGCGGGAGCGTCTCAGGCCGGTAAGCTGGAAAGATCGACTTGAAGGTTCCGAGGCCCGTGCCGACCACGGGCGTGTTGCCGATCGCCTGCAGCGTGAGATTGTAGATTTCGCTGCGCCCCTCGACGTCCCAGCTCGTATCCGCGACACGGCCGAGCGTCGCCGTGCCGCTGACCAAGACGGCGGCAAGACCGGCGATCGCCAGCGCGATGGCAAAGGAAGCCCGCCAGGGACCGTGCAGGCTCGGCGCGACGAAAGCCGCGGCCAGAAGCGCGATGATGCCGACGCCGGCCGACGCGGCACCGGCGCGCGAATGCGTCAGCAGCAGGGCCGTGGTGGTAAGCGCGATGCCGCCCATGAGCCAAACCGCGTTGCTGCGCAGCAGCTCCGTCCAGGCCGTCAGAATGGCCCTGCGCGTCTGGGTGAAATCGATTTTCCGAACCACGAGGTCGAGGAGCAGGCCGACCATGGTGACCAGCGCCAGCCCGCTATAGGCGGCAAAGGAATTGCGATTGACGAAGGTGCTGGTGAGGTCCTCGCGGTAGGCCCATTTCGCGAACCAGAGAACGCTGCCATTGCCCGTCCAATACACGGCAAGGCCCCAGCATGCATAGATCGTCGCGATGGCCGCTCCCAAAGTGACCAGCCAGCGCGCCCACGCGCTCTCTTCGGCGCAGCGGAATGCAACCCAGAAGATGGCGCCGTAGGTAAGCAGCCGCAACAGCGCGGTCAACGACGCGCTCCGGTCGATGCTGATGCTGGGCTGGACGGATTGAGCCGGGAGCAGCCCGGCGGCTTCCTGCCAGAGCGGGTGCTGCCAGGATTCGGGCGTCCAGGGGAGGCATTGAATGCAGCCCCAGGCGAGGCTGAGCGTGAACAGGACGGCTGGCGCCAGCAGCGGCCGAAGGCGCTGCCGCTGCTCACCCTCGCCGAGGATCTCGGCGATTGCCAGCACCGCCACGAGCAGCCCGACCAGCGATGCCAACACTCCCCACGCCCAGGGCCGCGCGCTGGCAAAGGGCAGAGGCGCCCAGAGCGCCACCAGCAGCAGCCCCCAGCAGCATCCGGCATGGAGCCTGTCGCGTGCCCGGGCCGGCGGCCCCGGATGGGGGACGGTCATTGAAACCCGGCGCATGCGGGATAGCGGGATTCGGAGCTTCATCGGCGGATGCGCTCGGCGCGCAAACGCGAATGCGGTGGTGTGGTCCTCATTTCAGTCCGATTAATGCCCCTACGCAAAATGTCGATGTCATGGTCTTGCGATGCCTCGCAACATCATGCGTATGTTCCGGGCCGGTAGCAACAGCCACCGCCGGAAGGTTGCCCGATGGGGCGTCATTGCCGAGGGCGTCCCGCTGATTAGGAAGTCTTGCCCACCGGTTTGGCGGGCGCTTTGCCGCGCTTCAAACGGGGCTCTGAACGGCGCGAAGAACGGGTCGAGTTACGGCGCGACTTTAGTCATGTATCCGCGGCTGGCGATCCATGTTTTCGATGTATGCGCCGCTTGCCATGGTCCCGAATGCTTAAGGGATCATGAACGGCTTGGACGCTGCGGTCGTCATCGCGAACAAAGATCGCAAGCAAGGTCGCCGGCCGGCTCTCCGATGCCGGCCGCCGCGCCTCAGCTCTCGACGTAGCCGGTGGTGTTCCAGAAATCGTAGAGCGTCTCCTGGGTCACGACGCTGGCGCCGCCGATTGCGACGACGGTCGCGCCGTTGCGGACCACGGAAAAGGATTGCGCTCCGGCTGCGAAGGGGGTGATGAAGCTCGACAAGCCGGCGCCCTGCGCATAGGAAGTCGTGGATCCGCCGCTCGTGACACTCACCGTTCCGGGGGCCGTCAGAGCGGTGGTGATGTAGATGTCGTTGGCGACGGGTCCGAGGAAATCGGTGACCGGACCCTCGGGATCATCGGACGCCGTCAGCGTGTAGCTTTGGGTGCGATAGACAAAGAACAGCGCGTCCTCGGTAATGGTCGGCTGCTCTCCCGTCTTGAACCAACTGATGTAGTAGCGGTCGATCTCGCCATAGGCGCTGTGATTTTCCCACCACCCGGTCGGCACGCCCCAATCGTTGTACTTGGCGGGGTCGTCGATGGGCATCATGTAGGACTCGTTGAGGTCGTTCCAGGTCAGAATCTCGACCCATGGCGCATTTTGGTTCTCGATGATCGACTGCCATTGCGAGGCGGCGCCGATGCCGCCCTGGAATTCGAAGTAGCGACGTCCGACGGTGGGCTGCTTCGAGCCCCAATAGAGATTGAAGAGCCCCGGCATCCACAGCTTGCCGGCGGCCTGAAGCGCCTCGCTGTAGCTCTCATTGTAGGCGGCGCATTGCTCGGCGGGCGTGCCCGATTTGCTGTTGGACACGCTTTCGATCACGTCCCAGCGGATCATGCCTTGGATGAGATTGCCCCAGGCCGCCACCTCGGCCGCGGGCGTCCCGCCGGTTGTCACGTTATAGAAGCCGGGCACGAAGAAGGGGGTGATCCCGGCGGCCGCGAGCGGCTCGAACACCTGGGTCTGCCACCAATTGATGGCGTAGGACGGATCGTCTTCCACGCCATTGGGATTCTGGCCGCCGAAAGTGGAGAGCACCGGCTGGCCGTTGTAGGTGAAATAGTTGGCATTGCCGGCGTAGGTCTCCATCATGTTCACGATGGCCGGGCCGCCCTCGCCCGGCGTGATGGACGGATCGAGGCCGGTCATGTCGGCGGAGAAGAAGAACAGGAAGCCGGTGCCGAGATTCGCGGCGGCCTGGAAGAGCTGCGAGACGACCTCGGGGTAGTTGCTGTTGGTGAACCACGCGCCGCAGTTCAATACGAAGCCATCCAGGCCCATCGACTGGGCCATCAGGATTTCCTGCTCGCGCGCCGGGATCGCCCCGTATGAGCCGCCGGACGGGCCGCCGAAGATCGGCAGACAGACCATGTAATGCGCGAACACTTTCTTCGCCGGATTGGCGGTGCCGTTCGGGGTGAAGTAGGTGTCGGCCGGCAGCAACAGATTGGGGAAGATCGCCTGCGAGGTCGACGTTGACGTCGATGTCGACGCCGCTGTCGATGTCGCCGCCGGCGTCGATGTCGATGCCGGATCGTTTGTCGGTGTTGCAGCCGAGGACGGCCTTGATGCGTGGTGCCGAGCCATGGCGGGATGCGCCAGGGCGCCCAAGGCCGCCCCACCCAACAGCAGGGAACGTCTGGAAATGTTCGTCATTACCTACTCCCCTTGGTCAGTCGGATGAACGCTCGATTCCTCGACACGCAAGCAACGCAAAGACGTTTCGCGCACGGGCTCTCCGTGCCGATGGCATCCAGAACGGGCCGGCGGGGTCGGCCGCAGACGCTAGGA
>DASPSJ010000048.1:0-28092 GCA_035623985.1 Allostellaceae bacterium | reverse complement strand
CTCCCCATCGTCCTCGCCTCCGATATCCTCGACAAACCGGTCGCCGTCCCCTGGTGGAACGGACAATCTCTCCGCTTCGTCCAGCACCGGCATGCAGGCTCCGATGTTAGGCCAATTCCGGTCCGTGGAAATCCAGGCTAGCAAGGAAGGGAGGCGCCGATGATCCTGCTCTATGAGCATCCGCTCTCGCCTTATGCGCAGAAGGTGAAGATCGCGCTGGCCGAGAAAGGCGTTCCCTTCGCCGCCAGGCTGCCCGAGAATTTCGGCGGCGGCGCGGTGCGCGAGGAGGCGTTCAAGCGCGGCAATCCGCGCCACGAGGTGCCGGCGCTGATCGACGGCGACGTCCACGTCTTCGATTCCACGATCATCCTCGAATATCTCGAGGACAAATGGCCCGAGCCACCGCTGCTGCCGCGCGATCCCGCCGAGCGCGCCAGGCTGCGCATGCTCGAAGACGTCATGGACACGCAATACGAGGCGATCAATTGGGGGCTGCTGGAGATCGAGGGCTTCAAGCGCGCGGGCGGCGCCTTGCGCGACGAGATGCTGGCGCGCGCGGCGGCGCAGACCGCGGTGCTGCAAGCCTGGCTCGAACGCGCGCTCGCCGGGCGCGACTGGTTCACCGGCGGGCGTTTCGGCTGGGGCGATGCGGCGGTGGTGCCGCATTTGAACATCTCGGCGATGTTCGGCCATGCGCCGAAACCGGGCGGCCGGCTTGCCGATTGGCTCGCGCGCGCCAACGAGCGGCCGAGCGTCGCCGCCTGCATCGCGGCGATGCGCGACAGGGAAAGACCCGATCTCCCCGCGCTCATCGCCGGCGGGCGCTTCAAGCGGCAATATCGCGACCACCGCCTGGAATGGATGATGCGCAGCGGCGGCCTGCCGATCGTTCTCGACGGAATCGAGAAGGGAACGATCCGCTTCGGCAACGAAATCTAGGCGAAGGCGCTTTTGCGCGTTCGTCCGCGGCGGCGATAACGTTCCGCGTTACGCCGCCACTAGCCGCCGATAGAGATGCCAGGTGGCGTGGCCGAGCACCGGCATGACGACGACGAGGCCGAGGAAAAGCGGGATCGTGCCGAGCACCAGCCCGCCCGCGACGATCAGCCCCCAGGCCGCCATCGGTCCCGGATTGGCCGCCACGGCGCGCGCCGAGGTCCAGACCGCCGCGCCCAGCGTCACGTCGCGGTCGAGCAGCAGCGGAAACGACACCACGCTGATCGTCAGCACCAGCACGGCGAAAAGGAACCCCGTGCCGATGCCGACGCCGATCATCGCCCAGCCCGCCGGCGTGGCGACGACGTCGTGGACGAAGGCGGCAAGCGAGGCGGGCGCCCCGGGCCCCAGCGTCGCCAGATAGATCGCCTGGGCCACCGCCAGCCAGAGCAGGAAGATCGCCACCAGCAGCAGGCCGAGCACGCCGATCTCGCCGAAGGCCGGCGAGCGGACGACGCTGAGCGCGTCCGGCCAGGCGACGTGGACGCCTTGCTCGCGCCGCCGGCTCATCTCGTAAAGCCCGACCGCCGCGAACGGCCCGACCAGCGCGAAGCCCGAGGCCAGCGGGAACAGCAGCGGCACCATGTCATAGCCGAAGGCCAGCCGTCCCAGCACCAGGCCGAGGATCGGATAGATGACGCAGAGGAAGACGACATCGGTGCGATAGGCGGCGAAATCCTCGAGCCCCTGGGCGAGCGCCTGCCTGAGATCGCCGAGGCCGATGCGCCGGATCGTCGGCGGCGCGGCTTGCGCCGCACCCGCCTCGCCGCTGATGGCGCGCCCGGCCGAGTCGACGGCGTGCGCCCACAGCCTGAGCTGATCGACGCTCCATTCGATGGGATTTCGGATCGTCATGGCCGTTTCTCCCGAGAGAGTGTTTCGAGAGGTCACGGAGCCATCCTCGGCAAAACGCCCGGCAAGAGCGCCAGTCACGAGCGAGCCGCGACCTGCCTACGACCAACTATACGCCAAAGCGCCGGCGCTGTCGCTCCCGGAGAAAATCGCGGCGGGAAGAGGAGCGGCAGGCCCGGCCGGAAGCGATATAATCGCTTGATTTCCCGTGCGAGAGAGACGGCTTTTGACTAAAAATTAACCATTCCGCTTCCATCATGGCGAGGCGATGCGCGGCGTGCCGGAGCGGTCTGCCGCCCGCGCTCGTGCCGCCCCTGCTTCGAAGAGAGACCCTTGCACGCACGCCGTTTCGCTTTCGCTCTTCTGTTGCTGGCCGGGCTCGGCGCGGCCCTGCCGGCGCGCGCGGCGGAAGAGGATTTCGCCGTCTGGCTTGCCGGGCTGCGCCAGGACGCGCTGGCCCAGGGCATCCGGCCGGCGACGCTCGACCGCGCGCTCACCGGCCTCGAGCCCTTGCCGCGGGTCATCGAGCTTGACCGCCAGCAGCCCGAGACCACCGTCAGCTACGCCGATTATCTCCGCCGCGTGGTGTCGCCCGAGCGCTGCCAGGCGGCGCGCGACCGCCTGGCCGAGAACCGCGCGCTGCTCGCCGCGGTGGGCAAGCGCTATGGCGTCCAGCCGCGCTTCATCGTGGCGCTGTGGGGCATCGAGACCGCCTTCGGCCAGGTCATCGGCAAGTTCCCAGTGATCGCCTCGCTCGCCACGCTCGCCTATGACGGCCGGCGCAGCGCCTTCTTCCGCAAGGAGCTGATCAACGCGCTGCGCATCATCGACCAGGACGACGTCGATCCCAAGGAGATGGTGGGCTCCTGGGCGGGCGCCATGGGGCAGAGCCAGTTCATGCCGTCGAGCTTCCTGCTCTATGCCGTGAGCTACAGCGGCGACGGCCGGCGCGACATCTGGCACCGGCGCGAGGACGTCTTCGCCTCGATCGCCAATTACCTCGCCCAGCTCGGCTGGCATGGGGACGAGACCTGGGGGCGCCTCGTGCGCGTGCCGGGCGGGCTCGACCCCGCGCTGATCGGACCCGGCGTCAGGCGCTCGCTCGCGCAATGGCGCAAGCTCGGCCTGCGCCGCGCCGATGGCGGGCCGCTGCCGGCGCGGCCGATCGAGGCCTCGCTGTTGCAGCCGGGCGGAGCCGACGGGCCGGCGGTGCTCGTCTATGACAATTATCGCGCGCTGATGAAGTGGAACAGCTCCAATTATTTCGCCACCGCTGTCGGTCTTCTTGCCGATAGTATGGAGTAGCGTTAACGTACACCATATATGGATAATGCTCGTCCCATGATCCGCCGCTCCGCCCGACATCTCGCCGCGCTCGCCCTGCTGGCGCTGGTGGCGGCCTGCGCCGGCCGGGCGCCGCCGCCGCCGGCGGCCGAAGCCCCGCACGGCGCCTACAAGGTCGGCCAGCCCTATCAGATCGACGGCACCTGGTATTACCCGGGGGTGGATTTCGCTTATGACGAGACCGGGATCGCCTCCTGGTACGGCGAGGATTTCCACGGCAAATACACCGCCAATGGCGAGGTCTTCGATCTCAACGCGCTGACCGCCGCGCACCGCACCCTGCCGATGCCAAGCGTGGTGCGCGTCACCAATCTCGACAATGGCCGCTCGATCGCGCTCAGGGTCAATGACCGCGGGCCTTATGCGCGCGGCCGCATCATCGACGTCTCGCGCCGCGCGGCGCAGCTTCTGGGCTTCGAAGGGCCGGGCACCGCCAAGGTGCGGGTCAGCATCCTGGTGCCGGAGAGCATCCAGGCGGCGAGCCTGGCGCGGCGCGAAGGCGGCGGCGAGGTCGCGGCCGCCGAGCCGGCGCAAGCGGCGCCGGTGGTGCCGGTGACGCGGCAGGCGCTGGCGCCGGCATCGGGCGTGCGCGTGGCGTCGACCGAGCCGCCGAGCCTGCCGCTGCCGCATCCGGCGCCGCCGCCGGCCGCCGCCGCCGCCCAGCCTTTGCCGGCGTCGGTGGCGCTGGTGCCGGTCAAGCCGACGCAGATCTATATCCAGGCCGGCGCCTTTGCGCTGGCCGACAACGCGGTGAAAGCGAAGAGCCGGATCGACGGGCTGGGCGTGGTGAAGGTGCAAGGCGTCCGCGTCAACGGCATCGCGCTCTACCGCGTCCGCCTCGGCCCGATCGGCAGCGTCGAGGAGGCCGACCGGCTGCTCGACCGCGTGGTCGGCACCGGCTTTGCCGAAGCGCGCATCGTCGTCGACTGATGGCGCGCCATGTCCACCCCCTTTTCGGCGCCATCCGTCGCCAGCCTGGCGCCTCGCCGAGCCATGGCGCGGCAAGCGCCGATGTCAGCAAGAGAGTGACCCGCATGAAGAACCGGATCCTGCCCCGCCTCGCCGGCTGGGGATTTCTCCTCGTCGTTCTCGGCCTCGCGCCGCCGGCCGCCGCCGAGCGGCCGAGCTTCGACACCAGCGCGCGCAACGCCATCGTCGTCGATTTCCAGACCGGCGCGGTGCTGCTCAACAAGAACGCCGACCAGCGCATGCCGACGGCGTCGATGAGCAAGATCATGACCGCCTACACCGTCTACGCCTATCTCGCCGAGGGCAAGGCGAAGCTCGACGACATGCTGCCGGTGAGCGAGCAGGCCTGGCGCACCGGCGGCTCCAAGATGTTCGTGCCCTATCCGGGCCAGGCGAAGGTCGAGGATCTCCTGCGCGGCATGATCGTGCAATCCGGCAACGACGCCTGCATCGTGCTCGCCGAGGGGCTTGCCGGCAGCGTCCCGGCCTTCGTCGACAAGATGAACGAGCTGGCGCAGAAGATGGGCCTCAAGGACAGCCATTTCGCCAATGTCGACGGCTTGCCGGCGCCCGGCCACTACATGTCGCCGCGCGATCTCGCCACGCTCTCGCGCCATCTCATCCAGGACTTCCCGCAATTCTACCGCTACGAGGCGGAGAAGGACTTCACCTATAACGGCATCAAGCAGGGCAACCGTAATCCGCTGCTCTACAAGGATCTCGGCGCCGACGGCATCAAGACCGGCCATACCGAGGAAGCGGGCTATGGGCTCGTCGGCTCGGCGGTGCGCAACGGCCGGCGCGTCGTCTTCGTGCTCTCCGGGATGGAGAGCATGAAGGAGCGCGCGCAGGAGAGTGAGCGCGTCCTCGATTGGGCCTATCGCGAATTCGCCGACTACGCCGTGGTGAAGGCGGGCGAGACCATCGACGAGGCGCCGGTCTGGATGGGGGTGCGGGACAAGGTGACGGTGGCGCCGGCGAAGGACGTGACGGTGACGCTGTGGCCCGCCGCGCGCAAGGATCTGAAAGTGACCGCGGTTTATGACGGCACGCTGAAGGCGCCGGTGTCGAAAGGCCAGGTCGTCGGCAAGCTGATGATCACGGCGGCCGACAGCGACCCCGTCGAGGTGCCGCTGCAAGCGATGCAGGACATCGACCGCCTCGGCCCCTTGGGCCGCATGGCGGAGACCGCCGGCTACCTGCTCTGGGGCAAGAAGCGCTGAGCGGCTGAAGACGCTCCTCCGATCATTGCCGATCTCAGCAGTCGTCATGCGCGGCTCAAGGCTGCGCAAGATGACAGAAGGGACCGCGACCTGCGCTCACCTGAGCGACCGACCGGGCGGAGCAACCGCGCAAGCGAACCTGGCGGCACGATGCTATAACGCCGGCGACGGCTCTCCTCGCGAGGGTCGGCGGCGCGGGAAAGGCATCGGCGGGTGACCAGCGGTCGGTTCATCACCATCGAAGGCGGCGAAGGCGCCGGCAAGTCGACGCTGCTGCGCGGCCTCGCCGCCGCGCTGACGCAGGCCGGCATCGCCGCGCTGGCGACGCGCGAGCCCGGCGGCGCGCCCGGCGCCGAGGAGATTCGCCGCCTGCTGGTCGAAGGCCCGCCCGAGCGCTGGGACGCCGAGAGCGAAGCGCTGCTGATGGTGGCGGCGCGGCGCAGCCATCTCCGGGAGACGATCTGGCCCGCGCTCGCCGCCGGGCGCTGGGTCGTCTGCGACCGCTTCGCCGATTCGACGCTCGCCTATCAAGGCTATGCCGGCGGCGTGGCGCTCGCGGATCTCGAAACGCTGCACCGGTTCATCGCCGGCGATTTTGCGCCGGATCTGACGCTCGTCCTGGACCTGCCGGTGGCGGCAGGCCTGGCGCGCGCGGCCTCGCGCCCCGGCGGCGAGACGCGCTTCGAGCGCAAGGACCGCGATTTCCACGAGCGCTTGCGCCAGGGCTTTCTCGCGATCGCCCAGCAGGCGCCGCGGCGCTGCGCGGTGATCGACGCAACGGCGGCACCCGAGGCGGTGCTGGCGGCGGCGCTGGCGGCGCTGCGCGAAAGGCTGCAAGCGCCGCTATAGGCTCACCCCGATCAAGGGCTTTCCCGCCGTCTGCTCGCCGCGGCGGCGCGCCTCCGGCGGTTGTTTTCTCATGATAGGGCCACCGCCAGCGGCTATTCTGCCGCCACGGACGAGAAGGATCGCGGGGAGGGAAGCGCTCATGCAGAGAAGCTTCGCGCGGCCGCTGGCGGCGCTGGCGACAGCACTGCTGCTGCTGGCGGCAACCGCCGCCGGGGCGGAGGAAGAGCCGATCGCCATCGGCATGGGCATGGCGCTCACCGGCCCGCTCGCCGGCACCGGCAAGGCGTCGCTGCTGGCGACCGAGATGTGGATCGAGGAGACCAACGCCAAAGGCGGGCTGCTCGGCCGGCCGGTGAAGCTCGTCTTTTATGACGACCAGAGCAATCCCGCCAACGTGCCCGGGCTCTATTCCAAGCTGATCGAGGTCGACAAGGTCGATATCGTGCTCTCGGGCTACGCCACCAACATGATCGCGCCGGCGATGCCGGTCGTCATGCAGCACGGCATGATGTTCCTCGGCCTTTATGGCCTGGCCGTGAACCGCGAATTCCATTACGACCGCTATTTCCACATCGTCCCCGCCGGCGACGATCCCGGCCTCGACTTCTCGCGGGGCTTCATCGAGGTGGCGATGGGCATGGAGCCCAAGCCCCGGACCATCGCCCTTCTCGGCGCCGACGCCGAATACCCGCAGACCGCCCTCAGCGGCGCGCGCGTCAATGCCAGGAAGCACGGGCTCGAGATCGTCTATGACCAGAACTATCCGCCGGGCACGGTCGATTTCGCGCCGATCCTGCGCGCCGTCCAGGCGGCGAAGCCCGACCTCGTCTATGTCGCGTCATATCCCGCCGACAGCGTCGGCGTGGTGCATGCCGTGCGCGAGCTTGGCCTCAAGGCGCGGATGTTCGGCGGCGGGCTCATCGGCCTGCAATACGCCGCGCTGAAGCAGCAGCTCGGCGCGCAGCTCAACGGCATCGTCTATTTCGACACCTACGTGCCGGAGCCGACCATGGACTTCCCCGGCATCAGGGAGTTCCTGTCGCGCTATCAGGCGAAGGCGGCGGCGGCGGGGGTCGATCCCTTGGGCTTCTACACCCCGCCTTATGCCTATGCGCGGATGGAGGTGCTGGGCGCGGCGGTGAGCGCCACCAAGAGCCTCGACCAGGCGGCGCTGGCGCAATACATGCACCGGGCGGTGTTCCACACCATCGTCGGCGACGTGAAATTCGGCCCGAGCGGCGAGCAACCGGAGCCGCGCACGCTCTGGGTGCAGTATCGCGGCGTCGTGGGCAACGACGTCGACCAGTTCAAGGAGGCCGGCAAGCAAGTGATCCTGTTTCCGCCCGAATATAAATCGGGCGATCTGCATTATCCCTTCGGCGGCGGGCGATGAGCCGGAGCGCCGCGCAGCAGGCGGTGGAAACGGCGCGCCGGCTCGCGCCGATGATCGCCGCCGCGGGCGATGCCATCGAGGCCGAGCGCCGGCTGACGCCGGAGGTGGTGGAGGCGCTGCACGCGGCGGGGCTCTACCGGCTGCTGCTGCCGCGCGATTTGGGCGGCGCCGAACTCGACCTCGCCGGCTTCTCGCTGGCGGTCGAGGCGCTCGCCGAGGCCGATGGCAGCACCGCCTGGTGCGTCTGCCAGGGCAATGGCTGCGCGCAATCGGCGGGCTTCCTCGCGCCCGAGGCGGCGCGGGAGGTGTTCGGCGATGACCGTGCCGTGCTCGCCTGGGGTCCCGGCTCGGCCGAAGTGGCGCCGGCGCCGGGCGGTTTCCGCATCAGCGGGCGCTGGAGCTTCGCCAGCGGCTGCCGCCAGGCAAGCTGGCTCGGCTGCTATGTGGCGGTGGCCGATGAGAGCGGCCGGCCGCGCCTTGCCGAGGACGGGACGCCGCTGCTGCGGACTTTCCTCTTCCCGGTGGCAAGCGCCCGGCTGATCGATGTCTGGCAGGTCATCGGCCTCAGGGGCACCGCCAGCGACGCCTATGAGGTGAACGACCTTTTCGTGCCGGAGAAGCACAGCTTCCTGCGCAACGCGCCGCAGCGCACCGACTATCCGCTTTACCGCTTCACCATCAACTCGGTCTATATGGCGGGATTTCCCGGCGTCGCGCTCGGCATCGCGCGCGCCATGCTGAAGGAGTTCATCGCGCTCGCGGGCAGCAAGACGCCGCGGCTGGCAAAGACTCCGCTGCGCGAGGACATGGCGGTGCAGATGCAGGTGGCCGAGGCCGAGGCGAAGCTCGCCACCGCCCGCGCCTTCCTGCAACAGACATTGGAACAAAGCTGGCAGGCCGCCGCCGCGGGCCGCCTCGGCCTCGAAGAGCGGCTCGCCAACCGGCTGTCCAGCACCTATGCCATCCATCAGGCGCGCGCGGTCGCCGACACCGTCTTCCACGCCGCCGGCGCCGGCGCGATCTACACCAGCAATCCGCTCGAGCGGCGCATGCGCGACATCATCGCGGTCTCGCAGCATCTCCAGGCGCGCCAGCAGCATTTCGCTACCGTCGGGCAATTCCTGCTGGGGCTGGAGCCGGATCTCGCCGTCACCTAGCCTCCTCTATTGATGAGTCGGGCGGTCCGCTTTCTCATGACGTCATGGCCGGGTCTCGCCACGAGGCGCGGAGACACGTGGATGGCCATGACCTGCCTGCGCGAAGCCGAAGCGGCTTCGCTTCGGCGAAGGCAGGCAAGCACGGCCATGACGAGGGGGAGGGGTCGTGCCGCTCGGCGGCTACGCCAGCCCTGCGGCTTGAGTTACCAGATGGAACGAAAAGAAAAGCGGCGCCGAGACCAGTCTCGGCGCCGATTCTTATCGTGCTACGACGATCAACCGCCGCCAAGCAGCATCAGCTCGTTCACCGTGATGTGGTAGTGGTAGGGGTCGGACTGGGTGTCATGGACATTGCTCGGCGCGTAGATCTTGGCAATGAAATCATCCTGCGGGGCGGCGGCCACGCGGGTCGTGTCGGCAAAGGCGAGCGACGGCAACAGGCTGACCGCCGCGCACACCGCGGCAAGACGTGATAGAGCATGCATCGGTAGGGTCTCCAGGTTTGGATGTGACGTCGCCCATATCGATGTAGTGGAATTAATATCCCTTTACCGGGGCGCCACCTTTCAATCGGTATTTGGCTAAAGATCAACTTATCCTCTGAATCCTGCTTGGCGGTGCCGCGCCCGGGCTATCATGACGGGGATGACCGAGGACGAGGACGAGGGACCGGAGGAGGAAGCCGCGACCGGCGAGCCCGTCGAGGCGCCAGCGCCGCGCGAGAACCCTGCGCTCTTCGGCCATGAGGCGCCCGAGGCGGCGCGGGAGGTGTTCGGCGATGACCGTGCCGTGCTTGCCTGGAGGCCGGGCTCGGCCGAAGTGGCGCCGGCGCCGGGCGGCTTTCGCATCCATCAGGCGCACGCGGTCGCCGACAGCATCTTCCATGCCGCCGGCGCCGGCGCGATCTATGCCAGCAATCCGCTCGAGCGGCGCATGCGCGACATCCTTGCGGTCTCGCAGCATCTCCAGGCGCGCCAGCAGCATTTCGCCACCGTCGGGCAATTCCTGCTGGGGCTGGAACCGGATCTCGCGGTCACTTAGGTTGCTGATGCGCGGTATCGGACATGCAAGATAGAATGCTCGACATCACCGACACTCCACCTCACCCCGCAACCCGGCCGACCGCAAAGCGGTCGGCCGGGTTGCTGGAGGGACCCGCGTAGCGGGAGGGTGAGGTGGGGTGCCCTACGGACTGGTCATAACCGGCATTCGCCATGCTCACCGGCATCGACATCGCCGCCGTCGAGGAGGTCGCCGAGGGCGACGCTTTCGGCGCGACCGGCGCCTATCGCCGCATCATCGCGACCGCACGCGGCGAGCTCGATCCCGGGCGGGCGGAGAACCGCGGCATCGTCAATCTCGACAAGGCGCCGCGCAACGCCAACGGCCGCGTCGCGTATCACTGCGACCTCTTCATCCTGCGCCCGGCCAATGCCGCCAAGGGCAATGGGCGCCTGCTCTACGAAGTCAACAACCGCGGGCGCAAGCTGCTCTTTGCCAATCTTTGCAACGGCGCCGCCGGCAACGATCTCAAGGCGCGCGCCGATTTCGGCGACGCCTTGCCGTTGCGCCTGGGCTTCACCGTCGCCTGGTCGGGCTGGGATGCGACGCTGGCGCGCGCCAATGCGGCGCTCGCGCTCAGCGCGCCGGCGCCGCTCGAAGACGGCCGCGCGATCATCCGCACCATCCGCGACGAGTTCGTCGCCGGAACGAGACCGGACTCGCCGGTCGATTTCTTCCGGCTCTCCTATGCCGCGGCGACGCTCGACCGGGCGCAGGCGCGGCTCACCCGCCGGCGGCGCCAGGAAGATCCGCGCGAGACCGTTCCGCCAGCGGAATGGGAGTTCCTCGACGCGCGCCGCGTGCGGCTGCTGCCGGCCGGAGCGAAGCCCGAGCCCGGCATGCTCTACGAGCTCGTTTATTCCGCGCGCGATCCCGTGCCGCTCGGCATCGGCTTTGCCGCGACGCGCGACGTCGTGAGCCATCTGCGCCGCGATCCCGCCGCGGCAGAGCTGCTCGGCCGGCGGCCGAGCCATGCGCTGGCGTTCGGCATCTCGCAGGCGGGCCGCTATCTGCGCGATCACATCGCCCAGGGCTTCAACCGCGACGAGGACGGCCGGCGCGTCTTCGACGGCGTGCTGGCGCATACCGCGGGGATCGGCCGGCTCTTCCTCAACCAGCCTTTCGCCCAGCCCTTCCGCACCAACACCCAGCACGAGGATCACGATTTCCCCGAGAACGGCTTTCCGTTCTCGCCGGCGGCGATGGCGGATCCCTTGACCGGGCGCAGCGGCGCGCTGCTGCGCGGAGACGGCAGCGATCCCTTGCTGATCCAGACCAACACCTCGACCGAATATTGGCAGAAAGGCGCCTCGCTGCTGCACACGGATCCCTTGGGCACGCGCGATGCGGCGCTGCCGGAGACGGTGCGGCTTTACCTCATCGCCGGGACCCAGCATGGCGGGCGGGCAGGGAGCCCCGCCGACCGCGGCCCCGCGGCCAATCCGCGCAACCCGCACAACCCGATGCCGGCGCTCCGGGCACTGCTGGTGGCGCTCGACCAATGGGTGACGGAGGGGCGCGCACCGCCGCCGAGCGAGGTGCCGAGCCTCGCCGGGGGGACGCTGGTGCCGGCGGAAGCGTGCGGCTTTCCCGAGATTCCCGGAGTTGCCGTCGCGCGCCGGACCAATAGGGTGACGCCGCCGGGCGATTGGGTCGAGCCCAAGCCGGCGCCCGGCGCCTATCGCCCGCTGGTGTGCCGCGTCGACGCCGATGGCAATGAGCTTGCCGGCATCCGCTTGCCGGACATCGCCGTGCCGCTCGGCAGCCATACCGGCTGGAATCTCTATCGCGCGCCTTATCCCGAAGGCGAGCTGGCCGACCGCGACGGCAGCTTCATTCCGTTTGCGAGATCAGCCGCGGACCGCCAGGCGACGGGCGATCCCCGCCTGTCGCTTGCCGAGTGCTATGGCGACAAAGCCGCTTTCGTTGCGGCGGTGGAACGGGCCGCCGCGGCGCTGCTGGAGCGACGCCTGCTGCTGGCGGAGGACGCCGCCGCCTATGGCGCCCGGGCGCGCGCCAGCGAGGCGTTTTAGCCATCGCACGTCCGGGCTATCATGGCGGCATGGCCGAGGATGAGGACGAGGGACCGGAAGAGGAAACCGCTCCCGGCGCGGCGGTCGAGATACCGGCGCCGCGCGAGAACCCGGCGCTCTTCGGCCATGAAGCGGCCGAGGCGACGCTGTTGCAGGCTTATGGCTCGGGCCGGCTGCCGCATGCCTGGCTGCTGACCGGGCCGCGCGGCATCGGCAAGGCGACGCTCGCCTTCCGCTTCGCCCGCTTCCTCTTCGCCCAGGGCGGCGGCGGCGGGCTGTTCGCCGCTGCCCCCGCCTCGCTCGCCGTTGCGCCGGAGCATCCGGTCTTCCGCCGCGTCGCCGCCGGCGGCCATGCCGATCTGCTGGTGATCGAGCGCAGCCTCGATCCCCGGCGCAAGAAGCTGCGCAGCGAGATCGTCGTCGACGACACCCGCGCGATTGCCGGATTCCTTCGCCTGACGCCGGCCGAAGGCGCCTGGCGAGTCGTGGTGCTGGACGGCGCCGACATGATGAATCGGAACGCTGCCAATGCGTTATTGAAGATTCTTGAAGAGCCGCCGCAACGATCCGCGTTGCTCGTGGTGAGCGACAATCCCGGCCGGCTGCTGCCCACCATCCGCTCGCGCTGCCGCCTCCTGGCGCTGAAGCCCTTGGCGCCGGCGGTGGTATCGGAGGCGTTGCGGCAATACCGGCCGGATCTGTCCGCCGGCGACCGCGCCTTGCTGGTGCAGCTCGCCGAAGGCAGCATCGGCCGCGCGCTCGAGCTTGCGGCTGCGGGCGGCATCGGGCTCTACCGCAGCCTGATGCGGCTGCTGGACGGGCTGCCGGCGATCGACGGCGTGGCGCTCCATGCGCTCGCCGACCGCTTGCAGCGCGCCGAGGGCGAGGAGGGGTTCCGGCTGTTGTCGGAGCTGCTGCCGGGCTGGCTTGCGCGCATGGTGGCGCTCGCCGCCGGCGGCGCGCCGGCGGCCGTGCCGGAAGAGGCCGCGGCGATGCGGCGTCTTGCGGCGCGGCGCGGCCTTGATCAATGGGTTGAGGTGTGGGAAAAGCTCACCCATCTTTTCACCCAGGCGGACAGCGTCAATCTCGACCGCAAGCAGGTCGTGCTGAACGCCTTTTTCGCGCTCGAAGAGGCGGCGCGCTGAGCGCGGCCCAGCCATTCCAGGAGAGAGCATGAGCGGCGGCCGGACCTACTACCTGACCACGCCGATTTTCTATGTCAACGATTCCCCGCATATCGGCCACGCCTATACCTGCGTCGCGGCCGATGCGCTGGCGCGCTTCATGCGGCTGGACGGCGCCCGCGTGCATTTCCTCACCGGCACCGACGAGCACGGCCAGAAGGTGGCGAAATCCGCCGAGGCCGCCGGCGTCGATCCGCAGGCGTTCTGCGACCGCGTGTCCGAGAATTTCCGCGACATGGCGCGGCTGATGAACATCAGCAACGACGATTTCATCCGCACCACCGAGCCGCGGCATGTGCGCGCCTGCCAGGCGCTGTGGCGCGCCATCGCCGCGCGCCAGACGCCCAAAGGCCGCGACAACATCTATCGCGGCACCTATGCCGGCTGGTACGCGGTCCGCGACGAGGCCTTCTATGGCGAGGAGGAGCTGACCCTCGCCGCGGACGGCAGCCGCCGCGCGCCCAGCGGCGCCGAGGTCGAATGGGTGGAAGAGCCCAGCTATTTCTTCCGCCTGTCGGATTGGCAGGACTGGCTTGCCGATTACTACGAGCGCCACCCCGAGCGCGCCGCGCCGGCGGGACGGCGCAACGAAGTGCTGAGCTTCGTCAAGGGCGGGCTCAGGGATCTCTCGATCTCGCGCATGAGCTTCACCTGGGGCGTGCCGGTGCCGGACGATCCCCAGCACGTCATGTATGTCTGGTTCGACGCGCTCATCAACTACATCACCGCGGTGGGATATCCCGAGACCGAGACCGGCGCGTTCGCGACCTTCTGGCCGGCCGATCTCCACATGGTCGGCAAGGACATCATCCGCTTTCACTGCGTCTATTGGCCGGCCTTTCTCGAAGCCGCGGGCCTCGCCCCGCCCAAGCGCGTCTTCGGCCATGGCTGGTGGACGGTCGAGGGGCAGAAGATGTCGAAATCGCTGGGGAATTTCATTCCGCCCCGGCAGCTCGTCGAGCAATACGGGCTCGATCCCCTGCGCTATTTCCTGCTGCGCGAGCTGCCCTTCGGCAGCGACGGCGATTTCTCCCACCGCGCCGTGGTGGGCCGCATCAACGGCGATCTCGCCAATGATTTCGGCAATCTGGCGCAGCGCGTGCTGTCGATGATCAACCGCAATTGCGCGGCCCGCCTGCCGGCGCCAGGACCGCTTGCCGCCGCCGACGAGGCGCTGCTGGCGATGGTGCACGGCCTTCCCGCGCGGCTCCGCGCCGATTTCGCCGAGCAGGCGTTCCATCGCGCGCTCGAGACGCTCTGGCAGGTCGTTGCCGAGGCGAACCGTTACGTCGACGAGCAGGCGCCCTGGGCGCTGCGCAAGACCGATCCGGGGCGGATGGGAAGCGTGCTTTACGTGCTGGCCGAAACGCTCCGCCATCTGGCGCTGCTGGTTCAGCCGGTGGTGCCGCAGGCGGCGGCAAAGCTGCTCGACCAGCTCGCCGTGCCGGAGGATCAGCGCGATTTCGCCGCGCTCGCCCGGCCGCTCGTTCCGGGGACGCCCCTGCCGAAGCCCGAAGGCATCTTTCCGCGCTATGTCGAGCCGGCGGCGCCGACGTGATCCTGGTCGACAGCCATTGCCATCTCGACTACGCGGCGCCGGACGAGCGGCCGGAGATCCTCGCGCGCGCCCGCCGCGCCGGGGTCGAGACGCTGCTGACCATCGGCACCAAGATCAGCGACTTCGCCGATGTCTTGGCGATTGCCGCGGCCGATCCCAACATATGGTGTTCGGCCGGCATCCACCCACATGAAGCTGCGGTGGAAGAGGACCAGATCGCGCGGCTGGCGGCGCTGACCCAGCATATGAAAGTCGTCGGAATCGGCGAGACCGGGCTCGATTTCCATTACGAACATTCGCCGAGAGAGCGGCAGGAAGCGATGTTTCGTGCTCATTGCGCCGCTTCACGTGAAACAAATTGTCCACTGATTATCCACAGCCGCGCCGCCGATGCGGAAACTGCCGCCATCCTGCGCGAGGAGAAGCCGCCGGCCGGCGTCATTCACTGCTTCAGCACCGGGCGCGCGCTGGCCGAAGCGGCGCTGGATCTCGGCCTCTACATCTCGCTCTCGGGGATCGTCACTTTCAAGAATGCCGGCGAGCTGCGCGCCATCGTCCCGGATCTGCCGCTCGACCGGCTGCTGATCGAGACCGACGCACCCTATCTCGCGCCGGTTCCGATGCGCGGCAAGCGCAACGAGCCCGCCTTTCTGGTCCACACCGCCGCCGCGGTGGCGGCGCTCAAAGGCATCGCCCTTGAGGAGCTTGCCCGCACCACCGCGGAAAATTTCTTCCGGCTCTTCAACAAAGCGCAAAAACCCGCGGTCGGTTCATGCGCGTAACGATGTTGGGGTGCGGCCCGTCCTGGGGCGTGCCGCGGATCGGCGGCGAGTGGGGCGCCTGCGATCCCAAGGAGCCGCGCAACCGGCGCCGGCGGGTGTCGGTGCTGGTGGAGGAGGGCGGGTCGGTCCTGCTGATCGACACCTCGCCCGATCTGCGCGAGCAGCTTCTCGATGCCGGCGTGCGGCGGATCGATGCCGTGCTCTTCACTCATGCCCATGCCGACCATCTGCACGGCATCGACGATTTGCGCTCGGTCAATTGGCTGATGCGCAGCGGCATCCCGGTCTTCGCCAGCGCGCAGACATTGGTCGAGATCAGCCGCCGCTTCGGCTATGTCTTCGATCCCGTGAAGCCCGACCGGCAGGTGGTCTATTACAAGCCGGTGCTGGAGCCGCATGCGATCGACGGCCCCTTCGCCGCCGCGGGAATTGCGGTCACGCCCTTCCAGCAGGATCACGGCTTCTCCACGACGCTGGGGTTCCGCGTCGGCGGCTTCGCCTATTCGACCGATGTGTTCGAGCTTGACGACGCCGCCTTCGCCGCCTTGCGCGGCATCGAGCTTTGGATCGTCGACTGCATCCGCCGCCGCGCGCATCTGACCCATGCCCACCTCGCCAAGACGCTGGGCTGGATCGAGCGGGTGAAGCCGCGCCGCGCCGTCCTCACGCATATGGATGAAAGCATGGACTATGGGACGCTCCGCCGCGAGCTGCCGGCCGGGGTCGAGCCGGGCTATGACGGGCTGGTCGTCGAGCTCTGAGCGCCGTCCCGGGCGGCAGGCGGAGGGGCAAACCGTGAACGGGATCGCCGTTCTGCTGCTGGCGGGCGCTCTGGCCGCTGTCATCCGGCCGGCCTGGGCGGATACTCTCGAGACGACCTTGACCAGGTTCGGGCTCCTCGGCCATTGGGCGGTCGATTGCGGCGCCGCGCCGAGCATCGAGAATCCCCATGGTCTTTATCGGATGCTCTCGCCGCATGAGGCGGAGCTTCGATATGACTACGGCCCGCTCTACGAGCCGCAAATACACATCATCACCTTCGCCGAGCCGGCCGATGGCAACCGGCTGCGCATCAAGCATATCGACCGCCGGGATGGCAGCTCTCTCGAAGCCACCATCCAGAAACTGGCCGACCGGATCCAGAACGTCTCGGTGGTGGAGAGCGACGGCAAAATCATCGTCAAGGACGGGATCTACACTCTGAACGGCCGTCCCGCGGTTTGGCTCGAGCGATGCGACTGAGGCGCTCCCGGCAGAAAAGCCGAGAAATATCCGCAAGGCACGACCGGACAAACGGGATAAGATCGACGCTCAACGGAAACACAATCGGCATGGAATATTCAGAATAAAGCCTTTCGCTGTTTGATAGAGTTTGCGTCGATTGACAAGAACCGGGATTGATCGTTGAATTTCGCGCTTGAGCGCTATTGCGGGGATGGGGCGCGTGAGGGGAGGAGCGAGAGGGGATGGCGCGGTCGAGCCGGGCGACCGGCTTTCGGCCGGCGGGCTGAGCGCGCTTCTTGGCGCGGCGCTGCTGGCGGGCTGCGGCATCTTCAGCAGCGCGACCCCGACGATCAAGAGCCGCTCCGTCGAAATCGAGGTGGCGCAAGGCGCCAATCAGGACAGCCCCATCGCCATAGACATCGTCTATGTCTATGACCCGCAGCTCGTGACGCAGCTTACGCAGATGACGGCGCATGACTGGTTCCTGAAGCGCGGCCAGATTCGCCAGGCATTCCCCTCGGGCTTCGATCTCACCTCCTTCGAGCTCGTGCCCGGGCAGAAAGGGCCGGTGGAGACGATACCGTCGGCATCGACGGACGCGATCGCCGCCTTCGTCTTCGCCGATTACGCCGCCGACGGCACGCATCGCGCCCGCATCGACGCGATCGAGCACGTCCTGATCGCGCTCGGCGACAAGGATTTCGTCGTTCAGCCGCCGCGCGCGGCGGCGAAGTGAGCGCGCCCATGAGCGATTTGCGCGCCATCCCGGAAGCCGTGCAGTGGCACGAGGGCATGCTGCTGTCGCCGCAGCATTTCCAGCAGGCGGCGCTGCGTTCGGAGCTGCTGCTGGCCTTTCACCTGGCGCGGGCGATGCCGTTCCATTGGGGCGTGCTGAACCTGCAACTCGATCAGGCGCGGCTCACCATGGGCAATTTCCGCGTGCTGGCGCTGCAGGCGATCCTGCCGGACGGGCTGGCGGTGACCTATCCGCATGGCGATGCCCCGCCGCTCGAACTCGATCTGCTGCCGCTGGCCGAAAAGCTGCGCAACACGCCGACCAAGATCTATCTCGCCGCGCCGGCGCGCCGGCCCGATATCGTCGGCGGCACCGGCGAGACGGCTCGCTACCGCTCGGTCGAGGGCGAAGAGGTGGTCGACCAGAATACCGGCGACAGCCCGATGCGGCTGCCGCGGCTGCGGCCCAATCTGATGCTGCTGGCGGGCGAGCGGCCTTCGGCCAAATACACCGCCATGCCGATCGCCGAAGTCTCCTTTGCTAACGACACGCTGCAGCTCACGCCGGACTACGTGCCGCCAATGCTTGCGGTGCCGCTCGACGGACCGCTGGGCCAGCTCTGCCTCAAGCTGGCGCAAAGCGTGCGGCAGAAAGCGTCCTTCCTTGCCGATCGCGCGCAAGGCGCCGCCGGCGGCGGCCGTCAGGCCTCGCTGCTGGAGACGCGCAGCGCCATCCACTGCCTGGTGGCGGGGCTGCCGCCCTTCGAGGCGGCGCTCAATACCGGCGAGGCGCATCCTTTCGCGCTGTTCGTGCTTGCCGCCGGCATCGCCGGCCAGCTTGCGCCGCTCGGGCCCGGCATGATGCCGCCGATTTTCGAGCGCTACGACCATGACGACATCGCCATCGCGTTCCGGCCGGTGCTCGCCTTCATCGATCGCGTCGTCGAGACGATCAGCGAGCTGCACATGACGATCGCCTTCACCCAGGAGGGCAATGCCTTCCGTCTGAGGCTGAAGCCGGCCTGGCTCGACGAGGGCGATCTGCTGATCGGCGCGCGCGGCCGTGCCGGCGCCAGCGAGGCGGATGTCGCGCAGTGGCTCGAGGAAAGCCTGATCGGCGACAGCGAGCAGATCCAGCCAATGATGGAAGCGCGCATCCGCGGCGCGGCGCGCACGCGCGTCATCGAGAGCGAGGCGCTCGGCATCGTGCCGACGCGCGGCACTCTGGTGTTCCGCGTCGCCGCCGATCGCAATTTCATCGCCGCCAACCGCGTGCTGGAAGTCGCCAATCCGCGCGATACGGGCGGCGTCCGCCGGCCGCTCGAGATCGTGCTCTACGTTCGCGTCGCGCCCGGGCGATGAGGCGCGGGCAGGGCCAAGGCATGGCGGCGCGGGAGCTGGCTTGCAGGTGAGCCCTTGGTGGAATTGATTCCGCAGCAGCGCTCGTTCCCGGCGCAGGTCCCGGACGAGAGCGTGGAGCGCTCGCTTCTGGGCCAGCTACGGCAGTTCTATCGCGAGCTGATGCGCGTCAAATACGCCCTCCATGCCGGACTCAGGAATTTGGCCGCCGGCGAGAGCGGCGAGCGCCAGCAGGATCCGGTGGCGCTGGTGCACCATCATCTCAAGGCCTATCTCGAGCAGCTCTATGTCGGCGCGACCCGGTCGGGCGGCGTCTATAGCGCCGAACTCTACCGCGAGACGCAATATGCGATGGCCGCCTTGGCCGATGAGGTGCTGCTCTACATGACCGAATGGCCGGGCCGCGGGCAGTGGAAGGACAATCTGGTCGAGATGGCGTTGTTCGAGACGCGCATCGCCGGTGAGCGCGTCTTCGACAACATCGACGCGCTGGTGGCGCGCGGCACCGCCGCCAATGCCGATCTCGCCGCGGTCTATCTGGTCGTGCTGTCGCTGGACTTTCGCGGCAAATACCGGGCCATCGCCGATCAATCGCCGCTGCGCGCCTACCGCCGCGCGCTGCGCCAGATCATCGAGCGCCACGCGCCGCTGCGCCTCGATCAGGCGCTGCCGGTGTTCGAGGACGCCTATGCGCATACGATCGATGAGGGCAGGCCGGTGCGGCTGCCGCATTTGCGGCCGTGGATCGCCGCTCTTCTCGTCGCCGGCGCCGCCTATCTTGCCGTCCAGAATGTCATCTGGACGCGCGGCACGGCGGATGTCGAAACGGTGCTGACGAACTCGCTGACGCAGCGGGAGCGGCAGTGACGCGATGGACGGGTTCATCGGCATCCTGACGCCTTTTGCCGTCCTGATCGGCATCCTCGTCGCGCTGGCGGCGCTGGTCGTGCTCGCGCTGTTGTTCCTGGTGTTGCGCCGCAGCGTCAAGGCGAAGGCGGCAGCGGCGCCTGCGGCGGGAGAAGCCGTGATCGAGGCGCCGGCCAACCTGCCCGTCCCGCTGCCGGAGCTGCGCCGCTCCTTTGACGCGGCGCTGCGCTATCTGCGCCAGGTAACGCCGGGCTATCGCTGGCGCTATGCCATTCCCTGGTATCTCATGCTCGGCGAGAAGGGCTCGGGCAAGACAACGCTGTTGGACGAGCTCGAGGCGCTGCGCCCGGCGGGCGTTCTGAAGGCCGAGCCGCCGCAATCCGGCCGTGCGCTCGCCTGGCATTTCTTCGACGGCGGCGTCGTGCTCGACGTCGCGGGGGCGCTGGTGCTCGATCCCGAGCGCCAGCACGCCGATGATCGCGCCTGGAGCGAATTGCTGCGCCAGCTCGCGGAGCATCGCCCGGTCCGCCCGGTCGACGGCATCGTCATCGCCCTTCCTTGCGGCGACTTCATCGGCCCCGACCGGCTCGACGCCGACGCGCTGCTCGCCAAGGCCGACCAGATGCACCGCCGCCTGCTCGACCTGCAGCAGCGTCTGGGCCTGCAGCTCCCGGTTTATGTCGTGGTCACCAAATGCGACTGGATCCCGGGCTTCCAGAGTTTCTGGCGCGAGGTGCCGGCCAACCGTCGCGGGGAGATCTTCGGCTGGTCGAGCGGGCACGACCTCGACGCCGAGCTGACGGCCGCGGCCTTCGGCCAGGCCTTTGCCGGCCTCAGCCGGACGCTCTATCGCCTCCATCTCGACCTTGCCGGCAAGGACTCCGATCTTGCCGATCCCGAGGGCGCGCTGCTCTTCCCGGCCGAATTCGAGCGTCTGAGTGATCCGCTCTCGCTTTATTGCACCAGCCTCTTCCGCCGCAGCGTCTATCACGACGCGTTCTTTTTCCGTGGCCTCTATTTCACCGGCGATGGCGGGCCGCCGCGGCGCGCGGGCGCGCTCGTTGCCGCCGCGCAAGACCGCCCGCCGGCGACGGTCGAGACGATGCCGCGGCGCTGGCCGCTCTTTGCGCGCGATCTCTTCGCCAAGAAGATCCTGCGCGAGCGCAACCTTGCGGCGGCCGCGCGCTCGAGCCAGGTGCCGCGCACGCGGCCGCTGCGCGTGGCCGCCGCCTGCCTTGTCCTCTTCATCGTGATCGGCAGCATCGGGCTGTGGTTCGCCGGGCGCCGGCTGGAGCGCGAGGCGAGCGCGCTGATGCAGCCCATCACCTTCATCCAGCAGAGCGAGGAGCGGGCGCAGCAGCTCACGAGCCGCTCGGGGGCGCCGGCGACAAGCGCCGCCGACGCCACCCGATTGCTCGGCATGTTCGCCCAGCTCAACGTCCGGCATCTCCGTTCGGCCTGGCTGCCCTCTTCCTGGTTCTCCGGCATCGACGACCGTATAATCGCGCATTTCTCGGTCGGGTTTAACGCGGTCATCCTCGACGTCCTGCGCCGCGAGTTCGACCGCCGCTCTCTGTCGCTCATCGATGGCGCCTTGGCGGGGCGCGACAAGACGGTCGGCGGCAAGCCCTATGCGCTTGCCGGCAGCCCCGAGTTGATCCGCGTCGCCGCCTATGTCGGCGCGTTGCGCCAAATCGAGCAGAACGCGGCGATCTACAATCACCTCGGCACCCTCAAGGGCACGCTCGCCGATATCGAGCGGCTCGTCGCCTTCCTGCTCGACACCCAGCTATCGCATGATTTCTTTGTCGACAGCGACCTCTACGCGGCGGCGCTGCACCACGTCACCATCGACCGCTTCGAGCCCGGGCTTTTCGCCGGACGCGCGGGCGCCGGGCTGCAAGCGCTGCTGCTGCCGGTCGACCGGCTTCTGTCCGCCGACGGCGCGATCATCGGCCGCTTGCGGCAGGTGACGACCGCCCTCGATGATCTCGATCGCGCGGTGGCGACGCGCGCCGACGCCGTGGCCCAGCTTGAGCGGCTCAATGGCGCGCTGGTTTCGGCGCAATCCATGCTTGGCGATGTCGATTTCGCCTGGGTCCTGGATCCGACGCTCGAGAGCGACGCCGATTTCGCGCGGCTGCTGAATGATATCGACGCGTCGGCCTTCTTGGGCCCGAAGCTGCGGCAAATGCTGCAGGATCGCGCCGATCTCCGCCTGCGGGAGCTGCAGGCCGAGCTTGCCCAGCTCAAGCTGCGTCGTTCCCTGCCGCTGCTCGACCGCGGCGAGGGGCATGTCGCGCTGCGCCTGGCGCCGCCGGTGGCAAGCCTTGCCGCGGCGTTGCCGGCGCTGATCGGGCGCCCGTTCATGGCGGCGACGCCCGCCCGCTCGATCGCGCCGCCGCGGCGCGCCGGCGGCGGCTGGGATCCCGACCGTCTGACCGAGGCGATCGGGCTCTACCAGGGCTACGAGCAGTTCCTCGACGGCGATTTGCAGCTCGTGCCGCCGGATTTCCGTCGCGTGGTCGATGCCGCCACGCGCCAGCGGCTCAACGCCAACATGACGACGGCGATCGCTGAAGCGCAAATCAGCGACGCGCCGACGGGCGGCGCGCAATCCGCCGAAAGCGCGCTGTTCGCCCAGACCCAGGCCTTCGGCCGCGCAACGCGCCGGCTGGGCGATCTCCTGACGGTGCTGTCGCAGCTCGATTTCGCGCAAACCTACGGCACACTGCGCGACGTGACGGGCCGGCAAGCCTACGGCCTCCTGGAGCAGGTCGATACGCTGCTGGAGCGCGAGCAGCCCTACAGCATGCGCGGCGACGCGAGGCCCCGGACTCCGTCGCTGCCGATCAATCTTGTCGCCTTCGGGCTCTCGGACGACCTCGAAGTGGCGCAATATCTCGACGCGCAGCGCAATTGGGTGGCACGGCTCGCCGGCGACGGCGCCGAGCCGCTGCTGGATTTCCTCGCTCGCAGCGATTTCTCGCTCGATTGGCGGCCGACACCCTTGGTGCCCAAATGGCAACGCATCGCGCTGGAGTTGCAAAAATACCAGAACAATAATCCACGCAATTCCATATCGGCGCTGGAGACCTTCATCCGCTTCGACCTCGCTCAGATGACGCAGGACAATTGCGCCGACCAGCTTTCCGGCGATCGCTATGCCGCCACCGGCGACTATTTCCTCGACCGGCGCAGCGCGTTGCGCCAGGGGCTGCTGTCGCAATGCAGCGAGACCGCGAACTCCGCCGGCGCCGCCGGCTACGTCCGGCTCGCCGACGCCTTCAACCGCCTGCTCGCCGGACGCTTTCCCTTCGCGCCAAGCTCTTCCGCCGGCGACGCGGCAGCGGCGCAAATCGAGACGATCGTCAGCTATCTCGATCTCTTTGCCGCCAATGCGCCGGCGGCGCGCAAGGCGCTCGCCCGCGGCAGCACCGAGGCGCAGCAGGAGGCGCTCGCCTTTCTCGATCAGATGGAAAAGGTGCGCGCCTTTTTCGCGCCCTTCCTTGGCGAAGGCGGCGACGATTTGCCCGGATATGACGTCGCCGTCGACTTCCGCGTCAACCGCCGCTTCGAGCAGGGCGCCGACCAGATCATCGACTGGCAGGCGACGATCGACGACCAGCTCTTCCGCCGCGGCGAGCCGGGCAAGCCGGCGCGCTGGCATCTGTCCGATCCCGTCAGCGTCAGCCTGCGCTGGGCCAAGGACGGCCCGGTCTCGCCGGTGCTTGAAGGCGCCGGCGACGGGCAAGGGGCGAAGGACCGGGTGGTGAGCTGGCGCTATGACGACCGCTGGGGGCTGCTGCGGCTGCTGATGGACCATCGCAGCCAGCCCGCCGAGATCGAAGGACGCAGCGACCTCTTGCCTCAGGTGTTGAAATTCACCGCCCGCACCCTCGGCGTCATTGGTCCGGATGCAGCCACGCCGGCGCCGGTGGGCGCGGCCAAGGCGTTCATCCGCGTGCGCCTCTCGACCACGCCGCCCGGCGCCAAGGCGCCGGTGGCGCTGGTCATGCCGGATTTCCCGACGCACGCGCCGCTGCTGGTGAGCGAGGCGCGGCGATGACCGCGGCGGCGCGGACGCAGGAGGCCCCGCCGCCGCCCGGGATCGATTTGGCGGCGATCCTGGCGCCGCTCCCCGGCGACAGTCCCACCGGCGCGTCGCTGCGCTTCAGCGGCGCGTATGAGCGCATCCGCGAGGCGCGACGCGAGGACGACGCCAGCCTGCCGCGCGGCGTCTGGCAGACCGAGTTGAAGCGCGCCAACTGGGGCGAGGTGGTGCGGCTCGCCGGCGAGGCGCTTGCGACCCGCTCCAAGGATCTTCAGATCGCCTGCTGGCTGCTTGAGGGCCTCATCCATCGTCAAGGCTTTGCCGGCATCGCCCCCGGTCTCGGCGTCATCATCGGCCTGTGCCGGGCCTTCTGGCCGCATCTCCATCCGGCCATCGAGGAGAACGACCTCTCCTACCGCATCGCGCCTTTCGAATGGGTCAATGCGCATCTGCCGCAGACGATATACTGCCTGCCGCTCACCCGGGCCGGCATCGTCACGCCCGACGAATACGCCTGGGAGCATTACGCCAACGCGCTGCGGCTGGAGCAGATCCGCAAGGCGAACCCGACGGCCAAGCTCGATGCCGGGGTCAAGCTCGCCGAGTTCGACGCGGCGGCGGCGGCGACGCCCACCGCCTTCTACCGCGGCGTCTTGCGCCATATCGAGACGTCGTTGGCGCTGCTGGGCGAGCTCGACCGGCTGCTCGACCAGGCCTGCGGCAAGGATGCGCCCAGCCTCGCCGCGTTGCGCGGCGCGCTCGCCAATATCGAGGGGCTGGTCCAAACCATTCTGAGGAACCGAGGCGAGGTGGCGATGACGGCAGAACCGATGCGACCCGTGCCGGCCGCGCCGGCGCCGACGGAAGAGTTGACCGAGCCGGCGCCGCCGCCCTTCGAGGGGGTGATCCGGGACCGCGACGAGGCCTATCGGCTGATCCTCGAGGTCGCCGAGTATTTGTCGCGCACCGAGCCGCATAGCCCGACGCCTTATCTGCTGCGGCGCGCGCATTCCTGGGGGATGATGCCGCTGCATGAGCTGCTGGCGGAAATGACCAGGGGACGAAACGATCTTGCCGCGCTCTTTGAGCTGCTCGGGCTCAATCCTCGCTGAGATTTGCGGCGTGTTTTACTCGGACATGACGGTAAAGAGACAGAAGCGGACAAGGGTGCGCAAGTTGGCGAAGCATAATCCGCTTGATCGGGTCGATTGAATCATTTTAACTGTCTCGACGGACGCCGAGAATGCGTCGGGGGAGGTTCACATGGCCGAAAGTACGCAACACAAACTCGATCGCGTCCGGCCGCCGCGGGTGCAGATCACCTATGATGTCGAGATCGGCGGCGCGATCGAGAAGAAGGAGCTGCCGTTCATCGTCGGCATTCTCGCCGACCTCTCCGGCAAGCCGGCGGAGGCATTGCCCCCGGTCAAGGACCGGAAATTCGTCGAGATCGATCGCGACAATTTCAACGACGTGCTGGCGGCGATCTCGCCGCGCCTGGCCTTCCGCGTGCCCAACAAGCTCGTCAAGGACAGCACCGATCAGCTCAACGTCGAGCTTGTCTTCAAGAACATGGACGAGTTCGGCCCGGTCGAGATCATCCGCCAGGTGCCGGCGCTCAAGAAGCTCTATGAGGGCCGGCAGCGGCTGCGCGATCTCCTCACCAAGCTCGACGGCAACGACGGGCTCGACGCGCTGCTGAAGGACGTCATCCAGAACACCGAGAGCCAGGCCGCGCTCAAGAAGGATCTGGGCGAGGGCGGCGAGCAGAAGCCCGCCCAATAGGCCGGCACAGAGGGGAGAGCGACCATGGCCGAGGAAACCCAGAGCGGCAACGGCGCGGCGCCGACCAGCCTGCTCGACAAGATCATCGTCGACGGCAAGCTCGCGCGCGACGAGTCACAGCGCAGCTATGCCCGCGACCTCGTCGGCGAGTTCGTCCACGACGTGCTCGCCGAAGGCGGCACGGTCAAGGCCGATGCCGCCGAGGCGATCAACGACCGCATCGCGGAGATCGACGATCTCCTGAGCGCGCAGCTCAACGAGATCCTGCATCATCCCGAGTTGCAAAGGATGGAAGCGTCCTGGCGCGGCCTGCATTACGTGGTGATGAACACCGAGACCAGCACGCGGCTCAAGCTCAGGCTGCTCAACATCACCAAGGCCGAGCTGTTCAAGGATCTGGACAAGGCGGTCGAGTTCGACCAGAGCGCGCTGTTCAAGAAGGTCTACGAAGAGGAATACGGCACCTTCGGCGGCCATCCCTACAGCATGCTGCTGGCCGATTACGAATTCACCCGGCATCCGCAGGACGTTCAGCTCCTGCAAAAGGTGTCGAGCGTCGCCGCGGCGGCGCATGCGCCGTTCATCGCCGCGGCGGGCCCGAGGCTTTTCGACATGGACAGCTTCACCGAGCTGGGGATCCCCCGCGACCTCGCCAAGATCTTCGAGAGCCTGGAGCTGGTCACCTGGCGCTCCTTCCGCGAGAGCGAGGATTCGCGCTACGTGACGCTGGTGATGCCGCATATCCTGCTGCGGCTGCCCTACGGCCCCGACACCGTCCCGGTCGAGGGCATGAACTTCGTCGAGGACACCGACGGGCGCGACCACGCCAAATACCTCTGGGGCAGCGCCGCCTGGGCGCTCGGCGCGCGCATCACCGACGCCTTCGCCAAGCACGGCTGGACCGCGGCGATCCGCGGCGTCGAGGGCGGCGGCAAGGTCGAGGGCCTGCCGGCGCACACCTTCCTCACCGACGAGGGCGATATCGCGCTGAAATGCCCGACCGAGATCGCCATCACCGACCGGCGCGAGAAGGAGCTGTCCGACCTCGGCTTCATCGCCCTGGTGCACTGCAAGGGCACCGACTACGCCGCCTTCTTCGGCGGCCAGACCACCAACAGGCCGAAGGTCTACAACCTCGCCGCGGCGAACGCCAACGCCAGCCTGTCGGCGCGGCTCCCCTATATGCTCAACGCCTCGCGGTTCGCGCATTACATCAAAGTCATCATGCGCGACAAGATCGGCTCCTTCATGACCAAGGAGAACGTGCAGACCTATCTCAACACCTGGATCATCGACTACGTCCTCGGCAAGGACGATGCCGGCCAGGATCTCAAGGCGAAATACCCGCTGCGCGAGGCGCGCGTCGACGTGTTCGACGTGCCGGGCAAGCCCGGCTCCTATCGCGCCACCGTGTTCCTCCGGCCGCATTTCCAGCTCGAGGAGCTCACCGCATCGATCCGGCTGGTGGCCGAGCTGCCGCCGCCGGCGGCAGCCTGACAAGCGGGCGCTGAAGGGACGGAAGGAGAGACGCGATGGCTGGCAATATGTTTCTCAAGCTGGAGACGCCCAACATCACCGGCGAGTCGACGGACAGCGATCACACCGGCGAGCTTCAGGTCCTGTCCTGGAGCCATTCCTTCAACCAGCCGACCTCGCCGACGCGCAGCTCGGCCGGCGGCGGCACCGTCGAGCAGGCGAACCACTCCGACTTCACCATCACCAAATATGTCGACAGCGCCACCGACGACCTGCTGAAGCAGTGCTGGAGCGGCAAGATGATCGGCACCGGCACCTTCACCGCCTACCGCGCCGACGGCGACAACAAGCCGGTGAAATATCTCGAGATCGTGATGAACAACATCATCATCTCCAACATGAGCTTCGGCGGCGGCACCGGCGACATTCCGACCGAGACGGTGGCGCTCAATTACGGCGTGATCGAGTACAAGTACATCCCGCAGAAGAAGGATGACGGCACCGCCGACGGCGTCCAGCCGGTGAAGCACGACCTGATCAAGCAGGAGGTGTCATAATCGGGCGATGGGCGAGCCGCGCCTTGTCCCCGGCGCGCCCGCGCCGCTGTTCGAGCGTCTCACCGATCTCGACCCGGCCAGCAGCGCCGAGGGCCAGCCGCTGCGCATGCTGAGCCCCGAGGCGCTGCGCCAGTCGGTGGCGCGCGAGCTCGACCGGCTGCTCAACACCCGCGCGCCGGTCGCGGCCGACATCCTGGCAAAGCGCGAGCGCAGCACGATCGATTACGGCATCCCCGATCTCTCGCTGTTCGCACCGCGCGATTTCGACGGCGAGACCGGGCTGATGGCGATGGTGCGCGAGGCCATCGAGGTGTTCGAGCCGCGCCTTGCCCATCCCCGCGTGCGCATCGAGCGGCCGGCGGGAGAGAGGGGCGCGCTCGTCGTCCACGTCGAGGGTGGGCTGCGGCTGGGCGCGATGATCGAGCCGATTTCCTTTGCGGTCTCGGTCCATCGCGGCGGCGGGCATTATGGCGAGTGACGGGCTCGACGACATCCTCGCCTATTATCAGCGCGAGCTGGCCTATCTGCGCCATCGCGGCGTCGAATTCGCCGAGCGCTATCCCAAGATCGCCAACCGGCTCGAATATACCGGCGTCGAGGCGCAGGACCCTCATGTCGAGCGGCTGATCGAAT
>DASPSJ010000028.1:0-13701 GCA_035623985.1 Allostellaceae bacterium | reverse complement strand
TCACCCGGAGCGGATCGACCGTCGCCGCGCGCGAAACGCAAATGCATCTTGCGCGACCGCATCACCTTCTCTTCGAGACCCGCGCACCCCCTGTCCTCTGAGATCGATCGCAGCATCATCGAAATCGCCAATCGGTCGACTTCGATCGACGGAGGATCGTTTTGGAAACGCCGTACATTCTTGTGGCGCCGCGATTGCCGCGGCGACCAATGGATCGCCCACGGCGTCAATTGCGCGCCGCGCTGCTGGAGCGGATTCCGCTCGTCTTGAAGCATAGCCGGCATGCGCGACAGCGTCGCTCGCGTCGCGGTGCGGCTATTTTCAGCCTGCTCAGCCTCGCGGCGACGCTCGCGGGCGCGCGCTCGGCGATGGCCGATCCAGCGTCGGCCCCGCCGCTGGCAGCGGAATCGGGACCGGCAGTGCCCGGGTCGGCACCGGCACCAGTCACGCTCGAGGAAGTGACGATTGAAGCGAAGCGGCTTCAGGCGGTCGGCGCTGCAATCGAGCCGAAGATCGGCGCCTCGACCTATACGGTCGGCAGCCAGGAGATCGAGACACAGCCTGGCGGCGAGAACAACACGCTCAACCAGGTGGTGCTGCAAATGCCCGGCGTCACTCAGGACGCCGAATCGGCAGGCGGCATTCACGTCCGCAACGAGATGCAGCCGATCGAGTTCCGGATCGACGGGATTCCGCTGCCGACGGGGTTAAGCTTCTTCGGCCAGGGCCTCAGCCCCCGCTTCGCCAGCTCGGTGACGTTGATCACCGGCGCGCTGCCGGCGGAATACGGTTTGGCGACCGCGGGCATCGTCGACATTCAGACCAAGAACGGGCTGTTCGCTCCGGGCGGCGAGGTCGCGATCTATGGCGGCAGTTACGCGACGCTGCACCCCAGCGCCGAATACGGCGGCTCGGTCGACGGCTTCAATTATTTTGTATCGGGCGATCTTCTGAGCACGAACCACGGCATCGACGGCGTCACGCCGGCGCTGGCGCAGGTTCACGACCAATCATTGCAGCAGCATGCGTTTGCCTACCTCGACAAGATCGTCGACGGCGACAATCGAGTGACTGCGATCGTCAGCCAATTCGGCGGGTCGTTCGCGATCCCGAACAATCCGAGCACGCCGACGTTTCCCGGAATCGGCTTCCTGAACGGCGTTCCCGTCTCGGCCTTCGATCCGGCGCAGCTCGACGAACGGCAAACCGAGACGAGCCAGTTCGGCATCCTGTCCTATCTGCACGCCGGTTCCGCCGTCGATTTCCGGATCTCGGCGTTCACCAAATACAGCACGCTCGATTTCCGGCACGACCCGTCGCTCGCCGATATCGTCTTCAACGGCGTCGCGCAAGACGCCTCGCTGACCAGCTTTGCCAACGGGACCCAGCTCGATGTCAGCGCCCGGATCGCGGCGGATCATACGCTGCGCAGCGGCCTGTTGCTGGAGGGCGAGCGCTTCACGTCGCATACCGACTCGTTGCTGCTGGTGCAGGACGGCGGCTCTTCCGCGAGCCCCACTTTCGGCAGCGCGCCGGCCACCTCGGTCCCGAGCGAGATTTCCGCCGGCATCGGCAAGACCGGCTGGACATACAGCGCTTGGCTGCAGGACGAGTGGAAGGTCGGGCCGGACGTGACGGTCAATTACGGCGGAAGGTTCGACGTGGTCAACCAGTTCGTCATGGGCAACCAGGTCAGCCCGCGCCTCAATACGGTCTGGCAGGCGACGCCGACGATGGTCCTGCATGCCGGCTATGCGAGCCTGTTCACGCCGCCGCCCTTCCAGCTTGGACCGCCTGAGAACCTCATCCAGTTCAACGATTTCAACGGCACCGGTCTCACCACCTCGGCGGCGACGCCGTCGACCGGGAACTCGCCGCTGAAAATCGAGCGCGCCAACCTCTTCGATGTCGGCGGCGCGCAGGATCTGCCGGGTGGCGTCAAAATCGGCCTCGACGGGTATTATAAATTCGCCCGCAACGGCATCGATTTCGGTCAATTCGGCGCCCCGATCATCACGATCCCGTTCAATTACCGCATCGTCGCCAATCCCGGGGTCGAGCTGACGACGCGCTACGACGGCGGATCCTTCACCTATCACGGAAACCTCGCGATCGCGCGGCAACGGGCGAAAGGCATCGATTCCGGCCAGTTCAATTTCGCGCCGGCGGATCTTGTCACCGTCGATACCATCGGCATCGAGACCGACCACAGCCAGCTCATGACGGCGTCGGCCGGGCTGTCCTACGAGTGGCGGAGCTGTCGGTTCGCGGTCGATCTGCTTGCCGGAACCGGGGCGCGGACGACGCAACCCAACGGACCAATCAACGGCGCCTCGCTACCGTCGTGGGAGCAAGTCAATCTCGGCATCGCCCGCCGGTTCGAAACGGCCGAGGCGGGCGCGATCAAGCTCCGCTTCGACGTGATCAATGTGTTCGACGAGAGCTACCTGTTGCGCAGCAGCACTTCGATCGGCGCCTTCGCGCCGGCCTATGCGCCGCGGCGCACCTTCTACGCCGGCCTCGGCAAGGAGTTCTGACCGAGGCTGCCGCGGCGCGTTGGCGCGCCGCAATTCGGCCCGCGCCATCTTCGCCGGGCTGTGCAAGGAGCTTCAATCCGGCGAGTTCGGACGAGGCTCATTTCCCGCGCGGCGGACCGTAGAACAGCAGCGTGTCGGCCCGCGCGCCGTCGCGCTCGGCGATCGCGGCGAAGGTGACGGCGCCGTCGGGCGCGATGGCGAGGCTCGGATAGAGCGGGAACGCGGCGATCCGGCCGCCGCCCGGCAGCGCGTCGCCGATGGCGGCCACCCGCCTTACCCCTTCGGCGCCGGCGCGATAGACCGCGAGCCCGTCGGGTCCGCCGTCGAGCGAGGCCAGGAAGGCAACCGCGCCGTCATTGCCCATCGCCGGCCAGGAGGCGAAGGCGGCGTAGGTGCCGCCGCCCGGAGCGGCCTGTCCGACCGCGGCGAGAGCGCGCGGAACGTCGTTCTCGACGGCAAAGACCGCCACCTCCGGCCCGCCTTGGCGCAGCACGGCGGAAAACGCAATGGTGCCGGCGTCGTTCACGTCGAGCCGCTCGGAGAAGCGGGCGAAGATGCCGCCCGTGGGCGCCGGACCGCCGGCGGCGAGAACGGAACGGATCTCCTTGCCGCTGCTCAGGAAGATCCCGCCGAGGATCGGGCCTTGCTCGATCAGCGCGCCGAACGCCACCTCGCCCTTGTTGTTGAGCGCGGGATTGCCGAAGCTCGAGAAATTGCCGCCGCCGGGCGCCCGGTCGCCGGAGGCGACGAGCTTCGATAGCTGGCCCTTGCGCCAGAGATAGATCGCTTCGCCGGCCTCGCGGCCGCGGCGGGTGGCGGCGAGAAAGGCGACATCGCCGGCGTCGTTGAGCGCCGGCTGCTCGAATTCGGCAAGCGTGGCTTGCGGCTCGTCGGGCGCCGCCGCGCCGCTCAAGGCCACGGCGGCGAGCTTTCCCCGCTGCGCGACGAAGACGCCGCTGGTGGCTTTGCCGCCGGTGAGCTGAGCCGAGAAGGCGACGGCGCCGGCATCGTTGATCGCCGCCGCCGGATTTTCGCCGAAGCCGGCAAGGCGCTCGCCGCTGGGAACGGCGTCGCCGACGACGGCGAGCTTGCCGATGCGCCCTTGCGCGGCCACAAACCAGCCTTCCTCGGCCGCGCTGCGCAGCAGCGTCGCGAAGAACGCCACCTCGCCGCGGCGATTGGCGGGCGCGGGAACGACGCGGCCTTCGACGTCGAAGCGGTCGAAGCTGCCATCGGCCGGCGAAGGATCGCCGGCGGCGGCGATCACCTGGAGCGCCGCCGGCGCGAGCGGCGCCTTCGCCGCCGGGGCCGGCGGACGGTCGCCGGCGGCGGCCCAGAGCACGCAGAGCCACAGCAGCGCCACCGGCGCCAGCGCCAGGCCGATGCGCCGGCGGGCGCCGGCGAGGAGCCCGCTCGGGCCGGACGGGCGGGCCATCAGTTCTTCAACATCCCGGCCTTGAGCGCCGCGATATTGTGGCGCGCCATTTTGAGATAGGTGTCGGCCTCGCCGCCCGGCTGCGACAGCGCGTCGGAATAGAGCGTGCCGCCGATGGCGGCGCCGGTCTCTTGCGCCACGCGCTCGATGACGCGGGGATCGTTCATGTTCTCGACGAAGATCGCCCGTATCTTGTCCTCGCGGACCTGTTTCACCAGCCGCGCCACGTCATCGGCGGAGGCTTCCTTGTCGTTGGCCCAGCCGCGCGCCGGGACGAGCTTGATGCCATAGGCCTTGCCGAGATACTCGAAGCCGTCATGGGAGGTGATCACCTTGCGCTTGCTCTTGGGCACTTGGGCGATCTCGGCCTTGGCCCAGGCGTCGAGCCGCTTGATCTCGGCGATATAGGCGTCGGCGCGCTCCTTGTAGAAATCGGCATTGGCCGGATCGGCCGCCGCCAGGGCCTCGCCGATGTTGCGGGCATAGATCGCGCCGTTGGCGAGATCGTGCCAGGCGTGCTGGTCGCTCTTGGGCGCGGCGTTGCCGGCCTCGTGGCCTTCTTCTTCCGCCTCGGTGATGATCCTGGCGCCGCGGCTGGCGACGATCTTGGCGCCTTTGAAGCCGGATTGCCGGATGAGGCCGTCGAGCCAGGGCTCGAATTCGGGGTTGATGTCGTTGAGCACCAGCAGCTTCGCCCCGGCCAAGCGGCGCGCGTCGGCAGGGGTCGGCTGATAGAGCTCGCTGTCGCCGTCGCCGCCGACAATGGTGGTGAGCGCGATCCGGTCGCCGCCGATGGTGGCGACCATGTCGCCAAGCACGCTGAAGGTCGCCACCACCGTGAGCGGCTCCGCCGCGGGCGCCGTGCGCGCCAGGGCGAGGAAGCACAGTGCGGCAAACAGCAGACCGGCGCGTTTCATGCGGGCACTCCTGGCGGCCGGGCGAGATCGGGCCGATAGCGCGCCGCCGGCAGCGAGGCGAGATAGAGCGCGCCCCCTGCCAGCACGATGGCCGGCCCCGACGGCAGGTTGAGAAAATAGGACGCCAGCAGCCCGGCATAGCCCGCGGCGAGGCCGAGCGCGGCGCTGAGCGCCATGGTGGGCAAGATCCGCCGCGTCCAGCAGCGCGCCGCCGCCGCCGGCAGCAGCAGCGGCCCCACCGCCAGCAAGGTGCCGAAAGCCTGGAAGCCGGCCACGAGATCCAGCACCACCAGCGCCAGGAAGATCAGGCGATAGATATTGCCGCCGCCGCTCACGGCCTGCAGGAAGCCGGGATCGAAGGCCTCGACGACCAGCGGGCGATAGAGCGCGGCGAGGATGAGCGTGCTGGCGCTCGCCAGCAGCGCCATCAGCACCAATGTCGGCAGGCCGACGGCGAGAATGGTGCCGAACAGCACGTGCATGAGATCGATGTTGCTGCCATGCGCGGTCACCAGCAGCACGCCCGCGGCGAGCGACAACAGGTAGAAGACCGCGAGGTTCACGTCCTGCCGCTGCGCCGGGTTGCGCGCGGCAAGGCTCGAGAGCGCCGCGACGGCAAGGCCGGTGACCATGCCGCCGGCGCTGAGCACCAGCAGCGAATAGCCCGCCAGCGCGAAGCCGAAGGCCGCACCGGGCATCACCGCGTGAGAAAGCACGTCGCCGACCAGGCTCATGCGCCGCAGCAGCAGCAGCGCGCCGATCGGTCCGTTGGCGAGCGCCAGCGCCGCGAGGCCGACCAGCGCCGTGCGCATGAAGCCATAGGCGGCAAAGGGCTCGATCAGAAGGGCTTCGAGGCCGCTCATGACGCGGCGGCCGCATCGGCGATATCGAAGCCGGCCCGCGCCAGGGTCTCGGCGCGCAGCACCTCGGGCGTGGGACCGGCGGCGATGACGCGGTGGGCCAGCAGCAGCGTGCGCGGGAAGTGACGCTTCACCTGATCGAGGTCGTGCAGAACGGCAAGGATGGTGCGGCCTTGCTCATGCCAGCCTTTGACCAGGCGCAGCAATGCCTGCGTCGTGGTCGCATCGATGGCGGCGAAGGGCTCGTCGAGCAGCAGCACGGCGCCCTGCTGGAGCATCAAGCGGGCGAAGAGCGCGCGCCGGAACTGGCCGACCGAGAGGGCCGCGATCGGGGTGTCGTCGGCGGCGCCGAGCCCGACCGTCTCGAGCGCCTGGCGCGCCTCGCCGATGACGGCGGCGGGGGCGGCGCGAAAGGCGCCGTAGCGGCGCCAGCGGCCGAGCGTCACGAAGTCGCCGACGGAGACGGGAAAGCCGCGGTCGACCTCGTCGCTCTGCGGCAGATAGGCGATGTCGCGCGGTCCGCCGCCCGCGAGCAGGATGCTGCCGGCGCGTGGCCGCAGGATGCCGGCGATGGCCTTGAGCAGCGTGCTCTTGCCGGCGCCGTTGGGGCCGACAATGGCGGTCATCGAGCCCGGAGGAAACTCCGCGCCGACGCTCTCGAGCGCCGGCACTCGCTGATAGGCGACGGTGAGATCGACGACCGAGACCGCCGGCGGCGCCACCGACGCCGCGGCGTCCGGCGCGTAGCCGCCATCGAAGTGCCGCCGCAGGGCCGAAGCGCCCTGCCGCGCCGCCATCTCAAGCCTGCGCCGCATCAAGGCCCATGCCGCCTCCGCGTATCCGCCGCCCGCGGCTGCGCGGTCCTCCGGCCTCGCCATCCTCCCCGCCCTTCGGCCTGTTTTCGGCATTACACCGGAAACCGCCGGGGAATGCCAGGGCGGGACGCGCGAAACCCGCCGCCGGGCAAAAGCCGCTAGCCGTTGCCGATCTGCTTGCCGAGCCGGCCGGCGAGGTCCTGGATGTATTGCCAGGCGACGCGGCCCGAGCGCGCGCCGCGGGTGATGGCCCACTCGCTCGCCTCGGCGCGCAGCCGCTCCGGCGGCAGCGCCAGGCCATAGCGCTCGGCATAGCCTTGCACCATGGCGTGATAGGTCTCCTGGTCGCAGGCATGAAAGCCCAGCCAGAGGCCGAAACGGTCGGAAAGCGATACTTTCTCCTCCACCGTCTCGCCCGGATTGATGGCAGTGGAGCGCTCGTTCTCGATCATGTCGCGCGACAGCAGATGGCGCCGGTTCGAGGTGGCGTAGAGCACGACATTGGCGGGGCGCCCCTCGATGCCGCCTTCGAGCACCGCCTTCAGCGATTTGAAGCTGGTGTCCTGCTGGTCGAAGGAGAGGTCGTCGCAGAACAGCAGGCAGCGCCGCCGCACCGCGCGCAGCAGCGCCAGCAGGCGGGGGAGCGTCGGGATGTCCTCGCGGTGGATCTCCACCAGCACCAGCGAGCACGGCGCTTCGGCGTTGACCACGGCATGCGCCGCCTTCACCAGCGCGCTTTTGCCCATGCCGCGCGCGCCCCACAACAAGACGTTATTGGCGGGCAGGCCCTGGGCGAAACGGCGGGTGTTCTCGAGCAGGATGTCGCGCACGCGGTCGATGCCCTGCAACAGGTCGAGATCGACGCGGTTGACCTTCGGCACCGGCTCGAGCCAGCCGCTCTCGGCGTGCCAGACGAAAGCATCGGCGGCGGCAAGGTCGTTGCCGGGCGCCGCGGGCGGCGCGATCCGGTCGAGCGCGTCGGCGATACGTTGCAGCAAAGGCTCGAGGGCGGAGAGGTCGGGCATTGCGGCGGGAAGGGGTCCGTGGCTGGCGCGACCCTAAGCGCGCCGCGGCGGAGCGTCAACCGCCGCCTCCATTGCTCTTTCGACCGGTATTCAGTAGGAATGCGCCGGCTCAATCAAGGAGACGCCGATGCTCATCTCGCCGGCCTATGCGCAGGGGCTTGGAGGCAGCACCGACACGCTGGTGCAGTTCCTGCCCATCGTGCTGATCATCGTCGTCATGTACTTCCTGCTGATGCGGCCGCAGCAGCAAAAGGCCAAGCAGCTCAAAGAGATGCTGGCGGCGCTGCGGCGCGGCGACCGGGTCGTCACCGGCGGCGGCATCATCGGCACCATCGCCAAGGTGGTGAACGACGAGGAGGTGCAGGTCGAGATCGCCGAGGGGGTGCGCGTGCGGGTGCTGCGCGGCACGATCGCCAGCGTGCTGGCCAAGACCGAGCCGGTTGCCGCCAAGGCGGACAAGGACGAGGCCGGCAAGGACGACAACGACAAGGCCGACAAGGGCAAGGGCCGGCGCGCCGTCGGCGGCGGCTGAGGAGGGCAACGCGGCGCGGGGGCGATGCTCTATTTTCCGAAATGGCTGGTGACGCTGATCCTGGCGATATGCCTTGCCGGCGTGGTGATGACCATCCCCAACCTGTTCGCGCAACAGACGGTCGAGCGCTGGCCTGCCTTCCTGCCCCGCAAGCAGGTGAGCCTCGGCCTCGACCTGCGCGGCGGCTCCTATCTGCTCTACGAGGTCGACATGCGCTCGGTGCTGACCGAGCGGCTCAACAACATCCTTGACGGCTTGCGCGAAGCCTTTCGCACCGCGCGCATCGGCTATACCGGCCTCGCCGCCGAAGGCGATCACGTCGCCTTCACGCTGCGCGAGCCGGAGCGGATCGAGGAGGTGCGGGCGACCGTCAAGAAGCTCGACCCCGACCTCGAGATGACCGCCGGCGCCACGGGGGCGGTGACGCTCAAATTCAACGACGTCGCCTTGCAGCGCGTCCAGCAGCAGATCGTCGACCAGTCGATCGAGATCGTGCGCCGGCGCATCGACGAGACCGGCACCAAGGAGCCGACCATCCAGCGCGAGGGCGCCGACCGCATCGTGCTGGAGCTGCCGGGCGTGGAGGATCCCGAATTCGTCAAGCGCATCCTCGGCAAGACGGCGAAGATGACCTTCCAGCTCGTCGACGAGAATGCGGCGCCGGGCGACAAGAGCCGCCTGCCGGCGGGCGACGAGATATTGCCGCTCAAGGACAGCCACGGCGCGCCGGGCGCCACCATCGTGGTGCAGAAGCGCGTCATGGTGAGCGGCGATACGCTCACCGACGCGCAGGCCACCTTCGATCAGTACGGCGCGCCGGCGGTGAACTTCAAGTTCGACACGGTGGGCGCGCGGCGCTTCGGCGAGGCGACCAAGAGCAACGTCGGCAAGCGCTTCGCCATCGTGCTCGACAACGCCGTGATCTCCGCGCCGGTGATCCGCGAGGCGATCCTCGGCGGCCAGGGCATCATCACCGGCAGCTTCACCAGCGAGAGCGCCAACGAGCTGGCGCTGCAGCTTCGCGCCGGCGCGCTGCCGGCGCCGCTCGTCGCCTTGGAGGAGCGCACCGTCGGCCCGGATCTCGGCGCCGATTCGATCCATGCCGGCGCGCTCGCCAGCATCGTCGCCGTGATTCTGGTGGTGGTGTTCATGCTGGTGTTCTACGGCTTCTTCGGCCTCTTCGCCGACATCGCGCTGATGTTCAATCTCTGCCTGATGATGGCGACGCTGAGCCTCCTGGGCGCCACCTTGACCCTGCCCGGCATCGCCGGCATCGCGCTCACGCTCGGCATGGCGGTCGATGCCAATGTGCTGATCTATGAGCGCCTGCGCGAGGAGCTGCGCGGCGGGCGCTCGCTGATCTCGTCGCTGCAGGCGGGCTTCGAGCGCGCCTTCGGCACCATCTTCGACAGCCATCTCACCACGCTGGTGGCCGGCTTTCTCATGTTCTTCCTCGGATCGGGGCCGGTGAAGGGCTTCGCCGTGACCCTGAGCATCGGCGTCGTCACCTCGCTCTTCTCCGCCATCCTGATCACCCGCCTGCAGATCGTCACCTGGCTCAGGCGGACGAAGCCGAAGACGATACCGATCTGATGTTCCGCCCCCTCATCATCATCCGGCGCATCCCCAACATCGATTTCATGGGGCTGCACCGCTTGGGTTTCGCCCTCTCCGCGCTGATGACGCTGGGCTCGATCGTGCTGTTCTTGGCGCAGGGGCTCAATTACGGCATCGATTTCTCCGGCGGGACGCTGATCGAGGCGCGCACGCCGGGCCCCGCCGATCTCGCCCGGATGCGCAGCACGCTCGACGGGCTGGGGCTGGGCGAAGTGTCGCTCCAGAGTTTCGGCGGCCCCGACGACGTGCTGATCCGCGTCGCGCGCCAGCCCGGAGACGACCGGGCGCAGATGCAGGCGGTGGCGAAAGTGAAGGCGGCGCTGCCAGCGGACATCGATTACCGCCGGACCGAGGTGGTAGGCCCCAAGGTCGGCGGCGAGCTGATCCAGGCGGGGGTGATCGCCACCGTGCTGGCGCTGGTGGCGATCGCGCTTTACGTCTGGCTGCGCTTCGAATGGCAGTTCGGCGTCGGCGCCATGCTGTCGACGCTGCACGACACCGTCACCACCGTCGGCCTCTTCTCGCTGCTGCAAATCGAGTTCAACCTGACGACGCTCGCCGCCATCCTCACCATCGCCGGCTATTCCGTGAACGACACGGTGGTGATCTACGACCGCGTGCGCGAGACCCTGCGGAAATACAAAACCATGGATTTCCGCACGCTCATCAACAAGAGCCTCAACGAGACGCTGTCGCGCACCATCCTGACGGTGAGCACCGTGGCGCTGGCGGTGCTGTCGCTGCTGTTCTTCGGCGGCGCGGTGCTGCGCGGCTTCAGCATCGCCATGCTCTGGGGCGTCGTCGTGGGCACCTATTCCTCGCTGTTCATCGCGGCGCCGATCCTCTATTACATCCGCCCGCGCCGCGCCAGCCAGCCCAAGGAAGGCGAGACGCCGCCGGCGGAAACCCAACGGGTGTCCTAAGGATGGATGTGACGCCGCTCATCCCGGCGGACCGCCAGGTGATCGACAGCTACGGCGCGCGCGGCTTCCACGTCAGCGGCGTCGGCTATGAGGGCGCGATCCTGGTGTTTCCCGACGGCACCGAGCCCTGGCCGGTGCGCGGTCTCGCCGAGGTGACGGCGGCGAGCCTGGCGCCGGTGCTCGCGCGCGGCGGCGTCCAGATCCTGCTGCTGGGCTGCGGCCGGCGGATGCAGCCGGTGGCGCCGGCGCTGCGCCAGGCGCTGCGGCAAGCCGGCATCGTCATCGACCCCATGGACACCGGCGCCGCCTGCCGCACCTACAACGTGCTGCTGGCCGAGGACCGCCGCGTCGCCGCCGCGCTGCTGCCGGTCGGCTGATTGACCCGGATTTCTCCCACAGGTACGCGCTGCAACCCGGAGGGACGGCGCTCTTTGGCGCCAGGGGGGCGTCGCCGAGACGCTTACGATGCGCGCATCGCCGCGCGTCCCGGCTCCTACCCTGGCGCCAAAGAGCGCCGTCGCAGCACGTGCCTGTGGGGGAAATCCGGGTTAAGCCCCTTCCACGGCGATGATATTGCCGCGCGAGGCCTGCTGGCGGCGGTCCAGCAGCGGCTTGTACTCCACGGAATGATACCAGCGCTTGAGCGCCTCCATCGTCGGGAATTCGACCACGATGACGCGCTTGGGCTGCCAGCCGCCTTCCAGCACCTCGAAAGCGCCGCCGCGGACGAGAAAACGCCCACCATATTTGGCGACGGTCGCCGGCACGTCGCGGCGATAGCTTTCATAGAGGGTGGCGTCCGCCACCTCGATATCGACGATGAGATAAGCGGCCATGCCTGCCTCTGCGATGCGGGTTTGCGGGCAGCATCGGCGAAGCGCCCCGTGCGGTCAATGCCGGGCGCGCGGGACCGCGCCTGCCGCCGCGACCGCGCCGCGCTCGGCTTTGGATGCCGAGAAGGAACGGGGCCTCGCGGCCCCGGTCCCCGGTCGATTTGGCCTTGCCGCGCCGCTTAGAAGAAGTGCGAGGCGCCGGCCATGGCATAGAGCATCGGGATCGACAGCATGGTGTTGGTGCGCGAGGCGAGGCCGGCGATGCGTCCGGCGCGCTTCTTCTCCGCGGCCTCCGCCGGGACGAAACCGAGCACCTTCTTCTGGTTCGGCCAGATGATGAACCAGACGTTGAACCACATGATGGCGCCGAGCCACATGCCGAAGCCGATATCGGTGAAGCGCGGGTTGTGGTCGCCGATGCCGAGCTTGATGGCGTTGAGCAGATAGCCGTTCAGCCCGGCGAGGATGAGGCCGGTGACGATCGTCGCCATCGCGCCCCAGCGGAACCAGAACAGCGCCGTCGGCGCGATGAACTTGGTCACCGCCGGCTTCTGCTCATCGGGGATCTTGGGCATCGACGGCGTCTGCACGAAGTTGAAGTACCAGAGATGGCCGATCCACATTATGCCGCTGATGATGTGGAGCCAACGGAAGCAAAACGTCCACCACTCGTAACTGACGATTTCCATGGCTTTCCCCCCTTGCCTCAGGCGATCGCGTGGATCAGCAGCACCATGACGACCGTGAGGACGAAGCCGAGAAAGACGGTCGCCCCGAGCGAGTCCAACGGGTTTTTCATTGTTTCCCCTCCGACAGGTCGAGCATTGTTATCGCGGACGGTATCATACGCCGCAGGCGGGTTATCGGCAATTGGATGAAGGAGTTGCGCGAAATGGCGGAGACCGCGGGGGCGTCGGGAGGGGCGGCTCTCGCCCCGCTCGTGCGCCGCCACGACCGCGACCGCTTCCTCACCGCCCTGTTCGCGCCGGCAAGCTCGCGCGAGGCGCTGCTCGCGCTCTATGCCTTCAATTACGAGCTGGCCAAGACGCGCGAGGTGGTGAGCGAGCCGATGCTCGGCCGCATCCGGCTGCAATGGTGGCGGGACGCGCTCGATGCCGTCTATGCCGGCGACCCCCCGCGCCGCCATGAGGTGGTGGCGCCGCTCGCCGCCGCCATTCGCCGGCATTCGCTCGGCCGCGCGCATTTCGACGCGCTGATCGACGCGCGCGAGGCCGATCTCGTCGATGAGGCGCCCGCAAGCCTCGCCGCGCTCGAGACCTATGCCGAGGCGAGCTCGGCGCGCCTGGTGCTGCTGGCGCTGGAAGTGCTGGGCGAGAGCGGCGACGCGGCACGGGAGGCCGGGCGCGCCATCGGCATCGCTTATGCGTTGTCGGGCCTGTTGCGCGCGGTGCCGTTCCACGCCCGGACGAGGCGCCTCTATTTGCCGCGCGACCTCGTCGCGGCGGCCGGGCTCGAGGTCGGGCGCGGGCTCTTCGAGCTGAAGCCGTCGCCGGCCTTGCGGCGCGTCGTCGAAGGGGTGGCGGCGCGCGCCGGCACGCATCTCGCCGCGGCGCAGGCGCTGCGGCCCCGGCTGTCGCGCGCGGCGCTGCCGGCGCTGCTGCCGGCGGTGCTGGCCCGGGCCGATCTCGCCAGGCTGGCGCGCGCCGGCTACGATCCCTTCGCGCCCGCGATCGCCCGTCCCGACCCCTGGCGGAGCTGGCGGCTTGCGCTCGCTTCGCTGAGGGGACGCTATTGAGCACGGGGGAGGGAACGATGACCGGGCCGCGCGTCAATTCCCTGGCCCAGCCGATCGGCGCGGCGCTGCCGGGCTGGCAGAAGCGGCCGCCGCCGCCGCGGACGCCGATGGAGGGGCGTTTCTGCCGGGTCGAGCCACTCGATCCCGAGCGGCACGCGGCCGAGCTCTTCGCCGCCAACCGGCTCGATGGGGAAGGGCGCAACTGGACCTACCTGCCAACCGGGCCGTTCGAGCGCCCGGAGGACTATCGCCGCTGGCTCGAGGAGAGCAATCGCGAAGCCGACCGGCTGATCCACGCCATCGTCGATCGCGCGACCGGCCGCGCCGTCGGCGTCGCCTCCTATCTGCGCATCGACCCGGCGGCCGGATCGATCGAGGTCGGCGGCATCAACTACTCGCCGCTGCTGCAACGCCATCCCGGCGCCACCGAGGCGATGTATCTGATGATGCG
>DASPSJ010000026.1:0-84847 GCA_035623985.1 Allostellaceae bacterium | reverse complement strand
CTTGAGCAGCGCCATGTTCTTCAGATGCATGTCGCCGTCGGCGATCAGCCACGCGAACAGCGCCCGCTTGACGATGATGACGATATCGTCCTCAGGCGCGGTCGAGAGCGGGCGAACGGCGCGCGCGACCTGCTCCATCGTGCCGTCGTATTTCGCGTTGGTCGGCAATTCGAGAACGGAGCAGAGATCTTCGAGCGCCGGCAGTCTCGTATCGTTATGGCCCTCGCGGATATCGAACCGCTCGACGACGAGCGCGGGCGGCATCTTGTCAGGCATGGCGAGAAGCGCCGTCGCCGGCGCCGCGAAGCCGGCCACCCGGCCCAGCGCCATCGCGACCCATTCGACCACCGGCAGAACATCGTACCCGCTGGTTCCCGCCGGCTTGAGAATGTGCGTGAAGGGCTTGCCGGTGGCGGGCGACAGAACGCCGTCGGGATCAAGGTACATCGGCGCCTTGATCTGCACGCCTGACAGGCGCGGCGTATCGGCGCGCGCGTAAATCTGCGCCAGGTTGCGCTCGAAGCTTTCCTCGCTCTCGCCGCGGCCCGGCCCGGCATAGGTGCCGGTGAAGACGCCGGCCTCGGCGTATGTCGCCAATCGTGTCAGGAGAACGTCTTGCGGCAATGCCGCCAGCTCGGTCTCGCGCTCGACGATGGCGATATTCGACATGTAGCGCCTGCCCGAGCGCAGCAGCGCGCGTTCGTCCTTGTCCTTAAGAACCCGCTCGAGCCAGCCTTCCGGCAACAGCGAGACAATGAAGGGCGGCAGCTTGCCGGGAGCGGTCTGACGGATGATCGGCGGTTTCTCGCCGTCGATCGGCTTCCATCGCCATTCGAACCCGTCATGCGTCAGATGCCCGAGCGGCGCGCCATGCCACGCGACGATCAGGTCCAGCGCCGCTTCGTTCCTGGCCGGTGCCGCGGTCGGTCGGTGCAGGAGATAGCGCTCCGCCGCCCCCCCTTCCCGATACCACCTGTTCTCGCGCGCGAGCGTCCAGACGGCATCCGCCGCTCCCTGCGCGGTGCCGTATTCCTCGATCAGTCGGGCGGCGATTGCCATCCGCATTTCATGATCGATCGATGCCGCATGCTCGCTGCGCAGGCGGAAGGCTTCGAGGAAGCGTTGACGGATGGAGGAGACTGCGATCCGGAACTCGCCCATGCCGTCGTCGACGATGGCCTCGCCGACGGAGGGATGCCTGGGCGCCACGTTCTGGATGATCTCCAGCGCGTGGATGCGGGTGCGCTGCTTGCGGCGGGCGCTCAGGAACAGACGTCCGTCCCGCGTCGGTGCCAGCAGGGCGGCGCTCGCCGCGGACAGGTAGGCCCGCGGGTAAAGGTAGTGGGCGATGCGGATGGCGTGCTTGAGGACGGTGGCGTCGATGTCGTCGCCGGCATCCACATAGATGCCACGCATGAGCTGGATAAGCTTCCCCGTCTCAGCCCGGTAGTGGCTGCGGGTCTTGTCTAGGGTTTCGCCAACGAGATGGAGGGACATTTCTAACTTTCACGTACTTCAAGTACGGATAAGTTGGCATTTTCCAAACTAATTTCAAGGTTAATATAACTTTCCCATTCCATAGGAACGGAAAAGTCATATCGGATGGCGGCTAACTATCAAAGAGGGAAGTTGACGCCTGGAAAACTATTCCTGCGCGGCGGGAGCAATGCCCCGGCTCGGCCCAAGATCGCCTGATTTCGTCGTGCCGTTTGGTCTCGGCGGGTCATCCGCCTTCACCTGCCGTTCATCCGGAAGGTCGCTGGCGCTCCAGCCGCCGCCCAGCGCCTGGATCAGCGCCACGCTGGCGACCAGCCGGCTCTGCAGGATGCCGAGCGCGGTCTCTTCGTTGGTAAGCCGCGTCGCCTCGGCGACGACAACCGCGGTATAGGCGACCGTGCCCTGCTGGTACTGGTTCAGGGTGAGCCGCTCGGCCTCGCGCGCGAGCCGCACGGTATTGTCTTCGACGGCCTGCTGCTGCGCCAGGATGCGCAGCGCCGCCAGCTCGTCCTCCACCTGCTGGAAGCCGGTGAGCACGGTCTGGCGGTAATTGGCGACGGCCTGGGCATAAGCTGCCTTGGCTGCATCCACCTGCGCCGCGGTCAGCCCGGCGTTGAACACGGGCTCGACGAATTGACCCCCTACCGACCACAGGCTGCTCGCGGCGCGCAGCAGCTTGCCGAGGCCGGAGCTGGCATAGCCGTAGGAGCCCGACAACGTCACGTCGGGGTAATAGCCGGCGATCACGACGCCGATCTGCGCATTGGCCGAGGCTATCAGCCGCTCGGCCGCGGCGATGTCGGGGCGGCGTTCGAGCAACGCCGAAGGCAGCTCGGCCGGCGGCGTCGGCACCGCCATCGTCAGCGGCGCCGGCGCGATCGAGAGCTCGGCTGGCGGCTTGCCGATCAGCGCGGCGATGGCATGCTCAAACTGCGCGCGCTGCACCCCTTCGGCGATCGCCTGTGCGCGGGTTTGCTCGACCTGGGTCTCGGCGGTGACGACGTCGGTATCCGCCGCGGTCCCCGCTGCACGCTGGTTGCGCACGATCTGCAGCGATTGCGAGAAGGCGTCGACGGCCTCGTACAGCAGCTTCTGCAACGCGTCGGCGGCGCGCAGCTCGAAATAGAGGGCGGCGAGCTGGCCCTGCGCCGAGAGCCGTGCATTGGCGAGATCGGCGGCGCTGGCCTGGGCGTTGGCGACGTCGCTCTCGATGGTGCGGCGGATCCGGCCCCAGAGATCGAGATCCCAGCTCGCGTTGCCGGAAAGAGCAATGCTGCTCGCGCTCGCGCCGCTGGAGGCTCCCGGCAACCTATTGTTGCTGCCCTGGCCCGAGCGCGTGCCCGAGCCGGTGAGCGACAGCGTCGGGAAAAGTCCCGCTTCGCCTTCGGCGACCACGGCGCGGGCCTCATCATAAGCGGCCTCGGCGGATTTCAGATTCTGGTTGGAAATGTCGATCTGCTTCTCCAGCCCATCGAGCACGGGATCCTCGTAGATCGACCACCACTCGCCGCGGCGCGTCGTGTCCTTGGGCTCGGCGGGCTTCCAGCCGTCCTCCTTGTAGTCCGCCGGTGCCGGCGCTTCCGGACGTTTGTAGTCGGGGCCGACCATGCAGCCGGCCAGCAGCGCCAGCGCGGCCAAGGCGAAGGTCTTGCTCATTCCCCGGGCTCCGTCACGGCACCGTCGGCGAGATCGGCGCCGCTCTGCCTGCCGCGGGCCCACAGGCGGAAGCGATCGAGATAGAGATAGATCACCGGCGTCGTATAGAGGGTCAGCATTTGGCTCACGATCAACCCGCCGACGATGGAGATGCCGAGCGGCTGGCGCAGCTCCGCGCCATCGCCGCTGCCGAGCGCCAGCGGCAGGGCGCCCAGCAGCGCCGCCATGGTCGTCATCATGATCGGTCGGAAGCGCAGGAGGCAGGCTTGATAGATGGCCTCGTCCGAGGTGAGATGCTGGCTGCGCTCGGCGTCGAGCGCGAAATCGATCATCATGATGGCGTTCTTCTTGACGATGCCGATCAGCAGAATGACGCCGATCAGCGCGATGATGCTGAACTCCGTGTTGAGCGCCATCAGCGCCAGCACCGCGCCCAATCCGGCCGAGGGCAGCGTCGAGAGAATGGTGATGGGATGGACGTAGCTCTCGTAGAGGACGCCGAGAACGATATAGATCGCGAGCAGCGCCGCCAGCACCAGGATCGGCTCGTTGGCGAGCGACTGCTCGTAGACGCGCGCGGTGCCCTGGAAGCTGCCATGGATGGTGATCGGCACCTTGAGCTCGTTCATCACCCGGTTGACCGCCGCGGCGGCGTCGCTCAGCGATTTGCCCGGCGCCAGGTTGAACGAGATGGTGGTGGCGACGAAGGGCCCTTGGTGGTTGACCGCGATCGGCGTCGTCCCCGGCCCGTAATGGGTGAAGGCGGCGAGCGGCACCATGGTCTCGGCGTTGGTCGTGACCGCGGCGCCGGTCGAGGCGCCGGCGCTGCCGTGGCCGGTGGCGCCGATCTGGTTGGCGAGGAGGTTGCGCTCGACGTTGGCGGCGATCTGTGCCGCGGTGGCGTTCTGGCTGCTGGTGGCCGAGTTTTTCGCCGCCGATACCGTGCCGATCACCGCCTGGGTCGCCTGCGTGCCGGCAACGGAGCCGCCCGCCGTGCTGACGAAGAGGTCCTTCAGCGTTTCCGGGCTCTGCCAGTATTGCGGCGCCACCTCCATGATCACGTGATACTGGTTGAGCGCGGCATAGATCGTCGATACCTGGCGCTGGCCGAAGGCGTCGTAAAGCGTGTTGTCGATGGCGGCCGCGGTGATGCCGAGCCGCGCCGCGGTGCCGCGGTCGACGACGAGGTCGGTCTCCAGCCCGTTCTGCTGCTGGTCGGAATTGACGTCTGTGAGATCCGGCTCATGCTGCAGGGCCTCGGCGATCTTGGGCGCCCAGGCGTAAAGCTCGGCAAGTTCATCGCCCTGCAGCGTGTATTGATAGAGCGCGTTGCTCGCCCGCCCGCCGACGCGAATGTCCTGGGCCGCTTGCAGAAAGAGCGTCGCCCCGGCCACGCTCGACATCTCGCGGCGCAGCCTCGCCATGACCAGATCGGCGGAGAGCGTGCGCTCGGAGAGCGGCTTCAGCGTGACGAAGACGAAGCCGGAATTTGTCTGCCGCCCGCCGGTGAAGCCGACCACGGTTTCGACGGCGGAATCGTGCTCGATGATCGAGATGAACTGCTGCAGCTTCCGGCGCATGAGCTGGAAGGAAATGCTCTGGTCGGCCTGGATGCCGCCGATGAGCCGGCCCGTGTCTTGCTGCGGGAAGAAGCCCTTCGGCACGATGTAGAAGAGATAGACGTTGAGGGCGAGCACGCCGAGAAGAATCAGCATCATCAGCCGCGCGTGCCTGAGCGACCAGCGCAGCGAGCGGTCGTAGGCGGCCAGCAGCGCGTCGAAGGCGCGCTCGCTCCAGCGGTAGAGCCGGCCCCGCTCGGCCTCCGGGCGGTATTTGACGATGTAGGCGCACATCATCGGCGTCGTCGTCAGCGAGATCGCCAGCGACACGGCGATGGCGATCGACAGCGTCATGGCGAACTCGCGGAAGTAGCGCCCGACGATGCCGCCCATCAGCAGGATCGGGATGAACACCGCCACCAACGACGTGCTCATCGACAGCACGGTGAATCCGACCTCGCGCGCGCCGAGCAGCGCCGCCTGGAAGCGCGGCATGCCGGCCTCGATGTGGCGGGTGATGTTCTCGAGCACGACGATGGCGTCGTCGACGACGAAGCCGGTCGCGACCGTGAGCGCCATCAGCGACAAATTGTCCAGGCTGTAGTCCAGCAGGTACATGATGCCGAAGGTGCCCAGCAGCGAGGCCGGCACTGCGACGCTCGGAATGATCGCCGAACGGCCGTTGCGCAGGAACGCGAACACCACGCCTATGACCAGCATGGTCGCGATGAAGAGCGTGCGCTCGATGTCGTGCAGCGAGGCGCGGATCGTCGTCGTGCGGTCCAATACCGGCGTGATGTCGATGGCGCTCGGGATCGAGGCCCTGAGCTGCGGCAGCAACTCGTAGACACGGTCCACCGTATCGATGATGTTGGCGCCGGGCTGGCGGTAGAGCACCAGCAGTACCGCGGGCTTGCCGTTGGAGATACCGCCGTTGCGGAGATCCTCGACGGAATCGACGACGTCGGCGACGTCCGAAAGTCGCACCGCCGCGCCGTTGCGATAGGCGATCACCAGCGACCGGTACTGATCGGCGATGCTCGCTTGGTCGTTGGTGTAGATCTGCCAGCGCTGCCGATCATCCTCGATCACGCCCTTGGGGCTATGCGCGTTGGCCGCGTTGAGGCCGGCGCGCACGTCCTCGAGGCCGATGCCGTAGTGGAAGAGGGCGTGGGGATTGAGCTCGGCGCGCACCGCCGGCAGCGAGCTGCCGCCGATGGTGACCTGGCCGATGCCCGAGATCTGCGACAGCTTCTGCTGGAGCACGGTGGCGGCGGAATCGTAAAGCTGGCCGGGGCTCAGCGTGTCGGAGGTGAGCGCCAGGATCAGCACCGGCGAATCGGCCGGGTTGACTTTCCTGTAGGTGGGGTTGCTGCGGAGGCTCGCCGGCAAGTCGACGCGCGCCGCGTTGATCGCCGCCTGCACGTCGCGCGCGGCGCCGTTGATGTCGCGGTCGAGGCCGAATTGCAGCGTGATCTGCGCCTGGCCCACCGAGCTTGACGAAGTCATCTCGGTGACGTCCGCGATCTGGCCGAGATGACGCTCCAGCGGCGTCGCGACGCTGGTCGCCACCGTCTCGGGGCTGGCGCCGGGCAGCGACGCCGAGACCGAGATCGTCGGAAAATCGACCTGCGGCAGCGGCGAGACCGGCAGCAGCATGAAAGCGCTGGCGCCGGCCAGGGCCAGGCCGAGCGTGAGCAGCGTGGTGGCTACCGGCCGTCGGATGAAAGCTTCGGACGGATTCATTCGGCCGGGCTCTCCGCCGGCTTGGCGCCGCGGAAGCGCCGCGCCAGGCGCTCGAAGGCGAGATAGATCACCGGCGTGGTGAAGAGCGTCAGCATCTGGCTGACGATAAGGCCGCCGACGATGGTGATGCCGAGCGGGTGGCGCAGCTCCGCGCCGGTGCCGGTGCCGAGCATCAGCGGCAAGGCGCCGAACAGCGCCGCAAGCGTCGTCATCATGATCGGGCGAAAGCGCAGCAGCGACGCCTGGAAGATCGCCTCGCGCGGCGACTTGCCCTGCTCGCGCTCGGCCTCGAGCGCGAAGTCGATCATCATGATCGCGTTCTTCTTGACGATGCCGATCAGCAGCACGATGCCGATGATGCCGATGACGCCGAGATCGCTGCCGTCGAGAATCAGCGCCCACAGCGCGCCGATGCCCGCGGACGGCAGGGTCGAGAGAATCGTCACGGGATGGATGTAGCTCTCGTAGAGCACGCCCAGCACGATGTAGACGGCGACGATGGCGGCGAGGATGAGCAGCAGCTCGTTCCTGAGCGAAGCCTGGAAGGCGAGCGCCGCGCCCTCGAAGGTGGTGAAGATGCTCGGCGGCAGGCCGATCTCCTTCTCGGCGGCGCGGATCGCATCGACCGCTTCGCCGAGCGAGGCGTCCGGCGCGAGGTTGAAGGAGACCGTCGCCGAGGGGAACTGGCCGAGGTGGTTGATCTGCAGCGGCGCATCCTGCTCGACGAAATGGGCGATGGCCGAAAGCGGCACCTGGCCGCTGGTCGACAGCGAGGACGGGAGGTAGATCGAATTCAGCGTGTCGAGCGTGCGCTGCTGCTGCGGATCGGCTTCGAGGATGACGCGGTACTGGTTCGACTGGGTGAAGATGGTCGAGACGATGCGCTGGGCGAAGGCGTCGTAGAGCGCGTTGTCGACGGTGGCGGGAGTGATGCCGAAGCGGGCGGCCGTATCGCGGTCGATGGCGATGTAGGTCGAAAGCCCGTGCGCCTCGACGTCGCTGGCGATGTCTTCGAGTGCCGGAATTTCGGCGAGCTTGTCGGTGAGTTTCGGAACCCAGGCGGCAAGCTCCGCCGGATTGCTGTCCTCGAGCACGAACTGATATTGCGTGCGGCTTACCGTGGCGTCGATGGTGAGATCCTGCACCGGCTGCATGTAGAGCGCGATGCCGGAGACCTGCGCCGTCTCCTGCTTCAGCCGGCGGATAACGTCGCTGGCGCTGGTATCGCGATCGTCGCGTGATTTCAGGTTGATGAGGAAGCGGCCGCTGTTGAGCGTGTGGTTGGTGCCGTCGACGCCGATGAAGGAGGAGAGACTTACGACGTCCGGATCCCCGAGGATCGCCGCGGCCAACGCCTGCTGACGCTCGGCCATGGCGTCGTAGGAGACCGACTGGTCGGCTTCCGTGATCGCCTGGATGAGACCCGTGTCCTGGACCGGGAAGAAACCCTTCGGCACGACCACATAGAGGAAGATGGTGAGCGCCAGCGTGCCGATGGCGACGAGCAGCACCAGCGGCTGATGGTCGAGCACCCAGCCGAGCATGCGGCCGTAGCGCTCGATCGCGGTGTCGAACCATTGCTGGGACCAGCGGAAGAAAGCGCCTTCCTCCGAGGGCGGTTTCAGCAGCTTGGCGCAGAGCATCGGCACCAGCGTCAGCGACACCGCCGCGGAAATCAGGATGGTAACCGCGAGGGTGACGGCGAATTCACGGAAGAGGCGTCCGACCACGTCTGCCATGAACAGGAGCGGGATCAGCACCGCCAGCAACGAAACCGTGAGCGATATGATCGTGAAACCGATCTGCTCCGAGCCCATCAGCGCAGCCTTGAGGCGCGAGTGCCCCTGCTCGACGTAGCGCGCGATGTTCTCGATCATGACGATGGCGTCGTCGACGACGAAGCCGGTGGCGATGGTCAGCGCCATCAACGACAGGTTGTTGAGACTGAAGCCCAGCAGATACATCGCCGCGAAGGTGCCGACGATGGACAGCGGCACCGAAAGGCTCGGGATCAGCGTCGCGGGCACGTTGCGCAGAAAGGCGAAGATCACCAGCACCACCAGCGCCACGGCGAGCCCCAGCTCGATCTCGACGTCATGCACCGAGGCGCGGATGGTGGTGGTGCGGTCGGTCAGCACGCTCACATCCACCGACGCCGGCAATGCTTCCCGGAGGCCCGGCAGCAATGCCTGGATGCGGTCGACCACCTGGATCACGTTGGCGCCGGGCTGGCGCTGCACGTTGAGAATCACCGCCGGCTCCAGGTTCATCCAGGAGCCGATCTTGGTGTTTTCCGGACCGCTCACCACTTTTGCCACATCCGACAGCAGCACCGGCCCGTTGTTCCTGTAAGCGATCACCAGCTTGGCGTAATCGTCGGCGCTCTGGATCTGGTCGTTGGCGTTGATCGTGTAGGCGCGCATCGGCCCGTCGAAATTACCCTTGGGCGTATTGACGTTGGCGTTGGCGATGGTGGTGCGGAGATCGTCGATGTTGAGGCCATAGGCGGCGAGCTTGCGCGTGTCGGCCTGAATGCGCACTGCCGGGCGCTGGCCGGCATTGACGCTGACCAGGCCGACGCCGGGTAGTTGCGATATCTTCTGCGCCAGCCGCGTGTCGGCGAGATCCTGGAGCTGGGGGATCGGGACCGTCTTGGAGGCGACGGCGAGCGTCAGGATCGGCGCGTCGGCGGGATTGACCTTGGCGTAGATCGGCGGCGCCGGCAGGTCGGCGGGCAGCAGATTCCCGGCCGCGTTGATCGCCGCCTGCACCTCCTGCTCGGCGACGTCCAGCGCGAGGTCTAGGCTGAACTGCAGCGTGATCACCGACGCGCCCGCCGAGCTTTGCGAATACATCTGGTTCAGCCCCGGCATCTGGCCGAGCTGGACCTCGAGCGGCGCGGTTACCGAGGAAGTCATCACGTCGGGGCTGGCGCCGGGATAGAAGGTCTGCACCTGGATGGTGGGGTAGTCGACCTGCGGCAGAGCCGAGAGCGGCAGGAAGTCGAAGCCGACAATGCCCACCAGCATGATCGCCACCATCAGCAGCGAGGTGGCGACCGGGCGCAGGATGAACGGGCGCGACGGACTCATCGGGCGCCGCTCTCCCGCGCCGCGCCCGGCGCGCGGCTCATTGCGCGCTCCGGCGGTGTTGTCCCTGTTGGGCGGGCTGCGCGGCCGCGTCCCCGTGGGCAGCGGCGGCGGGCAACGTCACCTTGGCGCCGTCGCGCAGCTTGTCGGCGCCGTCGATCACCACCTTGTCGCCCGGCTGGAGTCCGCTCTTCACCGCGACGCGCTCGGCATCGCTCGGTCCCAGCGCCACCTTTTGCACCGCCACCGTGTCGTCCGGCTTGACGACATAGACGAAGGTGCCCGGCGCGCCGCGCTGGATGGCGGCCGATGGGATGATGGTGGCGCCGCTGTCGGTGTCGAGCAGGAGCTCGACGTTGACGAACTGGTTGGGGAACAGCATCTCATCGGCGTTGTCGAAGAGCGCGCGCAGCTTGAATGTGCCCGTGGTCGGGTCGATCTCGTTGTCGAGCGTGCTCAGCGTTCCCGTCGCGATCTTGGTCTTGCCGCTGCGGTCGAAGGCGGTGACCTGCAGGCTCGCGCCGGCGTTGACGCGTTTCAACACTGCCGGCAGATCGTCCTCGGGCAGGACGAAGATCACGGAGATCGGCTTCATCTGCGTGATGACGAGGAGGCCGCTGGAACTGCTGGTCTGGACGTAGTTGCCGGGGTCGACGAGCCGCAGCCCGACGCGGCCGGTCACCGGCGCGACAATGTGGCAATAAGCGAGGTTGAGTTGCGCGTTCTCGACCTGCGCTTCGTCCGACTTGACCGTGCCCTCATACTGATGGACGAGGTAGAGCTGATCGTCCGCCTGCTGCTGCGCGATCGAGTTCTGCGCCGCCAGCTTCTGGTAGCGGGCGAGGTCGATCTGCGCGCCTTTCAACAGCGCCTGATCCCTGAGTAGCTGGCCCTGGAGCTGATCGAGCGCCGCCTGATAAGGCCGCGGGTCGATCTGCGCCAAGAAATCGCCCTTGTTGACTTCCTGGCCCTCGCGAAAGCCGACCGACATCAACTGGCCGCTGATCTGCGTCATCACCGTGACCGTGGCGAGCGGCGTCACCGTGCCGAGCGCATTGAACGTCACCGGCATGTCGCCTTTGACGGCGGTGGCGGCGACCACGGGCATCGGCCCGCTCAGCGCGAAGCGCCCCGGCCGCGGCGCCTGCGCGTGCGGGCGGAAGACGATCCAGGCGACGGCCGCGAGGAACAAAATGCCCAGCAGCGGCCAGATGAGCCGGCCCCAACGCGAGCGGCGTGTCACCGGCACCGCTTCCGGGCGCACCGGGCGGGCGGGCGGTGCCTTCAGCTCGCTTGGCCGGTCATCCATGGCCGTCTCGATCCCGACGTCCTTCCATTCGTTTCCTCCACCCCCTGTCAAACGTGGCCCGCAACCTGCTCCAGCGTCAACGCCGCGTCTGGAACACCCCGCCTCGCCCGTTGTTCTTAGTAGAATAAGCCGCGCCGCGACGACGCGACAGCCGCACCGATGCGCGCCGGCGGACGACCTTCGCCAGAGTGCCACCGCGCCTCTATTTAGGCTATAAGTCTCGCACCTATCCCCGGGGCGCTGTTTTCCGGCGCTTTGCCGCCGGCACGACGCTCAGGCGTCGGACTCGGATTGCCAGTCAAGCGGGCCAGCGTCGCGGGAATCGCGATAGACGAGCCCAGCCATCAGCATGTCGATGGTGCACCCGTCCTGGGCCAGCGGCAGCCAGACCGCCTCGTAGCCGAAGCGGCGCCGGCCGAGAATGCGCTCGTCGATCACCGCCACCGCCTGGCGCCCCTCGACCAGCGCACGGCAGCGGTCGATCAGCATCTGACGGTTCGCTGGGTTGGGGAGTTCATCGATCATCTTGCCGGTCATGTCGTAGCCGGCGCGCTCGGCAAGCAGGCTGCCGTGCAGGCGGAAGCGGAAGCGGAAGCGGAAGCGCAAGGGCTCGGCGAGCACGTCGAGCAGCAGGACATGGCCGAGCACATAGCGGAAATCGAGCGGGTCGAGGTCGCGCCGCGCCGGGAACTCGCGTCCCTGCCGCCGTTCGTCCCAATAGGCGTAGAGCCGGCGCAAGCACGGTGTCTCGATCTTGTCGAGGAGCGCAGCCATTGGCGAGGACACCCGGGCCGTCGGTGAGGAAGGCCAGGAGTCTCGGCATAATTGATAAAGACACGATGAAAACGCCGGATGAAAATGCGCGGTATTTTCGGCGAATATTGCGGGTTTTTTGCCTGCGAGCGCCCGCGCTAAACCGGGCTCGACGGCGGAAACTTCGGCGCGCGCTTCTCGCGCAGCGAGGCCACGCCCTCCGTGACCTCGGGACCGGTGAAGCCCAGGAATTCGAGCGCAAGCGAGGTATCGAAGCTTGGCCCCGCCAGGCGCAGCCAATTGTTAAGCGCATATTTGGTCCAGCGTACCGCCGCGGGCGCGCCGGCGGCGAGACGCACCGCGATGGCGAGCGCGGTCTCGTAGGCCTTGCCGTCCTCGCAGGTCTTGGAGACGAGGCCGATGCGCTCGGCCTCCTCGCCCGACAGAGGCTCGCACAGCAAAAGATAGTATTTTGCTTTGGCCATGCCACAAAGCAGCGGCCAGACGATTGCCGCATGATCGCCGGCGGCGACGCCGAGGCGCGTGTGGCCGTCGATGATGCAGGCGCTGCGGGCCGCGACCGAGACGTCGGCGAGCAGCCCCGCCACCAGTCCCGCGCCCACCGCCGGCCCTTCCATTGCCGAGACCACCGGCTTGTTGCAGTTGACGAGGTTGTAGACGAGGTCGCGCGCCTCCTTCCAGACTCGGGCGCGGGCGGTGAAATCCCGGGTGATGCTCTCGACCAGGGCGAGGTCGCCGCCGGCCGAGAAGGCGCCGCCGGCGCCGTGCAGCAGCGCCGCGTTGATCTCGGGATCGGCATCGACGTCGCGCCAGATCTCGGCGAGTTCGGCATGCATTGCCGCATCGGTGGCATTGAGCTTGCCCGGCGTGTCGAGAATGATCTCGAGCACGCGCTCGGCCGGGCGGGCGAATTTGAGCCGCTGATAGCGGGCATAGCGGTCGGTCATGTCTGCTCCTGTTGACCCGGACGCGGGATGAGCGGACGCTAACGCCAGAACTCGGCCGTTGCCAGCCGGGCGCCTTCGGCCATGGCGGCGAGCTTCGCCCATACCACCGCCGGATCGACCGCCGCCTGGCCGACCCAGGTGCCGTAGCCGCAATCGCTGCCGGCGATGACGTTCTCGCGCCCGACCAGGCGCGCATAGCGGCCGATGCGCTGGGCGATGAGCTCCGGATGCTCGATGAAATTGGTCTTGGACTCCAGCACGCCCGGGATGAGCACCTTGCCCGCCGGCAGCCGCACCGTCTCGAACACCGTCCATTCATGGGCGTGGCGCGGGTTGGCCGCCTCGAAGGAGATCCCCGCCGGCCGCGCCTCGAAGACCAGGTCGATGATGTCCCTGAGCGGCACGTCGTAATGATGCGGTCCCTCGTAATTGCCCCAGCAGAGATGCATCCGCATCCGCTCGGGCGGAATGCCGGTCACCGCGTGATTGAGCGCCTCGACATGAACGCGCGCGTGCCGGCGGAAGTCGGCGATGTCGAGATCCGCGTATTGGATATGGCGGCCCATGGCGAGGTCGGGGCAGTCAAGCTGCAGAATGAAGCCGGATTTCACCGCCGTTTCGTATTCGGCGCGCATCGCCTCGGCGATGGCGAAAAGATAGGCCTCGTGGCTGGGGTAGTAGCCATTGTGGAAGAAAAGCGAGATGAGTCCCGGCGAGGCCGCGGAGAGGAAACCCTCCTCGACCGAAACTGCGCCCAGCGCGGTTTTGAGGTTGTCGACGTCGCGCGCCGCCGCCGCGGCGTCGCGAAGGGCGATCGGGCCGTTGCAGCCGGGCGTCTTGCGCCGCGCGCGGCCGCGATCGCCGAAGACGCGCTGCTCCAGCTCCGGGAAATCGACGAGGTCCCGGTATCGCACCGGATAACTGCGATCGCCGAAGCCGTCGAGCCGGTCCTTGATATAGGTGGCATAGCTGGGCTTGCTCATCTCGCCGTCATTGACGATGTCGACGCCGGCGGCGGCCTGCTTGGCGACGACCTCCGCCACGGCCGCGCGGATGCGCGCCTCGAGCGCGGCGCGATCGACCGGCACGCCTTCCTCCTTGGCGAACATCATCCGGATGAGGTCTTCCGGGCGCGGCAGGCTGCCGGTATGGGTGGTGAGAAAGCGCTCGCTGCTGCGTTTCATGCCCGTCTCCCCCTCGCTTTTCCTTGCCGCGCTTGCCGGCGCGCGTCGGGTCAGTCTTGGGTGCGCCGCGGCGGGGGTCAAGCATGGTCAAAAAACGCTTAAAATGCGCGGCAAGATGCGCGCCGCGTTCACTTCGACTTAACGATGCCGCTGCTATGTCTTGCGTGTGGGGAAGCGCCGCGTGGGGCGGCGATGCGAGGCAGGCAATGGACGAGGAATCGATCGGCATCTTCGGCATGCTGTTGATCGTGACGGCGCTGGTGATGAGCCAGACGGTGTTTCACCACGGCTACGCCGCGCCCGCCTTGACGACGATCAAATGGGAAGACGTGATGAACGTCTTCGGCTGCGACCAAGAGGCCGGCGACGGCGGCTGCACCGTCGCGATGAACCAGTAGTCTCGACTCCCGCGCGTCACTCCGCCGCGATCCGCCGGCTGGTGCGTTGCTCGATCTCCGCCAGCGTCTTTTCCAGCCGCTCGCCCTCGGGATCGGCGAGCGCCGCAATGCGCGCCGCGGCGACGGCATCGACCGCCAGGGGCGCGGCATAGCGGCCGGCGAGCGCCGGCCGAAGGATGCGCGCCTCGATCTTGCGATAATTGACAAGGCCGCGCGCATGCGTCTCGCCATAACCTTTGATCAGCCGCGCGCAATCGGCGATCTCGAGCGCCAGCGCCGGCGAGAGCGCCGCCGCCGCTGACACCAGCGCGAGCCAGGCGTCGATCTGCGCCTGCTCCTCGAGGTAGCGGTGACTGCGCGGCCGCCAGCGCCGAAGCGACGCCAGCAGCTTGAGGCGCAGGAAGCCGCTCACCGAGCTGCTCTTCACTTCCATGCCCCAATAGACCTTGCCAAGCCAGCCGCGCCGCGCGCAATAGGCAAGGATGGGGCGAGCAAGGCGCGGCGGCAGGATCGAACATATCTCCTCGATCCCAGGCTTGAAGAAATCGATGAGCGTCAGCGGCTCGTCGGATTGCAGCTTGAGTTCCTCGCGAATGCGCTGCAGACGCGCCGGATCGGTCTTCGCCTGGGCGACCCGGATCACATCCTCGAAGGACATGCGCACGGCGAGATGCCGCGCCGTTTCGCGCAACAGCTTGCCGCCGGCATCGGAGGCTGCATCGGCGTCGCGAATCGCCGCGAGCCGGTCGAGATAGAGCCGCGCATAGCGCAGATCCTGGTAGGCGGCGAGCCGGCGCAGGCCCTCGACGATGATATCTTGAGCCGCTTGCGGCATCGTCTCCTGCGCCGCGCGCTCGAGCGCGACGAGGCTCGGCTGGGGCGCGCGGACGCGCTTGTGCGAGGCAGGCAGGACGGCGGCATCGGCCTGCTTGAGCGCCGCCAGCCCGGCGGCGAAGCCGCGCAGATTGGTGTCGACAGATTTGCCCTCGGCGCGGACCGCCGCCTCGAAGGCCTCGACCGGAACCGGCAGCCGGCCGGAGCCGGCGATCGCCCCCAGCATCACCGCGTTGACGACGCTGTTGGCCTGCTGCGCGGCCGCCTCCATGTCGAAGAGGATGTGGCTTTGCGCCTGCTCCTCGATCGCCTTCAGCAGATGGCCGATGTCGAAGCGGCCGTCGCCCATCGCCATCCGCTCGGAGATGGCGTAGATGCGGTGGGTCGAGGCGATGACGGTGGTGCGGTCCTTGGCGGCGAAGCCGCCGGCGATGACGCGCCCCGCTTCGAGCAACTCGCTCGCCACGACCACATCGATGTCGCCCACCCCCGGCACCAGCGACAGCACCGGCCGCTTGCCGCCGAGCGCTCGCCACGGCTCGGGCCAAATCTCGAGATAATAGGTAGTGGCGCCGGTGCGTTGCGCGACGCCCGGGATCGAGGTGCTCTGCACCGGCAGACCTGAGGCCGAGGCGGCCTCGATGATCCAGTTGGTGAGCACGCCGCCGCCCTCGCCGCCGAGCGCGGCGATGAGCAAGGTGACCGGCCGCTGGGCGGCGCTCATGCCGTCCTCCGGACGCCGCCGAGCCAGGCGATGGCGCGGCTGCGCAGCCGGTGCAGCGCGCGGTCCCGGCGATTCGGGTTGCGGATGGTCTCGGCGCGATAGAAGGACGGGCACAGCACCGCCGCATGCGCCACCTCGCCACACAAGCCGCAGCCGACGCAGCTCTGGATCACGCTTGCCACCGGATCGGTGCGCAAGGGGTCGGGGTTGGGCTTGATGGTGAGCGAGGGGCAGCCGGAAAGCCGGATGCAGGAATGGTCGCCGGTGCAGATCTCGTCGTCGACGCCGTAGCGCGCCTTCACCACGCGCCCGCCGCGCGCCAGCGTCGCAGCCTCCTCGCCGCGCAGGCGGCGCTGGCGGGCGAGCTGGCACTCGCCGTCGGCGATGATCACCTTGAGCCCCCGCTCGGCAGTCTTCATCGCCTGCTTCAGCGTCTTGAGCGTGGTGGCGACGTTGTAGGTGCGCACCTTCCTCAGCCATTTGACGCCGAGCGAGCGCAGCGTGTGCTCGATGCTCATGCCCGGCGCCGCGCCGCCGCGGCCGCCGGCGCTCGACGGCATGAATTGCTGTCCGGTCGCCGAGGTGTAGCCGTTCTGCATGATTACCAGCACGCCGTCGCCCTTGTTGAAGAGACTGCCGGCGACGCCGGTGATGATGCCGTTGTGCCAGAAGCCGCCATCGCCCATTACCGCGATGGCGCGCCGGTCGAGATTGGGCGTCACCGCCGCGGCGCTCGCAAGGCTCATGCCGTAGCCGAGGATCGAGTTGCCCATGCTGAAAGGCGCCATCGTGCCGAAGGAATGGCAGCCGATATCGGCGCTGATATGCGTGGGGCCGATCTCGCGCTGCATCAGCTTCAGGGCGCTGAACACCGGCCGCTCGGGGCAGCCGGTGCAGAAGGCCGGCGGCCGTTGCGGCAGCTCGCCCACTGCGGCGGCGGCGGCGCGCCGGGCGTCGAGCAGCCGCTCGGCCGCGCCGGCCGCCGCGGCGATGTCGATGCCGGCGGGCCGGCTCTCGCGCAGGAAGGCGGCGAGCCCGGCGAGCAGCGTCTCGGAATTGTACTCGCCGGCCGCCGGCAGGCAGCCCTTGCCGAGCACGCGCGTTGGCATGTCGGCATGGCGCAGGATGACGTTGACCTGCTGCTCGATATAGTCGGGAAAGCCTTCCTCGACGACGAGCAGCGCGCGCTTGCCGGCGGCGAACGCCGTCACTTCCTCGGGCACCAGCGGGTAGACGACGTTGAGCGCATAGATCGGCACGCGGCTTGCGCCGAAATTGTCGGCAAGACCGAGCCGCGCCAGCGTGCGCAGCACGGAGTTGTGGAGGCCGCCCTGCACGATGATGCCGATCTCGCCGCTCTCGCCGGCGAAGACCTCGTTGAGCCGCTCGGCGCGAATGAAGGCCCGGGCGGCGGGCAGCCGTTCCTCGATCTTGAGACGCTCCTGCACGAAGGTTGCGGGCGGGTGGGCGAGGCGGCCGTAATCGAAGCGCGGCGGGCCGGCGATCGGCTTGAGCTTCGAATGCGCCGGCCGGACGTTGTCTTTGGCGAGAAACTCGCCGCTGACATGGCAGGCGCGGATGCGCAGCTCCATCATCACCGGCGCGTGGCTCGCCTCGGAAAGCTCGAAGCCTTTCTCGGCCAGGCGCACGATGGTCGGGAGATCCGGCCGCGGGTCCAGCAGCCAGATCGAGGATTTCATCGCCACCGCGTGGCTGCGCTCCTGAATAACGCTGGCGCCTTCGCCGTAATCCTCGCCGACGATGATCAACACGCCGCCCACGACGCCGGGCGAGGCGAGGTTGGAGAGTGCGTCGGAAGCGACGTTGGTGCCGACGATCGATTTCCAGGTCACGGCGCCGCGCAAGGGATAGTTGATCGAGGCGCCCAGCATGGCGGCGGCGGCGGCCTCGTTGGTGCAGGTCTCGAGATGGACGCCGAGCCCGCCCATGATGTCCTCGGCTTCGACCAGCACGTCGATCAGATGCGAGACCGGCGCGCCCTGATAGCCGCCGACATAGCTGACGCCTGACTGGAGCAGCGCCTTGGTGACGGCGAGGATGCCTTCGCCGCGGAAGATCTCGCCCTCGCCCAGCTTCAGCGCCTCGATCTCCTTCTTGAACGACCGTTCCATGACGCACCTCGGAGATTACATATGCGACGGCAGATATATGGCGATGATCGGAAAGGCGATAAGAATGACCAATCGCAGGATGTCGGTGACGATGAACGGCAGAACGCCGGAGAAGATGGTGAGGAAGCTCACTTCCGGGACCACGGTCTTGATGACGAAGACGTTCATGCCGACCGGCGGGTGAATGAGGCCGAGCTCCACCGTCATGACTATGATGATGCCGAACCAGATGGGATCGAAGCCCATCGCCGACACCACCGGAAAGATGATCGGCACCGTCAGGATGATCATGGCGAGCGCGTCCATCAGGCAGCCCAGCACGAGATACATCAGCATGATCAGCGCCAGCACGCCGTAGCGGTTGAGGCCGAGGCCGGTGAAGAACTCGGTGACGTGCTGCGGCGTCTGGGTGACGGTGAGGAAATAGCCGAAGAGCAGCGCGCCGATCAGTACGGTGAACACCGCGGCGGCGGTGCGCGTGGCGTGCAGCAGCGTCTGCAGCATCTGCTGGGGCGTCAGCCTGCGGCGCGCCACGCTGATGACGAAGGCGCCGCCCGCGCCCATGCCGCCCGCCTCGGTGGGCGTGAAGAGCCCGCCATAGAGTCCGCCGATGACGAAGAGGAAGAGCAGCAACGGCGCCCAGATCTCGCGCAGGGCCTGGAGCCGCTCTGCGGGCGAGCTGCGCGCGCCGATCGGCAGGTAGTCCGGACGGACGAAGCCGATGATGGCGATCGTCGCCATGTACATCGATACCGCGAGGAGGCCGGGCAGGATGCCGGCGATGAACAGCTTGCCGATGTCCTGCTCGGTGATGAGGCCGTAGACCGCCAGCACCGTGGACGGCGGGAACATGGCGCCGAGCGTGCCGCCGGCGGCGATGACGCCGGTCGAGAACGCCTGGGGATAGCGATAGGCGCGCATCTCCGGATAGGCCACGGTGGCGAAGGTCGCCGCGGTCGCCACCGACGAGCCGCTGATCGCCGCGAAAGCGGCGCAGGCGCCGATGGTGGCGATGCCGAGCCCGCCGCGCAGATGGCCGGCAAAGGTGTTCGCCGCGCGGAACAGCTCGCGGCTGATGCCCGAGGCGGAGACGATCGCCCCCATCAGCAGGAACATCGGAATGATGCCGAAATTGTAGTTCGCCACCGTGCGCATCGAGGTCTGCCCGACCATCTTGAGCGCGGGAAGGCCGCCGACGATGTAGCCGAAGCCGCTGACGCCGACGAGGCCCATCGCCATGCCGACCGGCACGCGCAGCAGCATCAGGCCGAACAACGAGACGAAGCCGATGATGGCGACGGCACCGGTGCTCATCGCCGCCTCACTCGACCGGCTTGATCGACGGCGCCACGCCCAGCGCGTCGGGCCGGAAGATCAGACGGTAGGTGCGCACGGCGATAAGCAGCACCGCCGAGACGTCGCCGAGCCAGGCGACGGCGAAGAACGGCCAAGTCGGCAGGTGCAGGTCGTAGGTGAGCACGTTGTCGGCATGGGTGATGCGGACCTTGTCGAACAGCGTCAGGGTCTGCACCGTGACGACGAACAGCAGCACCGAGGTGGCGAAGACGTCGATGACGCGCCTCGATCGCGGGCCCGCCGCCGACCAGACGAGGTCGACGGTGATGTGCGTGCCGCGATAGGAGGTGGCGGCGATGCCCCAAAAGATCAGGATGCCGAGCAGCAGCCGGCCGAAATCGTAGCTGTCGGGGATGGTATAGCTGAAGAAATAGCGCAACAGCACGGAGATGAAGATATCGGCCGCTACCAGCCCGACGAAGATCGCGGCGGTGAGCTCGATCCCGTCGATGAAGCGGTCCATCCGGTTGCGCGGCGGTGCTGCGGCGCCGGCGGGGGCGGCGGTGCTCATCGCCGCTTATGGACGCGAGACTGCCCTCCTCTCCGCCCTTGGAGGCGGAGAGGGTTGGGGTGAGGTGAGGATGGCCGGGTACTGGCCCCATCGGATACATGCAACGCCGCTGGCACCCCGCAACCCGGCCGACCGCTCGGCGGTCGGCCCCGCTTGAGTTCGATCGCGAAGCGATCGAACGGGTTGCTCATCCTGAATCTTTCTCCGCCCTGAAGGGCGGAGAAGGACTTGTTGGTCGTGCGCTCCGGGCTCAATAGGCCGCCTTGTACTTGGCGAGCTCGGCCTTGAGCCCGGCCAGCGCCTTGTCGGGATCGACGCCGGCCTTGCGCGCACCCTCGGCCCAGCGCGCCGTCAACGGCTCGACCGCCTTGCGCCAGGCGGCAAGCTCGCTGTCCGAGAGCTTGTAGACTTCGTGGCCCGCTTCATTGCGCAGCTTGTCGCGGCCGGCAAATTCGAACGCGGTCCAGGGCGCGGCCACCTTCAGTGCCCATTCGGTGGTGCAATGAGCGTCGATGACCTTCTTCTGCGCCGGCGACATCCCGTCGTATTTCACCTGGTTCATCACCCAGACGAAGGTGGTGACGTAGAGCGGCACGTCCATGTGGTACTTCACCACCTTGTCGATGCCGAACAGGATGACCGAACCCCAGGGAAAGGTCACGGCGTCGGCGACATGGCGCTCCAGCACGTCGCGCACTTCCGGCGCCGAAGCCTGAACGTTTGTGCCGCCGAGCAAGGTGACAAGATTGCCGATCGTGGCATTGGCCGGCCGGATCTTCATGCCGCTGAGGTCGGAGGGCAGCAGGATCTTCTTGTTGCTATGGAAGGCGCCGGGGTCGTGCGCGAAGGCGAAGCAGAAATGCACGTCTTTCATCTCCGCCGCCGCATAGTGGCGGTACCAGGCGTCGAGCGCCTCGGTGCCGCCATCGGAATTCTCCACCAGGAAGGGCAGCTCGCCGGCGGCGATCACCGGAAAGCGGCCGGGCTGGTAGCCGGGATTGACATAGGCGAGGTCGGTGATGCCGTCGCGCGCCATGTCGTAGTGGTCGACCGCCTTGCCGAGCTGCTCGGAGGGGAAGAGGGTCGCGGTGATGGTGCCGTTCGACTCCTTCTCGATGTCCTTCGCCCAGGCCATGAAGGCCGGGTTGAGCGGATGCGCCGGCGGCACCCAGGACGACATCTTTAGCTGCACCGGCCTGTCCTGCGCCAGCGCGCTTCCCGCCGCCAGCAGCGCCGCCATCGCCGTCGCAAACGCCAGTTTCCTCATCGCCTCCTCCCTGCCGCTATGTTTGATTGTTGGTATTCAAACTACCTTAGCCCAAGATCCCTCCGTCCCGCAACTGCCGCTCACACCAGGGTCAGCCGGCGCAGCGTGCGGATGAACTCGGCCTTGTGCTTGAGGCCGACGATCTCGTCGAGCACGCGGTCGTGGGCGCGCGCGTGGAGCGTGAGCTCGTCCAGCAGCCGCCTGCCCTTGGCGGTGAGCGACAGCGCGTAGCTGCGCCGGTCGCTCGCCACCCGCCGTCGCTTCACCAGCGCGCGGCGCACGAGGTCGTTGAGCGCCGGCGTCAGCGTCGACTTGTCGCGGCCGGCGGCGCGGCCGAGCGCGGTCTGCGAGATGCCGGGATTCTCGCCGATCAGCGCCAGCACGGCAAAGCGGCCCGGGCGCATCTGATAGTCGCGCACGCGCCGGGCAAAGGCCTGGAATGAAGCCTCTTGCGCCAGGCGCAGGTGGAAGCCGATGAAATCGGCAAGCGGCCCGAGCCGCAACGGCTCGCCATCGGCCGCGCCTCGCCGCTGCCGGCGACCGGTCCTGCCGGCGCTGTTCGTCATTCCTTTCCTCCGCCGGAGGTTTTAGCACGTTTCGCGCCGCAGGCGAGGGCCGAGGAGGGCGAGGCGGCGTCACCGAAAGGAGGACGTCGGGACAAAGCTTCGCCGATTGCGGGTTCCCGTCGCCACGGAAAACGCGGTATGCTTTCCCCAAAGCCGGCAAACGGCGAACACAGTCCGCGGGAGGCACCGATGATCCGCACGCTTGAGCAGTCGACCATGCGCAAGATCTACATGCGTCTGCTGCCTTTCGCGATCCTGACCTATTTTCTCTGCTATCTCGATCGCATCAATGTCAGCTTCGCCGCGCTGACCATGAACCGGGATCTCGGCCTCGACGCCGAGATGTACGGCTTTGCCGCCAGCGCCTTCTTCTGGGGCTATTTCCTGCTCGAGGTGCCAAGCAACCTCATCCTGGATAAAGTCGGCGCGAGGCTGTGGATCGCGCGCATCATGGTGAGCTGGGGGCTGCTCTCCGGCGCGACCGCCCTCTGCACTGGGCCGTGGAGCTTCGCGACCGTGCGCTTCCTGCTGGGCCTCGCCGAAGCCGGGCTGTTCCCGGGCATCGTCCTCTTTCTCACCTACTGGTTCCCCGAGCGCCATCGGGCGCGGGTGATGGGCACCTATATCGTGGCCTTGCCGCTTGCCGCGGCGATCGGCTCACCGATGTCGACGGCGATCATGGAGCTCAACGGCGCCTGGGGCCTCGCCGGCTGGAAATGGATGTATCTCCTCGAGGCCGCGCCCACGGTGCTGCTCGGCATCGTCGTGCTGTTCTACGTCACCGACCGTCCCGCCCAGGCGCGTTGGCTGAGCGATGAGGAACGCGCCTGGCTCGTCTCCGAGATCGAGCACGAACGCCGCCAGATCGAGGCGAGAGGCAAGATCGGGCTCATCCGCTCGCTTTGGGAGCCCAAGGTGCTGCTGCTGTCGCTGAACTATCTCGGCATCGTCACCGCGAGCCTCGGCATGCTGCTCTTCATGCCGCAGCTCCTCAAGCAATTGGGCCTCACCAACATGCAGGTCGGCTGGGCGGGCGCGGTGCCCTATATCTGCGGCACCGTCAGCCTGGTGGCCTGGGGCTGGCTTTCCGACCGCATGGGCGAGCGACGCTGGAATCTGTTCGGCGCTTGTATTCTCTCCGCGGCGGGCCTGATCACGGCCGGGCTCTGTCTCGGCACGATCTGGTCGCTGGTCGGCATGTCGATCGCCGCCATCGGCTTTTACGGCAGCAAGGGGCCGTTCTGGGCCATGTCCTCGACCATTCTGACCGGGACGGCGGCGGCGACGAGCATCGCCTGGATCAACTCGATCGGCAATCTCGGCGGCGCCTTCGGTCCGCCGCTGGTCGGCTGGGTCAAGAACAGCACCGGCAGCTTTACCGGCGGGCTCTACGTCCTGGCCGGATGCGCTCTGGTCTCGGCGCTGGTCGCGGCGCTCGCGCTGCGCCTGCCGCAGCCCGTCGCGCGGCGCGCCCCGGCACGCGCCGCGGCGGAGTAGCTACTCCAGCGGACAGCGCGGAAAAGGTGCCGCGCGCTCGAAGGCGCGGGCGGCGCGCAGCACCAGCGCGTCGTCATACATCCGGCCGACGATCTGTAGTCCGATCGGCAGGCCGGCCTTGGTCAGCCCGCAGGGCACGCTCACCGCCGGCTGGCGCGTCAGGTTGAAGGGATAGCTGAAGGGCGACCATTCGATCCATTCCTTCTGCGTCGCAGGATCGCTCAGCAACTCGCCCGCCTTGAGCGCCGGCACCGCGACGCTCGGCGTCAGCAGCAGGTCGTAGCGGCGATGGAACTTCGCCATGGCGAGCGCCAGCGCGTTCCGCTCGATATCGGCGGTGACATAGTCGATCGCGCTGAGCCGCGCACCCTGCTGCGCCGCCGCCTCGAGGCCGGGATCGGCGCGCTGTCGTTCCCCGGCGCTGAAGGCGCTCATCGCTTTGGCCGCGCCCGACCACCATAGCGTCAGCCAAGCCCGGGCGGGATCGTCGAACAGGCGATCCACTGTCTCGACCGTGGCGCCAAGCTCGGCAAAGCGCTGCGCCGCCGCCGCCGTGGCGGCGGCGATCTCGCCATCGACGCGCGCGTAGCCCAGCGTCGGGCTGAAGGCGATGCGCAATCCCTTGACGCCCTCCTCGAGCCCTTCGGTCCAATCGCGCCGCTCCGGCGGCAGCGCGTAGACGTCGCGGTCGTCGGCGCCGGTGATGACGGTGAGCATGAGCGCGAGGTCGCCAACGTCGCGCGCCATCGGCCCGCTATGGGCGACGAGGCCGAAGGCGCTCGGCGGGTAATGCGGCACCCGGCCGAAGCTCGGCTTGAGGCCGGGCAGGCCGCAAAAGGCGCAGGGGATGCGGATCGAGCCGCCGCCATCGGTGCCCAGCGCCAGGGGCGCGATGCCGGCGGCCAGCGCCGCCGCTGCGCCGGCGCTGGAGCCGCCCGGCGTATGCGCGAGGCTCCAGGGATTGCGGGTGACGCCGGTGAGCGGGCTGTCGCCCACCGCCTTCCAGCCGAAATCCGGCATGGTCGTCTTGCCCAGCAGCACCGCGCCATGCTCCCGGAGCCGCGCCACCGGCGGCGCGTCCTCGTTCCAATCCTGATCGCGCCGCACCAGCCGCGAGCCGCGCAGCGTCGGCCAGCCCTTGGTGAGGAAGAGGTCCTTGATCGTCACCGGCACGCCGTCGAGCAGCCCCAGCGGCTCGCCCTTGGCCCAGCGCGCCTCGGCGGCGCGCGCCTGATCGAGCGCGCTCTCCCGCGCCACCAGCACGAAGGCGTTGAGCGCGGGCTCCAGCCGATCGAGGCGCCGCAGCAGCGCCTTGGTCACCTCGACCGGCGACAAGGTCTTGCGACGATAGTCGGCGACAAGCTCGCGCGCCGCGAGAAAGGCGATGTCGGTGTCGGAAGGGTCGGTCACGATGCTCTCCGCGGCGTCGAGGTCGTCCACTATCGGCGAAAGCGCCGCCTACCGACAAGCCGCCGCTCGCTTGTTGGTCTGTTGCTCCTGGCGTAAGGTGGTCGGCATCGAACTTGCATCAGAAAAGTCGTAGCGGCAGGGGGATCAAAGGGAGAGCGGCGATGGGGCGGATTTCGGCGGGATGCCGGCGTTGGGCGGCGGGGCTGCTCGTGCCCGCGGCTCATGCCCAAACCACGGGCAAGACCATCCGGTTCATCCCCGAGGCCGATCTGCGCAGCCTCGATCCCATCTGGACCACGGCCTATATCACGAGGTAAGTGGGGTCAGTGTAGACTTCTGTTGGAGCAGCAATTGCGCTGGCAGATGCCGCATCCACGGCTGCGCGCCGGCCTCGCCGGCATCGAGCGCTATGACCGCGCCGCTCCTGGCATCTCGCAAGGCCAAGCCGAGATGAGCCTTGGCGGCGAAGGGGTGCACCCCTATCATGAGTCCCGTGCCGGTGTTCGGCGAGCACTACGTCACCGGCGCATGCCGAATTTGGGTCCCCGGTGTACACCGGAGGCGTAGTGCCGGCGGCTCTTGGCCTCGCGACCGAGCGGCTGTGATGCCGCAGAAGCCGCAGCCAAAGCGGGCGAAAGGAGGACGACAATGAGCGATCCGACGCGACGCCGGCAGCAAGCCTTGGCCTTCCGCTCCTGACGTAAGGTGGACGGCACCGAACTTGCATGAGCAACCGCGGCGACACGCGGCCGAAGGGGAGGCTGGCGATGGGACGGATTTCGGCGGGATGCTGGCGCTGGGCGGCGGCGGCGATGCTGGCGGCGGGGCTGCTCGCGCCCGCGGCTCATGCGCAAACCTCTGGCAAGACCATCCGGTTCATCCCCGAGGCCGATCTGCGCAGCCTCGATCCCATCTGGACCACGGCCTATATCACGCGCAACCACGGCTACATGGTCTACGACACGCTCTTTGCTCTCGACGAGCATTTCAAGCCGCAGCCGCAGATGGTTGATACCTGGACGGTGAGCGACGACAAGCTCATCTACAGCTTCACGCTGCGCGACAAGCTCAAATTCCATGACGGCATGCCGGTGCGCTCGGCCGATTGCATCGCCTCGCTGGCGCGCTGGATGAAGCGCGACGGGTTCGGCCAGGTGGTGGCGGAGGCGGTTGCGGAGATGAAGGCCGTCGACGACCGCCGCTTCTCGATCATCCTCAAGAAGCCGTTCCCGCTGCTGCTCGAAGCCCTCGGCAAGCTCTCCAGCAACGTTCCCTTCATCATGCCGGAGCGCATCGCCGGCACCGACGCCAACACCCAGATCACCGATCCCACCGGCTCCGGCCCGTTCAAATTCGTCAAGGAGGAATGGGTTCCCGGCAACAAGGCGGTCTATGTCCGCAACCCCGACTACGTGCCGCGCGACGAGGCGCCGAGCTGGGCCGCCGGCGCCAAGATCGTCAAGGTCGACCGCGTCGAATGGCTCTACATCCCCGATCCCGGCACCGCCGTCAACGCGCTTGCCGCCGGCGAGGTCGATTGGTGGCAGCAGCTTCCGGCCGACCTGGTGCCGGAGCTGCAGAAGAATCCGGACGTCACCATCGCCAAGGTCGATCCGCTCGGCAGCATCGCTGTGATGCGCTTCAACCAGCTTCAGCCGCCCTTCAACAATCGGAAGCTGCGCCAGGCGCTGCTCTACGTCATCGATCAGAAGGAGATCATGACCACGCTCGCCGGCGATGATCAGAGCAACTGGCGGACCTGCTATTCCTACTATACCTGCGGCACGCCGATGGCGAGCGAGGCGGGGGCCGGGGCGCTCTCCGGCCCGCGCGATCTCGCCAAGGCCAAGGCGCTGATCAAGGACAGCGGCTACAACGGCGACCGCGTCGTCATCCTGACCGCGACCGACCAGCCCATCGTCGACCGCCAGGCGCAGGTCGCCGCCGAGCGGCTGCGCGAAGTCGGGCTCAACGTCGATCTCCAGGCGATGGATTGGGGCACGCTGATCACCCGCCGCACCAGCAAGGAGCCGGTCGACAAGAACGGCTGGAGCATCTTCTTCACCTGGCTGGTCGGTCCCGACATGATCAACCCCGCGCTCAACTTCCCGCTGCGCGCGGCCGGCGAGAAGTCGTGGTTCGGCTGGCCGACCGACGACAAGATCGAAGCGTTGCGCACGCAGTGGGTGGAAGCTCCCGACCTCGCCGCGCAGCAGAAGATCGCCGCCGAGCTGCAGGAAGAGGCGTTTGCCAGCGTTCCCTACATTCCGACCGGCCAGTTCGTCATCCCCACCGCCTTCCGCAAGAACCTGAAAGGCGTCATCGTCGCCCCGGTGGTCTTCTTGTGGAACGTGGAGAAGATGTGAACCGACCGCACGGCGCCGGGCATGTTCGCCTACATCATTCGTCGCCTGATCGCGACCGTGCCGGTGATGGGGGTGGTGGCCCTCTTCGTCTTCTCGCTCCTCTACATCGCGCCCGGCGACCCCGCCGCGGTGATCGCCGGCGACCTCGCCACCGCTGAGGACATCGCCCGCATCCACGCCAAGCTCGGTCTCGACGAGTCCTTCCTACTGCGCTTCGGCCATTGGCTCTGGGGGGTGCTGCACGGCGATCTCGGCGTCTCCATCTTCACCAACCTGCCGGTGGCCCAGCTCATCGGCCAGCGGCTCGAGCCGACCGTGGCGCTCACGCTCACTACCCTCGCCGTCACGGTCGCCTTCGCCGTTCCGTTGGGCGTGATAGCCGCGTGGAAGGCCGGGAGCTGGATCGATCGGCTGGTAATGCTGGTCGCCGTGCTGGGCTTCTCGCTGCCCTCCTTCGTGCTCGCTTATCTCCTGGTGCTGGGCTTCTCGGTCGAGCTGCCGCTGCTGCCGGTGCAGGGCTATGTCAGCATCCGCGAAGGCTTCGCGCCGTTCATCGCCCATCTCATCTTGCCCAGCATTGCGCTGGGGCTGATCTATGGCGCGCTCATCGCGCGCATCACGCGCGCCAGCATGCTCGAGGTGCTGAGCCAGGATTACATCCGCACCGCCGAGGCCAAAGGGCTCGCCCAGGGCGAAGTGCTGATCCGCCACGCGCTCAAGAACGCCGCGGTGCCGATTGCCACGGTGATCGGCATCGGCGTGGCGCTGCTGATCAGCGGCGTCATCGTCACCGAGACCGTCTTCGCCATTCCCGGTATCGGCCGGCTCACCGTCGACGCCATCCTGCGGCGCGACTATCCGATCATCCAGGGCGTGATCCTGCTGTTTTCCGCCGCCTATGTGCTGGTCAACCTCGCGGTCGACATCAGCTACACCTTGCTCGACCCGCGCGTGAGGTATTGAGATGGCCGCGGTTGAGCTTGCCGCGCCGCTGCCGCGCCGGCATTGGCTGACGGAAGCGGTCCGCCGCCATCCCACGGTCATTCTCGGCCTGCTGATCCTGCTCGCGATCGGCGCCGTCGCCGTGCTCGCTCCCTGGCTCGGCACCAGCGATCCGCTCGCGGTCTCGCCGATCCGACGGCTGCGCTTTCCCGCCGCCGCCTACTGGTTCGGTACCGACGCCTATGGCCGCGACGTCTACAGCCGCACGCTCTACGGCGCGCGCGTCTCGCTGCAGGTCGGGCTGGGCGTCGCCGCGCTCAGCACCGCCTTCGGCCTCGCCATCGGTCTTCTCACCGGCTTCAACCGCCTCGCGGACGGCGTGCTCATGCGCGTCATGGACGGGCTCATGTCGGTGCCGCCGGTGCTGCTGGCGATCGCGCTGATGGCGCTCACCAAGGCGAGCCTCGGCAACGTCATCATCGCCATCACCCTCTCCGAGGTGCCGCGCGTCGCGCGGCTGGTGCGCGGCGTCGTGCTCGGCCTGCGCGAGCAGCCCTTCGTCGAGGCGGCGACGGCGGCGGGCACCGGCTTCCTGCGCACGCTCCGGCGCCACATCCTGCCTAATACCCTGGCGCCCGTGCTGGTGCAGGCGACTTATATCTGCGCCTCGGCGATGATCACCGAGGCGGTGCTGAGCTTCATCGGCGCCGGCACGCCGCCGCAGATCCCGAGCTGGGGCAACATCATGGCCGACGGCCGCAGCTATTTTCAGCTTCGGCCCTATCTCATCATTTTTCCCGGCGTGTTCCTGTCGCTGACGGTGCTGGCGGTGAACCTGGTCGGTGACGGGTTGCGCGACGCTCTCGATCCGCGGCTGGCGCGGCGCCTCTGAGCGCCATGAACGAGCCGCTTCTCGCCATCGAGGATCTGAGGACGCATTTCTTCACGCGCGACGGCATCGTGCGCGCGGTCGACGGCGTCTCCTGCACCATCGGCCGCGGCGAGACCCTGGCGGTGGTCGGCGAAAGCGGCTGCGGCAAGAGCGTCACGGCGCTCTCCATCCTGCGCTTGGTGCCGTCGCCGCCGGGCCGCATCGTCTCGGGCCGCATCCGCTTCGACGGCCGAGATCTGCTGGCGCTGGACGAAGCGGAGATGCGCGCCATCCGCGGCAACGAGATCTCGATGATCTTCCAGGAGCCGATGACCTCGCTCAACCCCGTGCTGACGGTGGCGCGCCAGATCGGCGAGACGCTGATGCTGCATCAGAAGCTCGATGCCCGCGCCGCCAGGGCGCGCGCCGTAGAGATGCTGCGCCTGGTGCGGCTCGCGGAGCCCGAGCGTCGCGCCCGCCAATACCCGCACGAGCTTTCCGGCGGCATGCGCCAGCGGGTGATGATCGCCATGGCGCTCGCCTGTCACCCCAAGCTGCTCATCGCCGACGAGCCCACCACCGCGCTCGACGTCACCATCCAGGCGCAGATCCTCGACCTCATGCGCGACCTCAAGGCCGCCATCGGCGCCGCGATCCTGCTCATCACCCACGATCTCGGCGTGGTCGCCGAGATGGCGCAGCGCGTCGTCGTCATGTACGCCGGCCGCAAGGTCGAGGAGGCGTCGGCGCGCGACCTTTTCCGCCGCCCGCGCCATCCCTATACCAGGGGCCTGCTCGCTTCGGTGCCGCATCTGGGCGCGACGCTCGGCCAGCCCGCGCCGCCCCGGCTTGCCGAGATCCCGGGCGTGGTGCCGTCGCTGCGCGAGGCGATTGTCGGCTGCGCCTTTGCGCCGCGCTGCGCCTATGCCACGGGGCGCTGCCGCGCCGAGGCGCCGCCGCTGGAGTTGAAGCGCCCGGGCCATCTCGCCGCCTGCTTCGAGAGCGAGTTCCTGCCGCCATGAGCGCCACGCCCCCGCCGCTGCTCGAGGTCGAGGGCCTCAAGAAGTATTTCCCCGTGCACAGGGGCGTGCTCGCGCGCGTCGCGGGACAGGTCCATGCCGTCGATGGTATCGGATTCACCATTGCCGAGGGGGAGACGCTGGGCCTCGTCGGCGAAAGCGGCTGCGGCAAGTCGACCGCGGGCAAGACGATCCTCAAGCTGATCGAGCCCACAGCCGGCATGGTGAAGCTGCGCGGCGAGCGCATCGACCATCTCGGCCCGCGCGAAATGCGGCCCTATCGCCGCGAATTGCAGGTGGTGTTCCAGGATCCCTATGCCTCGCTCAACCCGCGCCTTTCGGCGGGCGAGATCGTGGCGGAGCCGCTGGTCAATTTTGGCGTCATGCGCGGCGCGGCGCTCAAAGAGCGCGTGGCCGAGCTTTTCGCCAAGGTGGGCTTGCGCCCGGAGGCGATGAGGCGGTACCCGCATGAATTCTCCGGCGGCCAGCGCCAGCGCATCGGCATCGCCCGCGCGCTGGCGCTCGAGCCTCGCCTCATCGTCTGCGACGAGCCGGTCTCCGCGCTCGACGTCTCGGTCCAGGCGCAGGTGGTGAACCTGCTGCGGGACCTGCAGCAGGAGCTTCACCTTTCCTACCTCTTCGTCGCCCATGACCTCGCCGTGGTCGAGCACATCAGCCACCGCGTCGCCGTGATGTATCTCGGCAAGATCGTCGAGCTCGCCCCCAAGGACGCGCTGTTCTCGGCGCCGCTTCATCCTTATACCGAGGCGCTGCTCTCGGCCGTGCCGCTGCCCGATCCCGAGGCGAGGCGCAAGCGCATCATTCTTTCCGGCGAGGTGCCGAGCCCGATCAATCCCCCCGTCGGCTGCCGTTTCCACACCCGTTGCCCCTATGCGGAAGAGCGCTGCCGCATCGAAGAGCCAGCGTTGCGCGCGGTCGCGCCCGGCCGTCTCGTTGCCTGTCATCTGCGGATGGCGGACGGTGCCGCCGCCACACGGGCGGGTTGATCTCCGTCGTCCCGGCGGTGATGATGCCGACATGACCGGCCTCGGCCCCAATGCCGCGCTCATCGGCCAGCCCGGCAGCCGCCAGGCGCTCGACACGCCGGCGCTGCTGCTCGATCTCGACGCGCTGGAGCGCAATATCGCCGCCATGGCGGCCCATGCCCGCGCCGCCGGCCTGGGGCTGCGCCCGCATGCCAAGACGCATAAATCGGCGCGCATCGCCGCGCTCCAGATGGCGACGGGCGCACTCGGCATCTGCTGCGCCACCTTGGGTGAGGCCGAGGTGCTGGCGGCCTCGGGCATTGCCGGCCTGCACGTCACTTCGCCGCAGGTGACGCCGCCCAAGATCGCGCGGCTGACGGCGCTCAACGCGGCGGCTTCGGGATTGAGCGTGGTCGTCGATCATCCCGACAATCTCGCGGCGCTCGACCGCGCCGCGGCGGCGGCGGGCAAGCCGCTCGAGGTGCTGGTCGATTTCGACGCTGGCCAGGGCCGCACCGGCTGCGCCAGCGAGGCGGATCTCGTGGCGCTGGTGCGCGCCGCCGTCGCGGCCGAGGCGCTGGTCTTTCGCGGCATCCAGTCCTATTCCGGCAATCTTCAGCACGTCCCCGTCCGCGCCGAGCGCCGCGCCCGCGCGCTTGCCGCGGCCGGCCGGCTCGGCGGCATGCTGGCGCGGCTGCGCGACGCCGGCATCGCCGTGCCGATCGTCAGCGGCGGCGGCACCGGCACCTTCGATCTCGATCCCGAGGCGTGCGTCTTCACGGAGCTGCAGGTGGGCTCCTATGTCTTCATGGACGTCGATTACCTGCGCGCGCTCGCCGACGGGCGCAACGCGCCCCCTTTCGAGACCGCGCTCTTCGTGTCGACTTCGGTGGTGAGCGTCAACGCGCCGGGCTACGTCACCTGCGATGGCGGTCTCAAATGCTTCGCCACCGACGGGCCGGCGCCGGAGGTGGCGGCGGGAGCGCCGCCCGGCAGCCGCTATGAATTCTTCGGCGACGAGCACGGCAAGCTGATCCTGCCGCCGGGCGCGGCCAAGCCGCAGCTCGGCGCGCGGATCGAATGCGTGAGCCCGCATTGCGACCCCACCGTCAATCTTCACGACGTCTATCACGTCCTGCGCGGCGACCGGCTGGTCGATATCTGGCCGGTGGACGCGCGCGGCAAGCGATGACCGGCTTCGACGAAGATTTTCGCGCGCGGCTGCGCGACCTCATCATCTGGCGACGCGACGTCCGGCGCTTCCGGTGCGACGGGCTGCCCCCGGGCACGGTGGAGAATTTGCTCGAGCTCGCCGCGCTCGCGCCTTCGGTCGGGTTGAGCCAGCCCTGGCGCTTCGTGCTGGTGGAGGACGCGGAGCGGCGCGCCGCGGTGCGCGCCGATTTCGCGCGCTGCAACGCCGAGGCGCTCAGCGCCTATGCCGGCGAGCGCGCGCAGCGCTATGCCAGCCTCAAGCTCGCCGGGCTCGACGAGGCGCCGGTGCATCTCGCCGTCTTCGCCGATCGCGGCACGGCGCAAGGCCACGGCCTCGGCCGCCGCACCATGCCGGAGATGGCGGAGTATTCGGCGGTGATGGCGATCCACACGCTCTGGCTGGCGGCGCGCGCGGAAGGCTTGGGCCTTGGCTGGGTCTCGATCCTCGATCCCGCCGCCGTGACGCGCATCCTCGATGTGCCGCCCGAGTGGATCTTCCTCGGCTATTTCTGCCTCGGCTATCCGCAGAGCGAAACGACGACCCCCGAGCTTCAGCGCGAAGGCTGGGAGCAGCGCCGGCCGTGGCAGGAGTTTCTGCTGCGACGGTGATCGGCGTGCCAGGGCATTGAAATCGGCATCAAATGATGCTATTCTTGATGTCTATAGGAGAGCCTCGGAAATGCGCACGACCCTCGCGCTGGACGACGATCTCGTGGCCAAAGCACAGACTCTTACCGGACTTAGTGAGAAAACCGTCTTGGTCCGGGAAGCGCTCAGGGCGCTCATCGAACGTGAAAGCGCCCGCCGTCTGGCGCGCCTGGGCGGCAGTGAACCTGACGTCAAGATGCCGCGGCGGCGGCGCGCCGCCCGGTGATCCTGGTCGATACGTCGGTTTGGGTGGATCACCTGCGCATCGGCAACCGGGCGCTCTCCGAACTGCTCGAAGGCGGCATGGTTCTGGCGCATCCTTTCGTGATCGGCGAACTCGCTCTCGGGAATTTAGTTCGGCGCGAACTCGTTCTGGGCGCGCTGTCGGACCTCCCGCGCGCCGGCGTCGCGAGCGATGCGGAAGCGCTGCACTTCATCGAGCGGCATGTGCTGTTCGGGCGCGGCATCGGATATGTCGATGCCCATCTGCTGGCTGCGACCAGTCTGACCGCGGGTGCCGCGCTATGGACATATGACAAGCGTCTGCGGAGTGTTGCCGTCGACCTGGGCTTGGCCGCGACGCGCCTCTAGCTTCAGCCAGCGGCGTGCCGCTCCCGCTGCATCTGCTGGCGGCGGAGCGCCCGGCCGGGCCGCGCGCCGGTGGCGGCGCCCTCGCGCCACACCGGCGTGCCGTTCACCAGCACGAGATGGATGCCGGCGGCGGGCGCGGTCGGCGCGGCGAAGGTGGCGCGGTCGATAATCTCCGCGGGATCGAACACAGTAATGTCGGCATAGGCGCCGGGCGCGAGCCGGCCGCGGCCGGTGAGGCCGAAGCGTTGCGCCGGCAGTCCGGTCATGCGCCGCACCGCCTCTTCCAGCGGAAAGAGCTTCTCCTCGCGGCAGTAATGGCCAAGCACGCGGGCGAAGGTGCCCCACAGCCGGGGATGGGGATGGGCGTCATGCGGCAGCCCATCCGAGCCGATCATGGTGTGCTCGAAGGCAAGCACGCGGCGCACATCGGCCTCGTCCATGGTGAAATAGATGGCGCCGCCGGGCTGCAGCCGCTCGCACGCCTCTTCCTGGCTCACGCCCCAGTCCTGGGCGATCGCCGCAAGCTCGCGCCCCGTCGCCTCGGGATGGCTCTTGGACCATGTGATGAGGATCTTGAGCGCCGCGGGAATATAGTCCGCCCGCAGCACGGTGGAGGAGGCGATATAGGGATAGGCGTCGAGCCCGACCGGCTGCCTTGCCATCGCCGCCGCGATCTTCGGCAGCGTCTTTTGCGTCAACCCGAAATTCTGCTTTCCCGCCACCTTGTGATGCGAGATCACCACCGGCACCTCGGCCTCGCGGCCGACGGCAAAGCTCTCCTCGAGGCTGTCGAGAACGCGGCTCTGCTCGTCGCGCATATGGGTGGTATAGATCGCGCCCGCGGGGTGAAGCGTCTTCGCCAGCGCCGCCAGTTCCGACGGCGGAGCGGCGATGGCCGGCGCGTACCAGAGTCCGCTCGAAAGCCCGATGGCGCCGGCCTCCAGCGCCTCGGCGAGACGCGCGCGCATGACTTCAATCTCGCTCTCGCTCGCCGGCCGTTCGAGCTGATCCATGGCGTTGGCGCGCAATGTGGAATGCCCCACGAGCAGCGCCGCGTTGGTGGCGGCGGGCGTGGTATCGAGGGCAGCCATGTAATCGGCAAATCGGTGGAAGCGGAACTGCTCGGCCGAGCCGATGAGGTCGAGCGGCGGCGGCAGCGGCCGGTTCGGCTGCATCGGGGCGAGGCTCACGCCGCAATTGCCGGCGATGACGGTGGTGACGCCCTGGCTGACCTTGGGCGTCATCTCGCCCTGCGACAGCAGCGCGCGGTCGTCATGGGTGTGGACGTCGATGAAGCCCGGCGCCACGGCAAGGCCGGCGACGTCGATCTCTTGCCGGCCGCTGCCGGGCGGCAGGCGGCCGATGGCGGCGATGCGGTCGCCGGCGACCGCCACGTCGGCGCCGATAGCGGCGGCGCCGGTGCCGTCGATCACCTGTCCGCCGCGCAGCACCAGGTCGAAACGCGCCATGGGATCAGCCCTTGGCGGCGATCGCCTCGACCTCGACTAGCATGCCCGGCCGGGCCAGCGCGCTGATGACCAGCAAGGTCGAGGCTGGCCGCGCCTCGCCGAGATGGCGCGTGCGCACCTTGCCATAGGCGGCAACATGCTCCTGGCTCGTCAGGAAATGCGTGCATTTCACCAGGTTCTCCACGCCCATGCCGGCGGCGGCGAGGACCGCCTTGATGTTCTTCCAGCATTGATCCGCCTGGCCCTCGAAATCCGCCGGCAGCGTGCCGTCGGGCGCGACGCCGATCTGGCCCGCGAGGTAGAGGATGCGGGCATTGCCGGCGATCTCGACGCCGTGGCTGTAGGGGCCGGCGGGTGCCGCGACGGTGGCGGGCGTAAAGGTCTTCATGGCTTCCTCCGCTGGTTTGGCGCGGATTTATGGCGCGAGCCCGGCGCTGCGACAACACCGCGTCGCGCGGACGCTCACGGGTCCGCTCCCCGGTCCGCCTCGAGCAGGCCGCTGAGCTCGACCATCGCCTGCTTCGTTGTCTGGATCACCTGCTTCTCGTCGTCATAGATGCCGTGCTGATCGATCATCAGGCGTTCGTCATGCTCGCGGAAAAGGCGCACGGTGCGTTCCGCCTCGGCGGCATCCATGCCCAATTCCTCCAGCACCAGCTCGGTGAGCCGCAGGCTCGAATGATAGGTCTCGCGCACGATCTGCGTCACCCCCTGATCCATCAACAGATGCGCGTGGCGCCGGTTGCGCGCGCGCGCCAGGATGGTGAGGTTGGGGAAGTGCCGCCTGGCGTGCTCGACCACCTTCAGCGATTGCGCGACGTCGTCGAGCGCCACCACGATCAGCCGGGCCTCCGCCGCTTTTGCCGAGCGCAGCACGTCGAGCCGCGCCGGATCGCCGTAATAGGCGACGGTGCCGTAGCGTCGCACCAGGTCGATCTGCTCGCCATTCCTGTCGAGGGCGGTGAAGGCGATCTTCTTGAGGCGCAGGATGCGGCCGATCACCTGGCCGAAGCGGCCGAAGCCGCAGATGATCACCGGCGTCGCCGGTCCGTCGATCGGATCGAAGGCGCGCGCTGGCGCTTTTTCCAGGCGCGGCGCCAGGAAGCGTTCCTCGAGCGCAAAGAGCGGCGGCGACGCGACCATGGAGAGCGTGACGACGAGCATGGCGAGATCGGCATGCGCCGGCGAAAGCAGCCCCTCGGCCAGCGCCGCGGTGAACAGCACGAAACCGAACTCGCCGGCCTGCGGCAGTGCCGCCGCAAAGCGCACGGCGTTGAGCCGGTCATGCCCCGCGGCGAGCGCCAGTCCAAACGAGATCGCCGCCTTGATCAGCAGCAGCCCCGCCGCGGCCGCCAGCACGAAGCCGGGCGAGGCGGCGAGCAGGTCGAGATTGGTCGACATGCCGACGGAGATGAAGAAGACGCCGAGCAGCAGCCCCTCGAACGGCTCGATATCGGCTTGCAGCTCATGGCGGTATTCGGAATCGGACAGCAGCACGCCGGCCATGAAGGCGCCGAGAGACATGGAGAGGCCGACGGTGCTGACCAGCGCCGCGGTGCCGCCGACGATGACCAATGCCGTGGCGGTGAAGATTTCGGGCGTCTTGGCGCCTTCTACCAGGCGGAAGATCGGCCGGATCAGGTAGCGGCCGCCGACGAGGACGATGAACAGCGCGCCTGCCGCGCGCAGGATCGCAAGCCAGGCGCTGTGCTCCGTCACCCCGCTGAAATCGCCGTTGAGCACCGGCAGCAGTGCCACCACCGGAATGACGGCGATGTCCTGGAACAGCAGCACGGCGAAGCCGTCGCGCCCGACTTGGCCGGTGAGCAGCTCGCGCTCGGCAAGCATCGGCAGCACGATCGCGGTCGATGACAGCGCCAGGCTGAACCCCACCACCAGCGCCGCGGGCCAGGGCAGCGACAGCAAGCGGGCGATGGCGAAGAGAACCGCACCGGTGACCACGACCTGCACCGCCCCGAGCCCCAGCACGGAGCGCCGCATGACCCAGAGCCGCTGCGGGCGCAACTCCAGCCCGATGAGAAAGAGCAGCATGACGACGCCGAGCTCCGAGATCTCGCTGACGCTCTCGACATCGCCGACGAGGTCGAACCCGGCGGGGCCGATGACCAGCCCGGCGGCGAGGTATCCCAGCACGCTGCCGAGTCCCAGGCGCTTCGCCAGCGGCACGGCGACGACCGCGGCGGCGAGCAGCGAGACGAAGGTGTAGAGGAACGGCATGTGTGCCCGGCTGCCGATCGTCGCGGCTCAGCCCGCGGGCGGCGCGGAGCGCAGGAAAGCGAAATCGCAGCCCTGATCGGCCTGCAGGATCTGCTCGCGGTAGAGCCGGGCATAGCCGCGCGCCGGCGCGAAAGGCGGCGGGACCGATCGCCGCGCCAGCTCGGCAGCGTCGACCAGCAGGTCGAGCCGCCGCTCCTTCACCGAAAGCCGGATGAGATCGCCGCTGCGCAGCTTCGCCAGCGGTCCGCCGCTCGCCGCGTCGGGGGTCACATGCAGCACCACCGTGCCGTAGGCGGTGCCGCTCATGCGCGCGTCGGAGATGCGTACCATGTCCTTGACGCCGGCGCGCGCGAGCTTGCCGGGGATGGGCAGATAGCCGGCCTCGGGCATGGCCGAGGGGCTCGTCGGGCCGGCATTCTGCAGCACCAGGAAATCGTCCGGCGTCACCTCGAGCGCGGGATCGTCGATGCGCGCCGCGAGATCTTCGAGCGAGGTGAACACCACGGCGCGGCCCTGGCGCTCGAACAGTCGGGCATCGGCGGCCGAGCGCTTGAGGATGGCGCCGCGCGGCGCCAGCGAGCCGAAAAGCGCGACGAGCCCGCCCTGCGGCTGCAGCGGCGCGTCGAGCGGGCGCACCACCGCGCGGTTGACGAAGGCGCCCTCGCTCTGCGCCAGCCGCTCGCCGAGGCTCTCGCCGGTGACGGTGAGGCAGTCGAGATGCAGCAGCGGCTTCAGCTCGCGCAGTACGGCGCCGATGCCGCCGGCGGCGAAGAGATCCTCCATGTAATGCGGTCCGGTCGGCTTGAGGTCGACTAGCACCGGCGTCGTGTCGCTGAGCGCATTGAGCTTCTCCAGCGGAATGTCGATGCCGACCCGCCCGGCGATCGCCGCAAGATGCAGGATGGCGTTGGTCGAGCCGCCGATCGCCAGCAGCACGCGCAGCGCGTTGTCTATCGATTTAGCCGTAATGATCCGGTCGGGGGTAAGCTTCTGCCGCGCCAGCGCCACCGCCGCCGCGCCGGTCGCTTCAGCGGCGCGCAACCGGTCGGCATGGACGGCGGGGATCGCCGCGGTGCCCGGCAGCATCATGCCCAGCGCCTCGGCGATCGACGCCATGGTGCTCGCCGTGCCCATCACCGCGCAGGTTCCGGCGGTGGTGGCGAGGCTGCCCTCGATCTCCTCGATCTGCTGGCGGCTCACCTCGCCGCCGCGGAAGCGCGCCCAGAAGCGCCGGCAATCGGTGCAGGCGCCGAGCCGCTCGCCGCGCCAGGGACCGGTCATCATCGGCCCGGTGACGAGCTGGATTGCCGGCAGATTGGCCGAGGCCGCGCCCATGAGCTGCGCCGGCACCGTCTTGTCGCAGCCGCCGATCAGCACCACCGCGTCCATCGGCTGGGCGCGGATCATCTCCTCGGTATCGATCGCCATGAGGTTGCGGAACATCAGGCTGGTGGGGTTGAGGAACACTTCGCCCAGCGAGATCGTCGGAAACGCCATCGGCAGCGCCCCCGCCGCCAGCACGCCGCGCGTCACTGCCTCCATCAGCTCCGGCACCAGCCGGTGGCAATTGTTGAAGCCGCTCGCGGTGTTGGCGATGCCGATCACCGACTTTGCCAGCATGGCCTGCGAATAGCCCATGGATTTGGCAAAGGAGCGCCTGAGATAGAGCGCGAAATCCGGGTCGCCATAATTGGTAAGACCGCGGGCAAGGCCGATCGGATCGCTCATCCAGGGCTCCTGATGCGGCGGGAGGATGCTGGCGCAGCTAAGCCGTCCCCTGGCGGGCGTGTCAATGCGGCCAGCGGCGGTGGCAGACATGCTCTTTCGGTCTTAGGATTGAACCGCGAGGCGCGCGGCGGCAGACTGCCGACATGCGATGCCTTGCGGCTTGCCGTTATGTCCTGGCGCTCGCCATCGCTTTCGCAGCCCTTGGCAAAAGCGCCGCCGCCGATGACCTCTATCGGACGCAGGCGATCGTCACCGGCCAAGGCGCGGCGGAACGCGCGCGTGGTTTTGCTCTCTGCCTGGAGGCGGTGCTGGTGAAGGTGTCGGGCGAGCCGCGCCTCATCGATGATCCCCGGCTCGTGCCGCTGAAAGAGAAGGCCGCAAGCTTCGTCGCCGGCTTCGACTATCGGGACCGCATGCAAGGCATCCCCGTCCATGACGAGCAGGGAACGCGCGACCGGCCCTTCGATCTCACCGTCACCTTCGATCCCTGGAAGATCGATGCCGCGCTGCGCTCTCTTGCTCTCGCGCCCTGGCCGGAGCCGAGGCCGCGGCTCGCCGTTCTGCTCGGCGTGCGCGACGCGACGGCCGCCTATGTTCTGGCGGAGGATGGCGAGCGCGGCCTCGGGCAGCGGCAATCGCTTGCGGCAGCGGCGGCGCGGCGCGGCCTTGTCCTGCTGCTGCCGCAGGCGGCGGTGCTCTCTGCCCGGCACGTCACCTATCGCCGGCTTGCCGCAATGGGCTCCTCGCGCCGGCGCGCTCTCGCCCGGGAGAGCGGCGGCGAGGCCGCGCTCGCCGGCACCCTCGTCTGGACCGAGGCGGCGCTGGGCTGGACCGCGCGCTGGCATTTCTCCTGGCGGGGGCGGGCTTATCGTTGGCACCTCCGCGGCGTCTCCTTCGATGACGCCTTTCGCCACGTCGTCGACCGGGCGGTGGCCGTCTTGTCGGGTCATGGGGCGTAGTACCGCGGCCATCGGGGTGCATGGCCGGCCGGCATCGGCAGCCCCGCCTCATCGCCACGCAACCGCGGCGCTTTTGTGCCGCACCGGTAAGCGGTATAATTGATAGAAAATAGGGCGGACCCGAAGAGCTGTTGAAAGAGGCGAGGTCGGCATGAGAACCCTGTTGGCCGTGGTCAGCGACGGCACGGCGGCGCCATTGCTCGAGACGGCGCTGCTGGTCGCCAGGCGCTTCAACAGCCGCATTACTGGCCTGAATGCGCTCACCGCCGAATACGCGGTGGTGTTTGGCGGCGAGATGGGCTTTTCGATCTCTTCCGAGGTCGACCGTACCTTGGAGCGCGAAGGCCAGGACAGGCGCGAGCAGGCGCACGCTCTCTTCTCCTCCTTTATGCGCCAGCACGGCGTTCCGCTCGGACTGCCGGCGGACAACGGCCCCAGCGCCGAATGGCGCGAAGAAGCGGGCCGGCAAAACGCCGTCGTCGGCAGTCTGGGCCGCGTCTTCGATCTCGTTATCGTCGAGCGCCCGGCCAAGCTCGCTTCGCTGGCCGAGGCGACGCTCGAGGATGCACTGTTCGAGAGCGGCCGGCCGGTGCTGATGGCGCCGCCCGTGCCGCTCGCCTCGATCGGCGAGCGCGTGCTCGTCGCCTGGAACGGCAGCACCGAGACGGCGCGCACCGTGGCCTTCGCCATGCCCTTCTTGCAGCGCGCCCAGACCGTACAGGTGGTGAGCGTCGAGGGCGCCATGACGCCGGGGCCGTCGGGCGAGGATCTTGCCCAGACCTTGGCGCGCCACGGCATTGCCACGCTTGCCCGGCACGTGACGCCGCGCGACCGCACCCCCGGCGAAGTCTTCATCGACGAGGCCAAGGCGATCGGCGCCGACCTCATGGTCAAGGGCGCCTATACCCAGAGCCGCTTGCGCCAGATGATCTTCGGCGGCGCCACGCGCCACATCATCATGGAAGCCACCATGCCGGTGCTTCTCGCGCATTAGACGGGAAACGACGTGACCGGCATTGCCGCCCGAGGTTGCAACCGGTTAGGCTTCGGAGGCCTGTCTGGGAGATCGGATGGAAGCAAAGGTGGAAATCGAGACGCGGTGGCCTTGGCTCAAGGCCTATCCGGCGGACATCGATTGGCATACGCGCTTTGCCGACGAGCCGGTTTATCGCATGCTCGAGGACAGCGCCCGGCATTTCGGCGACCGTCCCTGCCTCGATTTCCTCGGCAAGGGCTATAGCTACGCCGAAATCGGCGCGCTCGTCCGCCGCGCCGCCAAGGGCTTCGCCGCGATCGGGGTGGGGAAGGGCACGCGCGTCGGGCTGATGCTGCCGAACTGCCCTTATTACGTCATCGCCTATTACGCCATCCTCGCGCTCGGCGGCACGGTGGTGAATCTCAATCCGCTCTATGCGCCGCCGGAAGTCCGCCATCTCGTCGAGGATGCCGGGGCCGAGGTGATACTGACGCTCGACCTCAAGGCGCATTACGCCCTGCTGGCGCCGCTGCTCGGCTCTTCCGGCCTGCGCAAGATCGTGCTCTGCCCGATGGCCGATATCCTGCCCGTGGCGAAGAGCGTGCTCTATCGCCTGCTGAAGCGCGCCGACACGGCCCGTGTGCCGCGCGACGAAGCGCATCTCGCCTTCGCCGAGCTCATCGACAACAACGGCGTGTTCACGCCGGCGCCGGTCGAGCCGGCGAGCGATCTCGCCGTGCTGCAATATACCGGCGGCACCACCGGCGTGCCCAAGGGCGCGATGCTGACCCACCGCAATGTCGTCACCAATGCGCGCCAATGCCTCGCCTGGTTTCCCCATGTGGAGCCCGGTCACGAGCGAGTCCTGGCGGTGCTGCCGTTCTTCCATGTCTTTGCCATGACGGTGGCGATGAATTTCGCCGTCGCGGCGGGCGCCGAGATCATTCTGCTGCCGCGCTTCGAGATCAAGACGCTGCTCGCCGCCATCCGCCGCAAGCGCCCGACCACCATGCCCGGCGTGCCGACGCTCTTCACCGCGATCTACACCGATCCCGCCGCCGCGAAGATCGATCTCACCTCGTTCAAATTCTGCCTCTGTGGCGGCGCGCCGCTGCCGGTCGAGGTCAAGCACAAATTCGAGACGGTGACGGGCTGCATCGTCGTCGAGGGTTATGGCCTGTCGGAGACTTCGCCGGTAGCCACCTGCAATCCGCTGCGCGGCGTCAACAAGCCGGGCTCGGTTGGGCTGCCCGTGCCCGGCACCGTCATCGAGATCGTCGCGCTCGACGATCCCGCGCGGCCCATGCCGCAGGGCGAGCGCGGCGAGGTGGTGGTGTGCGGGCCTCAGGTGATGGCGGGATATTGGCGCAAGCCGCAGGCGACCGCCGAGGTGCTGAGCGACGGACGGCTGCGCACCGGCGATGTCGGCTATATCGACCCCGACGGGTATCTCTTTCTCGTCGACCGCATCAAGGACATCATCATTGCCGGCGGCTACAAGATCTATCCGCGCAATGTCGAGGAAGCGATCTATCAACATCCCAAGGTCGCCGAATGCATCGTCATTTCGGTCGCCGATCCCTATCGCGGCCAGACGGTGAAGGCCTATGTCGCGCCGGTGCCCGGCGCCAGCCTCGACGAAGCGGAGCTGCGCGCCTTCCTCAAAGGCAAGCTGTCGACGATCGAGATGCCGAAGCTGTTCGAGTTCCGCGCCAGCCTGCCCAAGACGCTGATCGGCAAGCCCTCGAAAAAGGCGCTGATCGAAGAGGAGGCGCGCCGGGCCGCCAGGCCGCCGGCCTGAGCCGCCGCGGACGGCGCTGGACGAAGCCGCGGCTGCGGTGCAACAATGACTCTAAGGGGTGCTGCTTGCCGCATTCGCCGGACCCATCGCGCGAGGATGCCAGCCGCTTGCTGCGGCGATGTCCCCTTTTTGCCACAATCGATGAGCCGGCGTTGCGGCTCCTGGCCGGGCGCGCGCATCGCCGGCGCTTCGCCGCCGGCGAGGTCATTTTCCGCGTCGCCTCGCCTGGGCAGAGCATGATGGCCGTACTCGCCGGCACCGTGCGCATCACCGCTCCCTCTTCCGACGGCAAGGAGATCGTGCTGGCCGATCTCGGCAGCGGCGAGGTGTTCGGCGAGATGGCGCTGCTCGACGGCCGCGAGCGCAGCGCCGACGCCGCCGCCCTCACCAATTGCGACCTGCTGGTGCTCGAGCGCCGCGATATGCTGAGCGTGCTCGAGCGCCATCCCGCCGTTGCGATCAAACTGCTCGAAGTGCTGTGCGAGCGCCTGCGCCGCACCGACGAGCAGATCGGCGAGATCGCTTTTCTCGGCCTGCCCATGCGCCTGGCCAAAGCGCTGCTGCGCGTCGCCGGCGGCGCCCCCCGAGCCAAGGTGGCGCTGTCGCAGCGAGAGCTTGGCGCCATGATCGGCGGCACCCGCGAAAGCGTCAATCGCTGCCTCAGGGAATGGAACCGCCGCGGCGTCATCCAGCTCGAAGAAGGCTGGATCATCATCCGCGATGCCGCCGCTTTGGAAGAGATTGGTCGCGGCAACGGCAAGGGAGCCTGACGGCCGCTCCTCCCCCTCCGATCCGACGATGGGCGGTTCGCGCCGCACCGCCGCGTTGCCGACGGGATCGTCGGAACGCGCGAGCCGTCGGTTGCCCCGGCCTCACTCAAGCTGTACGGCGTTGCCTGCCCGGAGCGCTTGGCGGCAGGATTTCAATGGCCGGTCAAGGTGCTGCGACATCACCGCCCGAGCCAGCGGCGCGGCCAGCGCGGTGGTCGCCAAGGCCATCAGGATGAGCGCCGAGAACACCTGCGGGGAAATGATCGCATTGTCGAGCAGAATGGTCAGCACCACCACTTCCATCAAGCCCTTGGTCTGAACGAGCGCGCCGAGACCGAGCGCCTCCGGCCAGGATTCGCCGGCGAGGCGAGCGGCAAGAGCAGTACCGCCAAGCTTGCCGATGACCGCCGCCGCCGTTGCGACCGCGAAGATCTCGAAAAAGTCGGAGGAGGCGAAATTGATCGATGTCCGCAGCCCCACCAGCGCAAAAAAGAAAGGCATCAACACGCCGATCGTCATCGGCTGCAGCCGATCGATGATCGGCCGGCGCAACTCGCGCGGCACGATCGCGCCCGCGATGAAAGCGCCAAGCAAATAGTGCAGTCCGAGCGCCTCCGTCACCAGCGCCGAGCCAATGGCGACGGCATAGACGGCGATGAAGACGCTCTCGCTTGGCCGTTCGTCTCCCGCGAGCGCGCCCGCCATCCGACGGAGCAGCGGTCGCGCAATCCCCGCCATGGCAGCGACATGGCACGGCACGATCGCGAACACGGCGAGCGCGCTCCGCACGCCGCTCGAACGCCCGGTCACGGCGGCCATCACCAAGCCCAGGCAGATCCACAGCGCTCCATCGTTGATGGCGGCGATCCCCAGCGCGATTTGGCCGATACGGCTGCCGAGCAAATCCATCTCGCGCAGGATGGCGCTCAGCACGGGAAGCGCCGTGATCCCCGTGCAGACGCCGATCGCCATCGCGAACGCCAGCGGATCGACGTTCGCCGTAAGCTCGCCGGGATGGCGCAGCGCCAACCAGAAACCGGCAAGCGTGCCGGAGAGCGTCGGCACCGCAAAGCTCGCAAACGCGATACCGGCGAAGGCGCCGCGCCGGGCGCGGAGCGTTATCGGCTCGAAATGCAGGCCGGTGATGAAGCCGAAGAGCAAGACCGCGATCGAAGCGATGCCGGAGAGAGGCAAAAGGGCATCGCGATTCAGGAACGGCATGGATATGCCGGGCGCAAGCCGACCGAGGACGGAAGGTCCCAGGGCGATCCCGACCAGGATCTGCATGACGACCAAAGGTATGACGCCGCGCAGGCGGCAGCCGGTCAGGGCGGCGCACGGGACCACGACAATGGCAAAGACCTGCATCAGCAGGACGACGGCGGGAGTCATGGCGTCGCGTCGAGTAAGTCGAGAGAGGCGCGCGGCGGGAGACCGCGGCGGCGGAAGGTCTGCGCCAGCGCGACGTTGGGCAGCGGTCTCAGACCGAGCGGCGGCGCCTCGCCGTAAAGCAGCAAACATCCTCGCGCGCTTCTCCGCCTTCTTGCGCTGAAGCCATGCACGGCCAATGCGGTCTCCGTCGCGTTGTTGAGCTCGAGGTTCCGATCAGCGGCAAGACGAATGATGATCCAGCCGCCCGACGCCAGCGCCCGTCTGGCATAGGCGATGAGCCGCGGCGCCTGCCGAGCATGATCCAAGGGCGACACGACGGCCAAATTGACGCGCCTAGGCGTCGGACCGTCGGAGCGGCGTTGCGCTGTCGCCTCGATCACGCCTCTGCGGAGCAGCGAGCACATGATCTCGAGCCCGTCCCTCCCCAGGATCAACGCGCATCTGCCCGTGACGTCGCCGATGGCCTCGAGTGTGGTCTCCATGAAATCCTCGCAGTCGCTCGCATCCCCTGGTCGGCGGGTGTCGAGAAAGCGCGGGATCGTCTCTTTCAACGCGAACCACATGGGTGGCATCTGCCTCGTCAAGAACAATCTTGATCTCGTCCCCGGCGTTTACCGCGCTGGCGTCGGCGTCGGTATTGCCGCACCTCGCTCTTCTAGGCGGCTTTCGTCAGGTCATCGACGACGGCGTCGAGCAGCGCCTTTTGCGAGGCCGGCGGGAAGAAGTGACCTCCCGCCAGCATGCGCAGGCGAAACCGCCCCTGCGTATGAGTTTTCCACGACTGCAGGTCTGCGCGCCCGAGGCTGCGATCGTCGATGCCGCCGAAGGCGGAGATCGGACACGAAAGCGGAGGTTCGTCGCGATAGGAATAGCCTTCCTCCAACGCCAAGTCGGCACGCAATGCCGGCAGTAGAAGCTTCATCAGCGTGCCGTCGCTCGCCACGGCGGCGGGAATGCCGTTGTAGTGGCGTTGAACCGCCCAGGCCAGATGATCGTCGCGAAGCAAGGCGAGCGCGAGCTCCCTGCGCGGCAGGTGCGGCGCGCGGAATCCCGACACAAAGAGATGGCGCGGCCGCGGCCAGGCGCGGGCGCGCAAATGCCGCGCCAGCTCGAAGGCGAGCAGAGCGCCAAAGCTGTGTCCGTAAAGCGCAAAGGGCCGATCAAGCTGCGGCAGAAGGCTCCGCGCCAGCCGCTCCACCAGCACCGCGCCGTCGCGGATTGGCGCCTCTCGCAGGCGCGATTCCCGTCCCGGCAGTTGCACGAGGGAGAGTCCGATCCGGGCCGGAAGGTGCCCGGGCCAATCGCGGAAGCTGCTGATGCCGCCGCCGGCATGCGGCAGACACAGGAGCTGTACGTCGGCTCGCGGCGGCCGCGTAACCTGAACGATCCAGTCGGCGGGATCGCTCATCATCCCGCCGGACGGCGAAGGCTGAGCGGCGTCAAGTCCGTCCAATGCTCGCGAACCCATTCCAGGCAGCGTCCTTTGTCGTCGGGCCCGGCGACTTGCTGCCAGCCTTCCGGCGGCGTCCGGCCCGCTGGCCAGAGGGCATACTGCCCTTCGCCATTGGCCACGACGACATGGCTTCGCCGGTCCAGCTCGTCACTCTGGCGCATTGCTCTTCTCCGCCGCGGGGGCCGCTGGCCGCCGGCTCAGTTGGCTGACCTGCGCGTGCGCGGCAACGTTTGCCAGTCCCCTCGCCAGCGCGAGCAATTCCGCCGGCGAAAGCGCGCTCGGATCCAATCCGGCCCACGCCTCCTGCTGCGATGCGAGGAAGGCGTGATAGGCCGCCTCCTGGTTTCCTTGCGCCTCGGCGAGGATCGCCTGCAGCTCGCCGACGAGGTTGGTGTAAAGCTCCCAGCACCCCTTGCCGAGTTCCTCGCCGGCGGTGACCACTGCCTTATACGCCTCGACATGGCGCGTATGCGCTTCCTTGACCTTCTCGCTGGCTTCGGGCGTCCAACCCGCCGCCCCCGCCGCCTGTAACGCGAGGAAGTGATCGAGATAGGCCCGGTGAACCGCTTCTGCGGCCTCGCCGCGGGCGTGACCGGCTCGCCGTTCGACCAAGGCCCGCGCATAGTTGCTGCGCGCCTCCTGGCTGCGTTGGGACATCGTTTGCCAGGCTTCGTTCGTCCGCTGCGCGTATTGCTGCAGCGCCAACTCGGCCGGGGTCAGCTTGCCCGAGGGTTGCGAAGTGCTGGGCGGACGTGTGTTGGGGGGTTTCCTAGCCACATGACGCTCCTATCGCTCTGTCGCGGGGATAGTCCATTCTTCTCGGGAGAGGACGGCCGCCTCTTCATCCGAAAGCGCTTCGACCTCCGTAACCATCTCGGGGCTCTCGTCGCGGGCGAGTTCGGCTTCGATCAGCGCGCAGGCCAGTCCCGCGATCGACGGCTGCTCGAAGATGCGAACCAGCGGCACCTCGATGTCGAAGAGATCGCGGATCCGAGCGACCACGCGGGTTGCGCTGAGCGAGTGGCCGCCCAAGTCGAAGAAATTGTCCGATACGCCAATGCGCTCGACACCGAGGACGCCGCGCCAGATCTCCGCAAGCCGCTGCTCCAGGGAGGTGCGCGGCGCCGCGAAGGGCCGCTCGATGCCCAGGCGCGTGCCATCGAGCGCCACGAGGGCGCGGCGATCGACTTTCCCGCTCGGGGTCATGGGAAGGTAGGGCAATTGGATGAAGCTCGACGGCACCATGTACTCCGGCAGAGATCGGCGCAGGTGGCCGCGTATCTCCTCGATCGATGGCTCCCCCTCGGCCACCAGATATCCCACCAAACTCAACTCGCCCGCAGGATCGGTGCGGCATGCCACAGTCGCGGCCCGCACCCCTGGCGCTTGGCTCAGTGCCACCTCGACCTCGCCCGGCTCGATGCGATGACCGCGGATCTTGAGCTGGTCGTCGCGGCGGCCGAGGAACTCGAGATTGCCGTCCGGCAAATAACGCGCCAGATCGCCCGTGCGATAAAGCCGCGTTCCCGGCGCGGCCCAGGGATTCGGCACAAAGCTTTCGGCCGTCGCCGCGGGTCGACCGAGATAGCCGCGCGCCGGCGGGACGCCGCCAACGTACAGCTCGCCGGGAACGCCGATCGGCACCGGCCTCAGCCGATCGTCCAGCACATGGAGTTGGGTGGCGGCGATAGGCCGGCCGATCGGCGGCAATACCGGCCAAGACGCGGGCGCCGGCGGGAGGACAAATTCGGAAACGACGTGGGTTTCCGACGGCCCATATTGGTTCGCCAGCGTGCATTGGGGCAGGCGGGCGAAGAACCTCCGGATCGCCGGCGTGATGCGGAGCTGCTCGCCGGCGGTGATCACCTCGCGCAACTCGCTGGGAAGCAGATCGTCCTGGTCGACGCTCTCCGCCAGTTGCTTCAGCGCGACATAGGGCAGGAACAATCGCTCGATCGCCGCCTCGCGCAACAGACGCGGCAATCGCCGCATGTCGCACCGGTCGGTCTCGTCGATGAGCACCAGGCAGCCGCCGGCGCACCAGGTCGCGAAAATTTCCTGAAGCGCCACGTCGAAGCTCAGGGGGGCATATTGGAGCGTCCGTCCCTCCGGGCAGCGGGAGCGGACCATCTGCCACAAGATCAGGTTGAGCAGGGTGCGGTGCGTCACGGCCGCGCCCTTGGGTCGTCCGGTCGAGCCGGAGGTGTAGATGATATAGGCGAGCCGATCGCCGTCGAGCGCCGGCGTCGGACCTGCCGCGGCTTCATCGGAAGCCGCCGCGTCCTCGTCCTCGTCCTCGTCGACGCAGACCACGAATGCCTGATGCGGCGGCAGGTTGGCGACCAGCCGCTTCTGCGTAACCAGCAGCGGCGCGCCGGAATCGGCAAGCATGAAGGCAAGGCGCTGCGCGGGATAGGTCGGATCGAGCGGCAAGGACGCGCCCCCGGCCTTGAGCACCCCGAGCAGGCCGATGAATGTCTCGATCGACCGGTCGCCAAAGATCCCCACCGCCATGTCCGGCCCGCAACCGAGCCGCCGCAGCCGCCGCGCCAGCCGGTCCGCGCGCTGGTTAAGTTCCCCGTAGCTGATCTCGCGCCCGTCGGCGCAGAGCGCCGGCGCGGCGGGCGTTCGGGCTGCCCGATCCTCCACCAGGCGGTGGATGCCGCCCACGGCGGGGCAGGTCTCGGCCGACGCATTCCAGCGCGCAAGCTGCTGCTGCTCCGCGTCCATGAGCAGCGGCAGGTCCGCCAGTTGCGCATTCGGCTGCGCCGCGGCGGCCGTGAGCAGCATCAGCAGATGACCGACCATCCGTGTGATGGTCGCATCGTCGAACAGGTCGGTGTTGTACTCGATGGCGCCGGTCAAATCCTGACCGCACTGCACCAGCGAAAGATTGAGATCAAACTTCGCCGTCGACGGCGTTACGCTCAACGGCTCCTCCCTGTCGGCCGACGCCGGATCCGCCGACACCGGTTCCACGGCTGCTGCGGGCGCGCTCTGCAGCGTGAACATGACCTGGAACAGCGGATTGTGGCCCATGCTGCGCTGCGGATGGAGTTCCTCCACCAGCTTCTCGAACGGGAGATCCTGATGGCTGTAGGCCGTGAGCGCCGTCTCGCGGACGCTCGCGATCAGCGCGCGGAAGCTCAAATCCCCGCGCAGATCCACGCGCAGCACAACGGTATTCACGAAGAGGCCGATCAGACTCTCCAGCTCGGCGCGATCGCGATTGGCGATGGGCGTTCCGACGCAGAGGGTGGTCTCGCCGCTGTAGCGGTGGAGCAGGGTCAGGAAGCCGGCCAGCATCGTCATGAACAGCGTTGCGCCCTCGGCAATGCTGAGCGCGCGCAGCTCCTCGACCAGCCGACGCGACAGCCTGAAGGCCTGCAGCGCGCCGCGGTGCCGCTGAACCGGCGGCCGCGGCCGATCGGTCGGAAGGCCGATCACCTGCGGCGCGCCCGAAAGCTGCCGGCGCCAGAACGCAAGCTGCTCGTCCAGGACCTCGCCGCAGAGCCAATCGCGCTGCCATTCGGCGAAATCCGCGTATTGGACCGGCGGCTCCGGCAGCGGCGATGCGCTGCCCTGCGCATAGGCCCGATAGAGCGTCGATAACTCCGAAAAGAAGATTTCCATCGAGCGGGCGTCGGAGACGATGTGGTGCATCGTCAAGAGCACCAGATGCAGCTCATCGGCGACCCGCAGGAGCTGCACCCTCAACGGCAGATCCCGCATCAAGTCGAAGGGCCGGCTTCTTTCCTCGGCCGCCAACCGGGCGGTCTCTGCCTCCCTTCGCTCGACAGGGAGGGCGCGCAGGTCGCGCAGCGGCAGACTCAACCGCGCGCTCGGCGCAATGAGCTGCACCGGTTTCCCGTCGATCACCGGGAACGTCGTGCGCAGCGCCTCGTGGCGTCGAACGACCTCGTTGAAGGCGGCATGCAGCGCCGGCAGATGCAAAGCGCCGGGTAGCTGGAAATTGCCGGGAATGTTGTAGACCGAGCGGTCGGCCTGGAATTGATCGAGAAACCACAGCCGCTCCTGGGCGAAGGACAGCGGCGCCATCCGCTGACGCGATCGACGTTCGAGCATCACGCCATTGGCGCGCGGTACCCCCTCTTTCTGGAAGAGCGCGCGCCGTTGCGGCGAAAGTTGGAATCCCTCGGGCGAGGTCACAGCACTCTCCAGTTGTGATCGGACGGTCTCGCCGCATCCGCCTCGACCGCTGCCGCCTCGATCAGCGCTTGCGCGGTCTTGTCCAGCGCGTCCCCTTGCACGCCGTCCTCGGCGAGACCCCGGGCCAAGTCCGCGATGGTGGGGCACTCGAACACGCGACGCATGGCGATCTCGACGCCGAAGGACTCGCGTATGCGCGATACGAGCCGGCTGATCAGCAGGGAATGTCCGCCCAGTTCGAAAAAATTGTCGGCGATGCCGATGCCGCGAATATTGAGGACGTCCTCCCAGATGCGCGCAAGCACCTGCTGAAGCGGCGTCTGCGGCGCGACGAAGGACTGCGAAAGCTCCGGGCGGACGGCATCGGGATGGGGCAGCGCGGCGCGATCGATCTTGCCGTTGGAGGTAAGCGGAATGGCGTCGACAACGACAAAATTCGCCGGGATCATGTGCTCGGGCAGCGTCTCTCGCAGGAAGCGGCGCAAATCGGCGGTGGAAATCTCGCCGCCGGCCCGCGCCGCCAGATAGGCGATCAGCCGGCGGTCGCCCGAGCGCTCCTCGCGCAGCACGACGGCGGCGTGGCTTATGTGCGGGTATCGCGCAAGAGCGGCTTCGATTTCGCCCAGCTCGATGCGGAAGCCGCGCAGCTTGACCTGGTGATCGGCTCGTCCGACGTATTCGATGGTGCCGTCCGCGAGATAGCGCGCGAGGTCTCCCGTGCGATACATCCGCGCTCCGGCCCGGGCCGAGAAGGGATCGGGGATGAAATTGGCCGCCGTAGCCTCCGGTCGCCCGAGATAGCCGCGCGTGACGCCGATGCCGCCGATATAGAGCTCGCCGGTGACGCCGACCGGCACCGGCTCCAGATGCTGGTCAAGCAGATGAATCTGGCTGTTCGGAATCGGGCGGCCGATGACCGGGCGCCGAGTTCCGTCGAGGAACGCGCCCGCTGTCCAGATGCTGCCCTCGGTTGGGCCATAGGCGTTGAAGAAGCGACGCCCGCCGCTCCAGCGCGCCACCAGATCGGCGGAAAAAGCCTCGCCCGCAACCTGCAGCGTGGTCAGGTCGGGCAGGTCCGCGATCGGCAGCACCGCCAGCACGGAGGGCGGCAGCGTCACGACGTTGATGCGCAGATCGCGCAGCAGGCGGATCAGTCCGGGGCCGGGCAACAGCGCTTCCTTGCGCGCCAGGCACAGCGTCATGCCGGACATCAGCGCCGGGACGAACTCGAACACCGAGACGTCGAAGCTCAGCGAGGCGAATTGAAGCATGCGCTGGCCGAGTCCGAGGTCGAGGTAGCGCACCAGCGTGCGCGATGAATTCACGACGCCGCGGTGCGCGACCAGCACGCCCTTGGGGACCCCGGTGGAGCCCGAGGTGTAGATGATATAGGCAAGCGCATCGGGGCTGATGTCCGGGCTCTGCCAGTGCTCGCCCGGCCGGTCGATCTCGCCCCAATCGGCATCAAGGCAGACCGTCCGCCCGGCATGCGGCGGCAGGTCGGCCAACAGCGCCTGCTGCGAGAGCAGCACATCGGCGCCGCAATCGGCCAGCATGAAGGCGAGACGCTCGCGGGGATAGGTCGGATCCAGCGGAACGTAGGCGCCGCCGGCCTTCAGCACGCCGTAGATGGCGACCAGCATCTCCGGCGACCGGTTCAGGCAGATCGCCACCGGCGCCCCGATCTCGACGCCGAGCGCGCGCAGATAGCGTGCGGTCTTGCCGGCGCGCTCGTCCAGCTCGCGATAGGTCAGCGTGCGGCCTTCGAACTCCACGGCGATGGCCTCCGGCGTGCGCGCCGCCTGCGCTTCGAGACCGTCATGGATGCGCTCGCTCGGTTGCTCGACCTCGTCGGTCTCGTTCCAACGCCGGCGCTGCCGCAATTCCGCTGGGGTCAACAGCGGCAGCCGCGAGAGCGTGGCGCCGGGATTATCCGCTGCGCCCTCCAGAATTCTGTTCAAGTGCCCGGCCATGCGAGCAATGGTCGCGTGATCGAACAGGTCGGTGCTGTATTCGAGCCATCCGGTCACGCTATCGTCGTATTCCACCAGCGACAGCGTGAGATCGAAGCGCGCGCCGCCCAGCGTGACGCCCGGCGACGGCCGGGTGTCGTCGAGGTCGTCGGCCTCCTCGGGCGGGGAGGACGGCGGCGCGCCGGCCGCACCGCCCGACGGTCCTTGCATCGTCTGCAAGTTGAAAGATACCTGGAAGATCGGGTTGTAGCCGGGATCGCGCGATGGCCGCAAAGCCTCCACGAGCTTCTCGAACGGCAGATCCTGATGTGCGAAAGCGCCGAGCGCGACGTCGCGGACGCTGCGAAGCTGCTCTTCGAATGTCTGCTCGCCCGAGACCTCGGTGCAGAACACCACCATGTTGAGAAAGCAGCCGATCGCCTCCTCGAACTCGACGCGCGCGCGATTTGCCACCGGCGTGCCGATGGCGATCTTCGTCTGGCCGGTGTAGCGGTAGAGCAGCGCGTTGAAGGCGGCGAGCAGGGTCATGAACATCGTGACCCCTTCGCGGTGGTTGAGCTGGCGCAGCTTTGCCGTCAGCGACGGCGAGAGCCGCACCGGCTGCGCGGCGCCGCGGAAGGTCATCGCGGGCGGCCGCGGCCGGTCATAGGGCAGCGCGAGCAGCGGCGGCACTTCGGCGAGCTGTCGCCGCCAATAAGCGAGCTGCGCCTCCAGCGCCTCGCCTTGCAAGTAGTCGCGCTGCCAGCGCGCGAAATCCGCATATTGCACTCTCAGCTCGCGCAGCGGCGAGGGCGAGGCGCTGGCGAAGGCTTGGTAGAGCGCGCCAAGTTCGCGGAACAGCACGCTGAGCGACCAGCCGTCGCAGACGATGTGATGAACGGTCAGCAGGACCATATGGTCCTGGTCGCCAAGGCGCACCAGCGAGGTGCGAATGAGCGGCCCTGTCGCCAAGTCGAACGGCCGGAGAGCTTCCTCGGCGACCAGCTCTTGCAGCTTGGCGTAACGCTCCGCGTCGCCGAGGGGACGCAGGTCGATGACCGGCAGCGGAATCACGAGCAACGGCGCCACCACCTGAACCGGCTGCCAATCGACCACCTTGAAAGCGGTGCGCAGCACCTCGTGGCGCCTGACGATCTCATTGAAGGATTTTCCCAGCGCCGGAACGTTCAGCGGCCCCGGCATGGGGAAGTTTCCGGGAATGTTGTAGACCGGGCTTCCCGGCTGGAACTGATCGAGAAACCAGAGCCTCTCCTGCGTGAAGGACAAGGGGGCGGTCTTCGGCGCGCGCGCCTTTTGCTCGCGCAGCATTCTGTCCAGCCATTCGCGCCTTTCCCGCGCCGAGAGACCGGCAATCACGCTGGCAACGTCGCTCATGCTTTTCCCTCCAGCAAGAGCGGCAGAAGCTGGCTGGTATCGCCGATCGAAGCGGCGGCGGCGCTGCCAACCGCCTCGACGGCCGCTTCGCCTCCGCGCGCCATGCCGGCCATTGAATCGCCGTCCTCTTCCTCGCTGAGCAGCTTCATCAGCGCGTCGGTCACCTGCTGATCGGTGAGGTCTTGCAGCTCCGGCAATATCGCCTCCCCGCGATCCGGCATCGGCGGCGGAAACGCGATTGCCGCGGCGGGCCGGGGCCGCCGCATCAGCCGATGAAACAGGACCGACTGTCGCTCAGGCGATAGCGCTCGTACCCGTTCCCTGAGATCTGCCATTGCGCGCTCCTTAACTCTGTCGCCGGATGGGGCAGCGCGGTGGCGGCCCGGCTCGGCCTGCCGAAATCACGGCTCTCGGCCCTTCCGGCGGGTATCATCCGCGGGGGACGGCCGCCTCGCCGATGAGCGATTGGACGCCGTCCCAATAGGCCTCCACCAGGTCAAGGAAGGCGTCGACGCCCGACTGGAATTCGGGCCTTGCGCCGTGATCCTCGAGATAGGGGAAGATGGCGTTGAAGACGGAGTTGCTGTGCCCCACCTCCGCGTCCATGTGAAGCATCCAGAAATGGCGCACCTGCTCGTCGTAGCCGTTCGCCTTGAGGCCGTCGTTGAGCTTGGAGACCATGGTGGCCGACATGGTCTCGTCCGCGTACAGCGCCCCCAGCCCCTTGACGATGGGGCTTTCCGTATAGAGCCGCCGTATTCCCTCATTGAGCGCGGTCGTCGTCGGCAGGCAGCGATAGCGCTCGACGCGCTCGACGGGGATTCCGATCCGCTGGAGAAAATCGCGGTATATGGTCGAATGCGTGACGAGCTTGCTCATGCCGTCGCCGACTTCGTCCTGCACGTTGAGGACGATCTCGCGCAAGATCATCTCGTCGCGCGTTTGATTTGCCATGCCGGCGATATAGAACGGCAGATGCCGGAAAAAGTAATAGCATTCGCTGTAGAGAATGGCTTCGGCCTCCTTGCCGAGTCCCGCTTGCGCGTAATCGTTCAGGAAAGGATGCTCCACCGCGCGGTGCGAGAGGATGTAGTCGATGAGGCCGTCGAGATATCGCTTGCAATCGCTGTCGTCGCGGATGAGCCGCTGGCGGACATGGGGGTTTTGCGTATGCTCGAATCTGAACGAGCTCTCCATGCTGATTCTCCCTGACTGAAGGCAATGAGCGGATCTAGACGGATTCGACCGCGAGTCGTCCCGGGCGGTCGGGCGCGGCGGCACTGACGGAGGCCTCGTCCCACCAGCGATCGTCTCCCCGCAGGGGCTTCGTCATGTCCTGCCGGCTTGCCCAGGTCATATTCAGGATGATTCGCGTCGCCTCGCGGTTCAGCGGCACCGTGCGGTGAAGCGTCGTGTCGGTGCGAAGGAAGTAGACGTCGCCGCTGCGGAACCCGTAGGTGGCTATCGGGTTCTCGCAGAGGTATTCGTTGATGAGCGGTTCGCTCTTGTTCCAGCGCGTGTGCGGCACGCATTGCAGCATGCCGCCATCGGCCACCGGCGGCGTCTCGATGATCCAGATGAGAGCGAAGCTGTAGTCGCCCCAATGCCAGCCGTGCGTGTCGCCCACCCGTTCCTGCCGCGTGATCAGGAATTCCTCGTCTTTCGAAGGGCAACTTGTCATCCCTTCGTCGGCCACCTCCTCCAGCACGCGCCGAAGCACCGGCGATCGGTAGATGGCGCCGATCAGCTCGCCCTCCGCGGCAATCGTCTCGCTTGGCACGACGCTCATCCGGCGCGGCGTGTAGTCGGTCGTGGCCAGCCGCAGGTCGCGTCGTTCCGCGTGGCGGTCCAACAGCGCCAGGACCTCCTCGCGCACCGCCGCACGGACGCAATCGGGCACGATTTCCCTGAGCATCAGGAAGCCGTCGCGGCGGAAACGCTGCGCCTGGAGCCAGGCTCCCCGGCGCGTGCGCGTGTCGATGTAATGATCTCGCAGCAGCGTATCGATTTTCACCGGCGCAATCGAAGTCACGGGCGATCCTCCGCTCTTAGGCGTTACATGACTTGTGCAAAGCTCCGCTCGAGCCAACGCGGGTCCTCGATGCCGACGGAGACGCGCAGCAGATCGGGGTCAAGCCCGTGGGAGCGCAGATGGCTGCGACCCTCCTCGGTCGACACGAGGTCATAGTGGGAGTGATAGAGATAGGGGCCGATGAGAGTGAACTCGACGCCCAGCGTCGGTCCCTTCGGCAGGCGCAGCGGGTCGTAGATCGTTGCCAGGGGGCAAGTGAGTTCGAGCGTGATTATCCCGCCTGGCGCCTGCGGACCGCGGTGGATTTTCTCATAGTTCGAGCGCGAGCCGGGTTGATAGGCCCAGCGCACGCGCCCGACCGACGGGCGCCCTTCGAAGAACTCGACCAGCGCCATCGTGTTCTGATTGACCCGGTGCATCCGCTCCCGATATCCGGCCAATCGATGCGCAAGTCGCCGGACGTCGCGCTCGTAAGGCGCGGCGAGGAATTCGCCGATCTCGGCGGCGAGCCGCCCGGCATATCGGGATCGGCGGTTGACGATCAGCGCGCCCATCATCAGGTCGGCCGATCCGCTTGCATATTTCGTCAGGCTCTCGACCACCACGTCCGCCCACGGCAGGACGTCCACATTGACCGGTGTGCCGAGGGTGGCGTCGATGACCAGCGCGCAATCGTAGCGGTCCGCCAGCCGGCGCAGCCGCTCGACGTCGGGAGTTTGCAGGAGCGGGTTTGACGGCGTTTCCGTGAAGATGCCAGCAATGCTTCCGCCCCGCGAACGGAGCAGGTTCTCGAGCCGGTCGAGATCGAGCGGCGACGCGATGACATGGCTCCTGGTTCCCGCCGGCTTGAGTTTCTCGATGATCTTGATCGTGTCCATGAAGAGCCAGCCGAATTGCACCCACTCGTGGCGTCCTTCCGCCGCCTGGATGCGGCCGAGTCCCCGATAGGCGGCATAGATCGCGTTCATGCCGGTGTTTGCGAGCGCGACGTCGCCGGCGTCGGCACCATAGAGCTGTGCGATCTCGGCACGAGCCTTCCCCGCCGGGTCGGCGCCCAGGAACGCCGTCTCCGCCTGCCGCTGCGTCAGCACCTTGTGACGGATGAGGAAGTCCTCGGCGCAGCGCGAGGAGATGCCGTGGCCGGTATGCTGGAGAAACGCGCGAGCGCGCCCGATTGCCGCCGGCGCGTCGGGCAAGGCAAGGGCGACGAAATCGCCGAGATCGGCAAGCATCGGCTCTGCTATGCCGGCGAAGCCGCAAAGCTCGGCCGCGGCGCGTTGCGACGATACCGCCAATATGGGCTGCTCGGGGCGGAAATTATCGCCGCCGACCAGCCGCGTGAGCTTCGAGATATAGGGATGGACATGAAAACGCGGATAGCCCTGAGGCGTTCGCGCCATCACCGAAGCCACGCCGGTCTCATAGCCGATAAGATCGTCCAAGGTCGGCAAGCTCACCGACACCGCGTGGACGCTGGACGGCATCCGGACGCCGCAGGGCAACGCGCAGTAGTCGGTTGTTTCGCTGCTCTCCGGGGGGGCGATGGCGAGCGCCACGATGCCTAGGTCCTTTGGCCGAAGTCGATCATCCGGCGCGGCGCCGCCACTCGCGACGCTCCGCCAATGCTGTGATTGCTGCGGCGATCTTCTGACGCTCGAACACGCCACGCCATCCACCGACGGATGGATTTTGGGTGGAGGCGTGGATCTGATCCGCCGCGCCCGACGATCGCAGATGCCGCACGGGGCGATGAATTTCGTTGCGTTTTTCTTACGGCTCGCGATCAGGCGGCGCGGTCCGATCGCTCATCAGGGGCGAGTGTGCCGATGGCGGACGGCGATCCACGCTTCGTGACATTGGTCAAGATCGAGAGCCGATCTAGATAATGGGTGGAGAAGGATTAAACATCTTGTAAGTGTTGTGCGCTTCGCACTAAACTTTAAGCTGTAATCAACAAGCCGGTCTTCGGGAGAGCGGCTGTGTCTTTCCGGCATCATCTCTGAGCGGCCGATTGCTTCACCGCACGGCTTGGGGGGCGTGGGCCGGCAAGGCGCGGCGCGTACATTAGCCGGGGTCACGCGCTGTTCTGCTTTCGCGGGCATCGCTGGATTTTGCAACGCTGTGGTGAGGTGGAGACTTCATCATGGAAATGGGGGGCGCCTCCCGCGAGGCGAATGAGAACGGGGCCGGCATACAGCTGCCCTTCAGCGTCCTGATCGTGTCAGAAATCCGCTTCCTGCGAGAAGGGCTGGCGGAAGCGCTCGGACGCGATCCCATATTGGCGATCTCGGGGCTCGCCGCGGATCTCGGCGACGCGCTGGCGTCGATAGGGGCGTTGAAGCCGGCGATCGTCCTGCTCGATGCCGGGATCTCGGATGGAACCAGCGCGGTCCGGCGGATCAAGGCGATGGCGCCGGAGGTTCGCGTCATCGTCCTCGCCGTCGCCGAGACCGAGGAAAACGTCATCGCTTGGGCGGAAGCCGGCGTCGCGGGCTACATCCCGAGGACCGCGGCCCTCGGCGACTTCGTCAGGTTGCTCGTCAACATCGTGCGCGGCGAGCAAATTTGCTCGGGCCGGGTGGCTTCCGGCCTGATCCGGCGCGTTGCCAGCGCAACCGGCGCCGCGCGCGGCTGGCGCGACCGGTACTTCATGCCGACGCTCACGGGCCGCGAGCGCGAGATCGTCCAGTTGATCAGCGCCGGACTGAGCAACAAGCAAATCGCGCGGCGGCTGAACATCGGCTTGTCGACGACGAAATCGCACGTCCACAACTTGCTGGGAAAACTGAATCTTCGACGTCGCAGCCAAGTCACCTCCTGGCGGGCCGAAAACGAGAGCCTGTCTTCAATGCCTGTTCCCGCCCGGGGCTCGATCGCATCTCCTCACTCCAATGGATATCGCGAACACTGAACGATAGCGCGATGAGGACGCGCTGCAGACGAGAGGAGCGCGGGCGTGGTTGGTATTCGAACCGTCCTGATTGGGATGTCGCCAATCTTCAACGACATCATCAAGCAGTCGACCGCCGAGCATGTCGTGCTCGACATTGTCGGCGAATGGGAGACGCGCGAGGCGCTCGAAGAGCGGTTGCGGGCCATGGCGCCCGAGCTGATCCTCATCGGCCTCGCGGACAACGAGCCCGAAACCATCGGCCCGATGTTGCAGGCGCTTGCCTCCGAGGCCAAGGTGATCGCCTTCTCAAGCGACAGGCGCCGTGCCCATGTCTACAAGCGGCGGGCTCACGCCGGCGAGATCATCGACCTTTCTCCGGCATCGCTGATCGGGGCGATCACGGGGTGAGAAGGCTCCGCGCGGCGCGCGGGAGGCGAAGCCATGCCGGGCCTATGAGATGATTTTCCGCTGGACAATCCTGAAGCGGTATATTACGTAAACGTCACATGATTGACGTTAACGGCATATCGACGCCGGCGAAATCCATCCCGATCAGGGAAGAGCCCGGCGCATCATCGCGGCTTTACGCGATAGGCGATCTCGCCGGCGAGTTCGGCGTCTCGCCGCGCGCCATCCGCTTCTACGAGGATCAGGGGCTGCTGGCGCCGCAGCGCATTGGCGGCAACCGCGTCTATTCGGCTCGCGACCGGGCGCGCCTGCAGCTCATTCTGCGCGGCAAGCGCCTGGGCTTTGCGCTCGCCGACATCAGGGAACTGCTCGATCTCTACGATATCGATCGCGACCATCGGGAGCAGCTCCGCGCCACGCTGATCAAGGGCCGCGCGCGCATCGCCGAGCTTGAACGCCAGCAGCAGGAGATTGCGCTGACTTTGCAGGAGCTGCGCGCGATCGACGCCTATATCGAGGACAGCATCCGCAGGAAGGAAACCGGGCAAGGCTCGGCCGGTCGGAAAGGAGCGTCATGAAGAACGTCGTCATCGCAGGGTTCGCCCGCTCGCCCTTCCATTTCGCCAAGAAAGGCGCGCTCGCCCGCGTGCGGCCCGACGAGCTCGCGGCCCAGGTGATCGCGGCGCTGATCGAGCGCAGCAAGATCGATCCCAAGGAGATCGAGGACGTCATCGTCGGCTGCGCCATGCCCGAAGGCGAGCAGGGGCTCAACATCGGCCGCATCGTGGGCTTCCTCGCGCATCTGCCGCTCAACGTCGCCGGCGCCACCGTGAACCGCTTCTGCGGTTCTTCGATGCAGGCGATCCACATGGCGGCGGGCGCGATCCAGCTCGATGCGGGCGAAGCCTTCATCTGCGCCGGCGTCGAATCCATGACTCGCGTGCCCATGACCGGATTCAATCCCTCGCCGCATCCCGGCCTCGCCAAGGAATATCCGCAGGCCTACATCTCGATGGGCCAGACGGCCGAGAACGTGGCGCGCAAATACCAGGTGACGCGTGCCGATCAGCAAGAGCTTGCGGTGAAGAGCCACCGCAAGGCCGCCGCCGCCCAGGCCGCCGGCAAGTTCAAGGACGAGATCGTGGCGATCAAGGCCAGGGACGGCAGCGTCGACCAGGATGGCTGTATCCGTCCGGACACCTCGCAGGAGACGCTCTCGACGCTGGCGCCGGCCTTCGATGCGGAAGGCACCGTCACCGCCGGCACCTCCTCGCCGCTCACCGATGGCGCCGCGGCGGTGCTGGTCTGCACCGAGGATTACGCCAAGCGCAACACGCTGCCGGTGCTGGCGCGGCTCAAGAGCATCGCGGTGGCGGGCTGCGCACCGGAGATCATGGGCATCGGCCCGGTGCCGGCGACGCAGAAGGCGTTGAAGCGCGCCGGCCTTGCCATGAAGGACATCGATATCGTCGAGATCAACGAAGCCTTCGCCTCGCAGGCGCTCGTCTGCATGCGCGAGCTTGGCATCGACGAAGCCAAGGCCAATCTCGACGGCGGCGGCATCGCCATGGGCCATCCCTTGGGCGCCACCGGCGCCCGCATCACCGGCAAGGCGGCTTCGCTGCTGGCGCGCGAAGGCAAGCGCTACGCGCTCGCAACCCAATGCATCGGCGGCGGCCAGGGCATCGCCACCATCCTCGAGCGCGCCTGAACGGAGGTGAGGCCCATGGCGATCAATAAAGTCGCGGTCATCGGCTCCGGCGTGATGGGCGGCGGCATCGCCGCCCATGTCGCCAATGCCGGCCTTCCCGTCGTGCTGCTGGACATCGTCCCGCCCGGCGCCAAGAACCGCAACATCGTCGCCGAGCAGGCAATCGAGCGGCTGCTCGGGACCGATCCCGCGCCGCTGATGCATCGCGATTTCGCGCGCCGCATCACGCCCGGCAATCTCGAGGATCATCTGGGACTGCTCGCCGATTGCGACTGGATCGTCGAGGTGGTGCTGGAGAAGCTCGAGATCAAGCATGCGACCTTTGAGAAGATCGAGAAGGTGCGCAAGCCCGGCTCGGTCGTCTCTTCCAATACCTCGACGATTCCGTTGCGCGATCTCGCGACGGGCATGCCGGAGAGCTTTCAGCGCGACTTCCTCATCACCCATTTCTTCAACCCGCCGCGCTACATGCGGCTCCTGGAGATCGTCCAGGGGCCGAAGACGCGGCCCGAGGCGGTGCAGACGATCGGGGAATTCTGCGACCTTCGCCTCGGCAAGGGCGTGATCCACGCCAAGGACACGCCGGGCTTCATCGCCAACCGCATCGGCGGCATGTGGATTCAGTCGGCGCTGCAGGCGGCCTTCGATCTCGGCCTCACCGTCGAGGAAGCCGATGCCGTCATGGGTCGGCCTTTCGGCATGCCGCGCACCGGCATCTTCGGCCTGCTCGATCTCGTCGGCATCGACCTTACGCCGCAAGTGGCGGCGAGCATGCAGCGCAGCCTCTCCAAGGACGATCCCTATATCCGCATCTACAAGGACCGGCCGCTTTTGGCCAAGATGATCGCCGAGGGCTACACCGGCCGCAAAGGCAAGGGCGGCTTCTATCGCATGAGCCGGACCAGCTCCGGCCGCCAGCGCGAGGCAATCGATCTCGCGACCGGCCAGTACCGTCCCGTCGCAGAGCCGCAGCTCGCCAGCACCGCCGAGCGCAAGCCCGAGGCGCTGCTGCGCCACGAGGATCGCGGCGGCCGCTATGCCCGCTGCGTCCTCGGCCAGACGCTCGCCTATGCCGCATCGCTGGTGCCGGAGATCGCCGATGACGTGGTCGCCGTCGACGAGGCGATGCGCTGGGGCTACACCTGGAAATACGGCCCCTTCGAGCTGATCGACCAGATCGGCGCCGATGCCGTCATCGCGCTGCTCAAATCGGAGAAGATCGAGGTGCCGCCGCTGCTGGCGCGGGCGGCGGGGAAATCCTTCTACCGTGTCGCCGACGGCCAACTCGACCATCTCGGCCGCGACGGCAAATACGCGCCGGTGAAGCGCCGCCCGGGCGTGCTGCTGCTCGCCGACATCAAGCGCAAGACAAAGCCGCTGGCGCGCAATGGCTCGGCCAGCCTCTGGGATGTCGGCGACGGCGTGCTCTGCCTCGAGTTCCACAGCAAGATGAACGCGATCGATCCCGAGATGATGGGCATGATCGGTAGGGGTCTCGATACCATTAAGAAGAGCGGCGCCTTCAAGGCGATGGTGGTCTATAACGAAGCGGAGAATTTCTCCGTCGGCGCCAATGTCGGCCTCGCGCTCTTCGCCGCCAATGTCGCGCTCTGGCCCTTCATCGAGGAAGGCGAGGCGGCCGGGCAGAACGTCTACAAGAACATCAAATATGCGCCTTTTCCGGTGGTGAGCGCACCCGCCGGCATGGCGCTCGGCGGCGGCTGCGAGATCCTGCTGCATTCGGCCGCGGTGCAGGCGCATGCCGAGAGCTATATCGGCCTGGTCGAGACCGGGGTCGGGCTGGTGCCCGGCTGGGGCGGCTGCAAGGAGCTGATCCTGCGCCAGGTCGCCAACAAGAGGCGCCCGGGCGGGCCGATGCCGCCGCTGATGCAGGCTTTCGAGGCGATCGCGCTCGCCAAGGTGTCGCGCTCGGCCGCCGAGGCCCGCGACACGCTGATGCTGCGCGAGAGCGACGACATCACCATGAACCGCGACCGGCTGCTGGCCGACGCCAAGGCGAAGGCGCTGGCGCTCGCCAAGAACTATGAGCCGCCGCAGCCGCAGCCGATCAGCCTGCCGGGTCCCACCGGCGCCGCCGCGCTGAAGCTCGGCGTCACCGAGCTGGTCAATCAGGGGAAGGCCACCGCCTATGACGCGGTGGTCGCCGAGAAGCTCGCCGAGGTGCTGAGCGGCGGCGACACCGACATGACGCAGGAGATCGGCGAGGATCAGCTTTTGACGCTGGAGCGGCGCGCCTTCCAGTCCTTGATCCACGAGCCCAAGACGCTGGCGCGCATTGACCATATGCTGGAGACCGGCAAACCGCTGCGCAACTGAGAGGGACGTCATGACCACCTACAAGGCGCCGCTGCGCGAGTACCGCTTCGTCCTCAACGAGCTGTTCGACGTCGGCGAGCTTGCCAAGCTGCCGGGCTATGAGGACGCCACGCCGGATGTCTTCGAGCAGGTGCTCGAGGAAGGCGCCAAGCTCTGCGAGGAGGTGCTCTTTCCGCTGAACCGCAGCGGCGACGAGGAAGGCTGCACCTTCGAGAATGGCGTCGTGCGCACGCCCAAGGGTTTCAAGGAGGCTTACAAGCTTTTCCGCGAGGGCGGTTGGACCGCGCTGGCCTGCGATCCCGACTATGGTGGCCAGGGGCTGCCGCACACCTTGCATTTCTTCTTCGACGAGATGGTGTCCTCGTCCAACATGTCCTTCGGCATGTATCCCGGCCTCTCCAGCGGCGCCTACAGCGCCATCTGGCGTCACGGATCGGACGCGCAGAAGCGGACCTTCCTGCCGCCGCTGGTCGATGGGAGCTGGAGCGGCACGATGTGCCTCACCGAGCCGCAATGCGGCACCGATTTGGGTCAGATCCGCAGCCGCGCCGAGCCGACCGACCGGAACGGCGTCTACAAGATCACCGGCACCAAGATCTTCATCTCGGCCGGCGAGCACGACCTGACCGAGAACATCATTCATCTCGTGCTGGCGCGCATCGTCGGCGGCCCGCCCGGCATCCGCGGCATCAGCCTCTTCATCGTGCCGAAATTCCTGGTCAAGGCGGATGGCACCGTCGGCGCGCGCAACGGCGTGCGCTGCGGCTCGATCGAGCACAAGATGGGCATCAAGGCGTCCGCCACCTGCGTCATCAATCTCGAGGAGGCCGAGGGCTATCTCGTCGGCGAGGCGCATAAGGGCATGCGCGCCATGTTCACGATGATGAACGCGGCGCGCCTCGGCGTCGGCCTCCAGGGGCTGGCGCTGGGCGAGACGGCGCTCCAGACGGCGCGGCAATACGCCCAGGACCGCCTCCAGGGCCGCGCGCTCACGGGCGACAAATTCCCCGACAAGCCCGCCGATCCCATCATCGTCCATCCCGACGTGCGGCGCATGCTGCTCACCATGAAGGCCTATACCGAGGGCGCGCGGGCGCTCGCCGCCTGGGTCTCGCTCGCGCTCGACCGCGCCGACCGCGATCCCGATCCCGAGGCGCGCGAGGAAGCGGAGGATTTCATCGGCCTGATGACACCGATCATCAAGGCGATGATCACCGACAACGCCTTCGCCGTGACCAATCTCGGCGTGCAGATCTTCGGCGGCCACGGCTATATCCGCGAGTGGGGCATGGAGCAGCTCGTGCGCGACAGCCGCATCACCATGCTCTATGAGGGCGCCAACGGCGTCCAGGCGCTCGACCTCGTCGGCCGTAAGATGCCGATGTACAACGGCCGCCTGCTGCGCCGCTTCTTCCATCCCGTCGACGCTTGGCTGCGCCAGCACCAGGATAATCCGGCGCTGCAGGAATTTGTAAGCCCCGTGATAAAGGCTTTCGGCCGGCTGCAGCAGGTAACGGCGCTGGTGGCGCAGAAGGGCATGGCCGATCCCGACGAGGCCGGCGCCGCGGCGAGCGAGTATCTGCGCGCCTTCGGCCTCGTCGCTATGGGTTATCTCTGGGCGCGCATCGCCGAGATCGCGCTCGGCCGGGCGGGCGGCGATGAAGCGATGTTCTACAAGGGCAAGCTCGCCACCGCGCGCTTCTACATGGCGCGCGTGCTGCCCGAGACCAACGCGCTCTTCGCCAACATCGCCGCCGGCGCAAAATCGCTGATGGAGCTCGAGGCGGCGGCGTTCTGAGGACGCGGAGAATCACATGGCCGATCTCAAGGGCAAGACGATGTTCATCTCCGGCGGCTCGCGCGGGATCGGGCTCGCGATCGCCCTGCGCGCCGCGCGCGACGGCGCCAATGTGGTGATCGCCGCCAAGACGACCGAGCCCCATCCCAAGCTTCCCGGCACGATCTACACCGCCGCAGAGGAGATCGAGGCGGCCGGCGGCAAGGCGCTGCCGGTGCAGACCGACATCCGCGAGGAAGATCAGGTGCTGGCCGCCGTCGAGCAGGCGGTGGAGCGCTTCGGCGGCATCGACATCCTGGTGAACAACGCCTCTGCCATCAGCCTTACCAATACCCTCGAGACGCCGATGAAGCGCTTCGACCTGATGATGGGTATCAACACGCGCGGCACCTATCTCTGCTCCCGCGCCTGCCTGCCGCATCTGCTGCGCGCGCCCAACCCGCATATCCTGACGCTCTCGCCGCCCTTGAACCTCAATCCGCGCTGGTTCCGCGACCATGTCGCCTACACCATCGCCAAATACGGCATGTCGATGTGCGTCCTCGGCATGGCCGAGGAGTTCAAGGAGGACGGCGTCGCCGTCAACGCGCTCTGGCCGCGGACGACCATCGCCACCGCGGCGCTGCAGATCATCCCCGGCGCCAGGCCTGAAGCCGGACGCAGACCCGAGATCATGGCCGATGCCGCGCATTATGTTCTGACGCGCGACGCCGCCAGCCTTACTGGGCGTTTCCTCATCGACGAGGAGGTGCTGCGCGAAGCCGGGGTCAGCGATTTCGCCGCTTATGCGGTGAACCCGGGCGAGAAGCTGCGCGTCGATCTTTTCCTGGACGAGCGGAGCTGAGCGCCGTCTAGCTTGTAACCAGCCGTACCAGGGCCTGGCCGGTGCGGCGAGCGGAGTCCAGCGCCTGCTTTTCACTCGCTGCGGCGCCGGAGAGCACGAGCTGCCCCGGCGCCGTGATCAGCCAATGCCAATCGCCCACCGCCTGCTCGCGGACGCTGAGCTCGAACGCTTTGCCGTCGATGGTGACCGATCGCGTCATCGGCGCAGCTTCACCGGGAAAGCTTAAGCTTTTCATAAACCGGTTTTGTTAACTTTCGCCGAGGTCGGCTTGGCAGGCGGCCGGCTGATGCCGCCTCGGCGGCGCCGGTTCTCTTCCGGCCGGAGGGCCATGACAGGGCGTGAACAGGAAATAGGCAGGCCAGGCTTGGCGCTGGCGGCAGAGGCGGTGGCGGGCTTCCCCGGCCCAGCGCTGCTGCTTGGCCGCGACGGCACGGCTGCGCCTGCCAATCCGGCGGGCAGCAAGATGCTGGCCGAGGCCGACCCCGGCCTGCGCCGCGCGCTGGCCGGGATCGCCGCCACGGCGACGGGCGCCGGCACGCGCCTGGTGGCGCTGGCCGCCGAGCCGGGCACCGAGCTGCTGCTGCTGCCGCTGGCCGAGGAGGGGCGCGTGCTGGCGCTGCTGCATGACGCGCCCTTGGCACGCAATCTGCGCGAGGCGTTGATCGAGAGCCGGCAGCGTTACAAGGATTTGGTCGAGATCTCCAGCGATTTCGCCTGGGAGACCGACGCGGCTGGCCGCTTTACCTTCGTCTCGCCGCGGGGCGTGCTCGGCTGGACCCCTGAGGCGCTGCTCGGCCGCGCTGCCGCCGACTTCCTGGCCGAGCCCGGCGAGGACAACGCCTTCGCCACGTCCTTCCCGGTGGCATCGGCAGAACTCTGGTTCCGCCGCGCCGACGGCGGCAGCGCCCGGCTCGGCATCGTCGCGGCGCCGCTGCGCGACGGCGCCGGCAGAACGCTTGGCGCTCGCGGCATTGGTCGTGACCTGACCGCCGAGCGCGAGCGTGACGGCGCGCTCGCCCGAGCGCAGTTGCGCGACCGGCTTTTCAGCCATCTCGTGCGTGCCATCCGCGACGAGCTCGAGCCCGAGACGGCGCTTGCCGCGGCGGTGAGCGCGACCGGGTTGGCGCTGGGCGCCGCGGGCGGGATCATTTTGCGCCGCCTCGGCGAGACGCTGGCGCCGGCGGCGAGTTGGGGCGCGCCCCTCGGCGCGGCGCTGCTCGACGCCGCGCGCGCGACCCTCGCCGCCGCCGATCAGGCGTCATTGGCGGTGGGCGGCTGGGAGATCATCGGCCATGCCGCGCGCTATCGCCAGGCGGTGGAGGGCGCGATCCTGCTGTGGCGCAAAAGCGAGGATGGCGGCTTTCCCGACAGCGACCGCTCGCTTCTGGTCGATGTCGCCGGCCAACTCGGCGTCGCTATCGCCCAGGTGGCGCAGCACGAGCACATTCTGTCGCTCTCGCGCACCGACCCGCTGACCGGCCTGCTCAACCGCCGCGCCTTTTTCGACGAGCTGGAGCGCCGGCTTCGCCGGCTGGAGCGCGACGCGCGTCCGGCGGTGCTGCTCTATGTCGACATGGACAATTTCAAGCGCGTCAATGACGTTCACGGTCATCGCGCCGGCGACGAGGCGATCCACGCGCTCTGCCGCATCTTGCGCGCCGAAAGCCGCAGCGGTGACCTGTTGGTGCGGCTCGGCGGCGATGAGTTCGCGCTGTGGATCGAAGGGCTGGGGTCGCGCGCCGGCGGCGAGCGTGCCGAGGCGCTGCTGCACGCGGCCGAGGCGCTGAAGGCGTTGTCGGGCGATGCCCAGCATCCTCTGGGCATCTCTCTCGGCCTGGCGGTGGCGGAGCCCGGCAGCGGCGAAAGCCCGGAGCAGCTCGTGGCGCGCGCCGACAATGCGATGTATCGCGCCAAGGCCGCGGGCAAGGGCGGGCTCGCGCTGGCGCCGCCCTTGGGCAAGGTGCCGGCATGATGGAGCTGCTGCAGCGCGTCTTCCGCTCGACCGGCAAGGCGATCGACTACGAGACGCAAAAGGAGTTGGCGCGGAGCGCCAAGCCCGCCGACCGCCGCAGGCTTGCCGGCAGCACCAGCGCGCGGCCAGAGGTGCTCTATTATCTCGCCACCGACGTCGATACCGGCGTGCGTGCGGCCGTCGCCGGCAACGAGGCGACGCCGGTGCAGGCCGACCTGTTGCTGGCGCGCGATCGCGACGCCGCGGTGCGCGTCGATCTCGCCGGTAAGATCGCGCGGCTCGTGCCGGGCCTCACGCGCGAAGCGCATGAGCGGTTGCGCAAGATGACCAACGAGGTGCTGGAGATCCTGCTGCGCGACCAGGTGACGCGCGTGCGCCAGGTGATCGCCGAGACGCTGAAGGACGTGGCCGACGCGCCGCCGGAGATCATCCGCCTGCTGGCGCGCGATTGCGAGATCGTTGTCGCGGGGCCGGTGCTGGAGTGCTCGCCGCTACTCAACGACGAGGATCTGCTCGCCATCATTGCCGAAGCGCCGATCCCAGGCGCGCTCGCCGCCATCGCGCGGCGCGCCGGCGTGCCGGCAACGGTCGCCGCGGCCATCGGCGCCAGCCCCGATGTCGATGCCGTCGCCGCGCTGCTGGCCAATCCTAGCGCGCAGATCCGCGAGGAGACGCTCGACCGCCTGGTCGACCGCGCTCCCGCCGTCGCCGCCTGGCACAAGCCGCTGGTCGAGCGGCCCGCCCTCTCGACCGCCATTGCGCGCAAACTCGCCGGTTTTGTCGCCGACCATCTGCTGCGTCTCTTGAGCGAACGGCGCGATCTCGACCCTGCCACCACGCGCGAGGTGGCGGCGGCGGTGAAGCACCGGCTCGCCGAAGAGCCCTCTGTCGCCGCCGCCAAGCCGCCGGCGAGAAGCGGCGATGCGGCGCTTGAGCGCGCCCGGCGCCTCAAGCAGCAGGGAAAGCTCGACGAGGCGGCGGTGCTCGGCGCCGCCGGGCATGATCGCGCCTTCGCCCGCGCCGCGCTCGCCGTGCTGGCGGAGCTGCCGCTCGAGGTGATCGACCGCGTGCTCGGCGCGCACAGTCCCAAAGGCGTCACCGCGCTCGCCTGGAAGAGCGGCCTCGGCATGCGTGCCGCACACAAATTGCAGCTTCAGCTTGGCCAGATCGCCCCCGGCTCGACGCTGAAGCCGCGCGAGGACGGCGGCTATCCCCTCAGCGCCGAGGCGATGCAATGGCAGCTCGACTTCTTCCTCGGGATGGGGGCGAAGACTTAGACGACATTGCCGCCGCGGCGAAAACATGCCGGCGTTCGCCCGCTCAAAAGAAAACGGCACCACCCGAAGGCGGTGCCGTCTGCTTTTTGTCCGACGACTCAGTGCAGGGTGATCTCGACGACGCGGTTCCTCGGCTCGCGCACGCCATCGGCGGTGGGCACCGGCGGTTCGCGCTCGCCGACCCAGCGCGTCTCGATCCGGGCGGCGGCCACGCCGCGTTGCAGCAGCGCGTCGTGTACCCGATCGGCGCGGCGCTTGGAGAGCCGCATGTTATAGGCGTCGCTGCCGGCGCGGTCGGCCTTGCCCACAAGCACGATGCGCAAGCCGGGTTCCTGCTTGGCGAGCGCCGCCACTTGCTGCAGGATCTGCTGCGCCTCCGGCAGCAGATCCGATTTGTCGAACTCGAAATAGACCCGGAACTCGCGCGCCGGGCCCGGACCAGTGGCCGGCTGCGCCGCGGGCTGCGGACGGCCTTCGAGGCGCGCCAGCGCGTCGAGGAACTGCTTGTGGCAGGGACCGTCGGCGGCCGTCTGCCAATCATCTTCCATGCGCTCGACCCAGCAATCGTAGCTGACTTGGGCGCGGGCGGCGACAAGCGGCAGCCGTTCGCGTCCGCCGCCGTCGAGCGCCGCCACCAGCCGCTCGCGACTCTCCGCCAGCTCGGTGCGGAATTTGTTCGGGACCTCGAGCGGCACCAGCCAGTTGGCGTTGTTCTCCGGCGGCACGACCTCGCCGCCGGCGGCTGCCAGGCCCTTGCGCGCGAAGTAATCGGCATCGGCCCAATCCCTGAGCTCATCATGCAGCGAGCTCGCGAGCCCGGCGTAATCCGAGGTCAGAGCCTGAGTGAAGGTGCTGGGCGTCGCCGGCACGGCCGCGCGCAGCTTGCCCAGGTTGTATGGCGCAAAGGATACGTTCCCCCGCATCGGCGGTTGATAGGACCAGCCCGAACAGCCGGCGAGGAGCAGGACCAGGCCCCACAGCGCCAGACCTGCGGCAAAGCGTCTTTGCTTTTTCATCATCCCGTCCTTCCCTGCAACGGCATCGGCTTCGCAGGGGCAAGCCCCTGTCGCCGAGCTCGGCCACCCTCCGGGAAAACGCGCTGCTAAACCGCCAATTCCCCAGGGGACATTCTGTCTGCCGCAAGCATTATTGCAACAATTATCAGCAGTTCCGGGCCGCCGGCTGATCCGCTAGACTGTACTGCGGCCGAGACGAGGGGGCCGCTGGGGCAGCTTCCGGTATGCGGCCCGCGAGCCAAGAAGCGGAGAAGGTCATGGGGATGGGGGGATGGCGGGTCGGGCTTGCCCTGGCGCTGATCGTTGCCGCCGGCGCCGCCCGGGCGCAGGTTGTGCGGGCGCCGGACGAGATCCGCTCCTGCCTGTGCAAGGAGCAGGCGGTTACGATGCTCAATGAAGAGGTGCAGGCGCAAAGCCACGCCTATGAGACGCAGCGCCAGAACGTCAACGCGCTGGACCATTCGGTCGAGGCCGGCCGGCCGCGGGTCAATGTCAACAATCCCGCCGATGTCGACGCTTTCAAGAGCCTGCTGGAGCGGCGCGACGCGGCCGCCGACGCCTTGGCCGGCCCCGTCACCAAAAGCTATGCCGAAGCGGTGCAGCGTTACAACCAGGCGGTCGCCGATTACAACGCTACCTGTGCCGGCAAGGCCTTCGATCCCGACCAGCTTGCCGCGGCGAAACAGGTGCTTTCCTGCCCGAAGCCTTGACGCAACACGGAGCGTTGTCGTTAGCGGGCGACAGCGGTTGCGAAACAACCGCGAAAGCCCGCACCGTGCGGCCTCGCCGCGTTGCCCTATGTATTCGGCCGATCGAGCGGGAAGACCGGGCGGCGCACGTGCTCGAAGCGCAGCCGGTCATTGTCTGAGGTGGTGACGCCCTCGCCGTCGCAAAGGATGGTGGCGCGTGCCAGCGGCGCGAAGCCGGCACGATAGTGGATACGCGATTTCAGCAGCAGATAGCGCTTGGTCTCGGGGTCGATGCCGACCGAGGTGAAGACGCCCTGGTCCCAGGGCTCGTGATGGCGCGAGACGACGACGATCTGCATCGCGCCGGTGTCGAGCACCGCGGTCGGTCCCATGCTGACCTTGACGCCGGTATACATCGGCCCGCGCACAATCCATTCGCCGTCGGAGAGCGTGCGCACGCGGCCGGTCAGCGTCAGCGGCGCGCCCTCGAGGCCGATCGACGGCATGTCGGTCTTGCCGCCAAGTGCCAGCGTCACCGTCGCGCCGACGCCGGCAGCGGCCATCTGTCGCACTGCCGCGGGGTCCCATATCGCCGCCACCGCTACGTCCTCGAGCCCTTGGCGCAGTACCTCGCGCAGCACCGTCATGACGTCCTCGGTGCCGCCGGAGCCGACATTGTCGGCATGGTCGAGCAGCAGCACCGGTCCCTCCGTCATCGCCTTGGCGCGTGCCACCGCCTGGGCCAGCGGCTCGGGGCGATAGAGGAAATCCTCGCGCCGCTCCCAGGCCGCGGCCATTAGCCGTTCCGCCGCCGCTTGCGCCTCCTGTCGGTCGCCATCGGCGATACAGATGGCTGACATACCCGCGTCTGCCATGTCGGCCAGCGGAAAGCCGCCGAACACCGTGGCGGCGAGCAAGCCGCGCCGCTCTTCGGTGCGCGCCTCAGCAATCAGGCTGCGCATCGGCTCGTCATCGCTGCCCATGCGCAGGGTCTGCGCCAGCAGCGGCCGGCGGCTCCAACCCATCGCCGGGCGGATTTCGCCCGCCATCGCCCGCAGGAGGATGCGCCCGACTTGCTCGCCCACGTCATGCATATCGACATGGGGATAGGTCTTGTAGCCGATGAGAGCGGTGCAGTTCTCCGCCATGCGGTCGGTAAGGTTGGCGTGCAGGTCGCAGGTGACCGCGATGGGGAGATCGGGCGCCACGGCGCGCATCCGCTCGAGCAGCGTGCCTTCGCCGTCCGGCGCCGTCTCAGCCACCATGGCGCCGTGCAGGTCGAGCAGTGCCGCGTCGCAGCCTTGCCGCACCGCGTCAAGGATCGCCTGCGACATCAACGCATAGGCTTCGGCCGCTACCGGGCCGCTCGGCATCGCCTCGGCCGCCACCGGCGTCACCACTTCGGCGCCAACCTCGCGCGCGAGCTTGAGATAGGCGCCGATCGGCATTGCCGTGTCTTCATAGGCGTGCCGCGCCGCGGGGCCGAGATAGGCACCCCACTCGACAAAGCGCTGCCAGTCGGTCTTGATCGGCGAAAAGGTATTGGTCTCATGCTTCATCATGGCGATGACGAGACGCATCGCTCAGTCTTTCCCGTAAAGCTCGCCCGGCGTCACGACCGGCGCCGCGATCTCGACCAGCGCGTCCTGCCGCACGGCGCGGAAGAAGCAGCTACGCCGCCCGGTATGGCAGGCGACTCCATACTGATCGACCAGCAGCAGCAGCGCGTCGCCGTCGCAATCAACACGCAGCTCGACCAGCCGTTGCACCTGGCCCGAGCTCTCGCCCTTGCGCCAGAGCTTGCCGCGCGTGCGCGACCAGTAATGGACGCGCCCGGTGCGCAGCGTCTCTTCCACCGCCTGGCGGTTCATCCAGGCAAGCATCAGCACCTCGCCGGTATCGTGCTGCTGCGCCACCGCCGCGACGAGGCCGTGCTCGTCGAAGCGCAGCTCCCGCAGCACCGCGGTCATGATGTCGGTCATCCTCCGTCTCCCTTCCTGCACTGTAGAGGGGGATGGCCAAGGGCGATAGTCAGGGAGCGATCTCCCCGAAAGATAGAAGGGTTCTGGGCAAGATGGACCCCACGCTGTTTGTTGAAAGCTCGCGGCGTCGCCGCCGGAGCGGGCAGGCTTGTGCAAGCCGCGCCAAGAGGCTAGCTTGCGCGCATATCATAAGAGGCAGGCTACGCACCTGCTTCTACGCGGGGGCGAAGCTTTGGGCGACTACATCCTGGAGACCGTGGGTCTCACCAAGGAGTTTGCCGGCTTTCGGGCGGTGAGCGGCGTCGACCTGCGCATCCGCCGCGGCGCCATTCACGCGCTGATCGGTCCCAACGGCGCGGGCAAGACCACCGTCTTCAACCTGCTCACCAAGTTCCTCGAGCCCAGCGACGGCCGCATCGTCTATGACGGGCGCGACATCACGGAGCTGCGCGCGCCCGAGGTGGCGCGCCTCGGCATGGTGCGTTCGTTCCAGATCTCCGCGGTATTCCCGCATTTGAGCGTGCGCGAGAATGTGCGCATCGCCTTGCAGCGCCCCATCGGCACCTCCTTCCATTTCTGGCGCTCGGAGAGAAGCCTTGAGCGGCTCAATCCGCGCGCCGATGCGCTCATCGCCGCGGTCGGCCTCGCCGCGGACACGCTTTCCACCGCGGCCGAGTTGCCTTATGGCCGCAAACGCGCGCTCGAGATCGCCACCACGCTGGCGCTCGAGCCGGAGATGCTGCTGCTCGACGAGCCGATGGCGGGCCTCGGCCATGAGGACATCGCCCGCATCTCCGCGCTGATCCGCGACGCAGCCCGCAGCCGCACCGTGCTGATGGTCGAGCACAACCTCTCGGTCGTCGCCGATCTCTCCGACACCATCACAGTGCTGACGCGCGGCCGCGTGCTGGCGGAAGGCAGCTATGCCGAGATCTCGGGCAATGCCGAGGTGCGCGAGGCCTATATGGGCACGGGAGCGCCGGCCGGCCATGCCTGATGCCGCGATTCGCCGGACGGAGCTGCTGCGCGTCCAGGATCTTCATGCCTGGTACGGCGAATCTCATATCCTGCACGGCATGAGCTTCGCCATCGGCGAGGGCGAGGTGGTGACGCTGCTCGGCCGCAACGGCGTCGGCAAGACCACCACCTTGAAGGCGATCCAGGGCATCCTCGTGCAGCGCCGCGGCTCGGTGGTCTTCGAAGGCAACGAACTCATCGGCCTCGCTTCCAACCGCATCGCCCGGCTCGGCCTCGCCTATTGCCCGGAGGAGCGTGGCATCTTTTCGAGCCTCAGCGTCGAGGAAAACCTGCTGCTGCCGCCGCAGGTGCAGCCCGGCGGCATGAGCGTTGAAGAGATCTACGCGCTCTTCCCCAACCTCGCCGAGCGCCGCCGCGGCCAAGGCACCAAGCTTTCCGGCGGCGAGCAGCAGATGTTGGCGATCGGCCGCATCCTGCGCACCGGCGCCCGCCTGCTGCTGCTGGACGAGCCGACCGAAGGGCTGGCGCCGGTCATCGTCCAGCAGATCGGCGCCGTCATCGGCACCTTGAAGCGGAAGGGTTTCACTATTCTTTTGGTAGAACAGAATTTCCGCTTTGCCGCTACCGTTGCAGATCGCCATTATGTGGTGGAGCACGGCCAGGTCATCGACGAGATCGCCAATGACCGGCTCGACGAAAACATCGGAAAGTTGCACGACTATCTCGGAGTTTAGGGAGATCGGGATGATGCAGACGAAAATCATTTTGGCCGCGACCGCCCTGGTCGCGCTTGGTGCCGTTTCCGCGGCCGCGCAATCGGATGGTCCGGTCAAGATCGGCGTGCTCAACGACATGGCCGGGCTCTATGCCGATCTCGGCGGCAAGGCTTCGGTTGTTGCCGCCGAAATGGCCGCCGAGGATGCCGGGCTGGTGCTGGGCAAGAAGGTGGAGGTGATCTCCGCCGACCATCAGAACAAGCCCGACGTCGGATCGAGCATGGCGCGCCAGTGGTATGATCAGGACGGCGTCGACCTGATCATCGACATCCCGACTTCCTCGGTGGCGCTTGCTGTCAACGAGGTATCGCGCGAGAAAAAGAAGATCGTGATCTTCACCGGCCCCGCTTCCTCCGATCTCACCGGCCCCAAATGCAACGCCTATAGCGCGCACTGGGCCTACGACACCTACGCGCTCGCCCATGTGACCGGCAGCGCCGTGGTGAAGAGCGGCGGCGACACCTGGTTCTTCGTCACCGCCGATTACGCCTTCGGTCATGCGCTCGAGCGCGACACCGCCGAGGTCGTCAAGGCGGCGGGCGGCAAGGTGCTGGGCGATGTTCAGGTGCCGATCAACACCGCCGATTTCTCCTCCTATCTGTTGCAGGCGCAGGCCTCCAAGGCGAAGATCATCGGCCTGGCCAATGCCGGCGCCGACACTGTCAATTCGATCAAGCAGGGCGCCGAGTTCGGCATTGTCGAAGGCGGCCAGAAATTCGCGGCCCTCCTCGTCTTCATCACCGACGTGCACAGCCTCGGCCTCAAGGCGGCGCAGGGGCTGCAGCTCACCAGCCCCTTCTATTGGGATATGAACGACGAGACGCGCGCCTTTTCCAAACGCTTCGCCGACCGGGTCGGCCACCCCCCGAGCTTGGACCACGCCGGCGTCTACAGTGGCGCCGCCCATTATCTCAAGGCGGTCAAGGCCATCGGCACCAAGGATCCCGACAAGGTGATGGCCCAGATGCGGGCGATGCCGATCAACGACTTCATGACCAAGAATGGCAAGCTGCGCGAGGACGGTCGCGTCATCCGCGACATGTATCTCTTCCAGGTCAAGAAGCCGTCGGAATCGAAGGCGCCGTGGGACTATTACAAGCTGATCGAGACCGTCCCCGGCGACCAGGCCTTCCGTCCGATCGACAAGGGCGATTGCCCGCTGGTGAAGAAGAACTGATGCGCGCCGCCCTTGCGTCCCGCCGCATCCCTCCCTCGTGCTGGGGGAGGGGTGCGGTCGCGCGCCGCGCTCCTTAGCGGCCATGCTCTCCTTCCTGCCCCATTTCGCCCTGCCGCCGACCCCGGCATTGTTCGCGCAGCTCCTGATCGGGCTCATCAACGGCGCCTTCTACGCCATGCTGAGTCTCGGGCTTGCCGTCATCTTCGGCATGCTCAACATCATCAACTTCACCCATGGCGCGCAGTACATGCTGGGCGCGTTTTGCGCCTGGCTCGCGCTCAACTATCTCGGCATCGGCTATTGGCCGGCGCTGATTCTGGCGCCGCTCGCGGTGGCGGCGGCGGGCATCGTGCTCGAGCGGCTGTTCCTGCGCCACATCTACCGGCTTGACCATCTCTACGGGCTGCTGCTCACCTTCGGCCTTGCGCTGATCATCGAGGGCGTGTTCCGCCAGTATTACGGCTCTTCCGGACAGCCCTACTCGATCCCGAGCGAACTCAATGGCGCGCACGATCTCGGATTCATGTTCCTGCCCAACTATCGTGCCTGGGTGATTCTCGCCTCGCTGGCGGTGTGCATCGGCACCTGGTTCCTGATCGAGCGCACCCGGCTCGGCGCCTATCTGCGCGCCGCCACCGAGAACCCGGTCCTGGTGCAGGCTTTCGGCATCAACGTGCCGCGGATGGTAACTTTGACCTATGGCTTCGGTGCCGCGCTTGCGGCCTTCGCCGGCGTGCTGGCGGCGCCGATCTATCAGGTGAGCCCGCTCATGGGCTCCAACATCATCGTCGTCGTCTTCGCCGTCGTCGTCATCGGCGGCATGGGCTCGATCCTTGGCGCCGTCGCCAGCGGCTTCGTGCTGGGGGTGATCGAGGGCCTGACCAAGGTGTTCTACCCCGAGGCGTCGAACACGGTGATCTTCGTCGTCATGGCGATCGTGCTCCTGGCCAAGCCCGCGGGCTTCTTCGGCAGGGCGGCCTGACATGTCGGGCATGCTCTCGGCCGGCCTGCGCCTGCGCGAGACCGGGCTTTCGCCGCGCTGGACCCTGATCCTTTGCGGACTGCTGCTGGCGGCGGCGATCGCCGGCCCCTTCGTGCTCTATCCCGTCTTTCTGATGAAGGCGCTGTGCTTCGCGCTCTTCGCATGCGCCTTCAATCTGCTGATCGGCTATGTCGGCCTGCTCTCTTTCGGCCACGCCGCCTTCATGGGCAGCGCCTCCTACATCACCGCCCATGTGGTCAAGGTCTGGGGCTTCGAGCCGCTCGCCGGCATCCTCGCCGGCACCGCCGTGGCGCTGCTGCTCGGCGCCGTCTTCGGCTGGCTCGCCATCCGCCGCCAGGGCATTTACTTCGCGATGATCACCTTGGCGCTGGCGCAGATGATCTTTTTCGTCGCCTTGCAGGTCAAGTTCACCGGCGGCGAGGACGGCATCCAGGCGGTGCCGCGCGGCCGTCTGCTCGGCGTCATCGACCTTTCCGATACCTTCGCCATGTACTATTTCGTGCTGGTCATATTCCTGATCGGCTACGCCGCCATCTATCGCACCATTCATTCGCCCTTCGGCCAGGTGCTGAAGGCGATCCGCGAGAACGAGCCGCGCGCCATCTCGCTGGGCTATCGCACCGATCGCTACAAGCTCCTGGCCTTCATCCTTTCCGCCACGCTCGCCGGGCTCGCCGGTTCGACCAAGTCGCTGGTCTTTCAGCTCGCCTCGCTGACCGATGTGCAGTGGCAGATGTCGGGCGAGGTGGTGCTGATGACCTTGATCGGCGGTCTCGGCACCGTCTTCGGACCGGTCGTCGGCGCCTTCATCGACGTTACCATGGAGAATTATCTTGCTCAGTACGGCTCCTGGGTGACGGTGATGCAGGGCGTCATCTTCGTCATCTGCGTCCTCACCTTCCGCCGCGGCGTGGTCGGCGAGATCATCTATCTGGCGCAACGCGCCAGCATCGGCAGAAGCCAGGCGCCGCCTCCTTCAGCGGCGGCGCAGGCGGCGCCCGGCGAGTAGCGGGAGGTTCGTCCGTAGTTCCCGGGCTTGGCGTCTTCGCGCTCAAATTAACCCAGACCCAGGCGCACAAGGCCGGCCGGCAAGATTTTGCTCTCAGGGGGAGCCTCGAAGAGCCTCGCCCGATTGCGGATCGAGAAAAACCGGCCGCATATTGGGCGGGTTATCGAAATCGAACATGCCCGTGATGGTGCCGGCAATGCTGTCGAAGGAGGCTTGACCCTCCGGCGGATCGCCGGTGGGAGTCCCATTCGGGTGATCCAGCGAGTCAATGCGGCCCGTATCCCAATTGTCCTCGATGAAGCGCAGGATCGAGGTCGTGTCGGTGACGGTGTGGTCGACGTAGTTGGGTTTCGCGAAAGGCGAGATCACCAGCATCGGAAGGCGCTGGCCGTAACCGCACCGGTCATTGAAGGCGGTTGCGGCGAGGGGGATGGACGCGGTGACGAACGGCGAGGTCAAAGCCGGCTGTTGACCGCAGAGGTGGTCGAGGTTCGGATCGTTCGACTGATTGACGATGGGCGGCACGACATGATCGTACCAGCCGTCGGAATCATCATAAGTGATGATAATCGCCATCTGCGACCATTCCGGAATGGTCTGCAGTTGGTTGATGGTTTCGACCAGGAAAATCTGCTCGTCGAGCGGGTCGGATTTCGCCGGGTGGCCATTTTGCAGCAATGGCGCCTTGAGGTAGCTGACCGCCGGAAGATTGTGCGCGGCGACGGCGCTCCAGAAGGTGGCGAGGCTATATTGATGGTTGGCCGGATCGCCGCTGTGCCCTACCGCGGCGATCGAACTCGGCGGCAGATGATGCGGGTTCGCCGTCTGTGGGTAATAGAGAAAGGGATCATAGTGGGAGTCATAATCGAGCGTGCAGACCGCCGGGCTGGGTGTCGGACCCGTGGTGACCGCTGGTTTTGCCGGTGTGAAATCGCCGTAGAACCAGCCCCAGGTGACGCCCTTGGCGTTGAGCAGGTCCCCGATGTTGTGCCCGCTCATCTTGACGGTGCTGCCGGAGGCGCAGTCGTCGAGCGACGGGTCCGGATCGATATTGGCAATGACCGATCCGTTTGCGATCTTCCCCTTGAGCGTCGCCGTATTGGTCTGGTGCGTCTGGCCGGAGATGAGGTTCAAATGCCCCATCACCGTCGTGCCGAATTCGGCATCGAAGAAGCTGTCGCTCATGGCGAAGCGCTGAGCATAGTTCCATAGCGCCGTCACTGTATTCCCGTCGTAATAACCCATGTTGAGTCCCGGCGGGCAAGGCGGCAGGGCGAGCGTCGGTGGGCTGGCCGGCGTCGGGTTCGGGTTGATGGTGGCGCTCGACGCCTGGAATTGGTCGGCGAGACCGCGGTCATAAGCCTCTTGCTCCGCATCATAGGCATTGTCGTTGTCGCAGGTGACGGCCATGCTGCGATCGAGCCGGAAGGGATTGAACAGATGCGGGGCGATCGGATTGTTGTTGGCGTCGCGGCTGATCACATTGGGATTGTTGGTCAGCAGCGGCCCGTTGAGGCCGTTGATCGAAGGCGTTCCCTCAAACGCCTGGAAGGGGGGCTCGCCCGGCGGGTTCACGGCCTGGGGGTAGGTTCCGAAGTAATGATCGAACGAGTTGTTTTCCTGGAAAATGACGACCAGATATTTTATGGGCGTGGTGGTCGGGGTGGCGGCTGGTCCGGCTGCGGCGGCAGGCGGCAAAGAGAGAAGGTACGGTGCAGCCAGTGCGAGCAGGGCTTTCCCCCAGCGATTTGCGATCATTTTTCCCCCTGATCTCAAAAAGATGGCGCGGTCGTTTGTGATCGCCGCGATAGCAAGGACATCATGAGACGCGAGGGTTACAGATCCTTGTCGCTCCCGTGTCGTTACGATTATGCCGCTTCGCCGACGGCGACGCTCGAGAGTAGCGTCGGGCCCATGGCTTCATGCAACCAGAAAGGTGCTCTACGGCAGTGGTGCTACCGCGAGATGCTGCAGCGCGAAGCCATGGCGTTCGGCAAGCAGTTCGCCCACGCGCCTGCGGTGGCAGGTCTGCCAATCCGCCTCGTAGCAGAGCAGGCAGCTCGGCGCTTCCGCCGCCAGCGCTGCCGCCTGCGCGAGCGCATGCTCGGCCTCGGGGCTCGCGAGTCTCGCCTCGACAATCTTCCAAAAACGCGGCCATTGCCGCTTGCGGTTCGCCTCACGCCCCTCGGGCGGCGTGCCGAGCGCCTGCAAATGCACGTAGCCGAAGCCGTTCGCCTCCAGCCCGGCCTGGAGCTGGCGCTTGGAGAAGCCGGCGCGGCGCGACAAGGGCCGGTCGCGCACGTCGATGACGCGGCGGACGCCTGCAACGGCGAGCGCCGCCAGCACCTCGGCCTGGCTCGCCTTCTCATAGCCGATGGTGCAGAGCACGGGCGTTTTCATCTCAGCTCCGCCAGCGCAGCACGCGCTCCTTCACCGGGTTGACGAAGGGCCGGTGCTCGGCGCGCGCGCGCGCATATTCGTTCTTGAGCCGATAGTACCAGCGCGCCTGAGTGTCGGCGTCGTTGATCAGCAGCAGGCTCGGCTGGTGGGTGAGCCCCTTCGCCTGCAGCGCCATGATGTCGCGGTCCTGGCGCAGGAAGGCGCGCACGAACGGCCTCAGCAGCGGCTTCAGCGGCGTGAGGTACGGCACGCTCCACCAGATCGCGTGATTGACCTCGCATTCGCTGTCCGACAGCGGCGTCACCGCGGTGAGATTGACCACCGCGTGTCGTCCTGCGCGGATATGCTCGATGCGCACGCTCGGTAGCCGGAAAACGATCTCGGTCTCGGGCGCGCCGCCGAGCAGTTTATAGCCGTTGGAATTGCGCGACGGCGCGTGGCGCAGCATGGTGAAGCCGAAAGGCGAGGCGGCAAAGGCCTTGGCCTTCTCGTGGATCGACCGCCTTCCGCGCCACCACCATGCCTGATGCACGAAAGGGCCGTGCGCCGGGTCCATCAGCCCCACCACCGCGTGATCGATGCTGCACGGGAAGCGCATGCTCTCGAAGAGATCGGGCGCGCGCTCGCCGATCTCGGGCAACGTCGGCACCTCCGGCGCGCCGGCAGGGTCCTCGCCGAAATAGATCCAGACATTGCCTTGCCTCTCGCGCACCGGATAAGCCTTGACGCCGAGACGCGAGATGTCGAGTTCCTGGCCGGGGATGAGCGAGGGGATGGCGGCGCACCTTCCCGTCGTGTCGAAACGCCAACCGTGATAGCAGCATTCGACCTCGCGCCCGTCGAAGCGGCCGCAGGACAGCGGAATGCCGCGATGCGGGCAGATGTCGCGCAATGCGAACACCGCTCCGTCATCGCCGCGGCCGAGCAGCAACGGCTCGCCCAGCAGCGTCTTCGCCTGCATCCCTCTGCGCGCGAGCGCCGCGCCGGGCAGCGCGAAATACCACATTTCGCGCAGTGGGAGGGCGCCGTCCGAGTCCATGGCGGCGGAGCTTAGCGGCGCGCCCACGCCGGCGGAAGCGCTTTCGCCTCTCCCGCCCGCGGCAAGAGGATGCTAGCGTTGCGTTCCCGGGAGGACCATCCATGGCCGGCAGCGATGATCTCGTCCGCCTGACCGCGCGCCAGGTGCTGGCGCTGCTCGAACGGCGCGAGGTCTCGCCGCTCGAGCTCATCGACGCCGCCCTCGCCCGCATCGAAGCGGTGGACGGCGCGGTGAACGCGCTGCCGGTTCGTTGTCCCGACCGGGCGCGGGCGGCGGCACGCCGATTGATGGCGGCGCCTTCACCGGAGCGCCGGCGCGGCTGGCTCGGCGGGCTGCCGCTCGCCATCAAGGATTCAATGGACGTCGCCGGCGTGCGCAGCACGCACGGCTCGCCAATCTATGCCGATCGCGTGCCTGGGCGCTCCGATCTCCAGGTCGAGGCGCTGGAGCGCAACGGCGGCATCGTGCTGGCGCGCTCGAACGCGCCGGAATTCGCCGCCGGCGCCAACACCTTCAATCCGGTCTTCGGCAAGACGCGCAATCCCTGGAACACCGCCCTGAGCTGCGGCGGCTCCTCGGGCGGCGCCGCGGTGGCGCTCGCCACCGGCGAGGTCTGGCTCGCCAATGGCAGCGATCTCGGCGGCAGCCTGCGCATTCCGGCGAGCTTCTGCTCGGTGGTGGGGCTGCGCCCCAGCCCCGGCCTGGTGCCCCAAGGTCCGGAAAAGCACGTCTATGACGGGCTCGCCGTCGCCGGGCCGATGGCGCGCACCGTCGGCGATCTCGCCCTCATGCTCGACGCCATGGCGGCCTTCGACCCCCGCGATCCGCTGTCGATCGAGCCGCCGGCCGAGCCCTTTCTTGACGCCGTGCTCGCCGCTTCCGCCCGCGCGCCACGCCGCATCGGCTTCTCGCGCGATCTGGGCTTCCTGCCGGTCGAGCCGGAGGTTGCCGATCTCGCCGCTGCCGCTTCGCGCCGTTTCGCCGAGCGCGGCGCCGCGGTCGAGGAGGCGGGCCCCGATTTCAGCGGCACCAGCGAGATCTTCCAGACGCTGCGCGCCGTGCGCTTTGCCGCCAATTATGCGCCGCTGCTGGCGGAGCACCGCGACCGCCTCAAGCCCGAGATGGTCTGGAATATCGAAAAGGGGCTGGCGCTCGACGGCGCCGCGATAGGCAAGGCGATGCGCGGGCGCGCCCGGCTCTATGAGCGTGTTGCCGGCTTCTTCGCCGATTACGACCTGCTGGCAACGCCGGCGGTGATCGTGCCCCCCTTCGACGTCGAACAGCGCTATGTCCAGGAGGCGGCGGGCCGCCGCTTCGACAATTACGTCGATTGGCTTGCCATGAGCTATGCGGTGAGCCTGGTCGGCTGCCCCGCCCTGTCGCTGCCCTGTGGCTTTACCCGCGCCGGGCTTCCTGTCGGATTGCAGCTTGTCGGCCGGCCGCGCGGCGAGGCGGCGCTGCTGGCGGCGGCGGCGCTGCTCGAGGAGCAGCTTGGGCTCGCCGCGCTGCTGCCGATCGAGCCGCGTTCAGGGCAAGAATAGGCCCTCTCGCAATTGCGAAGAGAGTCCCTATCTTAAACCTACGTAAGTGGCTTTGGGTTACCGTGGCTTGCTCCGGGCCGACGGGAGGGGTAGGTTGCGCCGCACCATCCCTGGCCGCGCGATCCGCTTGAGCACGGTAAGCCGATTCTTTTCCGAGGTGTGTCGATGGATGATATTCGCGCCGGAAACCCGCTGGCGGCCGGCTATGCCCTGGAAGACCTCTTGATCGGCATGACCGCCGTCTATGAGCATGTCATCTCCGAGCAGGATGTGGTCAAATTCGCCGACGTTTCCGGGGATCGCAACCCGGTGCATCTCGACGAGGCCTACGCCCGCGCCACCCGCTTCAAGGGCCGTATCGTCCACGGCATGCTGTCGGCGAGCTTCTTCTCCACCACCATTGCGTCGCGCTTGCCCGGCCCCGGCACGATCTATCTGACGCAGAATCTGAGCTTTCGCGCCCCGGTACGCATCGGCGACCGGGTCAAGGCACGGGTTACCGTCATCGACATCATTCGCGACAAGGCGCGGGTGATGCTCAAGACCGTCTGCCATGTCGGCGAGACGGTGGTGATCGACGGCGATGCCCTGGTCATGGTGCCGTCGCGCCGCTGAGCGGCGACTTGCACCTATCCTTGCCGCCTCGAGCGCGATATTTTCGCGGGCGGCAACCAGGAGCTCAAGCCTCTATCCATGCGCATCTTCCGCCACAGCAAGGTGGCCCCCGGCGATCGCGGCGCGGTGGTCGCGCTGGGTAATTTCGACGGCGTCCATCTCGGCCATCAGCGCGTCATCGGCGAGGCCAGGGCGATCGCGCGTCGCCTCGGCGCGCCCCTGGCCGTGCTCACCTTCGAACCGCATCCGCGCAGCGTCTTCCGGCCGCAGGATCCGCCCTTCCGCTTGACGCCGTTCCGCGTCAAGTCGCGCCGCATCGAGGCGCTCGGCGTCGACCTTCTCTTTACCCTTCATTTCGACCTCGATTTCGCCCGGCGCAGCGCCGAGGATTTCGTCGACGGTGTGCTGGTTCGCGAGCTCGGCGCGCGCCACGTCGTGGTCGGCTACGATTTCGTCTTTGGCCATCAGCGCCGCGGCAATCCGGCGCTGCTCGCCGGCTGCGGCGCGGCGCTGGGCTTCGATGTCGACATCGTCGCGCCGATGCAGGCGGCGACCGGTGCAGCCTATTCCTCGACGCAGATCCGCGAACATCTCCGCTTCGGGCGCCCGCGCGAGGCGGCCGAGCTGCTCGGGCGTTTCTGGGAGATCGACGGCCGGGTCGAGCGCGGCGACCGGCGCGGCCGCACCATCGGCTTTCCCACCGCCAACCTCTTCCTGCAGGATTATCTGCGTCCCGCCGCCGGCGTCTACGCCGTGCGTGCCGGGCTGGCTGAGGGCTGCGGCACGCGCTGGCTCGACGCGGTCGCCAATTTCGGCAATCGCCCCACTTTCGGCGGCACGGATCTCCGCCTCGAGGCGCATTTGTTCGATTTTTCGGGCGACCTCTACGGCCGCCATCTTCGCGTCGCGCTCATCGACTATCTCCGCCCCGAGCGCAAATTCCCGGGCATCGATGCGCTCAAGGCGCAGATCGCCGCCGATGCCGCTGAGGCGCGCGCGCTGCTGCAAAGGGTGCCGGCGTTCTGGCGAAATTGATCCCGGTACGTCGTTTTTCCCGACCATGAGGATTTGGAAAGGTGGTGAATTATCTGTCAGAACAATATATTGGCGCGGCAACTTTCCCTCCCGCGGGCAGGAAGACGATGGCCTCCGGACAATTTCATTTTTTAGAGAGAAAAACCGTGATGGCCTCGTTTATTTGATGTGGTGGCGGCGCCGCTCGCCGCGGCGCGTGACGATTGTCTTGACGATTGCGCGCGCACTTCCGATATTTGGCAGCGCAAAAGGTTCCGCTGGAGCGGTGTCTTAATTTCCGTTAATTCTGGAGAATCGGTATGGCGAGAAAGAAAGATCGCGACATTGCCTGGGAGAGCGCTTCGACCATTCGGGGGAAGAATCCGCGCGCTTGGCGTCGCGACGATCGGGGCAACCGCATCCGCTACGGCTCGTTCGAGACCCGCGGCAAATATGCCTGGACGCTCGAGCGAGGCAAGCCCGTGAGCATCTCGGGCAGCACCTGACATCCTCCGGGATCAGCAGCAGCAAAATTCCGGGATTGGACGGGCGAAAGTCCGCTCGCGATCGTCCAGCAGCGTGCGCCGCAGTGCTCGACACTCGGGAATATCCCATCGGGAAGTCCTGGGCGAGCCAGCGCACGGGCGACAAGGCGCGCGTCGCCGCGAGTCCGGCCGCCGCTGTGCGCGGCCCTGCTCGTATAATATTCCGATAATATTCCGCTATTCCCTTGGTTGACGCCCTTTTGCTGCGCCCTTATGGTCTTGGCCATGGTCACGGCAAGGCGGCAGGATCTGCGAATTAGAGCAGAATCCGCTGGACGCGAGTCGCGGGAACGCGGGCTACAGATCGTGCTGCGGGAGGGGCGTGAGGTCCACGAGTGGTGTTGATGGTCGGTTGGCGCGCAATATTCGAATCGCGGCGCGCTCGAATGAGCAACAT
>DASPSJ010000074.1:0-11597 GCA_035623985.1 Allostellaceae bacterium | reverse complement strand
TCGGACATCCGCCGCATCTGGAAGACGATCTGGGCCAAATGGCTGCCGGAATCGGGGCACACGCTCGCCGACGCGCCGACCTTCGAGCGCTATGGCGAGCGCTTCGATCCGCGCAGCGGCACCGGCGGCTTCGAGATCTGGCTGCCGATCAAAGGGTGAGCGCGTTCATCCGGCGAGCGCCACTGCGCGGGGTCGCTCCTTTTCCGCGGCGCCGGGTCGCCGCGCCTGCCCGCAACCACTCCTCAACGTGCCGCGCCGCGCGCATCCGCCGGCGTCCATGCAAGCTGCCATTCCCGGAATTCGGCGGGTCGGATCTGATAGCGCGCGAAGTTTCCCTCGTGCAGGCCCAAAAGCTCCGTTTCGGCAATGTCCCGGAAGCGATCGCGGTCGCCGGCAGCGATGTTATCCCGCGTCCACGCCGCGATGTGAGCGAGCGCCGCCTGTCTGCCCATGCGCCGCCGCACCACCTCGGCGATGATCTCGCGCAGCGCGCCGCGGTGCCGCAGCCTGAAGGGATCGGGCTCGCCAAGCGATTGCCGGACCGCGGCATAGCGGGCGGCGGAGCGCCCGTAAGCCCAGAGGAACACGTCTTTCAGCAGGTCGATCCTGTTCAGCTCGTAAACGCCGAGCATCGCGTCGGTATAGGTGGAGCGCGGCACTTCCGTGAAGGACAGCGGCGCGAGATTGCCCTTGATCAAAGGGATGTTCGCGGCCAGGCGCGAGACGCGCTTGTTCACGTCGTCGAAGGGCTGCAGGTAGGGTAGCTGCACCATCACGAAGAACGCCTGCTCGAAGGGATCGGCGATCGCCCGGGCGGTCGCCAGAATCCGGTCGAAGCATTCTTCGATGAGCTGCGGCACCTCGAGCGGATGAAAGCCGGAGCGCTCGATGCCGACCGGAATGCGCCGCAGCCTGCCGGCCGCGCCGGGATCGCCGAGCAGGTTGTTCGCCAGCAGCGCGTGAAGGTTCAGGATGGTATAGCGGTTGAAGCCGATATCCGGCGCCGACCCGACGAGAAATTCGATCGCGTCCTTATGGTTGAGGATCATCTGGGCTTCGAGCTGCGGCTTGCCGGCGGCCTCCTCCCCGAACTCGATCAGGCGCCTGGTGTCGAGCAGCGAGTAGGTGTTGCCTTCGAGCCGGCTGGAGTTCCACGAGAGATCGATCAGCAGACGGTTCAGAAGCTGCCGGGCGTAGGTGCCCGCCGGCTGATCGCCGATGGCGGGCTTGCCGACCTCCCGCAGATGCGCGCGCTCGGCCGCGGAGAGATAGGAGCCGGCGTTGGGCCGGTAGGAATCGAGGAAGGCACGGTCATAGCCGACCGGTTTCCGCGCCGCGACCGGCTGGCGCACATAGGCCTCGATCTCGCGGCCGCCGGCGGAGAGCGGGACGACCTGCTCCCCCTCGACGACGGCCGGCGCCGGCGCGCCCGGAAGGCGGTACTTCGCCCATCGCCGGGTGCCTTCCCGGACAAGGCGGTTCTTCCGAACGAGGCGGTTCAGCCGGTACTGAAGGGTGCGGCGGGGACCACCGTCTCCGAGCACGTCGGCGATCTGCTGCGCCGTCACCCCCTCCGGGTGGGGGCGGACGGCGTCTTCAATCGCCTTGAGCTTGTCCTCGGACATCGCTTGAGGCACGGCCGCTCCTGTTGCGCATATCGCTCTATGCGCAATTAAAGCGGAGATATGCGCAAAAATCAAATCCTATGCGCAAAATAAATTGCGCATAGCCGGCTATCTTGCGCATATGAGTTCTATACGCAACTATGCCCCTCAACGCAAGCGTCCGCCTATCCCGCGAGCGCCACCGCGCGGGGCCGCTCCTCCTCCACGACGGCCGCGGGAACACCCAGCTCCGGCTGGATGAGCTGGAGCGGGGTGGAGGCGATGCCGATGCGGGCGGGAAGCCGCAGCAGGACGTCGCCGTCGAGCTGCACCGGGGCACCCGCAGGCCCCGGGAGATGCAGCGAGCGTCCCGGGAGAACGCTGAAGCTCCGGCAGCGCTGCAGCCGGCCGAGCCCCATCGCCGCGAGATAGCCCAGCGCCGCGCCGCGGCCGGCACGGCCGAACACCGCGAGATGGAGCGAGGGCTGGTCGAGCCGCGCCTCGGGCGCAAGCACGAAACGGCCGCCGTAGAAATGCGCCTTGGCGACCACCAGCGAGGCGCCTTCGACCACCGCGCCGTCGATCTCGGCGCGATAGGAGGAGGGGCGATAGTCGCGCAGGCGGCCCAAGATGCTGGCGACATAGGCGAGCTTGCCGGCATAGCGTTTCAGCGCGAGGTCGACATGCTCCACCACCTCGGCGTCGAAGCCGATGCCGGCCATGACGAGGAAGCGCCGGGCCTTGCCGCTTTCGGCTATCGCCTCCCCCGGCCAGACCGGCCGCGCCGGAGCGAAGGCGGCGATGCGGGCGAGATCGGCCAGCCGCCGCGGCAAGCCGATCTCGTTGGCCAGCACATTGGCGGTGCCCAGCGGCAAGACGGCCAGCGGCAGGCGCGACTCGGCCAATCCGTTCGCCGCCTCGTTGATGGTGCCGTCGCCGCCGGCAACGGCGACCGCATCGAGCCGGCTGGGATTGGCGGCGCGCGCCAGCGCCTCGGCATGGCGCGGCGCCTCGGTTTCCGCCAGCGTCACCTCGGCGCCGAGCGCCCTCAGATGGGAGAGCCAGGCCGCGAGGCGCCGCCGCTGGCGGCCGCCGGCGGCCGGATTGTAGAGGACCAGGAGGCGGCGCGGGCGCGCCTCATTCTTGTCCATCGTCCCCCCTCCCTGGCGTTTGCATAGCCGAAGCCGGCGCCGGCGTCATCCGGAATGCCGCCAGGATCGGGCAAAGCGCGTTAAGATTCCGCTGCTTGCCTCTCCCGCGGGGCTCCGGTAAGAGGCGGCGAGGATTGGCGCCCGGGCGCGCCGCGCGTACTATGACCGCCGGGGATCGCCGGAGAATGAGGGGAAGCAGCCCGCTTTGAGCGCTCCAACCGACAGGCAGGCCGCCGAATTCAGCCACCGCACCCTGCCGCTCGTGCACCGCCTGGCGCGCGATTTCCTGCGCCCCTATGCCGGGCGCATGGCGGCGGCGCTGGCCTGCATGGGGCTGATGGCCGGGGCGACCGCGGCCAATGCCTGGCTGATGGAGCCGATGCTCGACCGCGTCTTCGTCGCCCGCGACGAGCGCCTGCTGCTGCTCATCCCGCTCGCCGTCATCGCGCTGGCGGTGGTCAAGGGCTTCGCCAATTACTGGCAGTCGGTGCTGATGACCACGGTCGGCCAGCGCGTCGTCGCCGACATCCAGCTCGGCCTCTTCGCGCGATTGATGCGCGCCGACATCGCCTATTTCCACGCCAACCCGACCGGCACGCTGATCTCGCGCTTCACCAACGACGCCGCCCTGCTGCGCAACGCCACCACCACCGTGCTCGCCGGCATCGGCAAGGAGGCGGTGACGGCGGCGTTCCTGGTGGCACTGATGTTCTATCAGGATTGGCTGCTGGCGCTGCTCGCCTTCATCGTCTTCCCCCTCGCCATCCGCCCGATCGTCAGCATCGGCCGGCGCATGCGCCGCGTCTCCGCCAACACCCAGAGCGAGATCGGCCAGTTCACCACGCTGCTCGACCAGACCTTCCAGGGCGCGCGCCACGTCAAGGCCTATGGCATGGAAGCCTATGAGCAGAAGCGCGCGGCGCGGCTGATCGAAAGCCTCTACGCGCTGGTCGAGCGCGCCCAGCGCATTCGCTCGGTGTCCTCGCCGCTGATGGAGACGCTGGGCGGCGTCGCGGTGGCGCTGGTCATTCTCTATGGCGGCCATCAGGTGATCAGCGCGGCCAAGAGCCCCGGCGCCTTCTTCTCCTTCATCACCGCGCTGCTGCTGGCCTATCAGCCGGTGAAGGCGCTGGCCGGGCTCAGCGCCAATCTCCAGGAGGGGCTGGCGGCGGCGCAGCGCGTCTTCACCGTGCTCGACGTCGAGCCGGAGATCCGCGAGGCGCGCGACGCGCAGCCGCTGGCGGTCAAAGGCGGCGAGATCCGCTTCGAGGGCGTGCGCTTTTCCTATGCCAACGGCAACGCGGCGCTGAGCGGCGCGAGCTTCACCGCGCCGGCGGGCAAGACGGTGGCGCTGGTGGGCGCCTCGGGCGCGGGCAAATCGACCATCCTCAACCTCATCCCGCGCTTTTACGACGTGGCGGCCGGCGCGGTGACGATCGACGGGACGGACGTGCGCCAGGCGACGCTCGCGAGCCTGCGCGGGGCCATCGCGCTGGTGAGCCAGGAGGTCACGCTGTTCGACGACACCGTGCGCGCCAACATCGCCTATGGCCGCTTCGGCGCGAGCGAGGCGGAGATCGTCGCGGCGGCCAAATCGGCGGCGGCCGACGAGTTCATCCGCGCGCTGCCCGAAGGCTACGACACCCCGGTGGGCGAGCACGGCGTCAAGCTCTCCGGCGGCCAGCGCCAGCGCCTCGCCATCGCCCGCGCCATGCTCAAGAACGCGCCGATCCTGCTGCTGGACGAGGCGACCTCGGCGCTCGACACGGAATCCGAGCGCCAGGTGCAGGCGGCGCTCAAGACGCTGATGCAGGGCCGCACCACGGTCGTGATCGCCCATCGCCTGTCCACCGTCATCGACGCCGACCTCATCCACGTCGTCGAGGCCGGCCGCATCGTCGAATCCGGGACGCATGGCGAGCTGTTGCGGCAGAACGGCGTCTATGCCCGGCTCTACGCGCTGCAATTCGCCGATCAGGTGCCGCGCGACGCGGCCTTCGCCATCCGCGCGGTCGGGAGCTGAGGGCGTGTCGCCCGCCAGGCGCGTGCTGCGATCGGAGACCGCGCGGCGCCTCTCCTGCTGGCTCATCCACCTCTATATCCTGCTGGTCTACCGCACCGGCCGCTGGACGGTGGAAGGCGCCGAGATCCCGCGCCGGCTCGCGGACACCGGCAAGCCCTTCATCCTCGCCTTCTGGCACGGCCGGCTGCTGATGATCCCGATGATGTGGCGCAACCTGCCGCAGATGCACATGCTGATCTCCGGCCATCGCGACGGCCGCATCATCGCCGGCGCGGTGCGCTATTTCGGCATCGACAGCATCGCGGGATCGTCGAACGCCGGCGGCGGCGCGGCGCTGCGCGCCATGCTGCGCCACGTCAAGCACGGCGACTGCGTCGGCATCACGCCGGACGGACCCGACGGGCCGGCGATGCGCGCCAGCAGCGGCATCGTCGCCGCCGCCAGGCTGACGCGGGCGCCGGTGGTCCCGATCACCTATGCGACGGCGCGGCGGCGCATCCTCCGGAGCTGGGACCGTTTCCACCTGCCCTTCCCCTGGACGCGCGGCATCTATCTCTGGGGCGAGCCGATCACGGTTCCCCACGCGCTCGACGCCGAGGGCGTCGAGCGCTGGCGGCGGCTGATCGAGGAGCGGATGATCGCGCAGACCGCCGAGGCCGACCGCCGCGTCGGTTGCGAGGCGACGTCGCCGGGCACGCTCGGCCGCGAGGATCTGCGCGCGCTCCACCGCGCCGCGCCGGGCGGCGGCAGATGAGCGCGCTCCGGCTCTATCGCGCGCTCACGGTCCTGCTGGGGCCGCTGGTGAGCCTCTATCTCCTGCGGCGGCTGGCGCGCGGCAAGGAGGACGGGCCGCGCTTTGCCGAGCGGCGCGGCAAGCCGGGCCGGGCGCGGCCGGACGGCGCGCTGGTCTGGGTGCATGCGGCGAGCATCGGCGAGGCGGTCTCGATGCTGGCGCTGATCGACACGCTGGCCGCCGAGCGCCCGGCGCTGTCGGTGCTGGTCACCACCGGCACCGTCACCTCGGCGCGGCTGCTCGCCTCGCGGCTGCCGCCGGGCCGCGCCTTTCACCAATACGTGCCGGTGGACCGGCCGCGCTATGTCCGGCGCTTCCTCGACCATTGGCGGCCGGACCTCGCGCTCTGGGTCGAATCGGAGCTGTGGCCCAACCTCATCAGCGAGGCGGCGGCGCGCGAGATCCCGCTGCTGCTGGTCAATGCCCGCATGTCGCAGCGTTCCTTCGAGGGATGGCGGCGCTGGCCCGGGCTGATCGCGCCGGTGATCGGCGCCTTCGATCTCTGCCTCGCCCAGGACATGGTGCAGGCCGAGCGGCTGCGCCAGCTTGGCGCAAGGCGTGCGCTCTGCGTCGGCAACCTCAAATCGGCGGCGGGACCGCTGCCGGCGAACGAAGCGGAGCTGGCGAAGCTCGCGGCGCAAGCGGCGGGACGGCCGCTCTGGCTCGCCGCCAGCACCCATGACGGCGAGGAGCGGGCGGCGGCGGCGGCGCATCGCGCGCTCAAGGCGCACTGGCCGGATCTCCTCAGCATCATCGTGCCGCGCCATCCCGCGCGCGCCGGCACGGTGGCGGCGCTGCTGCGCGAGAACGGCCTCGCCGTGGCACGGCGCTCGCTGGCGGAGCCGATCGCGGCGGACACCGACATCTATCTCGGCGACACGCTGGGCGAGCTTGGCCTGTTCTATCGGCTGGCCGGCATCGCCTTCGTCGGCGGCTCGCTGGTGCCGCGCGGCGGGCACAACCCGCTCGAGGCGGCGCTGCTCGACTGCGCCGTGCTGCACGGGCCCGATATGAGCAATTGCGCCGCCATCGCCCGCGACCTCGCCGCCGCCGGCGCGGCGGTCACCGTGCGCGACGCCGACGCGCTCGCCGAAGCGGTCGGGCGGCTTTTGGGCGATCCGGCCGAGCGCGCGCGCCGCGCCGCCGCCGGGCTCGAAGTCGCTGCCGACAACCGCGCCGTGCTCGCGGCGGTGATGGAGCGCATCGCGCCCTGGCTCGACCGGCTGACGCCGCATGCCAGCACCGCCTACGCCTGAATTCTGGGCGCGGCGGGGACCGGTCTCCTCTCTGCTGCAGCCGCTGGCCTGGGGCTACGCGCTGGGAACCTCGGCGCGCCGGTGCTGGACGCAGCCCTGGCGGGCGCCGGTGCCGGTGATCTGCATCGGCAATCTGGTGGCAGGCGGCGCCGGCAAGACGCCGGTCGCGCTGTCGCTGGCGCGGCGCCTCAAAGCGCGCGGGCGCCCGGTGCATATCCTGAGCCGCGGCTATGGCGGCAGCCTCGTCGGCCCGGTCCTGGTCGATGCCGCGCGCCATGGCGCGGCCGCAGTGGGCGACGAGCCGCTGCTGCTCGCCGAGGCGGCGCCCTGCTGGGTCGCGCGCGACCGGGTTGCCGGCGCCAAAGCGGCGATCGCCGCCGGGGCGAAGCTGCTGCTGCTCGATGATGGCTTGCAGAATCCGCATCTCGCCAAGACGCTGTCGCTGCTGGTGGTCGATGGCGGCTATGGCTTCGGCAACGGCCGCGTGCTGCCGGCGGGGCCGCTGCGCGAGCGCCTTGCGCCGGGGCTGGCGCGCGCCGAGGCAGTGGTGGTGATGGGCGAGGACATGGCGGGGATCGCGCCGCTCATTGCCGGCAAGACGGTGCTGCGCGCGCGGCTCGCGCCGACGAACGCGGAGGAAGTGGCGGGGCGCAAGCTCGTCGCTTTTGCCGGCATCGGCCGGCCGGAGAAATTCTTTGCGAGCCTCGCCGCGGCGGGCGGCCTCATCGTGGCGCGGCACGGCTTTGCCGATCATCACCGCTATCGCGAAAGCGAGCTGGCGCGGCTCCAGGCGGAAGCGGCGGAAACCGGCGCGCGGCTCGTCACCACCGCCAAGGATCGCGTGCGGCTTCCCGCAAGCTGGCGCGCGCGCGTCGGCGTGCTCGAAGTGGCGGTCGCGTGGGAGGATGAAGCGGCGCTCGACGCCTTGCTGGACCGGGCGGGCGATGGCTGAGCGGCGGTTGCAGCATCTCGTCGAGGGCGTGGGCGCGGCGCTGCTCTATGCTGGCTTCGGCCTGCTGCCGGTTGCCGCCGCCTCGGCGCTCGGCGGCTTCCTCGCGCGCAGCATCGGCCCGCGCATGGCCTTCAGCCGGCGCGCGCTCAAAAACCTGCGCCGCGCGCTCCCCGAGATCGGCGAGGCCGAGGCCAAGCGCATCGTCCGCGGCATGTGGGACAATCTCGGCCGGGTCGTCGCCGAATATCCGCATCTCGGCAAGTACCGCGTCTATGAGCGCGGCGGCCGCGTCGAGATCGTCGGCGCCGAGCACATCCGCGCCCAGGCGACGGGGGGGCGGCGCGCCATCTTCTTCTCCGGCCATTTCGGCAATTGGGAGGTGGCGACGCTCGCCGTGACCCAGGCCGGGCTCGAAGTGGTGGAGATGTACCGCGCCGCCAACAATCCCTTCGTCGACCAGCTCATCAGCCATTCCCGCCGCGTCGTGGGATCGGAGCTTGCGGCCAAGGGCAGCGCCGGGGCGCGGCGCATGCTGGCGGCGATGAAGAGCGGGCGGCACATCGCCCTGCTGGTCGATCAGAAGCAGAATGACGGCATCGCCGTGCCGTTCTTCGGCCGCGACGCCATGACCGAGCAGAGCCTCGCCGTCTTCGCGCTGCGCTTCGACTGCGCGGTGGTGCCGGTGCGCGTCGACCGGCTGCCCCATGCGCGCTTCCGCATCACCGCCGAGCCGCCGCTGGCGCTGGCGCGCAGCGGCGACGCCGCCGCCGACACGCTGGCGCTGATGACGCAGGTGAACCAGGTGCTGGAGCGCTGGATCCGCGAGCGGCCGGACCATTGGTTCTGGCTGCATAGGCGGTGGTCGGAGTAGGGGGGCCGCTGTTGCGGTGCCGCGACTCGCTCCACCTCGACCGAACTCTCTCCGCATCCGGGGATATAGAGATAGGGCGCACAGTTGACGTCATTGGCAATACCTCAACCTCTCCATCCGCCCAGGAATCGAGGTACAGCTTTAACCGCATATCGCCGCCCATCACGGTATCTTCCGCTTATGCGCTTTTTGCAGACCAGATAAAGTAGAGCGATCATCTTCGTATTCGTGCCAGGGGACAAAGGCGCTCGCTTGCCTCAGATCGGTTCCCGAGCGGTTTACGGCCTCCTAATGCGTACCCCATGGCTTTTGAGATTCTCGGTTCCTGATTCCAGCGAGAAAATTCATCGGTCACTTTGCGCCTCATCGCTGTCTATGACAACGACCAGCCCGCACCGTCCTTCCTCAACGCCGATCCGCCACCTCAGGCATCGGCCTCGTGACGAGGGCGGGGTCGAGGCGCACCTCGTACCGGTTGGCGCCCGATGGCGATGCGGGTGGTTGCGGTCGCTTGGAGGCTACGCGCCCCGCCCCGTTGCTTCATAGAACCGAACAGGCCTGAATGAACGGACTCTAGCCATCACTGGATGAGAGTTGTGGATCAGGTCAATTACGGTAGACCGCCGGTAACTAATGTTGCGCAATGCGAAGACGGCCCGCTACTCTATAGGATGGATTTCAACCCTCTTGGCAAAGTAGTGCTGCCTGACATCGGACCGGTCCCTTGCTCCGGACTGACGCTCGTCGTTGGTCCAAATTCTTCAGGGAAGACGCAATTCCTCAACGACATATTTCTTCGCTTGTCCGGTCAACCACGAACGCTTGTGGTAGCGTCTGAGGTTGTAGTCAACAAGCCGCCACAGCACGCCGCTTTCGTCGAAGCCTTGATCGCAAATGGATACCTTAGAAAATCCACCGACACCAATAACCGAGAACAACTTGTCCCACGAACGACATATGTCGGAACTGGCGAAGCAGTTCCACCGATTGATCCACAGCAAGCGGAAAATTGGTATCAGACAGCTCCTGCCCCCGGCCAGCGCAACGAATATTTTGCTTACTTTATGCGGCTGCTCGTTACGCGGCTGTCACTTGAACGACGGCTGGCCAACCCGGCCTCTGTCAACCTCATAGACTTCGCGACTCAGCCACCACAGTCCGATCTCCACGCATTTTACGTCAACTGTGTAGCTCAGCAACAGCTATCGAGCGAGTCCATTGAGGTCTTCGGCAAGGCAGTTTGGCCAGACCTAACCCGTGGAAATATGCTGTGTCTCCGTGTGGCTGACGGCAAACTACCAGCAGCCGACGATAGACTCTCCTTCGAGAGGATGGAAACCTATCGCCTCATTGACACCGAGGGCGACGGTCTGAAGTCATATGTGGCGATCTGTATGGCTTTGCTTCTCGGCCGACGGCCAGTCTGCCTCATCGACGAACCAGAGATGTGCCTGCACCCGCCGCAGGCCTACGCACTTGGCAGATTTATCGCAACACATGCTTCGTCTAAGAACATTGCTACATTCGTCGCAACACATAGCAGTCAGGTGTTGCGGGGAGTTGTGCAATCGACCGAGCATGTTGAGATCATTCGTCTGAGCCGCGCCGGTGGCAAATTTGCCGCGCATCGCATTCCCGCGAACGAACTCGTTACGGCTCTCAAGAAACCGAGCCTGCTGGCTGAAACCGTACTTGACGGAATCTTCTCAGAGGCCGTCTTAGTCGTTGAAGCCGATGGTGATCGACTCGTATATCAGACTACATGGCAAACTCTTAGCGATGAATTTAGGCTAGATATACACTTCACTGCTGTTGGCGGTATGGGTGGAATCGCTGACACCTGCAGCCTGTATCGCACGCTGGATATCCCGGTCGCCGTCATCGCTGATCTAGATATCATCGTTGATCCAGACAAACTGGACCGGATCCTGCATTCAATGGATACGGCTGAGGTTGACAGACCGATTGTCGAATGCGCGAAGGCTCTGGCGGAGGAAATTCGCAAACTTCCACCGACCATTGACGAAGCAGCGTACAAAGACCGCCTCTCTAAGATTAGCGAGGTTGAACCGAATTGGTCCTCCGACAAGGATATTTCGATTCGCCGAGATCTTAGGGCGCTTTCGGACGATCTCGATCGAATGCGAAGGCTAAAGAGCGGAGATATGACGACCTTTCCCGAGCCCATTAAAAGCCAGCTGATGCAAGTCGTTGATGCGCTAAAGAAGAGTGGTATTTTCCTCGTGCCTGTGGGCGAGCTCGAAGGATGGTTAGCGGCCTACGATGTAGGTGTATCGAAGACCAAAAAACAGGCATGGGCCTATGCCGCTGCCGTCAAGATCAGATCCATAGGCAGTCGTAGCGTCGACATTTGGCAGTTTATGCGCGACGTCGGCAGCTACCTAGCGAATAGGAATACATAAGGGCTGCGCTCCCCGATTCTGTGCTCGCGACCAGCTACCACCAGAGAAGCAGCTCTGAAATGCATTGCTGGAGTTGCCCGACGTAGACCCGAACGTCACCGAACTCTACCGTGCCAGAGCGCCGCGTCTGGTAGTGTCCAGAATCTTTTGCACTTTGGTCGGTTAGCGCGGTCCCGCCGCCTCCGGCATCGGCCCCATGACGAGGGCGGGATCGAGGCGCACCTCGTACCAGTTGAGCGCCCAATGGAGACGCGGGCCGGTGACGCGGCCGGTGGCGCCGACGATGCCGATCGGCACGCCGGTATCGACCTGCTGGCCGAGGGCGACATCCACCCGGTCCCTGTGCTGATCGGCGGCGGCGAGCCCATAGCCGTGATCGATGATGAGTACGCATCCGGTGAAGACCGCGGCTAAGGCGGATCTCGTGCTTTCCAATTCCACGGCAGGAGTTCATGGAGACGTTTTGCCGGATGGTCGGCGAGGCGGGCGAGAAGGTCGGCGAGCCAGGCACGGGGATCGACGTC
>DASPSJ010000020.1:0-89183 GCA_035623985.1 Allostellaceae bacterium | reverse complement strand
CGCGGGATCGGCGTCGCGCTCATCAGGAGGGTGTCGGCGGCTGCGCCCTTGGCCGCGAGCAGGAGGCGCTGCTCGACGCCGAAGCGGTGCTGCTCGTCGATGACCGCAAGCGCGAGATCGCGGAAGGCGACGTCGGGCTGCAGCAGCGCGTGCGTGCCGACGATGATCGGCACCCGCCCGGCGGCAAGGCCGGCCAGCAATTGGGCGCGCGCGCGGCCCTTTTCGCGCCCGGTCAGGAGGCCGATCTCGACCCCCGTCGGCGCCGCTTCGCGCTCGAGATTCGCGTGATGCTGGCGCGCCAGGATCTCGGTCGGCGCCAACAGCGCCGCCTGCGCCCCGGCCTCGACCGCATCCAGCATGGCGAGGAGCGCCACCACCGTCTTGCCGCTGCCGACATCGCCTTGCAGCAGCCGCAGCATGCGCGCGGGCGAGGCCATGTCGCCGGCGATCTCGGCGAGCGCCTGGCGCTGCGAATGAGTGAGCGAGAAGGGCAGCGCGTCCAGCACCTTCTGCCGCAGCTTTCCCGCGACTTTGAGGCTGCGGCCCGGCAGCCGCTTGGTGTGCGCGCGCACCAGGGCGATGGCGAGTTGGTTGGCGAGCAGCTCGTCATAGGCGAGGCGCTGGCGCGCCGGCGCCTCGGGCAGCAGGTCGGCCGGGCCGCCGGGCGCGTGCGCCAATGCCAGCGCTTGCGCCCAGTCCGGCCAGCGGCGCTGCTGGAGCAGGCTCGGCTCCTGCCATTCCGGCAGCTTCGGCAGGCGGGCGAGGGCGGCATCGACCGCCTTCTGCACAGTGCGCAGCGGCAGGCCGGCGGTCAGACCATAGACCGGCTCGTTCGGCTTCATCCGCTGGAACTCCTCGGGTCCCAGCACGTGGTCGGGATGGGTGATCTGGATCTCGTTGTTGAAACGCTCGACCCGGCCGCTCACCCAGCGCGTGGCGCCGACCGGCAGCAGCTTGTCGAGCCAATCGCCCTTGACGTGGAAATAGACGAGATGAAGGAAGCCGGTCTCGTCGCGGCAGCGCACGCGATAGGGCTGGCGCGGATTGCGCGGCTTCAGATGCGCGTCCACTTGCAGCTTGATCGTCGCGATGGCGCCTTCGGGCGCGTCCTTGACCTTGGGCGTGAAGCTGCGGTCGATGATGCCGTTGGGCAGGTGCCAGAGCAGATCGACCACCGCCGGGCCGGCAAGGCGCTCCAGCAGCTTGCCGAAGCGCGGCCCCACCCCCGGCAGCGCGGTGACCGGAGCGAACAGCGGAAAGAGGATCTCGGGGCGCACGGGATGGGCGGCATTGGTTGCAAGGCTGCATGAGCGTCCGTGCGTCCTTCGAGACGCCCGCTTCGCGGGCTCCTCAGGATGAGGAAGGAGTTGGAACGGCATCGAAGGGGGATGCCCCACCCGATCTCCCCTCATCCTGAGGAGCCCGCGAAGCGGGCGTCTCGAAGGATGCACGGGCCGTCTTGCAGCCGCTGCCGACTATACACAAAACCGCAGGCCAGCCCATCGCGGGCGGCCGGCTGACGCCGCGGCGAAAATTTCCTATACCCTCCGCCCATGGGCGAGGCGCTGGATATCCGCCGCAAGCGCCTGCTGTTCCGCAGCCGGCATCGCGGCACCAAGGAAACCGACCTCCTGCTGGGCTCGTTCGCCGAGCGCCACCTCGCCGGCATGAGCGACGCCCAGCTCGACCGCTACGAGGCGCTGCTGGCGGAGAACGACGCCGCGCTCTTCGATTGGATCACGGGCCGGACTGCGCCGCCGCCCGAGCATGACGGCGAGGTGCTGCTTCTGCTGCGGGACTTCCGCTACCGGCCGAGACCGGCATGAGCGCGCTCGAGCGCTTCTTCGCCGCCCCCTCGCCGCCGGCCGGGCGGCTCACCATCTCCGGCGCGCCGGAAGGCCATGACGCCTTCGTGCTGGGCAGGCTGGTGGCGCGCGGCACGGTGGCGAGCCTGCTGCATATCTGCCGCGACGATGGGCGCATGGCCCGCAGCGCCGACGCGCTCGCCTTCTTTCATCCCGGCCTCGAGGTGATAACGCTGCCGGCCTGGGACTGCCTGCCTTACGACCGCGTCTCGCCCAATGCCGAGATCATGAGCCGGCGCATCGACACGCTGACGCGGCTGGCGGCGCAAGAGGGCGGGCGGCGCGTGGTGCTGACGACGGTGAACGCCGTCATCCAGCGCGTGCCGCCGCGCCAGCTCTTCCGCGATCGCGTGCTCACGCTCGGCCGCGGCGGGCGCATCCCGCTCGACCGGCTCGTGGGATTTCTCGGCCGCAACGGCTATTCCCGCACGGATACCGTGCGCGAGGCGGGCGAGTTCGCGGTGCGCGGCGGCATCGTCGACCTCTTCCCGTCGGGCGCGCCCGCGCCGGTGCGGCTCGATTTCTTCGGCGACGCGCTGGAGAACATCCGCCGTTTCGACGCCTTGACGCAGCGCTCGACCGGCCTGCTCGACGCCGTCACCTTGAAGCCGGTCAACGAGGTGCTGCTCGACGACGCGGCCATCCACCGCTTCCGCACGCGCTATCGCGAGCAATTCGGCACGGTCGCCGACGACGATCCGCTCTATGACGCGATCAGCGCGGGACGGCGTTATATCGGCATGGAGCACTGGCTGCCGCTCTATTACGAAAGCCTCGAGACGGTGTTCGACTATCTGCCCGAGGCGGCGGTCACGCTCGACCACCAGGCCGAGGACGTGCGCAACGACCGTCTCGCGGCGATCGCCGATTTCCATGCCGCCCGCCAGGAAGGGCTGCGCGCCCGCGGCGCGGCACCGGTCTATCGCCCGGTGCGGCCCGAGCAGCTTTATCTCGACGATCGGGAGTGGGGCGCGGCGCTGGCCGCCCGCCGCACCGCGTCCTTCTCGCCCTTCACCCTGCCGGCGGGAACGCCGCTCACGGTTCTTGCCGGGGCAAGCCCCGGCCACGACTTCGCCGCCGCGCGCGCCGATCCCAAGCTCAACCTGTTCGATGCCGTGCGCGACCATGTCGAGGCCGAGCGGCGCGCCGGCCGCCGCGTCCTCCTCCTCGCCTACAGCGCCGGCTCCGCCGAGCGGCTCAAGGCGGTGCTGCAAGAGCGCGGCCTCGACGTCCTCGGCCCGGTGGCGAGCTGGGAGGCGTTCCTGGCGGAGCCGGCGGGCCGCGTCGGCCTCGCCGTGCTCGGCCTCGAGCGCGGCTATGCGATCGAGGACGCCGCGCTCATCAGCGAGCAGGACATCCTCGGCGATCGCCTGGCGCGGCCAGCCCGCCGCCGCGCCAATTTCGACCAGTTCATCGCCGAGGTCTCGGCGCTCCAGTCCGGCGATCTCGTCGTCCATGTCGAGCACGGCATCGGCCGCTATGACGGCCTCGTCACGCTCGAGGTCGCCGGCGCGCCGCATGACTGCCTGCGCGTCCTCTATGCCGAGGGCGACAAGCTCTTCGTGCCGGTCGAGAACATCGAAGTGCTGTCGCGCTACGGCTCGGAGGAGAGCGACGTTCAGCTCGACCGGCTGGGCGGCGTCGCCTGGCAGTCGCGCAAGGCGCGCGTCAAGGAGCGCATCAAGGACATCGCCAACCAGCTCATCGCCGTGGCCGCCGAGCGCCAGCTCAAGGACGGCGAGGCCATGCCCGCGCCCGAGGGGCTTTACGAGGAATTCGCCGCGCGCTTCCCCTATCCCGAGACCGAGGATCAGCAGAAGGCGATCCTCGACACGCTCGCCGACATGGCCTCGGCGCGGCCGATGGACCGGCTCATCTGCGGCGATGTCGGCTTCGGCAAGACCGAAGTGGCGCTGCGCGCCGCCTTCATCGCCGCCATGGCCGGCGCGCAGGTCGCCGTCGTGGTGCCGACCACGCTGCTCGCGCGCCAGCATTACCGCACCTTCGTCCAGCGTTTCGCGGGATTGCCGGTGCGCATCGCCCAGCTCTCGCGCCTCGTCGGGCCGCGCGAGGCGGCGCAGATCAAGAAGGATCTCGCCGAGGGCCGCATCGAGATCGTCATCGGCACGCATGCGCTTCTGGGCAAAGGCGTCAAGCTGCGCCACCTCGGCCTCCTCGTCATCGACGAGGAGCAGCATTTCGGCGTGGCGCAGAAGGAGCGGCTGAAGCAGCTCAAGGCCAATGTGCACGTGCTGACGCTGACGGCGACGCCGATCCCGCGCACCTTGCAACTTGCGCTCGCCGGCGTGCGCGAGATGAGCGTCATCGCCACGCCGCCCATCGACCGCCTGGCGGTGCGGACGTTCGTCATGCCCTGGGACGGCGTGGTGCTGCGCGAGGCGATCCTGCGCGAGCGGCATCGCGGCGGCCAGGTCTTCTGCGTCGCGCCGCGCATCAGCGACCTCGGCGAGGTGCGCCAGCTTCTCCAGGAGCTGGTGCCCGAGATCAAAGTGGCGGTGGCGCACGGCAAGATGGCGCCGAGCGCGCTCGAGGCGGTGATGGCCGCCTTCGACGATCACGGCTACGACCTGCTGCTTTCCACCAACATCATCGAGAGCGGCCTCGACATTCCCACCGCCAATACGCTCATCATCCATCGCGCCGATCGCTTCGGCCTGGCGCAGCTCTATCAGCTCCGCGGCCGCATCGGCCGCAGCAAGCTGCGCGCCTACGCCTATCTCACCCTGCCGCAAGGCAAGAGCCTGACGCCCACGGCGCAGCGCCGTCTGGAAGTGATGCAGACGCTCGACCAGCTCGGCGCCGGCTTCACGCTGGCGAGCCACGATCTCGACATCCGCGGCGCCGGTAACCTGCTCGGCGAGGAGCAGTCCGGCCACATCCGCGAAGTCGGCGTCGAGCTCTATCAGCACATGCTGGAAGAGGCGATCGCCGCCTCGCGCAGCGGCGCGGCCGAACTGGGCGAGGCCAAGGAGGAATGGACGCCGCAGATCGCCATTGGCACGCCGGTGCTGATCCCGGAAAGCTATGTCGGCGACCTCAACGTGCGGCTCGGGCTCTACCGCCGCATCGCCGCGCTGGTCGATCGCCGCGAGATCGACGCCTTCGCCGCCGAGCTCATCGACCGGTTCGGCCCCTTGCCGCAAGAGGTCGACAACCTGCTCGAGATCATCGCCATCAAGCGGCTGTGCCGGGATGCCGGGATCGAGCGGGTCGAGGCCGGGCCCAAAGGCGCTCTCCTCGCCTTCCATCGCGACCGCTTCGCCAATCCGGCGGGCCTCGTGGATTTCCTGCAGCGCCAGGCCGGCACCGCCAAGCTGCGGCCGGATCAGCGTCTCGTCATCCGGCGCGACTGGGAGGAAACGCGCGAGCGGCTGCGCGGCATCAACGCCTTGCTTCAGGGCCTCGCCGCGATCGCCGCCGCGCCGCCGCCGGCACCGGCCAAGCGCGCCGGCGCGACGGCGTAGCCTCGTCGATCTGCTCGGCTTCGCAGGGCAATCGCATATGCGCTGAACCACGGGCGGGAAAGAGTCACCACGGGGTCACGGAGGACACGGAGGATTGAAGTTAGGCGCGCTTTGCCTGCCTTCGCCGAAGCGAAGCCGCTTCGGCTTCGCGCAGGCAGGCGCGCCATTCTTTTTTCTCCGTGTTCTCGTTGATCCGCTTCGCGGCTCAACCTCCGTGGTGAATTTCATATGCGATAGCCCTGCCCGGCTTCGCGGTCCGGGCAAGCCCGCCGGACCGCCGCCGCTACTTGGGCCGGTAGGCCACCAGCTCGTAATCGAAGGCGCTTTGCGCGGGATTGACGGCTTTGACGACGGTGCCGGGCTTGGGCGCGTACCAGACCGTCGAAGGGCTGGTGCCGTGGAAGGGGAAGGATTCCCAAGTATCGGCGCACTCTATGCGATAGGCCTGGAATTCGCCGGCGGCCACCTTGATCGCTTCGAAGGACGTCACCTCGCAGGCGACCGTGCTCTTCCAACTGGCGCCGGTGTCATCCCGGTAGCCGTCATACTGGCCGCTCCATTTCTTGCCGAGCTGAAGCGGGAAGGAGAGCGTGGGCGAGCGTGGCTTGAACTCGATGAGACGCTTGTCGCCGGCCATGATCCTGGCGACGGTATCCGTTGCCGCATCGATATAAGCCAGGTTTTCGCCGCATTGGAGAAGGGTGTAGCCGTCCTTGCCGGTCGCCTTCACCTCCCAGCGCGCGCATTTCACGGTGATGAAGCTTTTTGCGTACTCGAAGATGTCGCCGACGGCGGGAACGGGTCTGTCGGCGGGCGCCGGGTCCTCGGCGAAGGCGGGTAACGCACGCAGAACGATGACGCAGGCAAGGGGAAAGAGGCTGCGGGACACGAGTTTGATCTCCCTGAGGCGCGCGGTGGCAGGCATGTGTGCTGCCGCGTCCTAGCCGCTATTGCGCACGAGATCGAACACCGGCAGGAAGAATTCCGGCTCCTGCGCGCCCGAGACGGCATAGTGGCGCTCGAAGATGAAGCACGGCACCGCGTTGATGCCGAGCCGGCGCGCGCCGCGATCTTCGGCCATCACCTGCTCGAGCTCGGCGGCGCTCGCCAGAAAGGCGCCCGCTCCGGCGGCGTCCAGCCCGACCTCATCGGCGATCGCCGCCAGCACCGCCCGGTCGCCGATGTCGCGGCCGTCGATGAAATAGGCGCGGAACAGCGCCTCGACCATCCTCTCGGCGTTGCCTTCGGCGCCGGCGTAGCGCAACAGCCGATGGGCGTCGCACGTGTTGGGAGTGCGGCGGATACGGTCGAAAGCGAAAGCAATGTCGACCGTGGCTCCGGCCTCGGCGAGGGTGGCATGGATGCGCTCGGCCTGAGCGGCGCCGCCGAATTTCGTGGCGAGATAGGCTTGGCGCTCGATCCCTTCGGGCGGCAGGTCGGGGTTGAGCTGGAACGGCCGCCAGGTGATCTCCGCCGCGATCTCGGGGCGCAAGGCGAGCGCTTTCTCCAGCCGGCGCTTGCCAATGAAGCACCAGGGGCAAACGACGTCGGAAACGATGTCGATATGCAAGGCTCGACCTTCCCGGCGCGGAACAACGTCCGATCATAGCACGGCTGCGGCCTTGACGCTCGTTTCCGCGGCGACAAGGATGGCGCGCGAGGCGGCAGGGGAGGCGACGGAGTTTCATGGCGGTTTTCGATCTTGCCGGCCGCGTGGCGCTGGTGACCGGGGCGTCGGGCGGCCTTGGCCGGCATTTCGCCGGCGTGCTGGCGCGCGCCGGCGCGGCGGTGGCGCTGGCCGCGCGCCGGCGCGAGACGCTCGACGAGGCCGCGCGCGAGATCGCCGGCGCGGGCGGGCGCGCCACCGCCGTCGTCTGCGACGTCACCGACGCCGAAAGCGTGCGGACGGCGGTGAGCGCGGCGCAAGCGGCGCTCGGCCCCATCGACATCCTCGTCAACAACGCCGGCATCGCCGTCTCCAAGCCGATGCTGGAGCACAGCGAAGCGGAATGGGACCGGGTCGTCGACACCAACCTCAAAGGCGCCTGGCTGCTGTCGCGCGATCTTGCCGCGCGCTGGATCGCCGCCGGCCGCGGCGGCCGCATCGTCAACATCGCCTCGCTGCTGGCGCTGCGGACGATCCGGCATGTGCCAAGCTATTGCGCGGCCAAGGCGGGGCTGGTGCATCTTACTCACACCATGGCGATGGAGCTGGCCCGCCACGGCGTCACGGTCAACGCCATCGCTCCCGGCTATTTCGAGACCGACATGAATCGCGGCTTTCTGCGCAGCGAGGTCGGCCAGGCGCTGGTGGCGCGCATTCCGATGGGCCGCTCGGGCGAGGCGCGCGATCTCGACGGTGCGTTGCTGCTGCTGGTCTCCGACGCCGGCGCCTACATCACCGGCGCGGTGCTTCCGGTCGACGGCGGCCACGCGGTGGCGAGCGTGTGAACGCCGCCGCGCTCCGGCGCTACCTGACAGAGGCCACCGGCGCGCGCTCGGCCGAGATCGACGAGCTTCGCCGCCTGCCGGACGGCGCCGTGCAGGAGAACTGGCTCGTCGCCGCCCGGCTCGAGGGCGGCAGCCTCGCCGGCGGCTGGCGCCTGGTGCTGCGGACGGACGGCGCGACGGCGCTCGGCATCGGCCTTGACCGCGCCGCCGAGTTCCAGGTGCTGCGCGCGGTCCATGCCGCCGGCATCAGCGTGCCGCAGCCGCTGCTGCTGTGCGAGGATTGCGCCGTCATCGGCCGGCCGTTCTTTCTCATGCACTTCATCGCCGGCGCGGCGGCCGGGGAACGCATCATCGCGGGCGAGCTCGGCGGCGAGCGCCAGGCCCTGGTCGCGCGGCTGGCGCGCGAGCTGGCCCTGTTGCATGCGATAACGCCGGCACATCCCGGATTTGCCTGCCTTGCGCCGCCGCCCGTCGACGCCGCCGAGGCGCGGCTCGAACAATGCGCGCGGCTGCTCGCGGCGGACGGGGCGCCGCATCCGGTGGCGGAATGGGGCTTGCGCTGGCTCATCCGCCACGCGCCGCCGCCGGCCGAGCCCGTGCTCTGCCACGGCGATTTTCGCACCGGGAATTTTCTTGCCGACGCGCAAGGCTTCACCGCGCTCCTCGATTGGGAGTTCGCCGGCTGGAGCGATCCCGACGAGGACATCGGCTGGTTTTGCCTCGGCCCCTGGCGTTTCGGCGCTTACGGCCGCGAAGCCGGCGGCATCGCCGCGCGCGCCGCGCTCTACCGCGCCTATGAGGCGGCGTCGGGCCGCCGGATCGCCGCCGAGCGCGTGCGCTGGTGGGAGGTGATGGCGGCACTGCGCTGGCTGGTCATCGCGCTGCGCCAGCGCGACCGCTGCCTCATCGGCGGCGAGCGCTCGCTCGATCTCGCCCTCACCGGCCGCCGCCCAGCGGAGTGCGAGTTCGAGATCCTGACGCTGACCGAGGCGGCGTGATGCGCGATCCCCCCGATGCCGCCTTCCTGCTCGCGCTCGCGCGCGAGGCTGAAGCGCAAGGCGGCGACGCCAAGCTCGCCGCCCGCGCCCGCGCCATCGCCGAGCGCGAGCGCGCCGCCGGCGATGCTCCCGTCGAGCGCCTGCGCCGGGCGCTGGCGGAGCGGTACGGCGAGGGTCGGATCGAAGACCTGTTGTGCCGTCTTGCCGGCGAGATCCGCGCCGGTGCCGCCGATGCGCCCGGTCCCGCGCGCGCGGCGCTCCGCACTCTGCTTTGGTCGATGACGGTGCAGAAGCTCGCCGAGAGCAATCCCGATTACCTTGCCGCCGCCGAGGCGCATCCGCCGTCGCCGGGGCGGCGCAACTCGCCTTCCTCCGGACCCTGTGTTAGCTTGCGCGATCGCGGGCGACCGGAAGCCAGCCTGGGGGAAGGGGACGCATGACGTCTGGAGGAAGAGGGAACGTCCGTCGTTGGCGGCACCTCGCAATCCCGGCGCTGTGCCTCGTCGGCGCGCTGTTGCTCGGAGGCTGTGGCGGCAAGCGCGTGCAGGCCGATCAAGCGCAACAGCAGGCGCTCGAGCGCGCGCGGACCTTGTGCCGCGATTTCGGCTATACGCCAGGAACGATGGAAATCGCGCGCTGCGTGCAATCGGAATATGACCGCCTGTCGCAAGCGCCGCCGTCGCAAGCCGTTGCGCCGCAGGTCGTGACGCCGCCGCAAGTCGTGATGCCACCGCAAGTCGTGATGCCGCCGCAAGTCGTGACGCCGCCGCCGGCTCCGGCACAGCAGACGGCGCAGCCGCAACCGGCGCAACCGGCAGCGAAATCCGACGCAAGCGACAGCGATTGGCTGATCAATTGGTTCAAGCGACCGCCGGTGTGCGCGCAGGCGGCCTGCTCGGTTTATTAGGCTTCCCAGAACGGATCGGCGCGACGGAAGGCGCGGGCGCGGGCCGGAAAGCGCTCGCGGCAGGTGGCGATCTCGCGCGCCATCCAGCCGGCCAGCAGATGCTGCGCCGGCGGCGGGGGCGGCGGCGCCAGCGCCTGCATAAGCGCGCTGCCGACCCGCGCGTCGTTCATCCTGCCCATCAGATCCTGTAACTGGATGAGCCGTTCGAGATAATTTTCGGCAAGGTCTTCATCGAACAAGGATTTAAGCAATTCAATCGGGTAGCGTAATTTTTTGACGCGAATTCGGAGCTGATGGAAGCTGGCGGCATCGGCCAGGTCGACATGCTTGAGGCGCTTGCGCAGCTTGCGGTGCCGCTGATCGAGCAGGCCGACGGCGTAATCCCGCAGCGGCATCGCCCAGATCTCCGCCCGGCTGGGCGCCGGCCGGCGCAGCCAGGCCGCCTCGGCGATGGCGTGCTCGATGGCGGCGAGATGGCTTTTGAGCGTGTCGCCGGGCGGCAGCGCCGCGCGCCGCGCCTTGCGTGCCAGCCGCTCAAGCGCCGCCAGCGCCGCCTCCTCCGGCAGCGCCGCGCGCAGCGGCGCAATGCTGCCCTCCAGGAACACGTCCCATTCGCGGGCGCGGCCATAGCGCTGCGCCACGGCGCGCAGCCGGTCGCTGAGGGCGCGGCGCTCGCGCTCGGGGAAAGCGTCGCCGAAGGCGGAAAGGATCGAGCGCAGCCGCCGCAGCCCGACGCGGAAGCGATGAACCGCCTCGGCGGTGGGATAGCGGGCGTCGTTGGCGCGCCGGCTGAGCGCGCCATGGGCGCCGGCGAGCATCTCTTGCAGCCCGTCGCCGACGCTGAGATCGGCGGTGAGTTCCGGGATTTTGGCTTTGGCTGGGCGGGTCGGCGCGTCCATGGTCCCGCCTCAGAGGACGCCGTCCGGTTCGTCGCGGCCGGAAAGCCGCTCGTCGGCGACGAGAGGGGCGGCGTCTCGGTGATTGGGTGGCGGGAACCGCGCCGAGCCGATGGAGGCACCGACGCCTTCGGAGCGCCGGCAGCGGTACTTCGGCGCAGGATTATTGCGCGCCATACCCCCCGGATCCACGACCGGCTGCCGCTCCGAGACCGCCATGCTGCCCTCCCAGCGGCAGAGTCTTACCGGGAGGCCCCTCGCTTAGGCAAGACGGGAGTGACGATCCGCATTTGACGCGGGCGGCCCGGCGCTTACATTCTCGCGGCAGCGCGGCGGGGGAATGGCATGAAACCGGATATCGTCCTTACCATTCCGATCTATGCCACGGCGATGGAGCAGCTCGACCGGCTCTTCACGGTGCATTGTCTGTGGCAGGCGAAGCATCGTTCGGCGTTCTTCGGCGAGATCAGGGATCGCGTCCATGCGATTGCCACGGGCGGCGGCTTCCGCATCGACGGGGCGCTGATGGACGAGTTGCCCAAGACCGAGATCATCGCGACCATGAGCATCGGCGTCGATCACATCGATCTGGCCGCCGCCAGGCAGCGCGGCATTGCCGTCACCAACACCCCCGACGTGCTCACCGACGACGTCGCCGATATCGGCATGGCGTTGGTGCTGGCGGTGGCGCGGCGCGTCGTCGTCGGCGACCGTTACGTGCGCGAGGGCAAGTGGCTCAAGGCCAATCTGCCGCTGGCCACGAAGGTGGGCGGCGCGAGCATGGGCGTCTTGGGATTGGGCCGCATCGGCCTTGCCGTCGCCAAGCGCGCCGAGGCTTTTGGCATGCGGATCGTCTATCACGGTCCGCGCGCCAAGCCGGGCGTGGCCTACCGCTATTATCCCGACCTCGTCGAGATGGCGCGGGACGTCGACTATCTCATGGTGACTTGTCCCGGCGGCGCCGCGACGCGCAACCTCGTCAATGCCGAGGTGCTGGCGGCGCTCGGGTCGAAGGGCGTCGTCATCAACATCGCCCGCGGCTCGGTGATCGAGGAGGCGGCGATGGTGAGGATGCTGGAGGAGGGCAGGCTGGGCGGCGCCGGGCTCGACGTCTTCAGCGACGAGCCGCGCGTGCCCGAAGCGCTTCTCGGGCTGGAGACCGTGGTGCTGCAGCCGCATGTCGGCAGCGCCACCCATGCCACCCGCGCCGCCATGGGCCAGCTCGTCGTCGACAATCTCAGCGCGCATTTCGCCGGCGGGACGCTGCTCACCCCCGTGATGTGACCGCGCCCCCCGCCGCGACGCGCGGGCCGCCGCCTGCGGATGCGGCAGAAAACGAAACGGCGCCGGGAAACCCGGCGCCGTTTGCGGTTTCGGAAGTCTCTTCCGTTCGCCTTAGAACGGGAAGGAAACGCCGAAGTAGGTGAAGGTGCTGGCTCCGATATTCTGCTGCGAAGCGGTGAACAGGATCTTCGCGTTGAGCTCGGCCGGGCCGAAATTGTAGCCCATGAGCGGCCCGAGCAGGACGCGCTCGACCCGATGGCCGTCGCTGCCCACTTTCACGCCGCCGAGCGTGTCGTCGCTGAACTGCTGGGTCCAGTTTCCGCCGGCGCCCAGGGTCCATTTGCCGATCGCATAGGAGGCGGTGAAGTCGAGGAAGAACACGTCACCCGATTGATAGTTGGTGTCGGTGTCCTTCGTGTTGATGTCGATCACGCCCTTCGCCGTGAGGTTCCAGCCGCTTTGCAGCCATGACACGGCCACGTTCGGCTCGAAGGTCGTGTAGTCGTTGGCGATGTCCGACAGCGCGAGATGCTTCACGCCGGCGGTCGTATTGGTCTGGATGTAGCCGTCAGGAAGGTAGACCCCGAGGCCGGTCGAGATGAAGAACGGATGCATGTTCCAAGACAGGATCAGCGGCACGATGATGGTGTTGAACATGCCGTTCGAGATCGATTTGGGGCCGCCGATGGAGCCGAGATCGACGTTCTGCTCCACATAGGGCTCGACAACCGCCGCGGCATAAGTCGCGCCGAGGATGTTCAGCCCCGGGACCCACAGGACCGACGGGATGTTCAGGTAGACGGAGACATTGGCGCCGATCGAATTGCCGGAACCGTTGGTGATCGGGCCATTGATGACGACGTTGATGTCGCTGGCATAGAAACCGGGAGGCGGCAGCGCACCGGTCGGAATACCGACGGAATTGCCCGGCAGATACGGTGTCACGAGTTCCACCGCCGAAGCCTGGCCGGCCCACCCGGCGAACCCGGCAACGCCCGCGGCGGCCAGGAGCTTAACGATTTTTGACGTCATTTTTTGCACCCCACCTTGCGTGAATCCTCGGTCGAATTCGGTCGGTCGACCGATCCTTAAATCCATCGCAACCATCCTTCAAAGCCACTTGGCGATGCAAGCGGCGGGTGGATTTTTCTCTTTGATTCCCAGGCTGTGTGACCGAATTGCAACAATTTTGATGTTGCTTTGCACAATAATGTGAAGTCCCCTACGAGATAGAGAGGAAGATAAAGCGAATACACTTATTATAGAGTGATCGAGCGGCCATGGCCGGTAAAGCAGTGCATCGCCGGTGGCGACGCCTCCTGGTTCCTTCCCCCTCCCGCACCAGGCTTCCCGGCCACGGCCGCGCCGGGCTGCGATCAATCGGCGAGCTTGTAGCCGTTGTTGCGCAGGCATTGGTCGACGAAGCGGTTCTCGTTCGGCGGCTCCTGGACCCCGCTCGCGCCGGCCGCGGTGCCGACGGCAAGGCCCGAAAGCGCGCCATAGCTTGCGCCGAGGCCGACATTGCCGCCGCTCAGCCAGCCGCCGACGGAGCCCAGGGCGCCGCCCAGGCCGGCGCCGAGCAGCGCGCCGACCAGCACCGGCCCGTAGCGATCGCGTTCGGCGACTTTCTTGCAGTCGTGCAGGTCGATCTCGTAGCGCGCCGCATCGACGCCGGCGAGATCGACCGCCGGGCGATAGGCGCTCGCGGCGGCGCAGCCGGCGGCGAGCGCGCAGAGCGGGAGAACGAGAAAAGGGCGCATCGCGCCGAGTCTCCGCCCGACGGGCGGTTTCGTCAATCCGACGCTCGGCCGCTCAATAGGTGGCGCGGCCGCCCGAGAGATCGAAGACGCCGCCGGTGCTGAAGGAGCAGTCCTCCGAGGAAAGCCAGGCGACCATCGCCGCGACCTCCTCGACCGTGCCGAAGCGGCCCAGCGGAATCTTGGACAGCATGTAGTCGATGTGCTGCGGCGTCATCTGCGCGAACAGCTCCGTCCTGACCGCGGCGGGGGTGACGCAATTGACGCGGATGCCGGTGCGGGCCAACTCCTTGCCCAGCGACTTCGTCAGCGCGATCACGCCGGCCTTGGCGGCGGAATAGGCCGAGGCGTTGGGATTGCCTTCCTTGCCGGCGATCGAGGCGATGGCGACGATGCGGCCGTAATCGCGCTGCTGCATGCCCGGCACCACCGCGCGGCAGCAGAGGAAGACGCCGGTGAGATCGACGTCGATCACCTTGCGCCAGTCCTCGGCGGCGTATTGCGCCACGGTGGCGTTGGGGCCGGTGATGCCGGCGCTCGCGACCAGGATGTCGACGGGCCCGAGGCGGCGCTCGGTTTCCGCCAGCGCCGCGGCGACCGAGCGCTCGTCGGTGACGTCAACGGCGCAGCCGATGGCGCCCTCGAGCCGCGCCGCCGCGGCCGCGGCGCCGTCGAGATCCCACAGCGCCGATCGCGCGCCGCAGGTGAGGAAGCGCTCGGCGCAGGCATAGCCGATGCCGCGGGCGCCGCCGGTGATCACCGCGACGCGGTTCCCGAGATCGATCCGGTTCATCTCTCCTCCCTCGCTTGTGGCCGCCGCGCCGGGCTTTGTAAGATGAAGCAACGCGCCGCGGCGGGACATTCGACAAGGCGATCCTCCCGCCGTCAACCCGCGATCCGCGATCACGGAGGAAACCATGCCGGACGATGCCGGGAAAAGGCCCTTGCGCAGCACCCATTGGTTCGGCCATGCCGATCGCGACGGCTTTGCGCATCGCTCGTGGATGCGCAACCAGGGCCTGCCGTCCCATCTCTTCGACGGCAGGCCGGTGATCGGCATCTGCAACACCTGGTCCGAGCTCACGCCCTGCAACGCGCATTTCCGCCGCATCGCCGAGCATGTGAAGCGCGGCGTCTACGAAATGGGCGGCTTTCCCGTCGAATTTCCGGTGATGAGCCTGGGCGAGACCCTGATGCGCCCCACCACCATGCTGTTCCGCAACCTCGTCAGCATGGACGTGGAGGAATCGATCCGCGCCAACCCGCTCGACGGGGTCGTGCTGCTCACCGGCTGCGACAAGACGACGCCGGCGCTGATGATGGGGGCGGCGAGCTGCGACCTGCCGGCCATCGTCGTCTCCGGCGGGCCGATGCTCAACGGCAAGTTCCGCGGCGCCGACATCGGCTCCGGCACCAATGTCTGGTCGATGAGCGAGGACGTCCGCGCCGGCAAGATGTCGCTGGCCGATTTCATGGACGCCGAGGCGTGCATGTCGCGCTCGGCCGGGCACTGCATGACCATGGGCACGGCCTCCACCATGGCGAGCATGGTGGAGGCGCTCGGCATGGGGCTGCCGACCAACGCCGCCATCCCCGCCGCCGACAGCCGCCGCTATGTGCTGGCGCACATGGCCGGCCGGCGCATCGTCGAGATGGTGCGCGAGGATCTCCGCATGTCGAAGGTGCTGACGCGCAAGGCCTTCGAGAACGCCATCCGCATCAACGGCGCGATCGGCGGCTCGACCAACGCGGTGGTGCATCTGCTGGCGCTCGCCGGCCGCGTCGGCGTCGAGCTCAAGCTCGAGGATTGGGACAGGCTCGGGCACGACGTCCCGCTGCTGGTCAATCTCATGCCGTCGGGCCGGTTCCTGATGGAGGATTTCTATTACGCCGGCGGCCTGCCGGCGGTGATCCGCGAGCTCGGCGATCTCGTCCATCGCGACGCGCTCACCGTCAACGGCCGCAGCATGGGTGAGAACACCGCCGAGGCGCCCTGCTACAACCGCGAGGTCATCGCCACGCTCAAATCGCCGTTCAAGCCGCAGGCCGGCATCGCCGTGCTGCGCGGCAATCTCTGTCCCGACGGCGCCGTGCTCAAGCCCTCGGCGGCGACGCCGAAGCTGATGAAGCATCGCGGCCGCGCCGTGGTGTTCGAGAACATCGAGCATTTCAAGGAGCGCGTCGACGCGCCCGATCTCGCCGTCGACGAGAGCTCGGTGATGGTGCTGAAGGGCGCCGGGCCCAAGGGCTATCCCGGCTTCCCCGAGGTCGGCAACATGCCGATCCCGCAAAAGCTGCTGAAGCGGGGCGTCACCGACCTCGTGCGCATCTCCGATGCGCGCATGAGCGGCACTGCCTACGGCACGGTGGTGCTGCACGTCTCGCCCGAGGCGGCGCAGGGCGGGCCGCTGGCGCTGGTGCGCGACGGCGACGTGATCGAGCTCGACGTCGAGAAGCGGCGCCTCACGCTCGACATCGCCGAGGCGGAGATGGCAAAGCGCCGGCAGGCGTGGAAGCCGGCTTCCAACGCTTATGACCGAGGCTATGCCAAGCTCTATGTCGACCACGTCATGCAGGCGCATCAAGGCGCCGATCTCGACTTCCTGGTCGGCAAGAGCGGCGCGGCCGTGGCGCGCGAGTCGCATTGACGGACCGCGCCGCGGGCGGCGCGGCCGCGGCGCTTGCAATATCCGGCCGGCCCGCCATGCTGCCGGGACAAGGGCGGCTCTGAAGACCGCCCGAGGCGAGGAGACCATGGGATGGCGTCGGTCGAGCTGCGCGCGGTGCGGAAATCCTTCGGCCCGGTGGATGTGATCCACGGCGTTTCGATCGGTATCGGCGATGAGGAATTCGTCGCTCTGGTCGGGCCTTCCGGCTGCGGCAAAACGACGCTGCTGCGGATGATCGCCGGGCTCGAGCACATCACCGGCGGCGAGATCGCCATCGGCGGCCGGGTGGTGAACCAGCTCCCGCCGAAGGAGCGCGACGTCGCCATGGTGTTCCAGAACTACGCGCTCTATCCGCACATGACGGTGCGCGACAACATGGCCTTCAGCCTGAGGCTGCGCCGGGCGGAGCAGGCGGTGATCGACGCGCGCGTCAAGGAGGCGGCGGAGATCCTGGGGCTGGGCCAGTTCCTCGAGCGCTATCCGCGCCAGCTCTCCGGCGGCCAGCGCCAGCGCGTCGCGATGGGCCGCGCCATCGTCCGCGACCCGCAGGTCTTCCTGTTCGACGAGCCGCTGTCCAACCTCGACGCCAAGCTGCGCGTGCAGATGCGCATCGAGATCAAGACGCTGCATCAGCGGCTGCGCACCACCTCGGTCTATGTGACGCATGATCAGGTCGAGGCCATGACCATGGCCGACCGGATCGTCGTCATGCATGACGGCAAGGTCGAGCAGATCGGCACGCCGCTCGAGCTCTATGATCGCCCCGCCAACCTTTTCGTCGCGGGCTTCATCGGCTCGCCGGCGATGAATTTCATCCCGGGCGTCCTCCAGCACGAGGGCGGCGAGGCTTGGGTGGCGACGGCGGCCGGCGTGCGGCTGCCGGCGCCGCGCAACGGCAGCGGGCGCCACGGGCAGCAGATCGTCTACGGCGCCAGGCCCGAGCATCTCGACATCGCCCGCGCCGGCGGCGTGCCGGCCACCGTGCAGGTGGTCGAGCCGACCGGCGCCGACACGTTCGTCTATGCCGAATTGGCGGGGACGCAGCTCTGCGCCGTCTTCGCCGAGCGCCACGATTTCCGTCCCGGCGAGACCATCCTGCTGCAGCCGCGGCTCGGCGCCGTGCATTTGTTTGACGCGCAAAGCGGCAAAAAATTAGACTGACGCCAACAATACGGGAGTCATCCCGGGACACTAGGGGAGAGACAGCTTATGACAGACATCAGCAGACGAGATCTCCTGAAGGCCGGCGCCGCGGTGACCGCGGTGGCGGGGACGGGCCTGATGTCCCCGGAGGCGGCCCGGGCCGAGCCGGTCTGGAAGGGCCAGGCGGAAAAGGACGCGACGCTGCGCGTGCTGCGCTGGAAGCAGTTCGTCCAGGGCGACATCGACAATTGGATGGAGACGACGAAGAAATTCACGCAGCAGACCGGCATCCCGGTGCGCGTCGATACCGAGAGCTGGGAGGACATCCGTCCGAAGGCGGCGGTCGCCGCCAATGTCGGCGCCGGTCCCGATCTCATCATCGGCACCCTCGACGACCCGCACAAATTCCCGGACAAGCTGGTGGACCTGACCGATCTCGCCGACTATCTCGGCGCCAAATACGGCGGCTGGTACGACGTCTGCCGGCGCTACGGCACGCGCGACAAGAGATGGATCGCGCTGCCGCAGGGGGGGCCGGGCGCCTGCCTCAACTATCGCATCAGCCATGTGAAGAAGGCGGGGTTCGAGGAGTTCCCGACGACCACGGCGGATTTTCTCAAGCTCTGCCAAGCCCTCGCGAAGAACGGCACACCCCCCGGTTTCGCGCTCGGCCACGCCACGGGCGACGCCAACGCCTGGACGCATTGGCTGGTGTGGTCGCATGGTGGCAAGATGGTCGACGACAACAACAACGTGGTGATCAACTCGCCCGAGACCATCGCCGCGCTGGAATACGGCAAGCAGCTTTACGAGACCTTCATCCCGGGCACGCTGTCCTGGCAGGATCCCAGCAACAACAAGGCCTTCCTCGCCGGAGAGATCAGCCTCACCGGCAACGGCATCTCGATCTATACCGTGGCCAAGACCTCCAAGGACGAGGCGCAGTTGGCGATCGCCAAGGACATGGATCACGCCGGGCATTGGCCGATCGGCCCGGTGGGCCGGCCGACGGAGCAGCATCTCATGCTGCAGGCCTATGTGTTCAAATTCTCCAAATACCCCGGCGCGGTGAAGGAATATCTCCGCTTCATGTGGGAGAAGGAGCAGTACGAGCCGTGGCAGCAGGCCTCGAACGGCTACATCACCCAGCCGCTCCGGGCCTATGAGGACAATCCGATCTGGACGGCCGATCCCAAGAACACGCCCTTCCGCGACGTGTTCAAGGGCGCGCTCGACAACGGCTACTCCGGCACGCTCGGCGCCGCTTCGGCGGCGGTGATGGGCGATTTCGTCCTGGTCGATATGGTCGCCGAGGCCGTCACCGGCTCGCGCACCCCCAAGGAGGCGGTCGAGCGCGCGGCCGAGCGCGCCAAGCGGTATTACCAGTCGTGAGCGGTCGGGCGGCCGCCGGCGCCGACGGTCCTGCGGCCGCTCCGGAGAAAGGCGTATCCGTGTTTCATCGAGTCGGCGGCTGAGCGCCCATGGCCGTTCAAATGCAGGCCGCCCTGGGCGCGTCGGCCAAGCGCGGCAGGCTGCGCCTCGACGACAGCCGCGGCGTTCTGGGTTTCGTCTTCATGCTGCCGGCGGCGGTGCTGCTGCTGCTTTTCCTGACCTATCCGCTCGGGCTGGGCCTGTGGCTGGGCGTCACCAACCGGAGCATCGGCGGCACCGGGCATTTCGTGGGATTCGCCAATTTTCGCTCGCTGCTCGACGACAGCGTGTTCCGGCTCGTGGTGTTCAACACCCTTTTCTACACGGTCGTGGCGAGCGCGGTGAAATTCGGCCTCGGCCTCTATCTGGCGCTGCTGCTCAACCACCGGCTGCCGTTCAAGGCGATCCTGCGCGCCGTGGTGCTGCTGCCCTTCGTCGTGCCGACGGTGCTGTCGGCGATCGCCTTCTGGTGGCTCTATGATTCGCAATTCTCGATCATCTCCTGGGTGCTGGTGAAGCTCGGCCTCATCCACCGCTATATTGACTTCCTCGGCGAGCCCTGGAACGCGCGCTGGTCGCTGATCGCCGCCAATATCTGGCGCGGCATCCCTTTCGTGGCGATCACCTTGCTGGCGGGGCTGCAGACCATTCCGCCCTCGCTCTACGAGGCGGCGACGCTCGACGGCGCCAGCCGCTGGCAGAACTTCCGCTACGTCACCTTCCCGATGCTGACGCCGATCATCGCCGTGGTGATGACGTTCTCGGTGCTGATGACCTTCACCGACTTCCAGCTCGTCTACGCCATCACCAAGGGCGGGCCGGTGAACGCCACGCATCTGATGGCGACGCTCTCCTTCCAGCGCGCCATCACCGGCGGCCAGCTCGGCGAAGGCGCGGCGATCGCCGACGCGATGATCCCCTTCCTGCTCGCCGCCATCCTGTTCAGCTATTTCGGCCTGCAGCGGCGCAAATGGCAGGCGGGAGGACGCGACTGATGGCGGCGGCGCAGCCGGAAGGAATGGACTACCTGTCGTCGCTGCCGCGCCGGCTGGTGACGGTCTATCTGCCGCTCGCGATCATGCTCTTCGTGCTGCTTTTCCCGTTCTATTGGATGGCGACGACGACCTTCAAGCCGGATGCCGAGCTTTACGATTACGCGAAGTACAATCCTTTCTGGGTGGCGCATCCGACCCTGGAGCACATCAAGAAGCTGCTGTTCGAGACGAGCTATCCCGATTGGATGCTCAACACCATGGTCATCTCGGTGAGCTCGACCGCGCTCTCGCTGTTCTGCTCGGTCTCGGCCGCCTATGCCATCGAGCGGCTGCGCTACCGCGGCTCGCACTATGTCGGGCTCGCCATTTTCCTGGCCTATCTCGTGCCGCCCAGCATCCTCTTCATCCCGCTGGCGACGATGGTGTTCCAGCTCGGCATGTTCGACAGCGACTGGGCGCTGATCCTGACCTATCCCACCTTCCTGGTGCCGTTCTGCACCTGGCTGCTGATGGGCTATTTCCGCACCATCCCCTACGAGCTCGAGGAATGCGCCCTGATCGACGGCGCCTCGCGCTTGCAGATCCTGCTGAAGATCACCCTGCCGCTGGCCGTGCCCGGCCTGATCTCGGCCGGCATCTTCGCCTTCACGCTCTCCTGGAACGAGTTCATCTACGCGCTCACCTTCATATCCTCCTCGGAGAACAAGACGATTCCGGTGGGCGCGATCACCGAGCTGGTGGAAGGCGACGTCTATCACTGGGGCTCGCTCATGGCGGCGGCGCTGCTGGGCTCGCTGCCGGTGGTGATCCTCTACTCCTTCTTCGTCGAGCACTACGTCTCGAGCCTCACCGGCGCGGTGAAGGAGTAGGGGCGCGCGTCCTCGCCATCCGGCGCGCTGCGGCAGGTCAGCAGCGGCCGGCCCGAGCGGGTGATGAAGCCGCCGGCGCCGAGCGCCGCCAGCGTGCGGCGGAAATGATCGGCGGCGGCCGGCCGCGCCGCGCCTTCGAGCCAGTTCTGGTCCAGGAAGGAGGCGAGCGCGGGATGGCCGAGCTCCGCCTCCCAAAGGATGCCGAGCAGCGAGGCCATCGCTTCCTCTTGCTCGACGGCGAGGCCATGGAGAGAAGCCGCCGCCGCCGCCGCCGCGCGGTTGCCGGTCTCGGGGCCGGGGCCAAGGCCGAAATCGATGCGCCGGCGCCGCTCGGGCGAAGCGAGCTGGTAATGCGCCGCCTCGTGCAGCAGCACATAGGCCTCGGTGTCGGCGCGCGCCGCCCGGCCGTCCCAGCTAAAATCCTCCTGCGGGCTGCCCGGCCGCGCCGCCATGGCGAGCCGCGCCAGCACCTCCAGCGCCGCGCCGTGATGCGTCGCGGCCAGCGCGCCTTGCGCGCGCTCGGCGCTGCCGGGCCGCGCGATGCGGCCGAGCACCGCGCGCGCCGCGCCGCCGCCCAATCCCTCGGCAAAGCGCGCCAGCAGCTCGGGCAGGCGGTCGGAATCGATCGGCGTCAGAATCATGCGGCTCTCCGGCCGGCCAAATTATAAAAATCTCCGCCGCATTCAAAGCGGTGGAGGTGGCCGGGGAGGGTGGATTTCTAGCGCTGCTCCGTCAGGCGATGCAGCGGCGGAGGCACCGCCGCCTGAGGCGCGATGCCGGCATGGAGCGGCGAACGCTCGATCAGGAACCCCGTCTTTGCCAGCGGCCGCCCGCGCTCGCCCAGCGCCAGCGCTTGCGCGCGGTCCGGCATCGGCATGGACCGCACAAGATAGAAGGCCTTGCCGCTCGCTCTTTGCACCTTGGATACGGTTGCCGCAATGCCGCTTTCGGCGAGGTCGCGGCTCAACTGCGCCGCCTGCCGGAGCTGGGCAAAGGCGGCGAACTGCACGCGAAATTGCGGCGCCGCGGCGGTGGCGTCGCGATGGAGGAGGGCGGCAATGCGCAAAGCGCGGCGCGCCGTGTCGACGGCGGCATGGGTGGCGGCAGGATCGGCGAGCGGCGCCGAGCGGACGCGCAGCAGCTTCCGGTGGTCCTGCCCGTGGGTCTCGACGATGACCGCCGCCAAGCCGTGCCGGTCCAGCGCCGCTTGCAGGCGAAGGGCGGCGGCTTTGCCGGCAAAGACGCCGTATTCGACCCAGTAAGACCCCGCCGGTTCAGCCGCGAGCGGCGAGGACGGCGCGAAGAGGACGGCCGGCGGCGGAGCGGCAGGCGTCGCGGGCGGCGGCTCGAGCGCCGCTTCTTGCACCGGTGGGCCGGCCTGCGGCTCGAACGCTGCTTCTTGCACCGGCGGGCCAGCCTGCGGCTCGATCGCCGGCAAGCTCGCGGCCGTGGGCGGCATTTCCGTTCGGCTCGGCATGGCCGCGGCGGCGGCGAGAGGATCGTGCGCCGGCATGGGCAGGGCGGCGGCGACCTGCGCCGGGGCGGTCGTCGGCGGGGGTTGCGGCCGCTCGAGATAGATCGCCGTGGCGATGCCGAAGCCGGCAACCCCAAGCGACAGGGTCAAGAGCAGCATGCCGGCGGCACGCGACCAAGCCGACCGACTTTTGGCGAAAAACCGCGCTTCCCGCCGAAACCAGCGCCGGGTCATGATCCTTCCCCCAACGGCGCCGCACTCATAGATGGCAACCGCCGCAAAACCATACCACGCGCGCCGCCGATGTCATGGTGCCGCATGCGCTTTCGCCGCGGTTATCCCCATGTTCCTTGCTTTTCCGAGCCTTCGACCGCGACCGTGGCGCCGCGGCGCGCGCGGCGGGACCGAGCGGCTTGCCGCTGCTTCCCGATGATGTCAGCGGCTTTCGCTAAGACCATAGAAAACGAAGGGTTTTGCGACGGTCGGAGGGCACGCCCGGCGGCTCTTTCGACATGCCTGGAACGGCGCCGACGGGTGTTGCGGATAGCCGCTCGATGGGGCACATTACGCCGCCGTGTCGGCTGCCGGACACCCAAGTCCGGATGCCGGCGCCGGTGGGAGGCGCCATGGCTGCCAAAGCATCCGAGACGGCAGAGCGGGCGAGGGCCGAGCGGATCCGTTCGTTGGCGCAGCGATGCCGCGAATTGTCGGAGCTGACGGCGATCCCCGAGGTCACGCGGGAGCTGGTCAGCATTGCCGATGCGCTCGACAGCGAGGCCGAGCTGGTGGCCGAGCGGTAAGGGGCCCCGCGCAAAGCTGGATCCCGGAGGAGACGCGCTGTGAATCCCACGGACATACGCATACCCGACTACTTCCACAAGGTCGTGGATTGCCAGTGGGCCTGCCCGTCCCACACGCCGGTTCCCGAATATATCCGGCTGATCGCCGCGGGCCGCTATACCGACGCCTATATGGTCAACTGGGCGTCCAACGTCTTTCCCGGAATTCTCGGCCGCACCTGCGACCGCCCCTGCGAGCCCGCCTGTCGGCGCGGCCGCGTCGAGAAGGACCCGGTGGCGATCTGCCGCCTGAAGCGCGTCGCCGCCGACAACAAGGACGACATCAAGGGATTGCTGCCGGCGATCCCGGCGCGCAAGAACGGCAAGCGCGTCGCGCTGATCGGCGCGGGGCCGGCATCGCTCACCGTCGCGCGCGATCTGATGCCGCTCGGCTATCACTGCGTGCTCTATGACGGCGACAAGCAGGCCGGCGGCATGATCCGCAGCCAGATTCCGAAATTCCGCCTGCCGGAATCGATCATCGACGAGGAGGTCGGCTACATCATCGACATGGGCGTCGAGCTTCGGCTCGGCCAGCGCGTCGACAGCCTGAAGGCGCTGCTCGCCGAAAGCTATGACGCGATCTTCGTCGGCACCGGCGCGCCGCGCGGGCGCGACCTCGACATTCCCGGCCGCAAGGAGGCCGCCGCCAACATCCATATCGGCATCGACTGGCTGTCCAGCGTCTCCTTCGGCCACATCGACCGGATCGGCAGGCGCGTCATCGTGCTCGGCGGCGGCAACACGGCGATGGATTGCTGCCGCTCCTCCAAGCGGCTCGGCGGCGAGCAGGTCACCGTCGTGGTGCGCAGCGGCTTCGAGGAGATGAAGGCCTCGCCCTGGGAGAAGGAGGACGCGATGCACGAGGGCATCCCGATCCTCAACTATCTCGTGCCGAAGGAATTCCTGCTGCGCCAGGGCAGGCTCGCCGGCATGCGCTTCGAGAAGGTCGCCGCTTCCTATGACGACAAGGGCCGGCGCAGCCTGCTGCCCACCGGCGAGAGCGACGTGGTGATGGAATGCGACGACGTGCTGGTGGCGGTCGGCCAGGAGAACGCCTTTCCCTGGATCGAGCGCGGCATCGGCCTAGATTTCGACAAATGGGACATGCCCAAGGTCGATCCCAGGACCATGCAATCGACCCTGCCGCAGGTCTTTTTCGGCGGCGATGCGGCCTTCGGCCCCAAGAACATCATCTGGGCGGTGGCGCACGGCCACGAGGCGGCGGTGTCGATCGACAAGCTGCTCAACGGCGAGAACGTCAAGGACCGGCCGCCGCCGCTGGTCAACCTGGTCAGCCAGAAGATGGGCATCCACGAGTGGAGCTACGACAACGACGTCTCGCTCGACAAGCGCTACAAGGTGCCGCACGCCGACCAGACGGCGGCGCTCAAGAACATCAGGATCGAAGTGGAGCTCGGCTTCGACCGGAAGCTCGGCTACCTCGAGGCCGAACGCTGCCTCAATTGCGACGTGCAGACCGTGTTCGCGGCGTCGCTCTGCATCGAGTGCGACGCCTGCGTCGACATCTGCCCGATGGATTGCATCACTTTTGCCAGGAACGGCGAGGAAAAGGAGCTGCGCCAGCGGCTCAAGGCGCCGGCCAGCAATCCGTCGCAGGATCTCTACGTCTCCGGAGCGCTGAAGACGGGCCGCGTCATGATCAAGGACGAGGACGTGTGCCTGCATTGCGGATTGTGCGCCGAGCGGTGTCCCACCGGCGCGTGGGACATGCAGAAGTTTCTTCTCGAGATGACACAGGCGGGTCCGGCATGTCGAAGCCGATAGAAGCGATCAACGATTTCGTCGTCAAATTCGCCAACGTCAACGGCTCCGGCTCGGCGAGCGCCAACCAGCTTTTCGCCAGGGCGATCCTGCGCATGGGCGTGCCGGCGGCCTCGCGCAACATCTTCCCCTCCAACATCCAGGGGCTGCCGACCTGGTTCGAGGTGCGCGTCTCGGAGGCCGGCCATCTCGGCCGCCGCGGCGGCGTCGACCTCATGGTGGCGATGAACCCGCAGACCTGGGACCAGGACGTGAAGAGCCTGGAGCCCGGCGGCTATCTCTTCTACGATTCGACCAAGCCGATGCCGCTCGCCAAGTTCCGCGAGGACATAGAGATCATCGGCATGCCGCTCACCGAGATCTGCAACAAGGAATACACCGACGCGCGCCAGCGCCAGCTCTTCAAGAACATCATCTATGTCGGCGCGCTCACGGCGCTGCTCGACATGGACTTCACCGCCGTCGAGACGCTGATCGGCGAGCAGTTCAAGGGCAAGGACAAGCTGATCCAGCCCAATTTGCACGCCCTCCATATGGGCCGCGACTACGCGCTCCGGCATTTGACATGCCCGATCGGGCTGCGCATGCGCCGCTCCGACGCGGTGGGCGAGCGCGTCTATCTCGAAGGCAACAGCGCGGCGGCGCTGGGCGCGCTCTATGGCGGCGCCACGGTCTGCGCCTGGTATCCGATCACGCCGTCCTCCTCGCTGGCCGAGGCCTTCGCCCGGCATTGCCGGCGCTACCGCGTCGATTCCGCCAGCGGCAAGAACCGCTTCGCCATCATCCAGGCCGAGGACGAGCTTGCCTCGATCGGCATGGTGATCGGCGCCGCCTGGAACGGGGCGCGCGCGTTCACCGCCACCTCCGGCCCGGGCATCTCGCTGATGCAGGAATTCCTGGGGCTCGCCTATTTCGCCGAGATCCCGACGGTGATCTTCGACGTGCAGCGCGGCGGCCCCTCGACCGGCATGCCGACGCGCACGCAGCAGGCGGACATCCTGTCCTGCGCCTACGCCTCCCACGGCGACACCAAGCACGTGCTGCTCTTCCCCGAGGATCCCCGCGAGTGCTTCGAGATGGGGGCCCAGGCCTTCGACCTCGCCGACCGTTTGCAGACGCCGATCTTCGTCATGCTCGATCTCGACATCGGCATGAACGAGTGGCTGTGCGAGCCGCTGCGCTGGGACGACGCGCGGCGCATGGACCGCGGCAAGGTCATGACCGCCGCCGAGCTCGAGGCGGGAAAGGAGTTCGGCCGCTATCTCGACGTCGACGGCGACGGCATCCCCTATCGGACCTATCCCGGGACGCATCCCTCGCGCGGCGCCTTCTTCACCCGCGGCACCACCAAGAACCGCCAGGCGCGCTACAGCGAGGAAGGGGTGGACTACGTCGAGAACATGCAGCGCCTGCTCAAGAAGTTCGAGACGGCAAAGACGCTGGTGCCGAAGCCCGTGCCGAGGCCGGCGAAGCAGCCGACGCGCCACGGCGCGCTCTATTTCGGCTCGACCACGCCGGCGATGCACGAGGCCTTGGGCGCGCTCGAGGCGCAAGGCATCCATCTCGACGGCCTTCGCGTGCGCGGCTTCCCCTTCGGCCAGGAGGTGCTCGACTTCGTCGCCGCGCACGACCAGGTCTTCGTCGTCGAGCAGAACCGGGACGCGCAGCTCCGCACGCTGCTGCTGAGCGAGGCGGGCCTGAGCCCGGCGAAGCTCATCCCCGTGCTGCATTACGACGGCACGCCCATTACCGAGCGCTTCATCAGCCGCGCCATTGCCGAGCGGCTCGGCGCGCTCAACGTCAGGCCGCTGAGGAAGACGGTATGACCTACATCGCCAAGCCCAAGCTGCACCATCCGAAGCTGCCGGCCAACAGGCTGGGCTTCACCCATCGCGACTACGAAGGCGCGGTCTCGACGCTCTGCGCCGGCTGCGGCCACGACAGCATCAGCGCCGCCATCGTCCAGGCCTGCTTCGAGCTCGACCTGCCGCCGCACCGCATCGCCAAGCTCTCCGGCATCGGCTGCTCCTCGAAGACGCCCACCTATTTCCTCGGCGCCTCGAACGGCTTCAACAGCGTGCACGGCCGCATGCCCTCGGTGCTGACCGGCGCCAACCTCGCCAACCGCGAGCTGATCTATCTCGGCGTCTCCGGCGACGGCGACAGCGCCTCGATCGGGCTCGGCCAGTTCGCCCATTCGATCCGCCGCGGCGTCAATATGGTCTATATCGTCGAGAACAACGGCGTCTACGGCCTGACCAAGGGCCAGTTCTCCGCCACCGCCGACAAGGGCTCGAAGAACAAGCGCGGCGTCACGAACACCGACAGCTCGATCGACATGGTCGGCATGGCGCTGCAACTGGGCGCGAGCTTCGTCGCGCGCAGCTTCTCCGGCGACAAGGACCAGCTCGTGCCACTGCTCAAGGCGGCGATCGCCCATAACGGCGCCGCCTTCCTCGACGTCATCAGCCCCTGCGTCGCCTTCAACAATCATCTCGGCTCGACCAAGAGCTTCGATTTCGTGCGCGAGCACAACGAGGCGGTCAACCGCCTCGACTTCATCACCGCGCGCGAGCCGATCCGCGTCGATTACGAGCCCGGCACGGTCGAGGTGGTGACGCAGCATGACGGCACGGTGCTGCGCCTGAGGAAGGTGGCGGTGGACTACGACGTGCACAACCGCATCGCCGCGATGAACTATCTGCAAGAGCGCGGCGCCGCGGGCGAGGTGGTCACGGGGCTGCTCTATCTCGACCCGGACTCGCAGGATCTGCACGACTATCTCAACACCGTCGAGACGCCGTTCAACGAGCTCGGCGAGAAGGAGCTGGTGCCCGGCTCCGAGGCGCTCGACCGCTTCAACCGCTCGCTGCGCTAGCCCGGATGGTCGGGGAGCGTCCTCGGACAATGTCCTATGACGCCGTCGGGTTTTTCCCGCGCGGCCGTCAGTGCATCATGAGCACCGGCCGCTCGGCGCGCGCGAGGAAGTGCCGCGTGCAACCGCCGAAGATCGTCTCGCGCGCGGGGCTGCGGCCGTAGCCGCCCATGACCAGAAGATCCGCGTCGTAATCCGCGGCCGCCAGCTCCAGTTGCTCGGCGGCGGAGCAGGCGGCGGCGGAAAGCCAGCGGATGTCGGCGCGGATGCCGTGCCATGACAACTGCCGCGCCAGATCGCGCAGTCCGTCGGCCGACGCCGCCGGCCGGGCGGCCTCCTCGACGCCGGCGATCACGACCCGCTCGCTCTTCGACAGGAGCGGCAGGGCGGCGCCAAGGGCGCGTGCCGCCGCCGCGGTCTCGTTCCAGCAGACGAGCGCCGTGCCGGCGATGCTCGGGCGCAGGCGCGCCGGCGCCACGAGCACCGGGCGCCCGCAACCGAGCAGCAGGCGCTCGCTGAGATCGGGCGGCATTCCATTGGGGCGCGACGGGCGGGCGAGGACGGCGAGGTCGTTGTGCCGGGCGCGACGGACCAGGTATTCGACGGCGTCGCCTCGCGCCTCCTGCCAGGCGGCCGAGAGCCCGCGGGAGCGCGCCGGCGCATCCGCGATCTCGATCGCCTCCTGGGCGCAAAACTCCTGAAAGTGACGCGCCGAGGCTGCCGACCGCCGGTTCGCCTCGGCCTCGAGGTGGTCCAAGGCCGCGCGCAAGGCGGCGCCCCTGGCGAAACCGACATGGGGCGTGAACGCCGCCGCATCGCCGGGGCCCGGGCGGATGTGGAGGAATTCGAGATGCGCGCCGAACGCCCGCGCGAGCGACAGGGCCGTGCCGAACACCACCCTGTCGGTGTCGCCGCCGCCGCTGAGGACCAGGATCGTCTTCATTGCCGCGCTATCCGGAGCGCCTCGCTTGCGATCGAGTGTCCGGCAGGCGCCGCTTGGCGGCCTTGATCTTGATCAAGCGCTCGCCGCTGAGGCAACGGCGCGCGGCGGCGGCCGGCGATCGATTGAGCTAGATCAATGCGGCATTGCCGGTTCTCTGATTAAGTGTGTAGGGTTCATTGGGAGAAGCACGATGACAAAAGCGAAAGCCGCGCTTCAGCGCCAGCCGGCGGCGGCTGCCGCCGCGCTGGAGCAGCCTCTCGATTCCTTTTTCGCGATCAACCGGGCCGCCTTCGAACGGTGGATGCAGGGGATGATGGAAATCTCGCAAGAGATCGCACAGTTCACGCAGGCCCGGCTGGAAGAGGACGCCGCCGCTTGGGTCAAGCTCGCCGGCTGCCGGACGCCCAACGAGGCGTTCGAATGCCAGCAGCGCTTCCTCGAAAAGGCATCGGGACAGTATCTGGCGGAAACCAATCGGCTGAGCCAAATCATGGCGGGGCTGGCGAATGCCGGCGCGTCCGGCGCCCAGCAGGCCGGCATGCCGTTCTGAGCGGACCGGCACCGGCCGCGGCAGGCGAAGCGGCGGGACCCGGTTGAAGGCGAGCGGCCTCCTTGACCCATATCAAGGAAGGAGGGGGCATCTTGGGCCAAGAAAGAGCGCATGGAAGGACCAGCCCCCGCCGGAGATCAGGCGCGCTCGACCCGGCCCCCCGCCCAGCCTTCGGCCGATAGCGGGCGCCGACCGCCGGCGCCGACAAGCCCGGGACGCGCCCGCCCGCGGCGCGCGGCGCGAAGAGAGGCCGTTGCCGTCGCAATCGTCGCCGCCGCGGCTCTCGGCGCGGCCGCGTGGGAATGGCCTCAGGCCTGGAAAGGCTGGCTCGGGCTCTCGGCGCCGCCCACCGCGCTTGTCGTCTCGGGCAACATCGAGGCGCATGAGAGCGTGGTCGGCTTCAAGACGGTGCAATCGCGCATCGTCGATCTTCCGTTCGACGAAGGCCAATGGGTCAAGACCGGGACGTTGATCGCGCGCGTCGATGACGCCGATTACCGCCAGCAGCTTGCGATCGCGGAAACGGCGCTGGAGGTGCAGCGGCGCCAGCTCGCCACCGCCGAGCAGAATCTCGCGGCGGCGCAGAAGACGGTGATCAGCGACCAGGCCGATCTCGTCTTGCGGAAGCTCGACTATGACCGCGATCAATCGCTGTGGAGCCAGGGGCGCGTCGTCTCCACCCAGACGCGCGATCATTCGGCCACGGCGCTCAAGCAATCGCAGGCCGCCCTCGAGCGCGATCAGGCGCTCGAGCTGGCGGCCGAGCGCAACGTCGATCTCGCCAAGGCGAGCATCCGCAATGCGGAAGAGTCCGTGAGGCTGGCCAGGATCGTCCTCGGCTATACCGTCCTGGCCGCGCCCTTCGACGGGGTCATCCTGGTCCGTCAGGCGGAACTCGGCGAGATCGAAGTGCCGGGAACGCCGGTCATAACCCTGGCCGATCTCGACCATGTCTGGCTCAGGGCCTACATCAACGAGACCGACATCAGTCGCGTGCGGTACGGTGCGGAGGCGGCGATCACCACCGACACCTACCCCGGCAAGAAGTATCGGGGCCGGATATCCTTCATCTCGTCGAGCGCCGAGTTCACCCCGAAGACGGTCGAGACCCATGCCGAGCGCGTGACGCTGGTCTACCGCATCAAGATCGACATCGACAATCCCACGCATGAGCTTGTGCCCGGCATGCCGGCGGACGCCGCGATCGAGTTGCCGCCGTCGTGAACGCGCCCGCCGAGGTTCAAGTCGACGTCGCGGCGCTCGCCAAGCGCTTCGAGGATGTCGCGGCCGTCGAGGAGGTGAGCTTCGCCGTCGCCCAAGGCGAGATTTTCGGCCTCGTTGGTCCCGACGGCGCGGGAAAGACCACGGTGATGCGCATGCTCGCGGGCGTGATGCGGCCCGACAGCGGCCATATCGCCGTCGACAAGATCGATGTGATCGCCGATCCCGAGCGCGCCAAGCGCCATCTCAGCTACATGCCGCAGCGTTTCGGCCTCTATGAGGACCTGACCGTCGACGAGAACATCCGCTTCTATGCCGATCTCTTCGAGATACCGCGCGGTCTGCGCGACGAGCGCGTGGGACCGCTGCTCGCGGCGTCGAACATGGGCGCGTTCCGGCGGCGGCTCGCCGGGCAGCTCTCCGGCGGGATGAAGCAGAAGCTCGGGCTGATCTGCGCGCTCGTCCATACGCCGAAGATCCTTCTCCTCGACGAGCCGACCACCGGCGTCGATCCGGTGTCGCGGCGGGACTTCTGGCGCATCCTTTATTCCCTGCGCGAGAGCGGCGTGACGATCGTCATCTCCACCGCCTATCTCGACGAGGCCGAGCGCTGCACGCGCCTCGCGCTCCTCCATCACGGCCGCCTCAGATATTGCGACACGCCGCGGCGGCTGAAGCAGCTCATGCCCGGCGCGCTCCTCGTCATCGCCTCCGCCGAAGCCCGCGCGGTGCGCGACGCGGTCGCCGGCCTCGAAGGGGTCAAGGGCGTGCTGCTGGTGGGCGACGGCGTGCGCGCCGTGATCGACGACGACGCGCGCCGTGCGCCGGAGCTGCGCCGGGCGCTGGAGGCGGCCGGCATCTCCTTCGCGAGCATTGCGCGCGCCGAGCCCACCGTCGAGGACCTGTTCGTCGGCCTCCTCACGGAGGGGCCGGCCGCATGACCGGGACAATCGAGACCCCGGTCGTCGCCGAGAGGCTCGTCAAGCGTTTCGGCAGCTTCGCGGCGGTCGACGATGTCAGCTTTCGCATCGCCCGCGGCGAGATCGTCGGATTCCTCGGCCCCAACGGCGCCGGCAAGTCGACGATCATCCGCATGCTGTGCGGCCTGTTGCGCCCCAGCGAGGGCCGCGCGCGCGTCGCCGGCTTCGATGTCGCGCTCGAGCCCGAGCGGGTGCGCGAGAACATCGGCTACATGTCGCAGAAGTTCTCGCTCTACACCGATCTCACCGTCGCCGAGAACCTCCGCTTCTTCGGCGGCATCTACCGGGTGCCCCGCGCAGTACTGCCCGAACGCATCGGCTTCGCCGTCGCGATGGCCGGGCTGACGCAGCGCGAAAACATGCTGGTTTCGACGCTCGCCGGCGGATGGAAACAGCGCCTGGCGCTTGGCTGCGCCATCCTGCACCGACCGCCGATCCTGTTCCTCGACGAGCCGACCTCGGGCGTCGATCCCGAGTCGCGCCGGCGCTTCTGGGACCTCATCCATGACCTTTCGGCCGACGGGGTCACGGTGCTGGTCTCGACGCATTACATGGACGAGGCCGAATATTGCAACCGCGTCGCGCTGATCGATCGCGGCCGGCTGATCGAGATGGCGAGCCCGGGCGCGCTCAAGCGGCACACGCTTGGCGGCGATCTCCTGGCGGTGGAATGCGAGGGGATGGGCGCGGCGATGGCGGCGCTCCATGAAGCGCCCGGCGTCCAAGACGTGGCGGCCTTCGGCAATTCGATCCACATTCTGGTGGAGAGCGCGGGGGCCGCGCTCGCCGCCTTGCCCGATTATCTCGCCGGGCGCGGCGTCGCGGTCACGCGCATCGAGCAGATCAAACCCACCATCGAGGACATCTTCGTCCAAATGATCGGCGCGGAGGCCAGGGCGGAGGGGCCGCAGCCATGAGGCTCCGCCGCCTCCAGGCCATCGCCGTCAAGGAGGTGCTCCAGATCTGGCGCGACCCCATCAGCCTGATGATCGCGCTGCTGATGCCGTTCATGCAGATGATCCTGCTCGGCTACGGCGTCAGCCTCGACGTGAAGCACCTGCCGGTCTGCGTCTTCGACCGCGAAGCGAGCCAGAACAGCCAGGCGCTGCTCAAGCGCTTCCAGGCCTCGGAATATTTTTCCATTGTCGCCGGCTTCGACAACTACCGCGACGTCGGCCGGGCGCTGGACCGCGGCCTCTGCCGGCTTGCCGTGGTCGTTCCCACCGACTTCAGCGAGCGCCTCAGCGATACGGGAACGAGCGCCGTCCAGGCCCTCGTCGACGCGACGGACGACAACACCGCGAACATCGCGATCGGCTATGCCCAGGCGGTGGTCACGGGGTTCTCGAGCACCGTTCTCATCGAAGCGAGCGCGCTTGCGGGAAGCACGGTCGCCGCGCTCCAACCGATCGCCGCGCAGTCGCGCGTCTGGTTCAACGAGGATCTCGAAAGCCGGAATTTCATCATTCCCGGCGTGGTCGCCCTGGTCATGGCGCTGGTGGGCGCCCAGCTCACCTCGCTCACCATCTCGCGCGAGTGGGAGCGGGGCACGATGGAGCTTCTCGTATCCACGCCGGTGACGCCGATGGAATTGATGCTGGGCAAGCTGTTGCCCTACTTCGCCATCGGCCTGCTCGATGCGGTCTTCTGCCTGGCCTTCGCCGTCTTCTGGTTCGACGTGCCGTTCCGCGGCACGCTCGCGACTCTCTTCTTCACCACCTCGCTGTTCCTGATCGTCGTGCTCGGCATCGGCTATCTCATCTCGACGGCGATCCGTCGCCAGGTCGGCGCCGCCCAGATCGGGCTGCTGGTGACGCTGCTGCCCACGACGCTGCTCTCGGGCTTCGCCTTCCCCATCGACCAGATGCCGCCGGCGGTGCAGGCGGTTACCTTCGTCGTCTTCGCCCGCTACTACGTCACCATCCTCAAGGCCGTCTTCCTCAAGGGATCCGGAATTCTCGACCTCACGGCGCCGATCCTCGCCATGATCGTCTACGCCGGTGTCGTCGCCTTCCTCGCCGCGCGCGCCTTCCGCAAGCGGCTGGATTGATCGCCCATGTTCGAGCGCATCCTGCAGATGCTCATCAAGGAGTTCCTCGAGCTCAAGCGCGACAAATGGGCCCGCTTCCGCCTCATCGCTCCGCCGCTGATCCAGATGCTGGTCTTCGGCTATGCCGCGACCTTCGAGGTCTATCACGTCCCGACGGTCGTGCTCGACCGCGACCACACGCTGGAGAGCCGCGAGCTGATCTCGCGCTTCGCTTTCAGCGACCGGTTCCGCATCGTGCGCGTTGCCGCGACCGACGCCGAGGTGGAGACCGCCATCGACCGCAGCGATGCGGCGCTGGCGATCGTCGTGCATGCCGGCTTCGCCCAGCTCCTGCGCAAGGGCCAGAGCGCGCCGCTCCAGGTGATCGTCGACGGCACCAATTCCAACACGGCGCTCATCGCGCTGGGCTACCTCAACCAGGTCGTCGCCCAATATTCCCAGGACTATACCTTCGATCTGATCCGGCGCGGCATCGGCGGCGCCGGCGGAAAGATGGTACAGGTCACCATCGAGCCCAGGCCCTGGTACAATCCCGACCTCAACGGGCGGTGGTTCTTCGTGCCGGGCGTGGTCGGCTCGCTGACCCTGGTGGTGGTCGTCAGCCTCACCGCCTCGGCCATCGTGCGCGAGCGCGAGATCGGCACGCTCGAGCAGATCATGGTGACGCCGATCCGGCCCGTCGAATACATCCTGGGCAAGACCGCGCCGTTCTTCCTCATCGGCCTGGCGCAAGTGGCGCTGGTGGCCCTCTTCGGGACCCTCTGGTTCCAAATCCCCTTCGTCGGCAATCCCCTGATCCTGCTGCTGGGAACCTGCCTCTTCCTGCTCAGCACGCTGGGGTTGGGCCTCTTGATCTCGACGCTCGCCAAGACCGAGCAGCAGGCCTTCGCCGCGAGCTTCTTCGTCCTCAATCCGGCGTTCATCCTGTCCGGCTTCAGCTTTCCCATCGCCAGCATGCCGCAGGCCATGCAATGGCTCACCTATCTCGATCCGCTGCGCTATTACCTGGTGGTGATCCGCGCGACGTTCTTGAAGGGCGTGGGCCTCGACGCGTTGTGGCCGGATCTGCTCGGCATGGCCGTGCTCGGCGTCGTCCTGCTGGCGATCAGCGTGCTGCGTTTCCGGAAGTCGCTCGACTGAGACCGCCGGTCAGCGGCGTCCTTCACGGACGACGTCGAAACTCTACCCGCGTCCTCCCACATCTCCACTTTCTCGCCGGTGCCGCACGAGATATTAGTAGCTCAATGTAGCCGTAAAAACGCGCCTCACCCTGGCTTCAAGTTCGGTATCTTCAAGAACCAATCATGATTTAGCTCTGAAAACTCTATGAACCCTAACGTGTTTCGGTAGTATTGCGAGTATCGGCTGTCTACGTCCATGGATTTGATCAACGCTCGAAGATCACTCTTTCGTGTTTCCCTCCAGCGACGTGGCCAATCGATCGCGAGTTCGACCACGTAACGCTTCCATTTCTCATCGTGCTTTTTGAATTGGCTTTCATATGGGAGCAGGAGTGTCGGGTCGAATGCCGCCGCGACTCTTTCGTCCGCAAACGTGTGCCCAATTGAAACTCCAATCCACTCCTGGCATTCTTCTGCTCGCGCCGCCTCAATAATTGGAAGTCCGAGAAATACGCCCGCATCATTGTCCAAGATAGCATCACCAACCGAGATCGCTCCCCGAAGTGGAAAGCCACTCTCAATTCCGAAGCAGACGGCGTCACAGATAAGCGAGACAAACGAATTCAGAAATGGGCCTGCATAGGGGCCCCAAAAAAGCAGAGTATCGCTGAAATACGTATTGGCGTACATATTAACACCGAATGCGAGATGACCACTGGACGTAGAGACTATGTCGTACTTATGCCGCTGACCTTTCACATGACCAATCAATCTATCATATTCCGCTCGTATCCTTGCAAGGCCATCCCTGGTAAAACGCTCTTCAAATCCCAGGACGTCCATTAAGCAGACAACCTTCCACTCTGCGGTTGAAACCGCGGAGGCGGCGGGTTCTTTTTGATCGGCGCTGTCAGCCAGTTAGCGTTCTCCCCCTACGACAGGTTTTTATGCTATCGCAGTCTCCCGAACCACGAAACTTCGCTAACGAAGGAAATCGGCACAATTGTCGGCGTTGTCGCGCACACCTCCTCTGTATCGTATAAGCGAGGGAGAGGCTGTCTACGTTTTTCGCCAACCTTGCCAGAGTCACGCCCGGGCCTTGGCGCCAGAATTTTGCATTTCAACGCCAGGCTTGTATAGAGACCTGATGGGGGAGCCCTCCTATGAAATCGAAGAAAAAAAAAGGTACGAAGACCTGCCGAAAGAACATTGTCTCAATAGCTGCGCGTGAAGCGACGCTAAAAAGGCGAATTAGAACTCGTCTAAGGTCGCTCGGCTTCACGCGTGGGGGTGACGGCTCACTCAAAGCCGCGGGAACGAGTAAAGACGAAATCAGGTTGCTTCATGGTAGCCAGCGAGCTGATCGTTTGGCTGTCAGCAAGCCGTTTATTTCGGGACGGTTGCCGCACTTCCTCAAATACTTCGCTTCAGGAGCGGATATTGATCCCGCTAAGATCAAGCCGAGACTCCAACTCATATCAAGCGGCACCTGGGAATCGGAGCTATTTCGGCTCGCGTCTTTGACCTGGAGCGTTCCGGTGTCCAACGGCTTCGGACGACGCCTGAGATATCTTGTTTGGGACGATCATAACGGCAAGCTTATTGGCCTATTTGCCATAGGCGATCCCGTTTTCAATCTGTCTGTCCGCGACAAGCTTATCGGATGGGATTTGGAAGAGCGCACCAGCCGCCTTGTCAACATCATGGACGCCTACGTCCTTGGCACGATTCCACCCTACAACGCGCTCCTTGGCGGGAAAATGGTCGCTTGCCTTGTCCGCAGCCGTGATGTCTACAATGATTTCAGGAAAGCCTATGGCGGCACCATGGGGATCATCTCCGAAGAGGAGAAGAAAGCCCGGTTGCTCGTCGTCACGACTTCATCTTCAATGGGGCGGTCATCGATCTACAATCGGCTCAAACTCGACGGAGTCGAGTATTTCAAATCCATTGGCTATACGGGTGGATGGGGACACTTCCATATCCCCGACAACCTGTTTCTGGAGCTTCGCGATTACTTGCGCCGCGTCGGGCACAAATACGCGGACCAGCATCGCTTCGGCCAAGGACCGAATTGGCGGCTTAGAACCACGCGCGCCGCGCTATCTGCGCTTGGAATCAGAGCCGACCTATTGCACCACGGCGTACAGCGAGAGGTCTTCATCTCTCTCCTCGCTGCGAACGCCTTCGATATCCTCAAATCTGGCGAAGGACGGGCCAACCTCAAGACACTTTTGACAGCAGAGGAAGTCGCAGCGCTCGCTGTTGAGCGCTGGATAATCCCTCGTTCAATCCGCATGCCAGAATACCGAACGTGGAAGGCGAATGAGATCGCCCGCCTCCTCAGCGACGATCTTGCGCGCCTACCCGTCAATCCCGAAGCGACGATGAAACAAGCCAGGGGGTAAAACAGTAAGCATAGGGGCATGGATGCTGCTAGACGAATGGCAGGCCCGGCTAGAAAGGCATTTTACCGAACTCGCCGCCTCGCACGCGGTCACGGGCATACCGCTGTTCGCCCTTGAGCATGATCTCAATAAGGCTCAACTCGACGAGATTGCATTCCTTCTTCGTGAACGCCTCGCTGCTGATCAGCAACTGAGCAAGCATTGGCTGCTATGGGTCATTTACGCGACCGAACTGGGTTACGCCTACGATGGTGATGAATACTGGCAGTCTTTCGAGGAGCAAACGCCGTATTGGCGAGAGAATGTCGATCGCCGCTGGCTCCGGGCCTGGTTCCAAAAATTCCAGGCAACCTACAAGGGCTATCTCCCACATGGAGATTGGGCTGAGGCGTTTCCGATCATCTGTTGGCCGATCACCCACGCCATTCTCCCCAAGTACCTCCAATTTCAATTTGCCGAAACGCTCTACAACCTTCGCTACCGCCTCGTCGGTCTTGACAGGGCATCCCCGCGTCAAGTGGGGAAACTCTTATCTGCGAACGCCACCGGCTCTTCACGTTTCCTCGCCTTCCTACAGGAAGAAGAATTAACGGGCCGCCTCGCTATGGGGCTGCTCACCCGAAAGGAGCAGGATACCAAGAGTCCGATTTACGAGCCGACGCTGCGAAGAATCCTTTTGGATCTAGAGCGCATACAGAAAACGCGCGAGTGGATGAAAGAAACACGCACCGTCGTCTCGGATCATTTCGCAGGAACGGCTCGTCAAGCAAGCTTCTTCGATCCCCGTGGCGACTTCGGCGAAGAAGAAGACGGGGCGCCGCAACCCAAGAACGTCGGCATAGAGCCGACATTGATGATGCGGCGATCCGGTCCTGAACTATGGTCAGTTATGCTGGAAGTCCCCGACTTTGGCAGCGTTGCAAGCTTCGATCCTGAGTATCGGGACTTTCTGCGCGCGACCCGATGCAAGATCATTGGAACGGGAGATACCTGGGTACCCGCTAGCGGCTTGCTCTACGGCGCTCAAAGGCGAATCCTAAAGAACTGGCCGAGCCCCGATCGTCCAGTCATTCAGTTCGAACGATCACATAAAACGATAGACCATTTGCTCAATAGCGAGTGTTGCCTCACAAGAGGCGCGAATTGGCTATGTCGCCTGGGGCCAGATGGCATCGCGCGCGAGATCAAGGGTCGATTCGTCCGGCCCGGCAGGCGCTACATCATTTTGACAGCAGCTCCGATCAGCAACCCTCCCGCCTTTTTGACCCCGTGCAAGACAGATTGCAGCAACATACACACGAGTTACATGGAGGTGCCTGATAAGCTGTCCGAGGAAGTCCTCACGGGCCTAGCTAGGCTTGACCTCCAGGTGGCAAAAACGATCAGGATATGGCCCGCTGGTCTCTCAGGACGGGGATGGGACGGCGAGGGCCGTTCGGAATGGCTGACAACTGAAACGCCGTGCTTCGGCATCGCTCACGATCACCCTGTCGATTCCTATCATCTCAGCATCGACAACCAGCCTTCCCTCGTGATCGAGGCCGGTCCGGTCGGGTTTCCCGTTTTTGTGAAGCTGCCGCCGCTTTCACCTGGAAAGCATCTGCTTTACGCCAAGGCGCACCACGACAGCTTCGATCGCTATCCGATACCGGAGCTGGAAGGATTCGTCGAACTTCGCGTTCGCGATCCCGAACCGTGGGTTCCAGGCACGACGCTCCATTCCGGCTTGACCGTGTTGCTCGACCCCCCCTATCCGACACTCGATGCTTTTTGGGAAGACGCAGTCAGGATCTCCGTTTTGGGCCCCGAAGGGCGGCACGTATCGGCCTCGGTGTCTATGCGCAGCGTTAGCGGCGAAGAACTTAGTAGCTTGCAGATTTCCAAGCATCTCGACCTGCCGGTCACTCCCACAACGTGGTCGAAAGTTTTCAGGCAAGCATTGGAACATCAGCATCAGGCTTGGTCATATCTTCAAGCGGCTTCCGCACGCCTTTCGATTAAGGCGGAGGAGCTGGGTGAATTCATCGTTCGGCTCGAACGCGACGTAACTCCCGTCCGCTGGGTGTGTCGGCATGACGCCAGGAAAACGGAAGTGCGTTTAGTCGACGATACTGGATTCGACGATGCGCCTCAGGCCACTCAGTATAGCTTCGCCGATCCTACCGTCCCGGCTCATCTGTCCGCCGAAAAGATACGGTATGGATTGGAAGTCGGAGGTGCCGGCGGCCTCTATGTTGGCGCTCATGGTCAGTACCGAGATTCCCTTGTCGTCGGCACATCCCAGGCTATCGGCGGATTTATGGGGCTGGTGGCGACGCCGAAATTGAAGCCACCGAGCAGCGATCCCAAGAGCCTGATCGAAATTGTCAACTGGCTTCAACTATGGACGGAAGCCCGACTAACTGGATCACTTGTTCAGATTCGGCGCCTTAAAGTTACCGAGGCTCTTACTGAACTAATCTACCGAGTCCTTTGCGGCCCGGATTGGTGTAGGGCCGAAAAAGAAGTCCTAAACCGCGGTGCCTCAGAAGAAACACTGCAGGCGCTTTGTAAGTTAGTCGGAGGTGTGTCAGCCTCTGGCTTCGCCGTGATTCTCCGCCGTGAGGCCCAAAAGCTCGAATCGGGCACAACAGCAGGCAAAAAATGGTTTGCCGGCAAAGCCGCACAATACAATATCTCCACCGATCCTGCACTGTGCGAATTTGCTCTCAAGCTGGCAAGCCAACCGCAGCGCCTCTGCGCGATGTATCGCGAGAACCTGGAAGGATTTTTCAAGCAAGTCGCAGCAAACCCTGTGCTCCTTCGTGGCGCCCGTCTCGTGGCGCTGATATCCGCCACCCACGGGTCTAGCGAAACGGGGCGTGGAATGCCGAGGTGGCAATGGTGATCGCTGAAGTCGCTTCGAAGGACGTGGTGAAAGCAAGTCGCGCCGCCCTCGGGCTGCCGGACGCGGCGGGGGCGGCAATCGACGAGCCGTTTCTGGCTACATCATTGCGAAGGACAGCCGGGTTTCTCTGCCCCTGTTCGCCGTCCACGCTAATAGGAGCGGTAGCCGACAGCCTCAGGGATCTGGTGGATGATCCGCGAGCCTTGAGGGAACGCCTCGAGCTCGTCACCGAGAAGCTCGCAGTGATCGGCGACTTACTGGAATTGAATCAGGTGACGCTCGACGATCCGACGGTCAAGGGAACATGGGTGTTCGCAGCACCGCCGGGTTTTGTCACGCGCAGCAATCAAAGCATTCTCGTCATCGGTCTCGCCAAGGACCAAACTGAACCGTTGCCTCAGACATTGCGGTCTCGCATCGACTATCAGGGAAGTTTGCGTGTCATTCGGCAATGCGACGAAGAACTGCTGCGGATTCTTCGTGACCTTGGACTGATTGAGACATCCGAGGGAGCTTGGCTCAGGCCACCCAAGCCGCAATCTGCTCTTGATCTGCGAGACGGTATTTGGCGCAAGCTGAATGCGCAGCCACCTAGCGGCGCCATCGAGGAACTAACGATCCTCGATCCAACTCGTCCTCCAAATTACTACAAGGGACGGTGGGTCGCGCCAAAGGACGAGAGCGGCATTTTTGTGTGTCGGCGTCCGCAGGCCTATGGTGCACCCCTGTGGGGCGTTGTAGCTCTTACGAATGGCCAGCCGACGCAAATTCTCGATCTGCCCTTGAAAGGCTCGCCAGTGCGCGGCTGTGATGCGGCCTGGCATTTGCAAATGGCTATCGACCATCTCAACGGAACGCCGCAACTTTATCGGGTCAGGAAGACGCCGGAAGGAACATGTATCGATCTCTTTTCTCCTCTACCGCTTTGGGCGCACCGGCGGCTGTTGGTATTCGGGCAAGAGGCGAAACCCGAGTATTGCCTGATGTCGTTCCTCGTTCGAGATTCTGAACTTGCGAGCGAGGAACAGTTTCTCAAAGAACGACTCTGGCTTTCACCACGACCAGCGTCCGGCTAAGGGGAGGGTGAAATGTCGCAGACCATACAAGAGACCATTGAAGAGCTTCACGCCGCTCTGCGTGACTACGTCGAAGCTACCTACCACATAAGCTCGCCAGCGCTCATCGATCAAAGGCGCGAATTGCTCGACCTCGTAGGCGTGATCCATCAGGAGCCCTATATCGAGTCAACGCCGCGCTATCAGTCAGGTGAGAAATTCGAAGAGATGGCGGGACTTCCGCAGGCCGCTCTCGAGGTTTTTCAGCTCCTCGCAAAGGCCGCGCCGGAACATCCCGCGCTGATCTATAACCCGCCCTACAAGCATCAGTCACAATCGGTTTCCCACGCGCTTGTAAGGGGCAAGAACCTTCTCATTATGACGGGTACGGGTTCGGGCAAGACTGAATCCTTCTTGCTCCCCATACTCGGCAAGCTTGCGCGCGAGGCGAAGACACGCGGCTCTGCATTCGCTAGCCAAACAGCGGTACGGGCACTCATCCTTTATCCGATGAACGCGCTGGTAAACGACCAGCTTGGGCGTCTGCGCGCGCTTTTCGGCGACCGTCGGCTCGTCGAACTATTTAAGAAATGGACGGGAAGGCCACCAAGATTCGCCCGTTATACGAGCCGCACACCTTATGCTGGCGTTCGCACATCCAAGAAAGACTCCGTGAAGCTCAAAGCCTTTGAGGAGTTCTATGTCGATATTCAGCGTCGCGCAGCTGGGCCGGAAACCGACGAACAAACGCAGGCTGCGGATCTCTTGCGTCAGCTCAAAGAGCGGGGCAAGTGGCCCGCAAAGCCCGATCTGGTCGCGTGGTTCGGGAAGCTAGGAACCAACTGGCAGAATCAGAAAACGAAAGAATTTAAGCGAGCGATCGCGCTTTCAGACGATTCGGAACTTTTGACGCGCCACGAGGTGCAGATCGCGCCGCCGGACCTTCTCGTCACCAACTATTCGATGCTTGAATATATGCTGATACGGCCCATAGAGCGGCCGATCTTCGACCATTCGCGCAGTTGGCTTGCCGAAAATCCCGACGAAAAATTTTTGATCGTCCTCGATGAAGCTCATCTCTACAGAGGCGCCGCTGGCGCCGAAGTCGGGCTGCTCCTGCGGCGTCTGCGCGATAGGTTGGACGTTCGGCCCGAACGGTTTCAGGTCATTTGCGCAACGGCAAGCTTCAAGAACAGGGAATACGCCCCGGCGTTCGGCTCGCAACTGTCGGGGGTCCCTGCTGAAACGTTTGTAGCCATTAGCGGCGAGTTGGATCTCCGCAAGCCTGAGGGCGCCGGATCCGTGCGCGATGCCGAGGTTCTTTCCCGCATAGACATGGACGCATTCTATAACGCGACGACCGATGCTGACCGCGAGGCCGTCATTCGACCGTTGCTCGAATACCGAGACGCAGCGAAGGGTGAGGGACTGGAGCGCGATCTGTATCACGCACTCTCGAGCTTTCCGCCAATGGGTCTCTTGGTAAATGAAACGATGAAAGGCGCCCGCCGCGTCAAGGAGCTCGGCCCAACTATCTTCGGGAAGGCGGGTGAGACTTCTGACCGTGCCGTTACGAGGCTGATGGCCCTTGGCAGCATCGCCCGCATAGACCCTAAGGGGCCCGGCTTGCTCCCTTGCCGCATCCATAATTTCTTCCGTGGCTTGCCAGGCCTGTGGATTTGCATGGACCCCAACTGCTCAGAGATCCCTGAGCACCGATATAGTGGCATTGGCGGAAAGCTATATGGTCAACCGAAGGTACGCTGCGACTGCGGCGCTCGAGTCCTGGAACTGTTCACTTGTCGCTATTGCGGCACCGCTTATGCACGGGCTTATACGAACGATGTCGATAATCCGTCTGCGCTATGGTCCGAGCCTGGCCATTGGCTGAAGTTTGAGAATAGCGACTCAGCGCCGCTGCTGGCGCTCGATTTGCTGCTAGAAGAGCCAAAACACGATGATGTTGTTGAAGCTGCCGACTACGATATCGAGACCGGTCGGCTCAATCCCAAAGTTATCGGCCCTAGGATGAGGCGCGTTTTTCTGAGACGCGACCGCGTGATGCCGATCACCGATGAAGACGGCAATATTGACCCGAGCATGGTTTCGCGCGGACAGTTTGTGCCCTGCGCGGTATGCCGAGAGAAGGCACGCTTTGGACGCTCAACAGTACAAGATCACCAAACCAAGGGAGATCAGCCCTTTCAGGCGCTTGTCGCCAGACAGATTCAGATTCAGCCCCCAGGTGCCGTTCCAGCCAGCCGCTTCGCGCCGCTCCGCGGGCGAAAAGTCCTCATCTTCTCGGATTCGCGGCAGGTCGCCGCTCGACTAGCGCCCAACTTGCAAATGTACTCCGTTAGAGACTCGCTGCGGCCTCTGATCGCTTGGGGCATGAAAAGACTCCAAGCCGTTCCGGGTCTGCTTCCCCTCATTAGCTTGGAGGATTTGTATCTCGCCGTATTGCTCGCATCGAAGAAGTTAGGCGTTCGCCTGAGACCTGAGCTCAAAAGCGGCGAAGGCTTCGGTGGCGAAGATACGGTAGAGCATGCGGTGCGTTCGGGAGAGGCTGACACCGACGCCGGGCTGCATGCTCTTTGCTTGGAAATGCGTTCGGAGCGCCCACCAGAAGCGTTGCTCGACAACATTGTTACGACCGTTCAGGACAGGTTCCTAGGCCTTGAAGCGCTGGCGTTGGCCTCCATTGTGGAAAAGAGTAAGCACACGCCCGCCATCGAGAAACTGCCAAACATTCCCGGTGTCGCCGAGACCCCTGAGGCGAAGCGGGGATTGGCTCGCGCGTGGCTGCGGTGCTGGGAAAGTAAAGGCTTCTGGCTCAACTCGATGCCGCAGGCTTGGTGGCGCCGACCGCGCACCCAAGGAACGAGCATTCAGGGCCAGAAAAGCAAATTCTCGGCGATGGATATCATCATCACGGACAAATCCGCGCGAAAAATCTTTTCGGATAAGTGGCATCCCGAACTGCTACGCATCTTCACGGAAGAAGTCGACAGCGGCTATCGCCGGTTGAGGGGCAGCGAACTCTCGCTCCTATTCGACGGCCAGTGGGAGCGGTGTTTGACATGTAAATCTGTTCACCGCCCCATCCCGGGCCTCAAACACTGCGTTGATTGCAGAAGCCCTGATGCGGTTTCTCTCGATCCAAATGCTGATCAGGTATTTGGTGCGAGAAAAGGCTATTACCGCAATCCAGTGATCGCTGCGCTCGGAGACCCGCCCAAGGAGCCAATGGCACTCATCGCGGCCGAACACACGGCGCAACTCAACGCACCTCAGAATGAAGATGTTTTTTCAAAGGCCGAAGAGAACGAGCTGCTATTCCAAGATGTCCCTTTAACGTCTAGCAGGCATGCCTCGCACGTTACAGCTATCGATGTACTTTCAAGCACGACAACCATGGAAGTTGGTATCGACATTGGCGCGTTGTCGGGCGTGGCGCTCAGGAACATGCCGCCCGGCCGCGCTAACTATCAGCAGCGGGCGGGCCGCGCTGGGCGCCGCGGTAATGCTGTGGCGACTGTGGTTGCCTTCAGCAGCGTCGATAGTCACGACGAGCACTACTTTACGAAACCTGACGGAATGATCCGAGGCGACGTTGTTGATCCGCGATTGACTCTCGACAATCGAGAGATCACGCGCCGTCATATACGGGCGTTCCTGCTTCAAAACTACCATCAGGAGCGTTTGCCGCAGATTGATCCGTCGCAGCCGCACGACCTGTTCTCAGTCCTCGGGACGGTATCGGGTTTTCGTTCGGCCGAAGGCGTCCTTAACCGCGCCGACTTTGCAGCTTGGCTCGAAAGCAACGAGCAGAGACTCAAGACCCGCATCGCCTCATGGATACCTGTTGAATTGAGCGCTGATGATCGGACGATGTTGCTCGAAGAAATGAAAGCCGACTGCCTCGGGGCGATCGATGAGGCGATCAAGCTAGCACCGAGCGAGATTGTGGACGAGGAAGAGGATGAACCTGAGGACGAGCCTGAAGAGGGCGAAGAGCAGCCCCATCACAACGCCACGACGGGCAAGCTGCTGGATCGCCTCCTCTATCGCGGCGTCCTTCCTCGCTATGCCTTTCCGACGGATGTAGCGACTTTTCACGTATTCGACAGGGACAGATCCACCGATTACAGGCCGATCATGCGGTTTGCACCGTCGCAAGGACTTCCTGTTGCCCTCAGTCAATATGCGCCCGGTAAGCAAATTTGGATTTCGGGCAAGTGTTATACATCAGCGGCAATCTATTCGACGATGCAAGATGAGCGCTTTGATGCCTGGGAACGCCGACGTATCTATCGCGAATGTACCGCCTGTGGGTTCGCTGAGACCGTTCCATATTTGATGGCGGAATGCGGCGAACTCTTGGATTGCCGCGCGTGCGGTGGAGAGAGCACGTTTGGCCCCGCTAGAACATGGTTGCGCCCGCCTGGATTTGCGCATCCGGTCGACGTCGACGAGGTTACTTCGCCCGACGATTTGCCGGAAACGAGCTACGCAACTCGCGCTAAGCTCACCATGCCAACTCCAGCCGACGAAACTCGATGGTTGGGAGTTAATGAGCGAGTCCGGGTGCTAAAGGAGCGACAGCACCTCCTGGTATCAAATACAGGTCCCTCCAACGAGGGGTATTCGTACTGCGCGCGGTGCGGGCGCATCGAAGCAAGCAGCAATCCTACGCCGACATTACTCGCTCCGCATCAGAAGCCGTATCCAAACGAGAAAGAACCCATTTGCGAGGGAAACAGCACCATACGGCACCTCGTATTGGGGACGGATTTCATCACTGACATAGCGTTGTTCTCCATGAAGGTAGAGCCACCGTTGTCGCTCAAGCCGGGGTATTCGCCAACCGATGTCGTACTTAGAACAGTGAGCGAGGCGCTGGCTAAGGCCGCATGCGAAATGCTTGAGATCGAACCTTCCGAGTTGATGGCTGAATATAGACCGGCGCTTACCGCTGCCGGGCGTGATGGCTTAGAGGCTGAGATCTTCCTCTATGACACGCTTCCGGGCGGCGCTGGCTTCGCGAGCCAGTTGATAGATCGCGGTCGTGAATTGCTTGAACGAGCGCTGGCGCTGGTCAAAGTTTGTCCCGAAAACTGCGATGCTTCCTGCTATCGCTGCTTGCGCAGCTTCAAGAACAAATTCGAGCACGGTCATTTGGACCGTCATATTGCAATCGGTCTGCTCGAATATCTTCTGACGGGTAAGCTTCCCGGCTTCGATGCAGAACGCCTTCGTGCTTCGACCGCGCTGCTGTGTAGCGATCTTGAGCGGCAATCCGATGGCGTCATACAGATTGAAGCGAACAAGCGGATCGCAGTCGCCGGAGTAGGACAAGTGGAAGCTCCTATCCTGATTACGAAGTCGGCCGGACGCCAGTTCGTTGTCGCAATTTCTCATCCGTTGATGAGTGGATGCGCGGCTGACGCGAAGATCAGAGACGTGCAGGAGAAATCCCCAGAAACTCACGTAATCTTGGTCAACGAGCTTCTAGTACGCGGCAATCTTCCAGCCGCGACCCGCGCGGTTTATGCGGGACTCTAGCGGGTGGTTGGCAAATTAGGATATTGCCGCCGGGTCCGCCATCGCCGCCACGCTCGATGTCCGATCAAAGTGCCGATCTTTACGTCGGGATCGCGGCGCTCACGCCGCAAAATGCCGGTGCATCCGGGAATGCGGGCTAGAACTTCACCCGGACGCCGCCGAACACGGAAAGCGGCGCGCCGGGGCTGACGAAGCGGTTGTCGACGCCGGGCGCGCCGGCCGGGGGAATGCCGGGCGCGCCGACGCCGGTGGGATCGCCGAAGATGCCGAAGGTCGCATAATGCGCGTCGAACAGATTGTTGATGCTGACGAACATCTCGGCGTTGCGCGTGACCTCGTAGGTGCTGTGAAGACCGACCACGGCGTAGCCCGGCAATTCGGGGTTCTGGTTGGATTCGTCGCCATGCAGGTATTGCGCGCTGAAATAGGTCACGGTGCCGCCGACGCTCCAGTGCGGCGTCAGCCGGTAATCGGCGCCGAGCTTGAGCTGGTGCTCGGGAATGCCGGGGAGGCGGTCGCCGGGCCGGACCTCGATGTTGCCGTTGGCGTCGGCGAAGGGGTTGCTCGGCGAGGGCAGCGTCAGCGGCGACTGGAAGGTGGCGTCGATCAGGCTGTAGGCGAGATAGGCCGACCAGTCCTCGTCGCGATAGGCGAGCCTGCTCTCGATCCCCTGACGGCGCGTCGAGCCGATATTCTCGAAGAAGCCGGAACTGATCGTCGTCGCGACGCCGTAGATGTCGTCGGCGAGATCGGTGCGGAACAAGCCGAAATTCCACGTGAACTTGCCCGGCAGCATTTCAGGCGCGGCGAAGCTGCCGCGCAGCCCCGCCTCGTAAGTGTGCGAGACCACCTGCTTCAGGCTCGGCGGATCGGAAGAGAGCGAGGAGGGCAGCAAGCAGGGCTGCGTCGGGTTGGAGCATTCGATCTCGCTCGGCGTCGGCGCGCGATTGCCTTCGGAATAGCCGGCATAGCCGGTAAGATTGGCGAGAATCTTGTAGGTGAAGCCGATGGCGGGGTTGAAGCGGGAATAGCGGTTGGTGCCGGCGAGGTTCGAGCCGAGATGGTCGCTCAAGGCGATGATGGCGAGGTTGTAGCGGCCGCTGGCGGTGACGGCGAGCGCCGGGGTGAGGTTGAAGGTGTCGGTGAGGAAAAGGCCGTAATAGTCGTCGACCGCCGTTAGGCTGATCGGCGTGGCGTTGAAGCCGGTATTTTCCGGCGTGTCGACGAAAAATCCGGAAGGCACCACCTGCAGCGAGGCGTTGATGACGCCGACCTCCGCGGCCGATTGAAAATCGACCACGTCGTGATCGTAGCTGCCGCCCAGGACGAAATTGTTGTCATGGCCGAAAATCTGCCCGGCATAGGTCATCTGCAGCGCGCCGCCGGTGCCCACGGCGTGAATGGTCTCGCTGTCGTCCTCGCCGATCGGGACGGTGCCGCCGTTCGAAATATCGGGGATCGCGCCGCCGGTGCCTGAGACCAGCGGCGTCATGCCGTCGGGCTGGCAGAGGAAGCCGTTGCCGCAGGAGGTGTAGTTGGTGGTATTGCCGTTGAGCACCGTCTGATGGAACTCGCGGCGATAGGCATTGCCCTGGAAGGAGAGCGCGTCGGTGGCCTGATAGGCGGCGTTGGCGGTGACGAATTCGAGCTCGTCGAAATTGTTCTGCGGGCTGGTGAAGACCAGTGACCTTCCGGCGGCGAGCTCCTGCTCCGGCGTCGCGCCTTCGCCGAACAGGCGGTTGTTGGCGCCGGTGAAGTCGATGTCGAGCGACAGCTTCTCGCCGTGCACGCCGGCCGAGGCGTAGACCTGTTGCAGCGTGTCGGGCGAGAATTGCCGCCAGCCGTCGGAGGCGTAGTAATTGCCGGCGAGATAGGCGGCGTAGGGCCCCACCTGCTGGCCGTATTCGATGCTGCCGTTGCGCTGGTTGAACGAGCCGCCGGCGACGTCGCCCTCGAAGCCGTGATAGGTGAAGCCGTTCTTCAGGGTGACCAGCACCGCGCCGCCCAGCGCGTTGAGGCCATAGACCGGGTTGGCGCTGACGACATCGACGCGGTCGATGGCGAGAGCGGGGATCAGATCCCAATTGACGGTGTCGCCGAAGGCTTCGTTGACGCGCACGCCGTTCTGGTAGACGGCGATCCCTTGCGGCGTGCCGAGCACCGGCGAGGCCTCGAAGCCGCGCAGCAGAATGTCCGGCTGGAAGGGATCGTCGAGGTTGTTGTTGATGCTGACGCTGCCGAGCTGGTCGGCCATGCTGTCGAGCAGGCTCGGCGAGCCCGCGCGCCGGAGATCGCCAGCGGAAAGGCTCTGCACATTGGCCGGCACCTTGTCGATGTCGATGCCGGTGCCCGGGAGCGGCGTCGTGCCGATGACGGTGACGGTGGGCAGATTGGCATAAGGCTCTGCGGCAGGCGGCGAGGGCTGGTCGGGAGTGGGCGCGGCTTGCGCCAGCGCCGCCACCGGCAGGAGCATGCCGGCCAAAGCGACGAGCCCGATCCGCCCGCTTCCCGCCATCGCCCGCGCCTTTTCTTGTCGCCCGATCTCTCCGCCATTAGACGGGCATCCGGGCCGCGCGGCTACGTCACGATTTCCCAATTATGCCGGGAAAATTTCCCGATCTGCGGCGCGGGAGCCGCGCGACCGACCCGCGACCCGAGGCCGGCGCCGCGCCTCCCTTTATTTGGTGCAGTCGGTCAGGTCGCGGTCTTCGATCGAGAAGGCGTAGGGCTTGCCGGATTTGACCTCGACGTTCCTCACCGTGCAGACGCGCCCCGTCCGGTCGGCCAGCTTTACGTCGTAGCGTCCGGGCGCCACATCCTTCAGCGTCAGCCGCTCATCGGCGTCGACGGCGCCGTCGGGGTCGTTCGCGCACTGGTTCGGCCCCCACCGGCTCGTGCCCGCCGGCGCCAGATAGAGCTCGGTGATGGTGACGGACGTCGTGTTCCAAAAGCGCATCCGCTCGGCCGCCGCCGCCGATGCGGCGACGAGCATCGCCGCGGCGAGACAGGCAAGAAGTTTCACGGGTTTCGCCATCGGTTCATGGCCCAGCCGCACGACCGCTTCTATCCGCCGCGGAAGCCGCGGCCGAACCGATCGAAGGGATCGGGCTCGGCGAGGCCGAGCCAGCGCGCCCGCAAGCGGTCCCACAGCTCCAGCCGCGACCAGTCGGGCGTCTTGAGAATTTTCTCGGTCTCGGGATGCAGGAAGGGATTGGGCAGCAGCACCGTGATCTGCTGCTCGCCTTCGCCGTTGAAGAGGCGAAGTCCCCAGGAGATGGGATGGCCGGCGCGGTCGAGTTGGCGAAAGAGCTCGGCGCGCGCGGTGCGGCGATGGCGGGCGAGCGCCGGCGATACCGGGTTGTTATGCGGTCCCCGGTGCTCGCCGATGCAGAGATGGAAATGGGGCACGCCGAAGGCCACGGTGAGATAGCCGTCGAACATCTTGATCGTGTCGGGCGCCTGCGCCGCCCGCATCTCCCAAGCGGCGCCCTGGATGATCGGCCCGAAGGTGATTTGCCGCCAATGGTTCTGGAAGAGGTCGCGCAGCAGCTCTTCCAGGCTCGCGGCATCGCTCGGCAAGGAGAAGACATCGACGCTCGCGCCGTCCTCGTCGAGGATGCGGCGCGGCTGAATATCGGCCGTCATGCGTTCTCGCCCCTTCATGCCGAGCCTACCCAACGGGTTGTGTCGAGGGCAACCCGCCGCCCGCTGCCGGCCGATTTTGCATCCGTCCCGCGCCGTGGCATGCTCTTGTCAAGGAAAGGCAAGAGGACGGGGAGGGCGCTTGCGCGGCGTTGGACGGAAGCCGGAAAGCGCGGCGATTTCGCTGCGGCTGCGCCTCATCGGCCTGGTGGCGCTGATCTTCGCCGCGAGCCTGGCGCTGGGCGGCACGCTCGCCTGCCTCAATGCCTCGCGCTCGGTCGAGGCGGAAATGCGCTCGGCGCTGGCGGTGGGACGGCAAACCGTGGAGGGGGGCATCGCCGGGCTCGAGCGCTCCGACGACAAGCGGCGCGACCTCGAGCGGCTCATCGCCTCCTTCCGCGGCAACCGGCATTTGCGCGTGCGCCTTTCCGGCGAGGACGGCGCCGAGGCGGCGGCGCCGGAAGACGCGCCGGACCTCACGGCGGCGCCGCGCTGGTTCGAGCGCCTGATCGGCGTGGCGCCGAGCCGCGCGCGGATACCGGTCACCGCCGGCGGCAGCGATTATGGCGAGATCACGCTCGAGACCGTGCCGCATAACGAGATCCTCGAGGTCTGGAACGAGTTCGGCGACAGCCTGCTGCTGCTGGCGCTGTTCTCGGCGCCGACCGTGCTGCTGATCTACGTCTTCATCGGCCATGCGCTGCGTCCGCTCGACCGCCTCGCCCGGGGCCTCGCGCGGATCGGTGGCGGCGATTACGCGGTGCGCCTCGAGGAGCGCCTGCCGCCGGAGCTGTCGCGGCTCAGCGACAGCTTCAACCGCATGGCGGCGCGGCTCGCCGGGATGGCGGCGGAAAACCGCGGGCTCACCGAGCAGTTGCTGAGCCTGCAAGAGCAGGAGCGCAGCGAGCTGGCGCGCGACCTGCACGACGAGATCGGCCCCTTCCTCTTCGCCATCAACATCGACGCCGCCGCCATCGCGCGCGAGGCCCAGTCCCGGCGGCTTGCGGCGATCGCCGCTCCGGCCGCGGCGATCGGCGAGGCGGTGGCCCATTTGCAGCGGCAGGTGAAGAGCATGCTCGGGCGGCTCCGGCCGATCGGCCTCGCCGAATTCGGCCTCGGCGCCGCCGTCGCCCATCTCATCGAATTCTGGCGCCGCCGCCATCCCGAGATCGACTTCCGGCTGGAGATCGCGCCCGAGGCCGAGGGCAGGGGCGAGCTGATCGACACCACGATCTACCGCATCGTCCAGGAATGCCTCAGCAACGCCCTGCGCCACGGGCAGCCGAGCGCCGTCGCCATCGCCCTCTGCCGCCGGCGCGGCGGGAGCGACGGCCGCGACGCGCTGGTGCTGACGGTGCGCGATGACGGCGGCGGCATGAGCGCACCCCCCGGCGCCGGCTACGGCCTCCTCGGCATGGGCGAGCGCGTCAAGGCGCTGGGCGGCAACCTCGAGGTGACGAGCGATCCCGGCGCCGGCCTCTCGGTGACGGCGCTGCTGCCGCTGCCGGCGCATGAACCGGCCGAGGCGCCATGAAGATCCTGATCGTCGACGACCACGCCATCGTGCGCGCCGGGCTGCGCCGGCTGCTTGCCGAGGAGGCGCGGCTCGAGCTGCGCGAGGCGGCGAACGGCCGGGAGGCGATCGGCATCTGCCGCGATTGGCGGCCCGACCTCGTCATTCTCGATCTCAACCTGCCGGGCCTCGGCGGGCTGGAGCTGATCAAGCGGCTGCGGCTGGAAGAGAAGGCGCCGCGCATCCTGGTGCTCAGCCTGCATGACGATCCCTTGCACGCCATGCGCGCGCTGCAAGCCGGCGCCGCCGGCTATGTCGACAAGAATGCCGCGCCGGCGGAGATCCTCGAAGGCATCCGGCGCGTCGGCGAGGGCCAAAGCTATGTGGCGCCGAGACTGGCGCAGGAGCTGGCGCTGTTCAGCGTGCGCGCGCCGGCGCATCCGCTGGCCGATCTTTCGCCGCGCGACCTCGACATCCTGCGGCTGCTCGGCGAAGGACGCAGCCTGCAAGAGATCGCCGACGCGCTCGGCCTCGGCTACAAGACGATCGCCAATAGCTGCGGCCAGCTCAAGGCGAAGCTCGGCGTCCAGCGCACCGCCGAGCTGATCCGCATCGCGGTGGAGACCAAGATCGCGTCGGAGAGCGGAGCGTGACGGGCCGCGCGTAATGAATCTCGTAGTCGGCCTGCTAGCGCAGGGTTGCGACGGGCACGCCGGGCGTGCCGTAGAGCTGGATGCCCGGCTCGACCGCGAAATGGCGGCCGAACTGCATCACCCAGGCATCGAGGCGCGTCTCGGCGGCGTAGGTGAAGACCGGCCGTCCCGCCGCCTGGCCGGGCAAGACGAGCGACGGCGTCAAGCCCACGGCCGCCGCGGCAATCCAACGCTCCGCTTGCAACTCTTGCTCTCTCCCATAGCATCTCTCTCGCCCGCTTCATCGGTTCGGCGATCATTCGCAATCGCGCCCATCGCCGCTTCGCCGCCGCACCGCTTGACTCGGAAGGATTAATTGCAAATGATACGCAATAGCAATAATTGGGCGGCGAGCCCGCCAGAAAAAAGGCGGGGCAGGGGCAAGGGGATGCAGGACTCGAAGCGATTGCGTCGGCGTTTCGCGCTCGTCGTGGCGGCGGTCCTGATGTCGATCCTGGCCTGTGGCGGGTCGGCGCAGGCCGCGCCGACGGGGGCGAGCGGGTCGGTCGCCGACCTCTCGGGCCAGCCGCTTGGCGGGGTGGAGATCGAGCTGCTGAGCGCCGGCGGCGCGGTGCTCGCCCATGCCGTCAGCGACGGGCAAGGCCGCTTCGCCCTCGGCCCGGTCGAGCCGGGCAGCTATGTGCTGGTGGCGCGCAAGAAGGGGTTCGCGCCCGCCACGGAGCCCGTGGTCCTGCCGGCGGCGCCGGACAAGCCCCTGTCGCTGGCGCTGGTCCCGGAAGGGTTGGAAACCGTCACCGTGCAGGCGGCGCGCCTCAGCGGCCCGGGCGTGTCGCCGGCCGGCGCCAATCAATACACGGTGACGCAGCAGGACATCGACGCCCTGCCGGCGGGGGCCAATACCGCGCTCACCGACGTGCTCGCGCAAATGCCCGGCGTCGCCATCGACCAGAACCAGCAGATCCACATCCGCAACACCGAAGGGCCGCAGTTCCAGTACCAGATCAACGGCGTGCTGGTGCCGCTGGACATCAACACCAACCCGCCCTTCCTGTCGATGATCAATCCGCTGTTCATCAAGCAGGTCAATCTGCTCGACGGCATCCTGCCCGCGCGCTACAGCTACGCCACCGGCGGCGTGGTCGACATCGAGACCAAGGACGGCTGCGAGCAGCCCGGCGGCAGCGTCACCATCTATGGCGGACAGCGCGGCACGTTTCAGCCGAGCGTGCAATATGGCGGCTGCGCCGGCAGCTTCAGCTATTACCTCAGCACGCTCTACAGCCAGAGCAACACCGCCTTCAGCTCGGCCACGCCGGGGCCGGATGCCATCCACGACTGGACCAATCAAGGGCAGAGCTTCGGCTTCTTCTCCTACGCGCTCGACGCCTCCGCCAAGCTGAGCGTCATCGCTTCCGCCGCCGGCAGCAACAATCAGCTCCCGAACGTGCCGGGCCTGGCGCCGCAATTCACGCTGGCCGGCGCCGGCGCCCTGCCTTCGTCCGGGATCAATTCTTACCTCAATTTCCGCGACGTCCTCGCCATGGTCGCGCTCAACGGCACGCCGGAACAGGATCTGTCGTATCAGATCGCCTATGCCGCGCATTCCATTTCCGAGGATTTCAGGCCCGACAACGCCGGCGAGCTCATCTACCAAGGCGTGGCGTCGACCGCCTCGCATAGCGATCTCGACAACACGCTGCAGGGCGATCTTACCTGGAAGCGCGGCGCGCACACGCTCGGCACCGGCTTCTATCTCGGCGTCTACCGCGTCATCGCCGATGACAACTCGCTGGTCTTCCCGGTCGACGTCAACGGCGCGCAGACCAGCAACGTGCCGGTCTCGGTGATCAACGACGCCCGCGCCACCAACATCGTCTCGGGCCTCTATGTCAACGACCTCTGGCAGATCGACGACAAGCTGCGCGCCAATTTCGGCCTGCGCTGGGACGACCTCACCGGTTTCACCAACCACCGCCAGACCGATCCGACGGTCAACCTGTCCTATCTCGTCACCCCGGACACGACGCTTCACGGCGGCTTTGCCCGCTACATGCAGGTGCCGAGCTTTCAGGGCATCTCTCCCACCGCCTCGGCCGCCTTCGCCGGCACCAGCGCCGCGGGTCCCGCCGGCATCGCCACGCCGCTCGCCGAGACCGACTACGAATGGGATGTCGGCGTGGTGCAGCGCCTCGCCCCGGGCCTCACCCTCTCCGAGGACAATTTCTACGAAGTCACGCACGGTTATCTCGACACCGGGCAGTTCGGCGTCGTGCCGATCTTCGCCCCGTTCAATTACGCGCATGGCTATATCTGGGGCGGCGAGCTGGCGGTCAATTACAAGGGCGACTCGCTGTCCGGATACGCCAATCTGACGGTCGGCAGGAATATGGAGAGAGGCGTGTCGACCGGCCAGTTCAACTTTTCGCCGGCCGAGCTCGCCTTCATCGACAGCGAATACATCGTGCTCGATCACCAGCCGCTCTACGGCGCCTCCGCCGGCGCCACCTATGACTGGAAGCCCTACAGCTTCGGCGTCGACGCGATCTACAGCAGCGGCTTGCGCGCCGGCTTTGCCGACGAGCAGCCGCTGCCGAAGGTCGTTCAGGTCAATCTCAGCGCGCAGCGCGCCATCACCATCCCGGGCATCGGCGAGGTGGTCGACCGGCTCGTCCTGCTCAACATCCTCGACCGGACAAATTTGATCCGGCCGTCGACCGGCATCGGCATCTTCCAATCGGCCTATGGTCCGCGCTTCACCATTTTCAACGCGCTGACCATCCCGTTTTGAGGCAAAGAAGAGAAGCCCGAGGAAGCAAAGCCTCGGCGTGGTGTCGAGACGGCTCGCCAATGCCCGCAGGGCAATCGCATTTGGCGCCGCGCCCGCGGTAGGAAAGGATTCACCAAAGAGGCGGTGAGGCAGTGAGGAAAGAAGTACTGAATTACGGGGACACAATACCTGAATTACGGGGACACAATACCTGATTCAGCGACGACGCGGCGCGGCGCGACAAATACCCCACCTCACCCGGCCTCTCCGCCCCAAGGGGCGGAGAGGGGAAGATTCGCGCGACTGTAAATTATGTATTGTGTCCCTGAAATTCTGAAATTCTCGCGTGACTGTGAATTATGTATTGTGTCCCTGAAATTCAGCGCAGGGGTGCAGTTCAGTATTGTGTCCCTGAAATTCCCATACATGTGTCCCTGAAATTCCCTGGCGCGCTTTGCGCGCCAAAGCCCTTGGTTCTCTCACCGCCTCATTGCCTCTCTGGTCCATCTTTAATGGGCTGTCTGCTCTCCGTGGTCAATCTTTCCCGCCCGCGGTTCAGCCCATATGCGATAGCCATGCCAATGCCCGGGGAGGCGCCGGCCAGATCACGACAGCTCATATCGCGCCGCCCGACCTTGTCCGCCCGCTACCGGCGGCACGCGCCCCAAGAAGCGGGTCAGCGAGAGGATGACGATCAGCGTCGCGAGGTAGAAGACGAGCTGAATGCCGGCCGGCTGCGCGGTATAGCCGAGCAGGACGTGCAGAAGCTGGCCGAGCAGGCTTCTCTCGCTGAGCAGGAACGACGTATCCCAGAGGTTGTTGCCGAGCGCCGGCAGGAGGTCGGCTTGCAGCAGGAAGGCGGCGCCTTGGGACGCCATCCCGGCGGCAATGAACAGAATGAGCCAGCCGGTCACCGAAAAGAGATGGCGCATGGGAATGGCCAGCAGGCCGAGATAAATGCCCGCCCCGGCGGCGACGCCCATGACGAGGCCGAGCGCACCGCCGACGGCCATGCCCAGGGCGCTGCCGCCGCCGGCGACGACGATGCTGTAGAGGAACAGCACGATCTCCGAGCCTTCGCGCAGCACCGCGATGCCGACGACCAGGGCCAGCGCGTAGAGCGGCCGTTCTCCCGTCAGCACGCCGCGGCCGACCCGCGTGGCCTCCGCCGCCAATTCGCGCCCGTGCCGGCTCATCCAGATATTGTGCCAGCCCAGCATGCCTACCGCGGCGAACAGGATCGAGGCATTGAACAGCTCCTGGCCGACGCCTTCCACCGCCGACGCGATCTCGCCGGCAAAGCCGGCGACGAGAACGGCGCCGAGGACGCCGCCGGCGATGCCGCAAGCGATCCAGAGATGGCGGCGCGGCACGCCGCGGCTGGCGGCCAGCACGATGCCGACGATGAGCGCGGCCTCGAGGACCTCGCGGAAAACGATGATCACGGTCGCGAGCATGGCGGGAGGTCTATTTCACGATCAGATGGCCGCGGGTGTCGGGATGAAAATCGTCGAAGAATTCATAGCTGCCGGGATCCAATGGGCCGACGAAGACCGTGATCTCGCTGCCGGGCTGGACGACCTTCTCGCGATGGAATTGGATGCTCTCGAACTCCGAAGCAGTCTTGTCCTGATTGCGGACGATGAGCTTGACCTTGGTCCCGGCGGGAACTTCCACGGTTTCAGGAACGAAATGATGGTCCTTGATGGCAATGACAATGCCGGCATCCTCGGCCCGCGCGGATAGCGCGCCGAGGATTGCCAGAAGCGCCGCGCCAAATATCAGGCGACTCATAGTACGTTGCTACCCTTTTTAAGGATGTAGTTGCGAACGGTTCGCAAGGTAGCGCCGGCGGCTTCCGAGCGCAAGAGAAAAGCGGGGGGTGCGACAAAGCGCGGATGCAGCCGTCGCCGCGGCGCTCGGCCCGTCGCGCCTATCCGGAAGCCGCGGCCCAGCGCTCGATGATGGCCTGCAGCGCGGCAAGGCCGTCGGTGAGCGCCGCCGGTCCCGGCTGGAGGATCAGCGGCGATTTGATCTCGAACAGCGCCTGATTGCGCACCGCCGGCACGGCGGCGAAGCCGGGCCGGGCGCTCACCCGTTCGGGCCGGAACTTCTTGCCGCACCAGGAGCCGATGATCACGTCGGGCTGGCGGGCGACCACCTCGGCTTCGCCGACGATGCGATCCTTGGCCGCGGCTTCCCGCGCGCGGTCGGCGAAGACGTCAATGCCGCCGGCGCAGTCGATCAGCTCCGACACCCAGCCGATGCCGGAGATGAGCGGCGCATCCCATTCCTCGAAGAAAATCCGCGGATGCCGGGCAAGCCGCTCGCCGCGCCGGCGCGCCGCGGCAAGGCCGGCGTCCAGGCCGTCGGCAAGCCGGTTTGCCCGCTCGCCGGCCGCCACCAGGGCGCCGAGAAGGCGGATCATGTCGAGAATGCCGGCGATGCTGCGCTGGTTGAAGGCGTGCACCGCGACGCCGCGGCGCAGCAGCTCGGCGACGATATCCGCCTGCAAATCCGAGAAGGCGAGGACGAGGTCGGGCGCCAGCGTCAGGACCTTGTCGATATCCGCCGAGGTGAAGGCGCTCACCCGCGGTTTCTCGCGCCGCGCCTGAGGCGGGCGGACGACATAGCCGGAGATGCCGACGATCCGCTCCTGCTCGCTCAGCAGATAGAGCGTCTCGACCGTCTCCTCGCTGAGGCAGACGATGCGCCGGGGCGGGAACATCGCCGGCGGCCGCGCTCAGCGCTCGCCCACCAGCCGCAGCCGCGTGCCGCAGAGGGTGACCTGGTCGCCCATGACGGGGCAGGACCGCCGCCGCGCCTCGGCGAGGATCGGCGCCGGATCGGCCACGGCGATGTCGAGGCCGCCAAGGCCCTCGCCGCGTCCGTCGCTCGCCGCAACGAAGCGCAGCCGCCCGACATCGAGCGCGATCTCGGGGGCGCCGGCCGGCCCCGGCATCGGCGCGCGCTCCAGCACCGCGCCCCAGCGCCGGGCCAGCGCTTCGGGATCGGCGCTTTGCAGCTCCGCCGCCAGCAGCGCGCGCGCCGTTTCGGTGCGGATGAAATCCTGCCAATGCGGGCCCGCGGGATGGTAGGGGCCGTCGGACCGGTCGCCGCCGAGCGTGCGGTTGAGCTCGAGCATGGCGCCGCCGGTGTCGCGGGGATGAAGCTGCAGCCCGACATAATCGTCGTAGCGCAGCGGGTTGGCGATGCGCACGCCGATCGCCGCGAGATGCCCGCGGCGGCGCTCGATATCGTCGCAATCGACGATCACCATATAGCCGCCGGCGCCGCGGCGGCGCTCGAGATAGCGGCCGGCGGCGGTGCCGGGGCGGGTCGGCGCCACCACTTCGAGAAAGCCGTGGCCCAGCGGCAGCAGCGCGTTCACCAGGCCATAGCGCGCGACATTGCCGTCGCGGTAGCAGACGGCAAGGCCGAGGACGGCGGCAAGGTCGGCGATGGCGGGCTCGAGCGCTTCGGCCACCAGGCAGATCTGGCGCAGGCGCAGATAGCCCATCTCAGCGTCCTCGAAAGACCGGCGGACGCTTCTCGACGAAGGCGGCGACGGCCTCGCGGTGATCCTCGGTCTCCGCGCAACGGGCGTGGCGCAGCGCCTCGGCATCCATGACTTCGGCAAGCCCGGCGCGCTCGGCGAGGTTCATGTTCTGCTTGATGTAGCCGAGCGTGACGCGCGGCCCGCGCGCCAGCGAGACGGCGAGCGCGCGGGTCTCGGCCTCGAGCGCGTCCTCGGCGACGACGCGGTTGACGAGGCCAAGCGACAACGCCTCGGCGGCGCCGAGCACGGGCGAGGCGAGATAGAGCTCGCGCGCCTTGGCGGGACCCACGAGCTGGGTGAGGAACCAGCTACCGCCGAAATCGCCGGAGAGCGCCACCTTGGCGAAAGCGGTGGTAAGGCGCAGCGTGTCGCCGGCGATGCGGAGATCGCAGGCGAGCGCCAGCGACAGGCCGGCGCCGGCCACCGGCCCCCGCAGCATGGCGATGGTCGGCTTCGGCATCTCGTGCAGCAGGCGCGACGCCTCCATCTGCCGGCGCAGATCCTGGACGCGCTCGTCGAAGTTGCGGGCGCGGCCGCCCCGCTCGGCCATCGCCTTGACGTCGCCGCCGGCGCAGAAGCCGCGCCCGGCGCCGGCGAGCAGGACGACGGCGATGGCGGGATCGGCGGCGGCGCGGCCGAGCGCGTCAAAAAGCCGCTCCAGCAGCTCGGTGTTGAGCGCGTTGAGCCGCTCCGGACGGTTCATCGTCAGGGTCAGCACGCCGTCCTCGAGCGTTTCCAGCAGCACGCGCTCCATCTCTCTCTCGCCGTTGCGGTCGCGATGCGCGGGCGCCGGGGCGCCGGTTACTTGGCAACCGCCGGCTCGGCGCGCCTGGCGGCGGCGGGAGCGGCGGTCTCGACGGTCTCGAAGCTGCCGGGCAAGGTGATCTCGATCAACTCGAGATCGTCGGAATGGTCGAGCTCGGCATGGCGGATGCCGGGCGGCTGGTGGACGCAGCTCCCGGCCTCGGCGACGACCACGCCGACGCCTTCATACTCGAACTTCACCCAGCCCTTGAGCACGTAATACATCTGGAAGTCGAGATGGTGCCGGTGCCAGCCGAAGCCGCCATGCTGGCCGGGCTTGGCGCGCACGATATGCGCCATGGCCTTGCCGCCGGTCGCCGCCGCGATGCCGAGATCGCGGTACTCGAAGCAGGAGCGCAGCCCGCCGTCGCTGAAGACCGCGTCCTTGGCATGCGCGGCGGAGAACTTCATCGTGTTGTCCATGGCGCTCTCCTCCCCGGGAAAGGCTGGACCATTCTAGGCTCCGCGCGGGAGGGCGCCAATAGGCGGCGGGAGGATGGGGAAACGCCGAGCTTCGCCGCGCGCCCTTGGCGTCAGGGCACCATTCTGAGGACAGCGATCCCGAGCACGGCGACGACGACGACGATGATCATACCGCCGGCAAGCCGCGCATAATAGAGCCGCGTGCTCATGCGCCGGCGCTTCGGCCGATCGGCGGCCGGCGTCTCGCGTGCTTTCGCGACAGGAGGAGCAGGCGCCGGCGCCGGTCGCGGCGGCGGCGTTCGGAGCACGGCCTGCTGATCATCCGTGATGCCTTGCTTGAAGACCGTCCATTCGCGGAACTGGCCGTTCTCTTCGGCCACGGCGACGACGCGGACGGCGAGGATCGCCTTGAACCGCTCCATGAGCGACTTCGCCTCGGTCGTCGCCAATTCCTTGTCGTCATAGACGGAATCGAGCGTCCAGCGGCCGCCACCGTATTTGCGCAACTCAAAGCAGATACTGCCTTTGACGGTTCGCTGGCTCATGAGACGAGCTCTTCTTCGCTGGAAAGAATCTCGCGGGAATTTGCCGCGCCGAAGACCGCGGTGACCGTGCTGCCGTCTTCGGTCAAGGGCATCAGGATGCTACGGTAGAGTATCAGCGAGCGCGGCGTCGTGATCGCGCCGCCCAGGCTGATCGGCACAGCCTTCTCCAGGATGCGCGACAGATAGGACGTCGCCCGATGGAGCAGGGTTTGCGGCGGGCAGTCCGCGACGGCGCGGCCCTCGAGCCTCGTTTCTTCGGGGCCGCAGAGATTGCGACCGACATAGAGGAAGGAGGAGCGCTCGATCGGCGCCGCTATCTTGATGAGCAGGCAATTGGCGGAATCCTCGCCCAGAGCGGCCAGATCGATATCGCGCAACAGCGGAAAGGCGCCGGCGCCGGCGCGGTCGCGCCAATAATGCAGCACGCGAAAAGTGAGGCGTTGTTCCCGTGGATCCCCTGGCATGGCGGCATCGTATGGGGGCGTCGGTTAATCCTTCCTTTTTTTATGGATAAGCGGATCGGTGTCGCCCCATGAAATACCTCATACATAGGTATGCAATTGGAGCATTCGCCTTGGCTGGGCGATCGACGGGACCGGGTCGGGATGGCGCGGCGAGGCCGGAGGATCGCCACGTCCAAAATATGACACAAGGGCTGCGGCCGGGAGAGGTGCGGCAAATCGGAGGCCGGGGCGGCCAGCCGGTCCTGCGTCCGGCCGAAAGGCGCGGTCAATCCACCGTTGACGCGGCTGCCGCGCCGTCCCGGCGCTCGGCATTCCACCAACCGCCGCCAAGAGCGGCGAAGAGAGCGACCGTGTCCTGATAGCGCATGGCAACGATCTGGAGATCGTTGATCCTCGCCTGATAATATTGCGTATCGGCGGTCAGGACATCGAAATAGGTGGCAAGGCCGGCCGCGTAATTCGCCTGCACCAGATGCAGCGCGTCCTCCGCCGTCTGCACCGCCTTCTCTTCCGCCGCGAGCGCCGCGGCGTCGTGGTCGAGCGCGCGCAGCGTGTCCGCCACCTGGGCGAAGGCGCCCAGCACCGTCTGGCGATAAAGCGCCATCGCCTGCCGATAGGCGTCGATCGCCGCCTTTCGCTGGAACCACAATTTCCCGCCTTCGAACAGCGGCGCCGTGACGTCCGCACCGAAGCTCCAGAAACGGCCGGAGGAGGAGAACAAATTGCCGATGGCCGTGTTGGCGGTGCCGTAGGTTCCGCTCAACGTGACGCTCGGCAGCATGGCCGCGGTGGCGACGCCGATGCCGGCGCTGGCGGCATGCGCGCTCGCCTCCGCCGCCAGGATATCCGGGCGCTGGCGCACGAGGTCGGAGGGGAGGCTGACCGGCAGCTCGCCGGGGAGCGTGAGATCGGCGAGGCTCATCTCCGGCGGCGTCCATTCGGCCGGCGTGCGGCCGGCGAGCGTCGCCAGGAGATCGTCGCTCTGGGTGAGCTTCTGCTGCAACTGCGGGATCGTCGCTTCGTAGGCGGCAAGCTGGCTCTGGAGAATCAGCACGTTGGAATAAGGCACCGTGCCGGCGCGCGCCTGGACCAAGGCCAGCTCGACCTGCTGGCGCTGCAGCGCGATGAGCTGCTCCGTCGCCTCGATCTCGGCACGGTAGGCGGCCCTGGCGATCACCGTGTCGACGAGGTTGGACGACAAGGCGAGATAGGTGGCCTGCTCCGTCGCGCGCTGCACCTCCACTTGCGCCGCCAGCCCCTCGACCGCGCGTCTTTCGCCGCCGAAGATATCGAGGGGATAGCTGATCGTTCCCGACAGCGTGAACAGGTTGAAGATGGTTCCCGGCGCGCTGCTGCCCATGGCGAGGGGCAAGGATTTCTCGCGCGAGGCGCCGAAATCGGCGCCGAGCCAGGGGAAGAAGATGCCGTATCCGGCGCGCAGATTGTCCTGACTCTGGCGCAGGCTCTGCTGGGCCGCCTCGAGGCCGGGATTGGCGGCGATGGCTTCGTCGACGAGCGCGCCGAGCTTTTCCGAGTTGAAAAGCCGCCACCAGTCCGCGGCGATCGCAGCGCCCGGCGCGAAGCGCTGCGCCGTGCCGGCGGCGGGGGCGGTCGCGGCCGGATCGGCGCCGGCGGCGTAATGCGAAACGGCCGGCGCCGGCGGGCGATCGAAATCCGGTCCGACCGCGCAGCTCGACAGCAGCGCCGCGAGCGCCGCCGCGGCGCCGAGCCGGCGCAGGCCGCCGGCGATCCCGCCGCTATTTCTCGCCGACATAGACATCGACGAGCTGTCCCGGATAGAGGTTCAAATTCTTCGGGCTCTCGAAGCGGAAGATCACGGGCAGCACGCGGACGTCGACCCGCTCCTGCCGCTGGTTGGAGAGCTCGATCTTCGGCGACACGTAGGGCTGGACGCGCGCGAAGGCGAGGGGCACATGGATGTTCGTGCCGCGGACGAACATCTGCGCGTCGATCCTGCCGGCCTCGGCGAGGCGGGGAACCAGGATCTCGTCGATATAGGCGCGCACGGCGAGGTGGTCCTGCGGCGCGCCCATGACGATGAGCGGGTTGAAGGTCTGGGTGTAGGAGTCGTAGCCGCCCTGCGGCGAGACATAGCTGCCGACCGTGGCCTGGACCGACAGCACCACGCCGTCGACGGGCGCCGCGATGGTATACTTGGCGAGCAGCGCCGCCGACGCGGCATAGGCCTTGCACAAGGCCGCGTATTGCCGTTCCTGATTTTGGATGTCGAAGCTCCATGCGCCGGCCCTAGTCAGGACGTACTGCTTCTCGACCACCTTGAGGTTCGTCTCCGCCATCTTCTCGGCGTTCCGCGCGTTGTCCAGCGCGTCGCGGCTCACCGACCGGGGATCGAGATCATAGGATCGCTGCTGCTTTTCGAGCTGGTCCTGCGCGTTCTTGAGGCTCGCGCGCGCGTTGTCGACTTGCGCGATGGACACGTCGAGGATCTCCGGCCGCGGCTCGGCCTTGAGTTCCTCGAGCAGCGCGAGCGCGGCCTCCGACTGCGCGCGCTGCTGCTCCGCCGTCGCCCGCTGCACGGAATCGTCGATCGTCAGAAGCGGGTCGCCCCTGCGGACCTTGGCGCCTTCGGCGACCAGGACCCGGGTGATCGGTCCCGATACCTCGGGATAGATGTTGATGTTCTCGCCCTGGCTCTGGTCGCTCTCGATGATGCCGTCGGCATAGATCCCTTTCGGATAGGGATTGGCGGCGGGGTTGAACACCGGCGGCTCGGCCGCCGGCTGCTGGCTGAAGATGAAGGCGCTGACCAGCGCCAGCGCCAGCCCGAGGGCCGACAGGATGAAGATCAATCGGTCACGCATCCAACCTCTCCCGCTCCACGCCCGTCAGCCTTCCGTCCTCCATCTTCACGATGCGATCGGCGAATTCGTAGATGCGGCTGTCATGGGTGACGATGACGATGCAGCGCCGGTCGGTGAGGATGTGCCGGCGCACGAAGCCGACGATGATCCGTCCGGTCTCGCCGTCGAGCGACGCGGTCGGCTCGTCGAGGATCAGGATGTCGGGCCGGCTGACGATGGCGCGGGCGATCGCCACGCGCTGCTGCTCGCCGCCGCTGAGCTTCACCGGCGGCAGCGCGGCTTTGTCCTTGAGGCCGACGACCTCCAGATCCTGCATCGCCTCCTTCAGCGCGGCGTCCCAGTCGCGGTTTTGCAGGATCAGCGGGATCGCGACGTTCTCGGCGGTGCTGAGGCGCGGAAACAGATGATAGTCCTGAAAGACGAAGCCGATCTTGTGCAGCCTGAACGCGGCCAGCGCGTCGTCGGAGAGGGCCCATATGTCGGTGCCCTCGATCCTCACCTTGCCCGCGTTGGGCCGCAGGATCCCCGAGATCATGCTGAGCAAGGTGGTCTTGCCGCTGCCCGAGGGGCCGACCACGTAGAGCATCTCGCCGAAACAGGCGTCGAAGCCGACCTCGCGCACGGCGTAGGTCCGCGCGTCGCCTGCGCCGAACCACTTGGTGAGGCCCGTGGCCTGGATGGCTGTTGCCGGCATGGCCAGGCTCCTAGCCTCGGAAGATGTCGAAGGGCTCGATCGTCAGCACCTTGCGGACGCCGACATAGCTCGACACGGCGGCGATCACGACCACCATGCCGAAAGCGAGGCCCAGATTGGGGTAGGTCATGATCGCCGCGTAGTCGGGGAGATAGACGCGGGCGAGCCATATGACCATGGAGCACAGCCCGACGCCGATGCCGAAACCGGTGACGGAGACGAACGCCGCCTGGAACAGGATCATGAAGACGAGCGCGCGTCCCGTCGCGCCGATCGCCTTGAGCGCGCCGAACCGTTCGATGTTCTCGAGGATGAAGGTGTAGAAGGTCTGTCCCGAGATGGACAAGCCGATGATGAAGCTGATCACCGTCATCAGCAGCAGGTTGACCCCGACGCCGGTCTCGTATTTGTAGAAGTTGGAAATCTTCGCGATGAACTCGTTCCTGGTCAGCGCAAGGTATCCCGCCGCCGCGACCTGCCGCTTGATCGTCCCGACATCGGCGGGCGTCTTCGGCTCCACGAGAATGTAGGAGATCGTAAAGCGCATGTTGGGGATGTAGTAGATGGCGCGGTTGTAGGTCGTGTAGAGCGTCGGCACGCCGAACAGGCCGCTGGAGGCGACCTTGGCGATGCCGACGATCACGCCGCGATGATCGTTGACTTCAAAATCGGTGCCGATCGTCGGGTCCTCGAGCTTGTGGAACTCGGAATCCTTGACCGCGATGAAGGCGTTCTCGGCGAAGATGTCCTCGATATGCCCGGCAATGAGCGTCGGCCTGCCGAACAGGCTCGCGTCGTCGAGGCCGACGATATTGGCGGATTGATAGGTGCCGTCGCGCAGCTTCAGCAGCGCGGCGCCGGCATAGACCGGCACGGCGAATTTCACCCCCGGGATGCTGCGGACCTCGTCCAGGACGTAATCGGGCAGCGGAATGGTGTTGGCCACGGTCTGGATCGAGGGATCCATGACCCAGATCGAGCCGCCCAGATTGATGACCGTGGCCGAGGCGCGCTTGAGCGTGCCGGAAAACATCGACGTCACCGCGATCATCAGGAAGACGGCGAAGGTGATGCCGAGCAGAAGCGCGACGAATCTCGCCCGGTCGTTGGCCAGAAGCTTATAGGCGATCTTCAGAATTCCCGGCACCGGCCGTCTCCCGCCTCCTCTGGGAGGGCATCATCGGCTTGGCCGGGACGACGGCATTGACGTAGGTCAAAGGGTGAACGAAGTCTTGCGGTTAGCCCCTCTTAGGCGGCATCGGGCGCGCCGCCGGCGGCGTCCGCTTCGGGGCCGCGGTCGAGATCGGTGACGCTGACGGCGACGCTGAGGGTGTGGCTGCCGCCGCCCAGGATGACGCCGCGCAGCGGCGTCACGTCGGAGAAGTCGCGGCCGTAAGCGACCGCGACGTGCTCGTCGGCGACGAGACGGTCGTTGGTGGGGTCGAGATCGACCCAGCCCAGCGCCGCGCCGCACCAGGCGGAGACCCAGGCATGGCTCGCGTCATAGCCGCGCCGCGCCGCGCCGTCCTCGGCCCGCGCCGTGCGCAGATAGCCCGAGACGTAGCGCGCCGGCAGGCCGAGGCCGCGCAGCCCCGCGATCATGAGATGGGCGAAATCCTGGCAGACGCCGCGGCGCGTGGCGAGCACCTCCGCCACTTTGGTCGACACCGTGGTGGCGTTGGGCGTATAGGCGAAATCGTCGTGGATGCGCCGGGCGAGATCGCCGAGCGCCGCGACGATCGGCCGGTCCGCGGCAAAGGACGCGGCGGCGTAAAGGGCGGCGCCGTTCTCGAGCGCGACGAGCGGCGAGGGGTAGACGAACTCCGCCACCATCGGCGGCGAGGGGAAGCCGTCGGCCTGCATCGCCGAGCGCACCGTCTCCCAGGCCGGCCCGTCCTCGCTCGCCGCCTCGCGCGTCACCTCGACGACGGCGTCGAGCGTCACCGAGAATTCGCTGTGCGTCGCCTCGATGGCGATGTGATGGACGACGTTGCCGAAGTGATCGACGAACACGTGCTGGCGCGCCGGCAGCGGCGCCACGGCGAGCGTCTGGCCGCACGCGCGCTGGCCGCGGTCGGTCAGCGGCGTCAGCCGCAGCAGATGCAGGCCGTTATCCACCGGCGCGCGATAGCCGTAGACGGTCTGGTGGCGGATGGCGTAGCGCCGCATGTCACGCCCCGCCCAGCAGCGACCGGCCGGCAAAGCCCATGAGCTGCGCCGAGGCGGTATGGGTGAAGAAAGCGCGCATGATCGCGTCCGAGAGCGCCATGAACTCGGCCGCCGCGCGGTCGAGCAGCGCCTGCGCTTCCTCGGGCGCCGCGGCATGCAGGACGCGGTCGATGCGGGCGATGAGGGCCGGGATGCTGCTCTCGGCCAGGGGGAGGGCGGCCTGGGCGTCGAGATGCCGCTCGATGCGCGCGAGCTGATAGAGCAGCGAGCGCGGATTGCCGCGGTCGGCGAGCACGAAGGCGAGCGCCTCGGCATAGCTCGTCGCGGCGGGATCGCGCTGAAGATAGGCATTGGTGCTGTCGCAGAGCTCGAGCGCCAAGCGCAGCCCGGCCTCCATCTGCGCCGGCGGGCCGGTCATGACGCCAGCCACCGCCTGGGCAATGGCGATGCCGCGCTCGATCCGCCGGCCGAGATCGAGAAAGCGCCAGCCGGCGCCGCGCGTCATGTTCTCCGCGGCAAGGCCGGCGAAGGCGGCAATGGCGGCGATGGTGCTCTCGAGCGCTTCGAGCAGGCGGTCGGGCTCGCGCGATCCGCGCGCAAAGCGCTGGGCAGCGTCGCCGGTCAAGTGATGCAGCGTGCGCCACATGTCGAGCGAGAGCTGATCGCGCGCCGCCAGCGTCAGCCGGCGGATGGCGTCGATGCAGATCCGCGTCGCGGTGCCGTCGATAGCGGCATCGATCACGCCGTCGTGGAACATGGCGCCGTCGACCGGCGCGGCGGCGAGCGCGCGGCCGATCCAGCCGGTGCGCCGCAGCGCCTCGGCCAGCCGCGCAAGCTCGGCGAGCTCGCGCGCGCCGAGGCCGCCCGCGGCGAGCCGGTGCAGCGCCGCCTGGAACTGGCGCGTGCCGGCGTCGAGCCGCTCGACATGGCGGCCGAGCCAGAAGAGGTCGTCGGCGGTGCGGCTGCGCAGCGCGCTCTCCTTGCGCGCGGCGCCCGCCGGCGCGCCGGCCGCCACGCGCAGCGGCGGGTCGGCGTCCTGCTCGTCCAGCACCCAGACGTCCTTGGCGATGCCGCCATGGCGCAGCGTGCTGCGATAGATCGAGTGATCCGTGACGATGCGCGCGATGCCGCCGGGCATCGCCACCCATGCGCCGTCGTGCCACAGCGCCATGACGCGCAGCACCACCGGCTTCGGCACGAAGCGCCGGTTCTCGCGCGCCGTCTCGTCGACGGCGAGGCAAGGGACGGCGCTCGGCGCCATCTTCTCGCGGGCGACGAAGCGCTCGGGATGCCGGGCGAGCTGCGCCTCGAAGGCGGCGCGGTCCCCGGCGGCGAGCAGCGCCGGGTCGAGCGGCACCGGATCCGGGTCGAAGACGGGATGGAGGGCGAAGCCGTCGAGCGCGGCGCGCACCTCGCCGAGCGCGCGCTCCTGGCCGCACCACCAGGTCGTCACCGCCGGCAGGCGCAGCTCGCTGCCGAGCAGCCTGCGGCAGAGCTGCGGCAGGAAGGGCGCGAAGGCCGGCGCCTCGACCAGCGCCGAGCCCGGCAGGTTGAGGATCGCGACGTTGCGCGCGCGCGCCACCTGCACGAGGCCGGCGACGCCGAGGGCGGAATCCTCGCGCAGCTCGAGCGAATCGCAGTAGTCGCCGTCGACCCGGCGATAGACGACGTCGACCCGCTGCAGCCCGTCCAGCGTCTTGAGATAGACGAAATCGTCGCGCACCGTGAGGTCGGTGCCTTGCACCAGCGTGACGCCGAGCGCGCGGGCGAGAAAGACGTGCTCGAAATAGGCGTCGTTGTAGGGGCCGGGGGTCAGCAGCACGATCTGCGGCGCCTCGGCGCGGTCGCGCGCCATGGCGCCGAGGCTCGACCGCCAGAGGTCGATGAAGGGATCGAGGCGCCGCACCTCGACCGCGCGGAACATCTCCGGCACGGTGCGCGCCAGCGCGCCGCGGTGATGCAGCGCGTAGCCGACGCCGCCCGGGGCTTGCGTCCGGTCGGCGAAGACGCGCCATTCGCCGCTGGCCAGCCGGACGAGGTCGGCGGCGTAGAAATAGAGCTGCGGCGCGCCGTCCCGTGGCCGGACGCCGCGCAGCGGCCGCAGGAAGGCGGGGTTGGCGAGCACGAGATAAGGCGGCAGCAGCCGCTCGTCGAGCAGCCGCTGCGCGCCGTAGAGATCGGCAAGGATCAGGTCGAGGAGGCGCGCGCGCTGCACCAGGCCGTCGGCGATCGCCTGCCATTCGGCGGCCGGCAGGATCAGCGGCAGCAGGTCGAGCCGGCGGCCGCGCGCGAGCCCGCGCTCGGGGAGCGTCGCGATCTCGTCGTCATCGGCGATCTGCGCCGAGAGCCGCGCCAGCCTGTCGCCGAGCTGCTCGGGAGCGACGCTCCAGACGGTTTCCATCAACGCGCGCCAATGCGGGCGCAACGCGCCGCTGCCGGTTACCATCTCGTCATAAACGCAGTCCAAGCCCCGGTGCCTCCGCTGCCGAGCGACAAGTGTGGCCGAAACCGCCCGAGTCTGCCAAGCGCCGCCGACCGCGCTATCGCGCGCGCCGCAGATCGAGGGTGAGCGGATGCTCGCGGCTGGGCTGCGGCTCGGCCGGGCGGAAGGCGCCCGGCGTGTGGCCGAAGGGGAGGAAGCGGGCGCGGCGCCGGGTCTCCGCCTCGTTGGCATTGACGGGAAAGCGCTCGAAATTGCGCCCGCCGGGATGGGCGACGTGGTAGGTGCAACCGCCGATCGAGCGCTCGTTCCAATCGTCATAGAGGTCGAACACCAGCGGCACGTCCGGCGGTATCGTCGGATGCAGCGCGCGCGGCGGCTGCCAGGCGCGATAGCGAACGCCGGCGACGAACTCGCCGCGCCGGCCGGTGGCGCGCAGCGGCACCTGGCGGCCATTCACCAGCAGGCGGTGGCGCTCGTCGACGGCGCCGTCGAGCTTCACCTGGAGCCGCTCGACGGAGCTGTCGACGAAGCGCACGGCGCCGCCGATGGCGGCGTCCTCGCCCAGCACGTGCCAGGGCTCGAGCGCGTGGCGCAGCTCGATCTCGATGCCGCGATAGGCGACCTTGCCGATCAGCGGGAAGCGGAATTCATGATGCGGCGCGAACCACCGGGGGGCAAAGCCGTAGCCGGCACGCTGGAGATCGCCGAGCACGTCGGCGAAATCCTCGGCGACGAAATAGGGCAGCATGAAGTCGTCCTGCAGCCGCGTGCCGTAATGCGCCAGCCGCCGGTCGTAGGGCTCGCGCCACATCCAGGCGATGAGCGCGCGCAGCAGCGCCTGTTGCGCGAGGCTCATGCGCGCATGGGGCGGCATCTCGAAGGCGCGCAGCTCCAGGAGGCCGCGCCGCGCGGCGGCGCTGTCGGGCGGGTAGAGCTTGTCGATGCAGAATTCGCTGCGGTGGGTGTTCCCGGTCATATCCGCCAGCAGGTCGCGGAAGACGCGATCGACCAGCCAGGGCGCCGGCGCCTTGGCGGCGGCGAGCGCCTTGAAGGCGATCTCGAGCTCATAGGTGGCGTCGTCGCGGCCCTCGTCGACGCGCGGATGCTGGCTGGTCGGGCCGATGAAGAGGCCGGAGAACAAATAGGACAGCGAGGGATGATTGTGCCAATAGCCGAGCAGGCTCTTCAGCAGGTCGGGCCGGCGCAGCAGCGGCGAGTCGATCGGGCTGGCGCCGCCGATGGTGACGTGATTGCCGCCGCCGGTGCCGACATGGCAGCCGTCGAGCATGAATTTCTCGGTGACGAGGCCGGCGGCGCGCGCTTCATCATAGAGGATGACCGTGGTCTCGGCGAGGTCCCGCCAGGCGGCGGCGGGATGGATGTTGACCTCGATCACGCCGGGGTCGGGGGTGATGGAGAAATGCAGCAGCCGCGGATCGAAGGGCGGCGGATAGCCCTCGATCACGACGGGCTGGGCGCAATCGGCGGCGGTGTCCTCGACGGCGGCGACGAGGTCGAGATAGTCCTCGGCGGTCTCGACCGGCGGCATGAAGACATGGAGCAGCCCCTGGCGCGGCTCGATGCAGAGCGCGGTGCGGACCACGCCGGCATCGCTTTCGCCGGGACGCGGCGGCAGCGGCACCTGCTCGCGCCGCTGCGAGCCGGAGGCGCGCGCGGCGGGAGCGGCGCCCGCCTCGCGCGCCCGGAAAGCCTGGCGCGGCGGCAGCGCCGCCCGCGGCGCCAGCGGGTCCTCGGCGTGAAGGTGGGGATAGTCGCTCTCGCCGACCCAGGGCAGCGAGTCCAGCGGCAAACGATAGCCCATCGGCGAATCGCCCGGCAGGAGATAGAGCGTCTCCGGGCGCAGGAACCACGGCCCGCTTTGCCAGCGCCGCCCCTCGCCGAGCCCGACGCGCCGCAAGGGCAGCGCGAAGCCTACCGTCCGCGCCAGCCCCTGCTCGAAGATCCGCGCCAGCCGCTCCCGCTCCAGCAGATCCCTCAGCTCGCTTTTGAGGGGATCGACATTGACCGGCAGCCGCCGCTCCTTCCACAGATGGTACCAGGCGTCCTCATGGGCCGGCAGCGCCAAGCCGGGATCGATCTGGAGGCGCTCTGCCAGCCGCGCGATGAAGCGGCGCGACTGGTCGGGGCCGAGCGCGGGATCCGCGCGCTCATCGGCGGCAAAGAGCCCCTTGTCCTGCCAGATCGGCTCGCCGTCGCGGCGCCAATGGCTGGAGAGCGCCCAGCGCGGCAGTTGCTCGGCGGGATACCATTTGCCTTGGCCGTAATGCAGCAGATAGCCCGTGGCGAAGCGGTCGGCGAGCCGGCGCAGCAGCTTGCCGGCATAGACGCGCTTGGTCGGGCCGAGCGCCTCGGTGTTCCATTCGGCGCCGTCGGGATCGGCGGCGGCGACGAAAGTCGGCTCGCCGCCCATGGTCAGGCGCACATCCTGCTGCGCGAGGTCGCGGTCGACACGCTCGCCCAGCGCCATCAGCCGCGACCATTCCTCTTCCGCGTAAGGCAGCGTGACGCGCGGCGTCTCGCGCAGCCGGCGGACCGACATGATGTGGTTCAACACCGTCTCGGCGCTCTCCAGCGTTCCCGAGACAGGCGCGGCGCTTTGCGGGTCGGGCGAGCAGGCGAGCGGGATATGGCCCTCGCCGGCAAGCAGCCCCGAGGTCGGATCGAGGCCGATCCAGCCGGCGCCGGGCAGATAGGCCTCGCACCAGGCGTGGAGGTCGGTGAAATCGGCGCTCGGCCCCGGCGGGCCTTCGAGCGGCTTCTGGTCGGCGACGAGCTGGATGAGATAGCCCGAGGCGAAGCGCGCGGCGACGCCGAGATGGCGCAGGAGCTGGACCAGCAGCCAGCCGCTGTCGCGGCACGAGCCCTCGGCGCGCTCCAGCGTCTCTTCCGGCGTCTGCACGCCGGGCTCGTGGCGGATGATGTAGCGGATGTCGGATTGCAGCCGGCGGTTCAGCTCGACCAGGAAATCGATGCTGCGGCGCGACGTGCGGTCGATGGCGGCGAGATAGCGCCGCAACAGCGGGCCGGCGGGCTCGGTGCGGCGGAACGGCGCCAGCTCGCTCTCGAGCGCGGGATCATAGGCGAAGGGGTAGGTCTCCGCCGCCGGCTCGAGGAAGAAATCGAAGGGGTTGATCACCGTCATGTCGGCGACGAGGTCGACGGTGATGACCAGGCGATCGGTCTTCTCGGGGAAGACGAGGCGCGCGAGGTAATTGCCCTGCGGGTCTTGCAGCCAGTTGAGGAAATGCGGCTCCGGCTCGGGCTTCAGCGCATAGGAAAGGATCGGCGTCCGCGCATGCGGCGCCGGCCTGAGCCGCACCGTCTGCGGCCCGAGCGCGACCGGCCGCTCATAGCGGTATTCGGTGCGGTGATGGAGCGCGACCTCGATCCCCATGACGGCTCCGGTTCTGGCCGGTGCTGATGCGCCGCACCAACCGCTTGCGCCTTGCCAAGGCTTGGTGCCCACCGCTAGCCCGGCCGATTCTATTGCAATGCAACATTACCGGATTTTGCGATGCACAACAATGGCCGCGGCGGCGGCTCTTCGTCTAGCCGCCGGTCAGTCTCGCAGCCTCCGCCGCGACCCGCGCGGTCACGGCATCCCAATCGCCGGGCCGGGGCTGGCGGAAAAGGCGCGCCGTCGGATACCAGGGGCTGTCTTCGCGCCCGCGCAGCCAGCGCCATTCGGCGGAAAAGGGCAGCATCAGGAACAGCGGGCGGGCGAGCGCGCCGGCAAGGTGAGCGGCGGCGGTGTCGACGCTGACGACGAGATCGAGGAGGCTCATCACCGCCGCCGTATCGGCAAAATCTCCCAGCCTTTCGCCGATCCGGCTGACCCGGGGGTGGCGCTCCAGCAGCGCCGCGTCGCCCTCGCGCAGATCCTTCTGCAAGCTCACCAGGCTTGCGCCGGGAAGGTCGAACAGCGGCGCCAGACGCGCCAGCGCCAGCGAGCGCTGGCGGTCGTTGCGGTTGGTGGGGCTGCCGGCCCAGGCGAGGCCGATGCGCGGAGGCGGCAGCGCCGCCAGCGATTCGCGCCAGGCGGCGACGCGCTCGGGCGGCGGGCTGAGATAGGGGACGGCGCGGGGGATGGTGTCGAGCGTGGTGGCGAAGGCGCCGGGCAGGCTCAGCAGCGGCACCTGCAGGTCGAAATCCGGCAGCGGATCGCCGGCGGCGACGAGCGCCGCCGCGCCCTCGAGCGAGGCCAGCAAGGGCAGCAGCGGGCGCTGCGCCTCGAGCAGCACGCGCGCGCCGGACCGCGCCAGCAGCGGCAAATAGCGCACGAATTGCAGCGTGTCGCCCATGCCCTGCTCGGCATGGACGAGGAGGGTCTTGCCGGCAAGCGCGCCGCCGGTCCAGAGCGGCGCCGAGAAGGCGCGCGGGGCGAGATCGCCGTTGCGCCAGCGCCATTCATAGCCCGCCCAGCCCCGGGCGAAATCGCCGAGCGCAAGATGGGCGAGCGCCAGGTTCCACTGCGCGCCGGCGTAATCGGGCGCCAGCGCCACGGCCTGCACATAGCTCGCAAGCGCCGCCTCGTGACGGTTGAGCGCTTGCAGCGCCCGGCCGAGATTGTTGTGCATCCGCGCCTCGCCCGGCGCGTGCCGCACCGCCTGCTCGTACCAAGCGAGCGCGTCCTCGGGGCGGCCGAGCGCGAGATGGGCATTGCCGAGATTGAGCTCCGCCTCGGCAAAGCCGGGCTTCGCCGCCAGCGCCTGGCGGTAGCAGGCGATCGCCTCCTCCTCGCGGCCGAGCGCCTCGAGGGCGAGGCCGAGATTGCTCCGTGCCTCGGCATAGTGAGGCTCAAGCGCGATGGCGCGGCGGTATTCGGCGGCCGCCGCCTCGTGCTCGCCGAGCTCGGCGAGCGCGATGCCGAGGTGGTTGCGCGCCGCGGCGAAATCGGGCTTTGCCGCCAGCGCCTTCTCGTAGCGCGATTTGGCTTCGGGCCAGCGGCCGAGCGCCGCCAGGATCTGGCCCAGGCTATTATTGGCCTCGGCCGAGCCGGGCTGTTGGTTGAGCGCCCGGCGCAGCAGCTTCTGCGCCTCGTCGGGGCGGCCCTGGCGGAAGCGGATCAGGCCAAGAAAATGCAGCGCGTCGAATTGCTTAGGCTCGGCCTGGAGCACCGCTTCATAGAGCCGGGCGGCGTCCTCGAGCCGCCCTCGGCGATGCAGCGCCACCGCCTGCTGCAAGGCCTGCGCCGTCGACTGATGCGGGCTCACTCTTCAGCCTCGTGCCGCTGCCGGCCTTTCCTGCTATGTTACGAGGTGTAGCCGGGCCGGGAACCAAGCTCAACGCCTGCCGGAGCCTGGTCTTTCCCGGCCAGACCGGCGAAGCGCCGGAGCTGCCGCGCCGCAGCGCGTGACGGGGGTCATGACGGGCAACGAAACGGCTACTTTCGACGGCACGGCGTAACGGTCTGTTCAGCGTCTGGATTTTGAATAAGGAGCCATGGCAGTCCGAGCATCAGGCCTCGGCAGGGGGGTGCAGCGCCGGGCGCCGGCCCTTCTCGCCGCCGCCGCCGGCCTCATTCTTACGGCGCTGATCGGCCTTGGGCCGGGCATGCCGCTGATGGCGGCCGGCGTGGCGGTCACCCTTCTGCTCGCCCTTGGCGCCTGGCGCGAAGGCAGCCGCCGGCTTGAAAGCGAGGCGGCGGCAGCGGCGTGCAGGGCGGAGCTGCGGCGCAAGACCGAGGAAAGCGACCGCGCCGAAGCGCGGCTGCGCGATTTCGCCGACACCGCTTCCGATTGGCTGTGGGAGACCGACGCCGAGCTGCGCTTCACCTATGTTTCGGAGAACGTCGCGACCGGCACCGGCTGTCCGGCCGCCTCTTTCATCGGCAAGCGCCGCACCGACCCCGACACGCTGGGCATCGACGACGAGACGGCACGCCAGCTCGCCGGGGAAATGGCGACGCACCAGCCGTTCAAGGATCGCATCATCCAGCGACAGCGGGCCGACGGCTCGATCTGGTACGCCAAGACCAGCGGCAAGCCGGTCTTTGCCGCCGATGGCGCCTTCCTGGGCTATCGCGGCATCTCGACCAACGTCACCACCGAGGTCACCGCGCGCGAAGCGGCGGCGGAGGCGCATCGGCGGCTGATGGAAGCGATCGAGATCCTGCCCGCCGGCATCATGATCTACGACCGCGACGACCGGCTGCTGCTGGCCAATGCGCGGATGCGCGAGCTGTTCCCGCGCGGCGGCTCCATCTTCGATCGCGGCACGACGCGCCAGGCCCAGCTCGAATTCGCCATCGCGCAGGGCATCATCCCGGTGGCGCCCGAGCGCGCCGAGAGCTGGGTGCGCGACCGCATGGCGAGCTTCCGCATGTCGCCCGCGACGCTGATCATGCCGTTCACCGACGGACGCTGGTTCCAGCATATCGGCCGCAAGACCACCGATGGCGGCACCATCAGCGTGCTCATCGACGTAACGGAGCTGAAACGCACGGAGGAGGAGCTGCGCCAGGCCAAGCGCCAGTCCGACGAATCCCTGGCGCTGCTCGATACGCTGCAATCCGCCGCGCCCGTCGGCTTCGCCTTCATCGATCCGGGCTTCCGCCACGTCCGCGTCAACGAGGCGCTCGCCGCCATCAACGGGCTTTCGGCGCGAGACCATGTCGGCCGCACGGTGGAGGAGGTGGTTCCCGATCTCTGGCAGCAGATCGGGCCGATCTGCGCGCGGGTGCTGGAGGAGCAGCGCCCGGTGCTCAACGTCGAAATCAGCGGCGAGACGCCGGCGAAGCCCGGCGAGCTGCGCCAATGGCTCGCCACCTTCTATCCCATTCGCGCCGGCGACGGCATCATCGGCATCGGCATCGTCTCGATCGAGGTGAGCGAGCAGCGGCGCATGGAGGCGCAGCTACGCCAGGCGCAGAAGATGGAGGCGATCGGCAACCTCACCGGCGGGCTGGCGCATGATTTCAACAATCTGCTCGGCGTCGTCATCGGTAATCTCGACCTGTTGTGCGACAGCAGGGAGGTCGACCCGGACATCCTCGAGCTTGCCGGCGAGGCGCGCGACGCGGCGCTGCGCGGCGCCGACCTGACGCGGCGGCTCCTCGCCTTTGCGCGCCGCCAGCCGCTGCAGCCGCGGCGCATCGACGTGAACGATCTCATCACCAGCACGGTCAAGCTGCTCGGCCGGCTGCTCGGCGAGACCATCGCGATCTCGCTCGACCTCGCCCCGGATCTCTGGCCGACGGTGGTCGACGCGGCGCAGCTCGAGGCGAGCCTCGCCAATCTCGCCGCCAATGCCCGCGACGCCATGCCCGCCGGCGGCAACCTCGCCATCGCCACGCGCAACCGCTCGCTTGACGCCCGCTACGTCGCCGAGCATCCCTATGTGACCGCCGGCGACTACGTGCTCATCGAGATCAGCGACAGCGGCAGCGGCATGCCGCCGGAGGTGCTGGGCCGCATCTTCGAGCCGTTCTTCACCACCAAGGAGCAGGGAAGGGGCAGCGGCCTCGGCCTCAGCATGGTCTTCGGCTTCATGAAGCAGTCGGGCGGCCATGTCACGGCCTATAGCGAGGTCGGCGTCGGCAGCACCTTCCGGCTCTATTTCCCGCGCGCCGCCGCCATGGGGGCGGCGGGGCAGCCGCATCTCGAGGAGCCGATCCTGCGCGGCAACGACGAGATGGTGCTGGTGGTCGAGGACAACGCCGCGCTGCGGCGGGTGGCGGTGCGCCAACTCGCCGAGCTCGGCTATCGCGTGCGCGAGGCCGACGGCGCGCATGCCGCGATCGAGGCGATCGCCGCCGACGACGCCGTCGACGTGCTCTTCACCGACGTGATCATGCCCGGCGGCATGGACGGCCGCCAGCTCGCCGACGTCGTCGCGCGGCGCTGGCCGCACATCAAGCCGCTGCTGACCTCCGGCTTCCCCGGCAGCGTGGTCGACAGCGGCCGCGGTTTTGCCTCGCAGATGCCGCTCTTGAGCAAGCCCTATCGCAAGGATCAGCTTGCGCGCGCCTTGCGCAAAGTGATCGAGCGCGAGACCGGCGAGCCGCCGGCGTGAACCGCCACGGTCTCCCACCCTAAAACAGTTTCGATCGCCTGTCGGTTGGCCCGATGGAGGCGCGGGATTTGGCAAGCGGCCCCCGCGCCTCGAAAAGGCACGGGCGCGCAAGAAGCAGGCCCGAGACGGGACTGGTGCTCCTCGCCTATTTCTGCCATCATCGGTAGTAACCATCCATGTTCTATCGATGGGCAGCCATGCTTCGAGAAGAGACGCTTCCGGCGCCGGATCGGCGCGACGAAATCCGTGCTTGCGCGCAAGAAGTGCGGCGCCGGTTGATCCCGCTGCGCACTCAGTCCGGTTTTACCGCCGTGGCGCTGCTGCTGGGCGCGGCGGCGCTCTACGTCGCTCTGTTTGCCGGCATAGCCCTGGACCCGCCGATTTGGCAGCAGGCGCTTTTCAGCTTCGCCCTCGGCCCGTCGATCGCCCTGCTCTTCCGCATCGCGCATGATGCGGGCCACGGCTGCCATTTCCGGAGTCGCTCGCTCAACCGCGTGACGGCGCGGCTGGCGATCATCCCCTCCTATCATCCCTACAGCGTCTGGCTGCTGTTTCACAATGTGCTGCATCACGGTTTCACCAACTTGAAGGGGCGCGACTACATCTGGGTTCCCTTGACGAAGAGCGAGTATGACAATCTGTCCTCCTGGCGCCGGCTCGTCGAGCGGCTGTATCGCACGACGCCGGGTTTGGGAATTTATTACGCATACGCGATATGGTGGAAGAAGATGATGTTTCCAAACCGCGCCCTGCTGCCGCAGCGGGATGCGAAATATGCCTTGGATTCGACTTTGGTCTGCCTTTCCGTCCTGGCGCAGCTTGCCGCTCTTGCGGCGTTCGACGCCTCGCCGGCCGCCCTGTTGCGCAAAGCCGCGCTGTGCGTCGTCGTGCCGTTCTTGGTGTTCACGTGGATGGTCGGATTCGTGAGTTTTTTCAACCACACCCACCCGCGCGTCCGCTGGTTCGAGCGAGCCGAGGAATGGTCGTTTTTCGGCGGACAGGTGAATTGCACGGTCTACATGAAAGTGCCGCCGTGGCTGATCTTCTTTCTCACCGATCTCGGCCTTCACAGCGCGCACCACATAGACCCGCGCGTTCCGATCTGGAAGCTCGAGGCGGCAGATGCGCGCATCAATGACAGCATCCCGCGGCAGGTCGTGCGAGAAACGTGGTGCGTTCGCACCCATCGGGACATCATCCGCGCGTGCAAGCTCTATGATTTCAAGAGTCACCGCTGGCTGGACTTCGGCGGGCGCCCGACCGGCTCCGTGCCGGCGACGGAAATAGCCGCGTGAGGCTCTCCGTTCGTCGGATCGCTTTTCCGCGGCTTCCCGTGCGGCGCTTGCCGATCGCGCGCGACGGCAGGAAGCCGCCCGCGCTTCAAAATCCGCCCGTCATCGGCTAGCGTCGCCGGCGGCCGAGACATTCGGAGCCTTCAGCCATGCTCGCCGTCGTCCTGGCGCTTGCCGGCGTCACGCTGACCGCCTCTCCCGATGCCGGACAGGACAAGTATCAGCCCGAGGTTGCGCTCGCGGCGGAGCAACGCCTGGCGCAGGCGGGGGAGGTGCTGGGCGCGGCCTGGATGTGCCGCGGGATCGATCGCACGCGGCTGCGCGCGGCGATGCGCAAGGTCGAGGCGATGATCGACAAGGGCGTCGACGACAATCAGCAGTACTATGCCGCGCGCCACATCCTCGACAAGGGCATCGACAAAGGCAAGAGCGCCATCGGCAAGCACGAGACCGATTGCCGCCGCGCCGATGCCGCGCTCGGCGATCTCGAGAAGCAGCTCGGACCCTGACCCGGATACCGTAGAGGCGGGTCCGCCGCGCCCCGCGCCGCCGAGGGCGTCAGAAAAAGCTGGTTCGCGCCTGGTAGACTTTCCGGTATCCCTTGTCGGCCATGCAAGCAGCGACCGCGGCGGCGCCTTCCGACCGCGCGATCGTCGGCCCGTCCTTGGGCGCGCTCGCCGCCGCCTCGCCGGTCGCGATGCCCGGCTGCTCGCAATCCTTGACGTCCTGCTGCCAGGTCTTGCGGTGAACGCTTCCCGGCATCGGCTCCCAGCTATAGCTCTCCCGATCGATGCCGGCCATCCAGGTCGAGACGCCGGCGCAGGAGCCGGCCGGCAAGAGCAGAAGAGCGACGACCAGCGATCGCGTCAGGCGGAGCATGGCGAGGGGTGCGGCCTTTTTCCCGATGGAGACGCTGTCGCCGGCGCGGAATGGTCCGCACGGCAAAGACAATCGCCGCGATGAGGGTTCGAGGTCAAGCGGCCGGAAAGAGCGGCGAGCGAGAGGCTCGGTCTGCCGCAAGGCCCGCACTTGCCGATGGACGCATCCGGCCGCCGTCTCATAAAATGGGCCGCGATTGCGGGGGAGCGGCCGGCGCGCGTCATGGAACGGGAGGACATCGAAAGCGATCTGCTGCGCCGGCTTTATGCCTATTGGCAAGGCAAACGGGCGGGCCGGCTGCTGCCCGCCCGCGCCGCGCTCGATCCCGCCGACTTCGCCTATGCCCTCGCCAATGTGGCGCTGGTCGATGTGCTCCGCGATCCCCCGCGCTTCTACTTCCGCGTGGTCGGCACCGAGATCGCGCGTCGCGACGGCACCGATCTCACCGGCAAATACGTCGACGATCATCCCTTGCCGGAATACCGGGCGTTGCTCCGGCAGGTCTACAGCGATGTCGTCGCCGCCGGCAGGCCGACGGTCTTCCGCCGCGATCGCCTGATGGACGACAAGCCCCGTCAATACGAGGTGCTGTACCTGCCGCTCGCCGCCGACGGCGCCAGCATCGACATGCTGCTGGTAGGCATCGACTTTCGGCCGTCGCGGCCGGCGCATCAGCCGGCGCGGGTGGCCGTGGCGTCTTCCCCCGTCGAGCGCGTGAAATAGGCGCGGCGCAAAGCACGGCCTCGCGGCGAGGACGGCAGGGAAACGCCGCCGTGGCGGCTTCGCCTTGCCGAGGCGAAACATTGCCGCATTCCGGCATCGGCCGGGCTAGGATTGTGCTTGGAGGAGGCCAGGATGGCGAGCCTTGCTCGCTCCGAAAAATCGCTGCGCTGGGTTTTGCTGTTCCTGATCCTGGCCGCGATCCTCGCCGGCCTTCAGGTCTGGAACGCCGTTTCCGTCTACCAGCTTGTCAGGAACGCCGAGACCGCCGCCGGTCCGGCGATGCCCAAGGACCAGCTCGAGCAGGAAAAAGTGCGGCAGGAGGTGATCGGCAGGCAGATCGAGAATGAGAGCAAAGGAGCGCTGCCGATCAGCCTTGCCGGCGGGTTGAGCGCCGCGGTCGCGGGCCTGGCCACCGTTCTCGGCGCCATCCTGGCGCTCCGCGGCTATCTCGACGCCCGCGAGAAGGAGCTCAAAGCGCGCGAGAAAGAGGAACATGACCGGCTCGAAGCGCAGCGGAAGGATCGGCAGGACCGGCTCGGCGCCGCCTTGGACGAGACGCTCACCCGCCTCGTCGCCGGCGAGTGGCGCCAGCGCGTGGTGGGGGCGGCCGGGCTCTTGTCCTTCTTCACCACCGACTGCGCCGATTTCTATCTCCAGGCGCTGGCCGCCCTGGTCGCCGCCGCCCGCATTCCGGACGAAGAGCCGGCGGTGCGCCAGGGCATCCGTCTCGCGGTGGAACGGGCGGTGCGCACGGTCTCGCCCGAGGTGCTCGCCGAAGTGAGCTGGCAAGGCGTGCGGCTGCCGAATGTCGACCTCACCGGCGCGTCTCTTGCCGGCCTCGACCTGCGCGATGCCGTGCTGGAAAACGCGCGGCTCTCCGGCGCCACGCTCGACCGCGCCGACCTGACGGCGGCCAAGCTGCAGGGCGCTCGGCTCGATGGCGCTACGCTCGCCAAGGCGCGGCTGACCTATGCCGATCTCGCCGGCGCGACGCTTGCGGGCGCGAAACTTTCCGGCGCGGCGCTGTCGGACGCGAAGGTGCTGAACCTCGATCTCACGGGCGCGGATTTCGCGGATATCGGCTCTGGATGGCGCGGCGTGCCATGGGATGCCACGCGCAATTGGCGCGAGGCGGCGTTCGACGCGCCGGTTCGGGCCGAGCTCGACCGCCTCTTCGGGCCGGCCGCGCCGAAATTGCGCGTGTTGATGCTGATGTGGGAAATCCCGCCGATGGTGGCGGGCGGCACCTGGACGTCCTGTTACCATCTGGTGCGCGGCCTGCGCCGGCGCGGCGCGGAGGTGACCGTGGTGGTGCCTTGGGCGCGCAAGACCTTGATCGCCGATCCGCCGCCCTTCGGCGTCGAGGTGCCGGTGGTCACGCTCGACATCGAGGTACCCGCCGATGCGGCCACGAGCGGCGCCTTGTCGCCCTACAGCACCGCGGCCGTGGCGGTGCCCTATACCGTCTCGCGCGGCTACACCGGCTGGTCGCCCTATGGCGGCGGCGGCGGTGCCTTCTGGTCGGGTTACACCGGCTGGTCCCCTTATGGCGGCGGCCCTTATGACGGCGGCAGCTATGGCCCCGAGGGCGCCGGCGCGCTGCAAGGCTCGGTTCTGTTTCGCCTGATCGGCGCCTTTGCGCGAGGCTTGCGGAATTATGTCGCCGACCATCCCGCGGATCTCATCCATGCCCATGATTGGGTGACGTTCGACGCCGCGCGTGCCGCGGCCGAGCGCATCGGCGTGCCGTGGGTCGCGCACTTCCATTCGACCGAAGCCGACCGCCAGCCGGGCAGCGCCGACCCGCTGACCGAGCGCATCGAGCAGGGCGCGGTCGATAGCGCGACCCGCATCGTCGCCGTGAGCGAGGCGACGCGCCGCGCGCTCGTCGCCGCCTATGACCCCGCCGGCCGGCGCCGGATCGACGTGGTGCCGAACAGTTTTTCCGCCGCCGCCGCGGGGACCGCGGATATGGGGCGGTTCGAGACCCATCGCGTGGTCTTTTTGGGGCGTCTCTCGCGCCAGAAAGGCGTCGATCTCTTCTGCGACGTGGCAAAGCGGGTGCGCGACGGCGGTTTCGTCGCGGACTTCGTGGTCTATGGCAACGGTCCCGAATCGCCGTTGCTGGAGCAACCCGGCATCTCCCGGCGCGGCGCGCTGAGCTGGGACAAGCGCAGCGAGGCTTTCCGCGGCGCGAGCGCGCTGCTCGTTCCCTCGCGCTCCGAGCCCTTCGGCATGGTCGTCCTCGAGGCGATGCAGCATCGCGTGCCGGTGATATACCCGGCGGAGTCCGGCGCGGCCGAAGTGCTGCAAAGCGGCGTCAAGGTCGCCGCCGGCGACATCGCCGCGATGGCCGCCGCCGTCAGGCGGCTCTTGGGCGAGATCAGCGCCTGGGAGGAAGCCGTCATCGCCGCGGCGCGCGAGATCGATCGCTATCCCGGGCGCGGCCACGAAGACCGGCTGACGGCGGTGTGGAGCGAGGCCAAGGCCGATTACGGAAAGAAATGAAATCACCTGCTTGCGGCTGCGCCGGTCATCCCGAGGAAGACGAGTACCGCGCGATTGAGGCGCAAAATATCTTCATCGCCAAGTCGTCCGATGCGCGCGCCAATTTTCGTCTTTGGGACGGTGGTGATCTTGTCCACCATGAGACGGCACGGCGCCCGCAAGCCGTTCGTTTCACTCGGCTCGATCGGCAGGCGGAACAGCGGCGCGTTGGTCGGGTCGGTCGTGAAGGCACAGATCGTGAGGGAGTCCGTGGCGTCGAAGCGATCGTCCTGCAAGATCACCACCGGGCGGGGCTTACCCGCATAGCCTTTGCCTGCGGCGACGGTCCAAATCTCTCCGCGCTTCACTGGACGTCCCAAAAATCGCTCAAATCGGAGATGGCGTCGATGAAATTCTGGTCCGCCTTGGCGTGCCGACTCTTGGCGACCGCAAGCGATTGGCGATGCGCCTTGGCCTTGAAGGACGGCGCGCGTACATCAGGCACCCAGATCTGAATGGGCCGTAGGCCCTGCCGGCGCAACCGCTCGCGATGCGCCCGGACCTTGTCGCGCGATGACTTGCCGCGTGCCGAGGTGGTCATGTGTCGTCCTGCTAGGTTACATGTAATCTAGCACGGAGCAGTGTTTGGCTCCAATAGAGCTGCGCAACGCGCATGGCACCTAAACCGCTTTCATAAGCCTTGCGACACGTATTGCTCGGTTCAATCGCTCACCGGGCTTGCCGCAGCCAATTCTCGCGCCGCAGGCCGACGATGCGGGCGAACTCGCGCTCGTTGTCGGTGACGATGGTGTAGCCGAGCGTCATGGCCTGAGCGGCGATGAGCAGATCGTTGCCGCCGATGGGCGTACCGGCTTGTTCGAGGCGCGTGCGGAGCTTGCCATAAGTGATATCGGCGGGAGGTTCGAAAGGTAGCACCTCGAATGCCGCGAGCACCGCTTCAAGCTGAGCCGCGAGTCGCCGCGATCTCCTTTTCGTGGCCCCGTAACGCAGTTCTGCGGCGACGATGATGCTGGTGCAGATTTGCGCTTCGCCGACATCACCGATGTGGCCAGCGATACGGCCCTGCGGATTGCGGACGAGGTCGGAGACGATGTTGGTGTCGAGCAGGTAACGCATCAAATCTCGACGGGATCGGGAGGGGCATCGGGGATCGGTGGAAAATCTTCACTAATCGGCGCCAGGGTCGCCAGCAGAGCCAGCAGCGATTTTGGCGGCGTGGGCTCGATGATCAGCCTGCTACCTTCCTTGCGCATGATCGCGTCCTCGCCGGGAAGCTCGAACTCGCGGGGAATTCGCACAGCTTGATTTCGGCCATTCTTGAAAAGCTTGACGTGTCGTTCGAGGGCCACGAGCATCTCCCTAGGCATATGCCTAAGCATAGGCCAAATGAGCTGGCGCGTCTACCGTCAAGCCGATATCCGCCGTCACCGGAGCGCTCGCCAAGCAAGCTTAGTGGATGGGGTGTCTGCGCTTGTACGCTGAATTAGATTGCTATTTCAACTGTTTAATTCGGCGCAATACCGTGTTGCTCACACCCGTACCCCCACGGGAACGGCGGATTTAGCCGGTTGAAAACGCATGACGGCGGACGTCGTGGCCACGGGCGTCAACCACGTGCCGATGCCAGCGCGGCACGCCACCTCTCAAGCTGACTGACGGTGACGTGGTCCATGCGGCCGCGCAGCAGGCTCGCCAGTGCCCGCTGATCTGTCCGGCAGAGCGTAGCTGCTTTCCGTCGTGTCAGCTTCCGCCGCACGATAACGTCTTTGATCGCGACCATCAGCTCGCATTTTGCGGCCAATTCCGCCGCTTCGGCCGGCGTAAACCCGATATCTAAGAAGACGTTGCCGCTGCCTTTCTCGACCCGAATTTTGGCCATTCGCGGCGATTTCCCCGGGCCGCCTACAGCGCCGATTGGAGGTCGGTCTTCTCGAAGTCGCTCCCTTTGAACAGCAACGGCTCGCCGCGAATTCTTGCGAGGGCGTAGGCGGCGCAATCCACGATGTCAAGCTGCGCGGGATGGCCTTGCCCTTTTCCGAAGCACTGGAACGCATCGAATGCCGCAGTGACGGCCGAGATCGCGAGCGATGGCCCGCGCAGCATGGCGTCTTGGAAGCGCGAACCTTCCGGTTCGCCGGAAATCGTCGCGACGATGGCCGACGTGTCGAGAATCATTAAGACGGCAGCCCGTCCGGGCCATAGCCGATAATCTCGTCGGTCGGCCGGTGATCCTTGACAGGCATCCGGGATACGCGGTCAAAAAATCGCCGCAGCGCCGCCTCGCGGTCCACAGGGCCGGCTCCGGCCACGCGAGACAGGCGCTCTTCGATCGCCCGCTCCAACGCCGTTTCGACGTCCTCGCCCGTAACGCGGGCGAGACGCTGCGCGAGCTCGTCAACTTTTGCGGACACGATCTGCATCCTGATCAAGCCAATCCCTGACAAGGCAAAGATAGCATCTCCGCGCGGTCGCTTCCATGGTCGCGCGGCTCGTTGCTTCAATACCGATACAATTATGCCTCACTTGCTCGTCGATCGTCTGAAAGTTTGGTCGCAAATCTCCTGCTTGTGGCTCGTGAGACCAAAGGGCTCGAACAGCCCGAGCCTCTGCAAAAGAAACCTGGCGGGCCACGACAGACGATGATGAGAACTATGACTACGCTATCGCTCTATAGCTGACGATTTCAGGCGACGATTTCAGGCTTGCGGCCTCCGGCGCTTTCCGGTAAAATTTCCGGGAAATTGAGAGTTGGAAAATGAGCAGTCGCGTACGATCTTCGCTCGCCAAACACCGCGCGCGCAAGGCGCGGCAGGGCTTTGTCCGGGTCGAAGTCAACGTCCGCAAGGAAGATGCGGGCCTCGTGCGCCAGGTGGCGGCCGCCTTGTCCGATCCGACTCGTCAAGCCGCCGCGCGCGCGCTTCTTCGACAACGATTTGTCGAACCGACCAAGCTGAGCCTGAAGGCGTTGCTTGCGTCGGCGCCGCTGGAGGGGATCGACCTCGACCGCGGCCATGACCTTGGACGCGACGTCGATCTATGAGCTACCTCATCGATACGAACATCATTTCCGAGGTTCGCAAGGGCGATCGATGCGATCCCCACGTTTCCGCCTGGTATGCTTCGATCGCCGATGAGGATCTCTTTCTCAGCGCCCTCGTGCTCGGCGAGATCCGAAAAGGTGTCGAACTTTTGCGCTCACGCGATCCCGACAAAGCTTCAGCGCTCGAACGCTGGCTCGGACAGGTTGAGGCCGCATTCGGCAGTCGCGTACTCGGCGTCGACAAGGTGGTCGCCGACCACTGGGGGCGCATGAGCGCCATCAGGCCGATACCGGTCATCGACGGCTTGCTGGCGGCCACAGCCTTGGCCAATGATCTGACGCTCGTGACGCGCAACGACCGCAATATTGCCGGCCTCGGGGCTGCGGTCCTCAATCCGTTTTGGATCGATGAGGGCCGCCGGTCGTAGCGCCGGCCGCTCCCGGACCTCGTGGCGCCGAAGGATAGGACACGAGTGAACCTGGCGGATGGGGTGAGATTCGAACTCACGAGGGGCTTGCACCCCTGCCGGTTTTCAAGACCGGTGCCTTAAACCGCTCGGCCACCCATCCTTGGCGCAGGCCACGAGGCCCGCGACCATAAGCGCCGCCGCCGGCCGCGCGCAAGCGGCGCCAGCCGCTCAGGCGTTCGGCCGCTCCAGCATCGAAGCGAGCTCGTCGGCGAAGCGATGCGCGTCGCCGGGCCAGCGCGCCGAGAGGTAGCTGCCGTCGCGCACGGTGAAGCCGCGCTCGAGCCGGCCGGGCGCGTCGCGCGCGAGGCTCAGCGGCCCTCTGATGAAATCCTCCGGCCGCGCGAGCAGCCCGCGCACCTCATCCTCCACCGTCTGCCGGTAGGTGCGGTAGTAATCGCCGAGATAGAGTCCGGTCAGCGCCCAGGCGCCGAGCTCCATCAGCCGGGGAAGGCCGGTGGTCTTGCGGCCATGGAGCACGGACTTTCCGGCCTTCCCGCGCGCGCGCGCGGCGAGCAGCACGCCGTGGCAGATGGCGGCGACGGGCTTCTCCCGCGCGAAGAAGCCGGCGATGGCGTCAAAAAGACGCTCGGATTCGAGATAAGGCCGCATCCCCTTGGCATGGCCGCCCGGCAGCAGCAGCGCGTCGAAGGCGTCGGCGCCGACGTCGCCGTAAGGGATCGGCCGGCGGAAGGCGTCGCTCGCGATCATCGCGTCATGGGCACCGCGCCCGTTGCGGTCGGCCTTGAGCAAGGGCGCGAAAAGGCCGAGCCCTTCCCCCGTCACCATCCGCGGATCGGCCTCGGCCGGCCGGCCGTCGGGGGTGGCGAAGACGACCTCATGGCCGCGCCCGGTCAGCACGCGCCACGGCACGCCGGTCTCGGTCGGATCGACATCGCGCTCCGGCAGAACGATCACCACGCCGGCCATCAGGCGGCCCGCGCCCGGCGCGCCGGCTCAGGGGTGCGGCTGGCTGCCGCCCGCCGGGGGCCAGGCGAGGGGATCGAGGCGCCGCGCGTAGAGGCGGCGGATCCAAGCCTGCTGCTCGAGGAATTGCAGGCCGAGCATGTCGTCGCGCCGCCAGATGAGATTGGCGGCGATGGCGCCGACGCTGTCGAGGACGAGCCACACGTGCTCCGGCACCGCGGCGGCGGCGTCAAGGCGCAGCCGCGCGCCCCAGCTCGAAATGTCGAGCACGACGCAGTTCTGGCGCCCTTGCGGCGTGCCGAGCTCGGCCGGCCAGTCGGTTTTCCAGCGCCGTCCCGGCGCGCTGTCGTCGCTCTCGGGGCGACGCAGCCGGCGAATGTTGGGCTCCATGGGCGTGCACGCTGGCTCTAGCGCCCCGCCGCCCGGCGCCGCGCCTGCAAGATGCTGACCGCCAGGCCGCGGTAATGGCCGCCCGCCGCATCGGGGCCGTAGATCCGCCGCGCCAGCGCCGTCATATGGGCGCGCAGGATCTGCTTTTTTCCTGGCCGGACAGTGCTTTGGGACAGTCGCAGGGGCAAGTGATGCAGCGACCCTTCGGTCATCGTCGCCTCCCGATTTCGCTCTGGCGAAGACAAGAGCTTAATTGGAGATTAATAACAAGCTGATTCGCGATGGATTTGGCTAAAATTTTAGCCGGATGCAAAGTATTCGCGGCCGGCGATGCTGCACTGCGGGAGAGGTGCCGAAAGCGCGGGTGCCGCGGCGGCCGCGAGCGCCAGGGAAGCCAGCATGCTGCGCGCGCCCGTCGATGCCGTTCTCCGGCTCGCCTATCGCCTGGGTTTTCCGGCGATGCGGCTGTGGTGGTTCCTGCGCCGGCCGGCGCATCGGGGCGCCGTGGTCGCGGTGTGGCATGAGGGGCGGGTGCTGGTGCTGCGCCAATCCTATCGCGACACGCTGCACTTCCCCGGCGGCGGGCTGGGGCCGGGCGAGACGCCGCGCGCCTGCGCCTGCCGCGAGCTCGCCGAGGAGGTCGGCATCGCCGTGCCGGAAGAGGCGCTGACGCTGGAGCGCGAGATGACCTTGCTGCTGGATTACCGCCGCGACCGCGTCGCGATCTTCGCGCTGCGCCTGGTGGAGCCGCCGGCGCTGCGCCTCGACCGGCGCGAGATCGTCGAGGCCTCCTTCATGACGCCGGCGGCGGCGCTGGCGGCAAAGCTCTCGCCCTATGCGCGCGCTTACCTCGAAGCCGCGCCCATGGCATAGTCGCGCGCCGGCGCAAAGGAGAAGCCATGGCAGAGCCAGCGAGGCTGGTCGAGACCTATCGCAGCGCGGTCGCGGCCTGGGAATGCGACGTGATGGGCCATCTCACCATCGCCCTTTACTTCGACCGCTTCGCCGACGCCGCGGCGAGCCTGATCGAGCGCCTGGCGCCCGGCCTGCCGCCCGGCGCCGCCTGGCGCTCGAACCGGCTCCTGGTGCGCTACAAGCGCGAGCTGCGCGCCGGCGACGGCATCGCCATCCGCAGCGGCGTCATCGGCGAAGACGGCGAGGCCGTCGTCATCGGCCACGAACTCGTCGCCACCGAGGAGGACGAGGTGGCGACGCTGGTCGAGCATCGCCTCGTGCCGCGCGCGCTGCCCTATGGCGGCGGCGGCGAGGTCCGGCGCCGGCTGGCGGCGGCGGCGGCGCCCTGGGTCAGCCCCGGCTTCCCGCCGCTGGCCGATCCGGCGCAGGCGGAGCGCATGATCCCCACCGGCGCCAACCGGGTGAAGGCGGCGGAAGTGGACGAGCGCGGCGAGCTGGCGCTGTCGGGCTATGTCCACCGCTTCGCCTATGCCGGGCTTCACGTCTGCCACGCCTTCGGCATGACCGCCGGCTATATGCGCGAGCAGCGGCGCGGCCTCTCGACCTTCGAGACCCGGCTCCATCTGCTGGCGCCGCCGCCGGGCGCAGGCGAAGGCGTGGAGCTGCGCAGCGGGCTCGTCGGCGTCGGCAATTCCTCGCTGCGCATGGTGCATGAGATGCGCGGGACGCAAAGCGGCGAGCGGCTGGCGCTTTTCCATCAGTCGGCCGTGCATCTCGACATGGAGGCGCGGCGCTCGACGCCGCTGCCGCCGGCGCTGCGCGAGAAGGCGCAGGCGCTGGTGCTGGCCTAGCCTGGATTTCCACGGAAAGGAATTTAGCTAACGGCGGCAAGGGCTAAGCGACTCTTCCGACTCAATTTTTTACGCGAAACTGTTACCCTATATGGTGCACTTATGAGACGGTGTTGACGTAGTCTCTTTCGTAAT
>DASPSJ010000015.1:0-26128 GCA_035623985.1 Allostellaceae bacterium | reverse complement strand
GATGCATGCGGGGTTTGCGCCGCTGCGCAGCCACCTCCCGATGAACATCCGCTCCTCTTTCCCCAATCGCGGCGTAACACCGGAGGTGCAGGCGGACATCAACCGGGTGACGGCGCTGTGGCGCAATTGCCGGCGGCGTTTCGGCGAGGGCGGCGCATTCCTGTTCGGCGGCTTCAGCATTGCCGATGCCATGTACGCGCCGGTGGTGAGCCGCTTCCGCACCTACAAAATCGAGCTCGATGACGAGACCCAGCGCTATGCCGACGCGGTCTGGGCGCTGCCGATGATGCAGGAATGGGCAGCGGCCGCGCGCAACGAGCCAGCAATCATCGAAAAGTACGAGTTTTAGCCGGATTTCTTCTATGCTAATGAGCGCGCTCTTCGCGTCGCTGGAGGACATGATGGCTGGGGAGAAGACCGGATTGCCGCCGGGCGTGGTGGTCAAGGGCGCGTTGCGCCGAGGCTATGACGCGATCTTGAGCGCCGATGCGCTCGCTTTCCTGGCCGCGCTCGAGCGCAAATTCGGGCCTGAGAGGAAACGCCTGCTGGCGCGACGCGCCGAGGTCCAGGCGCGGCTCGACCAGGGCTGGAAGCCCGATTTTCTCGCCGAGACCCGGGGCGTGCGCGACAGCGACTGGACGGTGGCGCCGATCCCGCGCGACCTCTGGGATCGCCGGGTCGAGATCACCGGCCCGGTCGACCGCAAGATGGTGATCAACGCCTTGAATTGCGGCGCCAATGTCTACATGGCCGATTTCGAGGACGCGAGCACCCCCACTTGGGACAATCTCATCGACGGGCAGATCAACCTCGTCGATGCGGTGCGCCGCGCCATCACCTTTGACGATCCGGCGAGCGGCAGGCATTACGCGCTCAACCCCAAGACGGCGACGCTCCTGGTGCGGCCGCGCGGCTGGCATTTGCCCGAGGCGCATCTTTTGGTCGACGGCGAGCCGATGTCGGGCTCGCTTTTCGACTTCGGCCTTTATTTCTTCCACAACGCGCCGGAGCTGGTGACGCGCGGCACCGCTCCTTATTTCTATCTGCCGAAGCTCGAGAGCCATCTCGAGGCGCGCCTTTGGAACGACGTCTTCGTCTTCGCCCAGGCGCAGCTCGGCCTTGCCAAGGGGACGGTCAAGGCCACGGTGCTGATCGAGACCATCATGGCCGCCTTCGAGATGGACGAGATCATCCATGAGCTGCGCGAGCATATGGGTGGCCTCAATTGCGGCCGCTGGGACTACATCTACAGCGTCATCAAGAAATTCAACGCCGATCCGGCGATGATGCTGCCGGACCGTGCGCAAGTCACCATGACGACGCATTTCCTCCAGAGCTACGTGCGGCTGCTGATCAAGACCTGTCATCGGCGCAACGTTCATGCCATGGGCGGCATGGCGGCGCAGATCCCGATCAAGAACGACCCCGCCGCCAACGACGCGGCGATGGCCAAGGTGCGCGCCGACAAGGAGCGCGAAGTCGGCGAAGGCCATGACGGCACATGGGTCGCGCATCCCGGTCTCGTCGGCCTCGCCAAGGAAGTCTTCGACAAGGGCATGCCGCAGCCCAACCAGATCGCCCGCAAGCGCCAGGACGTGCACATCGCCGCCGCCGATCTCCTTAAAGTGCCCGAAGGCGCCATCACCGAAGCGGGCCTGCGCACCAACATCAATGTCGGCCTGGGCTACGTCGAATCCTGGCTGCGCGGCGTCGGCTGCGTGCCGCTCTACAACCTGATGGAGGACGCGGCCACCGCCGAGATCAGCCGCAGCCAGGTCTGGCAATGGATCCGCCACGGCGCCAAGCTCGCCGACGGCCGCCGCGTGACGCGCGAGCTCTGCCATGAAACGCTCGAGGAGGAGCTGCGGCGGCTGAAGCAGGGCGCGCCGGCGGGCAACCGCTTCGATGACGCCGCCGCGCTCTTCCGCGACCTCATCGACGCCGAGCGCTTCGTCGAGTTCCTGACGCTGCCGGCCTACGAGCAGATCCTGCGCGAAGGGGCTTAGAGCAGGTTCCGTTCAGTTGGAATCGAATGTGCACTCATGCCCCTCTCCGCGCGCAGCGGGGAGAGGGAGCGACCGCAAAGCGGTCGCTCCCATCGCTCATCAGAGCGATGGGGAGGGTGAGGGACAACCCGTTGGGTCGCTTTGCGACCGAACCCAAGTGGGGCCGACCGTGGAACGGTCGGCCGGGTTGTCCGCCGCCGCACGCTCTTTCCGCCATCGACACCCACCTCACCCGCTCGCTGCGCTCGCGCCCGCAACCCGGCCGACCGCTCTGCGGTCGGCCCCACTTGGGTTCGATCGCAAAGCGATCGAACGGGTTGCGCCCCCCGCAAGCGGGCGGAGAGGGCTATCTAGGCCGCTTCCAACAAAACGAGAAACGCCATAGCCCGAGCGCGCCTATTTCATCTTCACGAAGCGCAGCGCGAAGAAGTTGTCGGCCTGCTGCACCAGCTCGACGGTGTCGCGCACCGCCCAGAACAGCACCTGCTGGTGCAAGGGCACGGTGGCGACGTCCTCCTTGATGATCTCGAGCGCTTCGTGCAGCTCCGCGGTGCGCTTGGCCGGATCGGTCTCCGACTGGATCTCGTCGACCAGCGTTTCGACCTTGGGATTGGAGTAGCCGCCGCAATTGTAGTCGCCGCGGCCCGTGCCGGTGCGCTGCACCACGAGACTGAGCAGCATGTTGTGCGCATCGTAGGTCGCGGGCGTCCACCCCAGGAGGTAGAAGCTGGTGTTGTAGCCGGGGCCGAGGACCTTGGCGAAGAACTTGGCGCGGGTCTGGATCAGCGGGTGCACCGTGACGCCGATCCTGGCGAGCATGGCGACGACCGCGGTGCAGATCTGCTCGTCGTTGATGTAGCGGTCGTTGGGGCAGTCCATGCCGATCTCGAAGCCCGAGGGATAGCCGGCTTCCGCCAGCAGCTTCTTCGCCGCCGCGGGATCATAGGGCAAAAGGCGCTTGTTGAGCGCCTCGTCGAAGCCGTTGACGCCCGGGCCCACCATCAGCCCGGTCGGCACCGCGTAGCCGCGCATCACCTTGCTCTTGATCGCGTCCTCGTCGATCGCCTGGTAGAAGGCCTTGCGCACCCGGATGTCCTTCATCGGGTTCTTGCCCTTGATGTTGCTTTCGAGCAGCTCCGGCCGGTCGACGTCGAAACTGAGATAGATCGTGCGCAGCTCCGGTCCGCTGATGATCCTGAGATGCGGCGTCTTGGCGATGGTGTCGATGTCCTGCACCGGCACCGTGTAGATCATGTCGAGATCCCCCGAGAGCAACGCCGCGACGCGGGTATGGGCGTCGGCGATGCGGTGGAATACCGCCTCGTCGATGTTGAACTCGGGCTTGTCCCACCAGTTCGGGTTCCTGACCAGGGTCGTCTCGACGTCGGGCTGCCGCTCCTTGAGCATGAAGGGACCGGTGCCGTTGGCGTGGTTGGTGGCGTAGTTCTCCTCGCTTTTGGTGAGGTCGGCGACGCGGGTGGCGTTGTTCTTCTCGCACCACGCCTTGCTCATGATGCCCCAGTTGGTGATCTCTTCGGGCAAGATCGGGTCGACGCCCCTGGTCACGAGGTCGACGGTGTCGTCGTCGATCTTCCTCGCCTCTTTGATCAGCGCCACGGAGCCGGCGAGGTTGGAGCCGGGTCCGGTGACGCGCGCGAAGGAGAAGACGACGTCGTCGGCGCTGAACGGCGTGCCGTCGTGAAAGGTGACGCCGTGGCGCAGCGTAAAGCGCCAGACGTCGGGCGCCGTCTGCCGCCACGCGGTCGCCAGCGCCGGCTCCAGCTTGAGGTTCCGGTCGCGCCGCACCAGCGGCTCATACATGTTGGCGTCGAAAGAGAGCAGGAAGGTTTCCTGCCGCCCATAGGGATCCATCGAATTGGAGTCCCCGTCATTGGCCCAGCGGAAGGTCCTGGCCGATGCCGCGCCGCACAAGGCCGAGGCCAGGAGGACGGCAACCGCCGCCGCCCGAGTGATCCACATCGCACCTTCTCCCAACGCGCATTGCCCGCGCCGCGGCGATCGATCGTTGCGGCAGACAACGTTCTTCGCGCCGAGGCGCGGAGTCAACCGGATTTCACGCGGCGGCGATGCCGGGGGCAGGCGGCGGCAGGGGCGGCTGGTCCGCGTCGAGGATGTGGCAGGGGACGAAGCGCGCCGCCGGCGCGGCGAAGAAAATCTCGCCGAGATCGTCGACGGCGCGCTCCGCCTCGTCGCGGCCCAGCGCCTCGAGTTCGGGCATGTGATGGACGCCGTCGAGCGTGAAGTTCCGCGAGGTGTCGGGACTGATGCGGAAGACGTTATGCGATCCGATCAGCGTGTGCGCCATGGCGATCGCCGAGGACGACTGCGCCTTCATGAAGACGTCGGCGATGCGCGCTCCCCAATAGGAGGCGCCGAAGGAAACGCGCTTGTCCCAGGCGATCTCGAGTTGGCGCGAGGTGCAGCCGAGGCTCAGCACGCGGATATCCTCCCGCGCCCAGCCGAGCACGCCGATCGCCTCGACCACCGCCAGCGCCATCGGATTGCGCGCCCACAGGCTGCCGTCGACATAGGCGCCGTCCTCGGACAGATGAATCGGAAAGTAGGTCGGCGCGGCGACGGTGGCGAGGGCGACATCGGTCACCGGCACCTTGTAGTCGCGCGTCAGGCTGGGATGATGCGCGGTCTTGTAGATGTAGACGCGCTCGGAGGCGAGATCGAGCGCGGGCACCAGCAGGCGCTTGCGGCAATGGCCGATACGGCGGTCGCCGAAGGATTTGGCGAGCGCCCGGCGCAGCGGCTCGAGGCTGTATTTGGCGCGCAGCAGGCGGCGCAGGCTGCTGGTCACCTTGCGCGCCGGAAAGATGGCGGCGCCGTCCTCTTTGTAGAGCTGCAGCATCTCGCCGGCGGTCTGCCCCAGCGCCAGCCCCATGGCGATGATGCCGCCGGTCGAGGTGCCGGCGATGAGGTCGAAATAGTCGTAGATCGGCTCGCCGAGCCAATCCTCCAGCTCCGCGAGAAAGGCGGCGGGGAAAACGCCTTTGATGCCGCCGCCGTCGATGGTCAGGATCCGCCGCAAAACCGCGCCTCGTCTATCCGGGTAGCCGTGGGAGGGTAGCGGCAAACATTTACCTTGAGGTGAATAATCTGGATCGTAGTATCCGCCGGTGGTGTAGTTGCCGGCGCGGCCGGCGCCTCAAGCGGCGAGCGCCCTCCCCGTCTTCGCCTCGAACGGCCGGTCGGGGCGGAGCCCCAGGGCCATCGCCGCGCCCAGAAACAGCAGCGCCAGCGAGGCGGCAAAGGGGTAGGTCCAGCTCCCCGTCCGGTCGATCATGGCGCCGAAGAACCAGGGCGAGATCATGCCGGCGACGCCGAAGCCGAGGTTCATCATGCCGCTCGCCGTGCCGGCATGGCTTGGAGCGATGTCCATCGGCACCGACCAGATCGGCCCCACCACCAGCTCGGCGCAGAAGAAGCAGAGCGCAAGCGCCACCGTCACCACCCCAAGATCGTGCACCAGCACCACCGGAATGAGGAAGAGCCCTGCGCCGGCGAGGCCCGCGGCGATGACGCTGCAGCGTGCCCGGCGGAGATTGCCGCTCCGCGCCAGGATGCGATCGCTGATCAAGCCGCCGGCGGTGTCGCCGACGACGCCGGCGAGCAGGACGGCGATGGAGAGGAAGGCCGCCTGGTTGAGCCTTACGCCGAAGCTGCCGTAGAAGAAGGACGGAATCCAGTTGAGGAACAGCCACAGCGTCCAGCCGTAGCAGAAATCGACCGCGGTCACCGGCAGGATGCGCCTGCCGAGCCGCAGCCATTGCCGCCAGCGCTCGCCCCGCTCCAACGCCACCCTGGCGCGGCGCGGCGGCAGCAAGTCGCGCTCGCTCGCGGTCATGGCGGGATGCCGGCGCGGATCGTCCCTGAAGTACCACAGCCAGATCAGCACCCAGGCGAGGCTCGCCAGCCCCGCCGCGACGAAGGAGCCGCGCCAGGAGACGAGCGCCACCAGTGCCACGACGATGCCCGGCGTCAGCGCGTTGCCGATGCGGGCGAAGCAATGGGTGATGCCCTGCGCGTAGCCCCAATCCGCCTCCGGCAGCCAGGCGGTGATGGCGCGCGTCGCCGTCGGAAAGGCCGCCCCTTCGCCGATGCCCAGCAGCAGCCGTGCCAGCCGCAGCGACAGGAAGCCGTCCACCGCGCCGGTCAGCGCAGTCGCGGCGCAGACGACGAGCCCGCCGATGCCCAGCGTGCGGCGCGCGCCGAAGCGATCGCCGAGCCAGCCGCCGATGAGCTGGAAGAGGGTATAGGGCAACGCGAAAGCGCCGAAAGCGAGGCCGAGCTGCTCGTTGCTGAGGCCGAGATCGCGCTGCAGCAGCGGCGCCACGGTCGCGACATTGACGCGGTCGATGTAATAGATGAGATACATCAGGCAGAGCAGCCACAGCACGCGGTTGGCCACGCTCGGCCGGAAATGGCGCCTCCAGCCGCGCGGCGCCGGCATCGCCGCCTCGCCTTCTCTCATGCCGCAGGCTGCGCCGTGCTCTTGATCTGGGTCCGGTGCATGATGCGGCGCGCCTGGGGATCGAAGGAGTCGCGCCGGTGCATGGTGCAGCGATTGTCCCATAGGACGAGATCGCCGACCCGCCAGCGATGGTACCAGGTGAAAGCCTCGCGCGTGGCACAGGACCAGAGCTGATCGAGCAGGCTCTCGGATTGGGCGAGGTCCAGTCCCACCAGCCAGGCATTGCGCCGACGCCCGAGATAAAGGCACTGCCGGCCGGTGTCGGGATGCGTGCAGACCAGCGGATGGATCGCGCCCGGCGAGGTGCGGGGATCGTCGCTGGCGGCGACCCCTTGGCGCAGATAGCCGCCGCTGTTGTAGGTGCCGTCATGTTTGATCATGAGCCCGGCGATGCGGCGCTTCAGCGCCTCGGGCAGAGCGCGGTAGGCGCTGTACATGTTGCAGAAGCCGGTATCGCCGCCTTCGGCCGGCACCTCGATGGCATAGAGCAGGCTCGCCATCGGCGGGGCCTCGAGATAGGACATGTCGGTATGCCAGAGAGCCTCGCCGGCGCCGAGGCTGCCGATGGCGACGCCGTTCTCGATCACGTTGGAGACGACGTAGATCTCGGGCCGGCCCTCGACGAAGCGCCGTCCGTTCTCCTGGATCGGCGCCCAGTCGAGCGCGCCGAAGCGGCGCGAGAAGGCGATGAGGTCGTCGTCGTCGAGGCGCTGGCCGCGGAACAGCAGCACGGAATGCTCGCCGAAGGCGCGGCGGATCGCGGCGAAGTCGGCATCGTCGATGGCGCGGAGATCGACGCCCTTGACCTCGGCGCCGACGCCGCCGCCGGTCGGCGCGATCTCAATTCGCGCCGCGGCCGCGCCTTGGACGCGGGTGGGATGGACAGCCATGACGAGCCTCCGAGCCGCTGCGCCCAAAGGATAGGAACAACCGGCCCCGCCTTACAAGCAGCGCTGCTGGCAGAAGGGCAGCTCTTCGCGGATCAGCTCGTCGACATGCCGGGCGTCGCGCAACAGCGTCGCGGGGTTGCGCACGCGGCTCGCCTTGGTGCCGAAGTCGTGCGCGCCCAGGATCTGCGTCACGCCCGCCTCGTCGCCGAGCGGCAAATAGAGCCGGCTCGTGCTCAGCGTGCGCGCTTCCTCCCAGCGGAAGATGGCGTGCGAATAGACCGGCATCCGGCGGCGGCAGGCATGCTGGATGAGCGAGCTGACGAAGACGAGATAGTCGCCGCTCAGCACTTCCTCGCCGAAGCGGCCGGTGGCGTCGTGGCCGAAGCGGTTGACCACCTCGGTGCCGGCGAGCCGCCAACGAAACCGCGCGCCGCCGTCGAAGATATCCAGCAGCACCAGATAGGGAAGCACGAAACGCGGCATGTCGACGGGATCGATATCCGCGCGCCTCGGCATCGCGCGCCCGCCGCACCGCGTCACATAGAAGTCATAGACGGCCCGCAGCAGGGGCTCCCCCTGCAGGACGCCCGTCATGGCTTCTCCTTCGGCCGGCGTCCCGACACTCAGCGATGGCAGTGCCAGTGTTCTATTCATGGTTTTTCAGGATAGGTAGAATTTCCTACCCGACGGTTACCATGCCGCCGGTCGCGGCGGCGCCGGGTGGTGCGCGCCCGATCGCCGTTATGCGGCTGCCGCGCGCCGGCGCGCGGACTATCCGTCCGTGCCGCCGATCCGGCCCAGCGCCCGGAAGCGTGCATCTCCATCGCGAGCAATTTGCTCGATCAATGCTACTTCCCAGCGAAGATAGGCATTCATCGCCGCCTCGACATCGGCGGGTTTGTCGTAAGGGCGATACCAGGCGTCGATCGGCGCATCGGCCATGTGCTCCTCGCCCGCCGAGAGCGGCAGCCCGGCGGCGCGCCAGGCGGCGGTGCCGCCGGCGAGCACTTTGACGGGCCGCGGGGTCAGCGCCTGCGCCTCCGGCGCGGCAAGCGCGGCGAGCACGCCGTCGCGCGAAGTCAGCACCAGCGTGCCGCGCTCCGGCAGGCGCGCCAGCGCCGTCTCGAGCCGGGCGCGGATGGCGAACCAGGCGCCCGGAATGTGCTGTTCGCGATAGACGAGGCTGGGATCGAGGTCGACGACCACCGCCTCGCCCCGCGCTTGGAGCTGCGCCAGCTCGCGGGCGCCGAGCGCGGCGACGCTTGCCTCGCGGCCGAGGATGCGCAGCGGCTCGTGTCCGGCCTCGCTCATGCCCTCGGCGCGGTCGAGCACATAGACCTCCTCGAGCCCCATCTGCTTGAGCCAGGACGCAGTCATCCGCGCGCGCACGCCGTCGCTGTCGACCAGCACGACGCGCGCGTTCAGCGTCGCCATGTAGCCGTCGGTCGCCTGCACGAGCTGGCCGCCGGGCGCCGAGCGCGCGCCGGGGAGATGGCCCGCCGCGTATTCCTCGGGCGTGCGCACGTCGAAGAGATAGAGCGTGCGGCTCTTCTGCTCGCGGCGGAAGCGTTGCAGCGCGTCGGCCGCGATGATCTCGACCCCGGCGCGCTCGGCCACCCGTGCCGCCGCGGCGCGCGCCGCGGCGAGTCCGGAGGGCGTCGGATCGGGCGCGTGCGCGCTCTCGTCATGCGCCAGCGCGAAGCCGGCGAGATGCCAGCCCATGGTGCCGTTCTTGAGCGCGGCGACGCGGTTGGGAACGCCGGCGTTGATCAGCGACTGGGCGCCGATGATGCTGCGCGTCCGGCCGGCGCAATTGACCACCACCAAGGTCTCGGGCGAGCGCACGAGGTCGTGAAAGCGATAGACCAGCTCGCCGCCCGGGCAGTCGATGCCGCCGGGAATGCTCATCTTGCGATATTCGTCCATCGGCCGGCTGTCGAGCACCACCAGATCGGCGCCGCGCTCCATCAGCGCCTTCACCTCTTCGGCGCCAAGCCGCGGCGTGCCGGCTTCGTGCTCGATGAACTCGCCGAACGCCTTGCTCGGCACGTGCACGCCGCTGAAAAGCTCGAAGCCCGCCGCCTGCCAGCCCTTGACGCCACCGGCCAGCGCCGCGAGGCTGCGATAGCCCCAATGCATCAGCTTCAGCGCCGCGCGCTGCGCGAGCCCGTCGCCGTCGTCGCACAGCACGATGCGCGTACCCCGCCGCGGCACCAGCGCATCGAGCCTGAGCTCGAGCCGGCTCAGCGGCAGCGAGGCGGCGTAGAAGAGATGGCCCTCGGCGAAGACGCCTTCCTCGCGCAGGTCGAGGATCGCCAGCTCCTCGCCGTCGCGCAGCATCGCCTTGAGCTCGGCTGCCGGCAGCAACGGCGGGGCGATGTCGGGCGGCGCGCCGAAGGCGCGGTAGGCGCCGCCGGGCGACGCCGGGAAAAAGATCCGCTCCGGCAAATTCTCCAGGCTCATGCCGTAGAGGTGGAGATGCAGCGACGGCTTGCCGCCGGTGACCTCGATGGTGTGGAAATCGTCGGGCAGCAAGGCGCAGGCATTGCCGCGGCGCACGGTGAGCTCGCCGGTCTTGCGCAGCCGGCCGATGCCTGGCGTGGCGCGATCGTCGGTGCGGTCGTAGAAGACGTTGTGCTCGTCGCCGAAGACGCCGGCGATCACCGCCCAGGTGGTGTGGTTGTGCGGCGGCTGCGCCTTGCCGGGAACCCCGGCCGAGGCGTAGAGCGCAAAGCGTCGGTCGAGGTCCTCGGCGAGGCGATAGACGCGGCCGTGGCCATTGGGCGAGATCGGGAAATGTTCCGGCGGAAACAGCTCGGCGCGGGCGGCAAGCTCGACCAGCACCGGCTTCAGCGCCTCGAGCGACGCGCGCGTCACGCCCTGCTCGGCCTCGATGCGGCGGACGCGCTCCAGCGTCCGCTCGATCGCCTCGCGGCGCTGCTCCAACAGCGACATGGCCTCCTCCCCTGGGTTTTGCGGATATCGTAGCCGCCGGCTCCGCGGCGCTCAAATCGCCGGATACCGCTCAAATCCCGCCCGCTCCGGTTGCCCTCGGATGCGCCGCTGGTAACATGGGGCCGCTCCGCCGGAGCCGGACCCGCCAAAACCATAAGGGGCCGCGGGGAGGATCGATGGCCGTCGTCGAGCTCGAGCATCTGACGAAGCGGTTCGGCGGGCTGACCGCGCTCGACGACGTCTCGCTGCGCGTCGAGCACGGGCTGCTCGTCTGCCTGCTCGGACCTTCCGGCTGCGGCAAGACCACGGCGCTGCGCCTCATCGCCGGCTTTCTCGCGCCCGAGCGCGGCAGCATCAAGGTGGGCGACCGGCTGATCTCCGCGCCGGGGAAGGTGGTGCCGCCCGAGCAGCGCAACATGTCGATGATCTTCCAGAGCTATGCGCTCTGGCCGCACATGACCATCGCCGAGAACGTCGCCTATGGACTCCGGCTGCGCCGCCTGCCGCGCGCCGAGATCGAGCGGCGCGTCGCCGCCATTTTGGCGGTGACGCGGCTCGCGGCGCTGGCCGAGCGCCATCCCGCCGACATCTCCGGCGGCCAGCAACAGCGCGTGGCGCTTGCCCGCGCGCTGGTGGTCGAGCCCGAGATCCTGCTGCTCGACGAGCCGCTCTCCAACCTCGACGCCAATCTACGCGAGGAGATGCGCTTCGAGATCCGGCGGCTGCACGACGCCTACCGCTACACCACGGTTTACGTCACCCACGACCAGGCCGAGGCGATGACCACCGCCGATCGCATCGTCGTCATGAACCACGGGCGCATCGAGCAGGTGGGATCTCCCGAGGAGGTCTATCAGCAGCCCTGCTCGGAATTCGTCGCGCGCTTCCTCGGCGGCACCAACATCCTTCGCGGCAAGCGGCTCGGCGACGGGCTGGTCGATTGCGGCGGCGTCGTATTGCGGTGCGGCGCCGGCGAGACGGGACGCGGCGACGAGGCCATCGTCTCGATCCGACTGCACGACATCGACCTCGCCGCCGGCGGCGCCGGCGAGGCGGCGCCCAACGAGGCCACTGGCACGGTGTCGCGGCGCATCTATCTCGGCGCGCAGCGCGATTATCTCGTGGCGCTCGAGGACGGCCAGCAGCTTCGCGTGCTGACGCCGCTGTCGGTGGACGTGCCGGTCGGCGGCGCGGTGCGGCTGCGCCTGCCGCCGGAGAGTTGCCGCGCCTTGCCGGCGTGAAGTTCGTTCGGGAGAGCATGCCATGAAGAGCAAAGGCCTGTCGTCGCTGCTGGTCGCCGCGCTCGGCGCGTTTCTCGCCGCCGCGGCGCCGGCGCCTTCGCCGGTAACGCCCCCCGCGCTGGTCGCCGCGGCGCAGCAGGAAGGCAAGGTGGCGTTCTACACCGCCATGGACGTCCAGGTGGCGGAAGGGCTCGCCAAGGCCTTCGAGGCGAAATATCCCGGCATCGCCGTGGAGGTGGAGCGCTCCGGCGCGGAGCGCATCTTCCAGCGCGTCGGCCAGGAATACGCCAGCGACATCCACGCCGTCGACGCCGTCGATTCCTCGGACGCGGCGCATCTCCTCTATTGGAAGCAGCAGGGCTGGCTCGCCGCCTACGTGCCCGAGGACGTCGCGCGCTGGCCGGCGAGCGCGCGCGATGCCGACGGCTTCTATGCCAGCAACCGCGCCACGCTCTCCGTGATCGGCTACAACACCAGGCTGGTGAGCGCCACGGACGCGCCCAAGAGCTATGCCGATCTGCTCGAGCCCCAATGGAGCGGCAAGATCGTCAAGGCGCATCCGGGCTACAGCGGCAACATCATGACCGCCACTTTCGAGCTGAGCCGCCGGCTCGGCTGGGACTATTTCAAGAAGCTCGGCGAGCGGCACATCATGCAGGTGCAATCCTCGACCGAGCCGCCGAAGAAGCTGGCGCTGGGCGAGCGGCCGGTGATGTTCGACGGCAACGAGTACAACGCGCTCATCCTCAAGGCGCAGGGCGCGCCGATCGCCATTGTCTATCCCGCGGAAGGCACGCCGCTGGCCGCCGGCAGCGCCGGGGTGATGAAAGACGCGCCGCATCCCAACGCGGCGCGGCTTTTTATCAGCTATCTCTTCTCGCTCGAGGGTCAGCAGTTCCTCGTCGACAAGGGCCATCTCCGCTCCTTCCATCCCGACGTCAAGGAACCGCCCGACCGGGTGCCGCTGTCAGAGATCAAGCTGCTCACTGCCGATCCCGCCGAGCAGGAGAAGGCGGTGGACGAGATCAAGCGGAAATACGCGGAGTATTTCGGAACGTGAGCGACGGCGGCGGCGGGCGGGGTCGACCGCTATGAGCCTCGGCGCATGAGCCTCGCGCTCGCCGCGCGCCGCGCGCCGCTCGACCTGTCGCGGCCGATGCTGGCGCTGCTGGCGCTCACTCTCTGCGCGCTGGTGCTGCTGCCGCTGGGTTGGCTGCTCTGGTATGGCTTCACCGACAAGACCGGCGCGCCGACGCTGGCGAATTTCGCCCGCCTCGCCGGCGAGCGCTCTTTCCTCGCGCCGTTCCTGACCACGCTCGCCATCTCCGCCGGCGTGGCGGCGGCCTGTTGCCTCGTCGCGACGCCGCTCGCTTGGCTGGTGGCGCGCACCGACATGCCCGGCCACCGGCTGGTCCGCCTCCTGGTGACCGCCTCCTTCGTCACCCCGCCCTTCCTCGGCGCCATCGCCTGGGAGATCCTGGCGGCGCCCAACAGCGGCCTGCTGAACCAATGGTATCAATGGCTCTTCGGCCTCGATCCCTACGCCAACCTGCTCGACATCTATACCGTGACGGGGCTGATTTTCGTCATGGCATGCTACGCCTTTCCTTACGTCTTCGTGCTGGTGGCGAACGCGCTGGAACGCATTCCGGCCGAGCTCGAGGACGCCTCGGCGATCCTCGGAGGCGGGCGCTGGCACACTTTCCGCCGCGTCAGCCTGCCGATCGTGATGCCTTCGCTGCTCGCCGGCGCGCTGGTGGCGTTCCTGCAAGCGATGACGCAATTCGGCGCGCCGGCGATCCTGGCGTTGCCGGCGGGGTTTCACGTCATCACCACCAAGATCTGGAGCCTGTTCCAGTTCCCGCCCGACCTGCATCTCGCCGCCGCCGCCTCGCTCCCGCTGCTGGTCCTGACGGTGCTGCTGCTGCGCGGCCAAAACGCGCTGCTCGGCGGCCGCGGCTATGCCGTCATCGCCGGCAAGAGCGGCGCGGCGCGGCGGCTGCCGCTCGGGCCCTGGCGCTGGCCGGCGCTGGCCTTCGCCTTGGGCGTCGTCGCCTTGCCGGTGCTGCTGCCTTATGCGGCGCTGCTCAAGACCGCGCTGGTGCGCACCGCCTCCGAGCCGCTCGCCTGGCAGGCGCTCACCTTGCGCAACCTCCGCTTCGTCTTCGCCGAATTCTCCGCCACGAGGCTCGCGCTCGCCAACACCTTCATCCTCGGCGTCGCCTCCGCCACCTGCGGCACGGCGCTGGCGCTGGTGGCGGCGTTCCTCACCGCGCGGCGGCTGGTGCCGGCGGCGCGCCTCTTGGGATTTCTCGCCACCGCCCCGGCGGCGATCCCCGGCATCGTCCTCGGCGTCGGCCTGTTCCTCGCCTATACCAGGCCGCCGCTGGTGCTCTATGGCACCTTGATGATCCTGCTGCTGGCCTTCGTCACCATCGAGCTGCCGGCGGCCTATCAGCAGCTCGAGGCCGCGCTGGCGGCACTTCATCCCGAGCTCGAGGAGGCGAGCCGCATCCTCGGCGCGAGCCGGCTGCGCTCGCTCTGGCAGATCACCGCGCCGCTGTTGGGCAGCAGCGTCGTCGCCACCTGGTGCTTCATCTTCATCGGCGCCATCCGCGAGCTCAGCGCCACCATCCTGCTCACCACCGCCAACACCAAGCTCGTCTCGGTGATCATCTACGATTTGAACGAGAGCGGCGATCTCGGCGCGATCTCGGTGCTTGGCATCACCCTCCTGGTCATCAGCTTCCTCACCGTCGCTCTCGCCAACCGCCTGCCGCGCCGGCGCGGCAGCGCCCCATCCTGAGAGAGGCCGCCATGCTCGAAGGCTTCGTCCGCCGCGAGATCCGCACCAGCGGCGCCGAGATCGTCACGCTCGCCGGCGGCAGCGGGCCGCCGCTGCTGCTGCTGCACGGCAATCCCTTCACGCATCTCTCCTGGCACGCGGTGGCGCCGGCGCTGGCGCGCGACTTCACCGTCGTCTGCACCGATCTGCGCGGCTACGGCGACAGCTCCAAGCCCGAAGGCGGCGAGCGGCACGAGAATTATTCCTTCCGCGCCATGGCGCAGGACCAGGTCGAGGTGATGGCGGCGCTTGGCTTCAAGCGCTTTGCCGCCGCCGGCCACGACCGCGGCGCGCGCGTGCTGCACCGGATGTGCCTCGACCATCCCGGCGCGGTCGAGCGCGCCGCCTTCCTCGACATCCTGCCACAGCACCATCTGCTCAACCACATCAACCTGGGCTTCGCCGTCTTCTCCTATCACTGGTTCTTCATGGTGCAGCCTTACGATTTCCCGGAGCGGCTGATGGGCGCCGATCCCGAGTATTTCATCCGCCGCAAGCTCGCCAAGACCAGCGCCGGGTTGAGCTTCTTCAAGCCGGAGGCGCTCGCCGAATACATCCGCTGCATCAAGAACCCCGCCACCATCCATGCGATGTGCGAGGATTACCGCGCCACCGTCGGCATCGATCTCGAGACGGACACGGCCGATGACGCCGCCGGACGAAAAGTCGACTGCCCGACGCTGTTGCTGTGGGGCGCCACCGGCGGCGTCGGCCGGCATCACAAGCCGGCGGAGGTGTGGCCGCGTTATGCCGGCGACATCCGCCGCGCCGTGGCGCTGCCCTGCGGCCACTATCTGAGCGAGGAATGCCCGGCCGAGACCGCCACCGAGCTGCACGCCTTCTTTTCGGCCAAGGACTGAAAGAGAGAGGCGCGGCGGCGTTTACCAGGGATACCGCCGCCGCGCGGCTTCGATAGAAGAAGATGTACCAGATTTTAAGTAATTTTCGTAAAGTATTGCACGCAAAAAGAGCAAAAATAGACCCTAGTGGCGATGGCCGGCATTTGAGATAAAATAAGGTGGGAAGTGGGTGGAGGACGGCATGCGTATCTACACCGTGATCCAAGGGGACAAGCCGCTGGCCGTGGTCCGCGCGACCGACCCCGACGATGCGATCGACACCGCGCTCGGCCTCCTCTCCGCCGACATCGCGCGAGCGGCGCTTGACGTGCGCGATCCCAACGACGCCGAAATGGTGGGTTGGCTTGAGCGGCGCGAGGATTACGTGACGGAGACGGTTTCCGCCGCCTGAGGCGGCAGGCGCGGGCGTGAGCGAAGCGCCGCCGGCATTGCGTTTCAGTCATATCGGGCTGTTCGTCGCCGAGATGGCGCCGATGGTCGATTTCTACAGCCGCGTGCTGGGTTTCATCGTGACCGATCGCGGCAGGCTGGGCGACGCCGCTCTCACCTTCCTCAGCCGCGACGCGCGCGAGCATCACCAGCTCGTGCTGGTCGAGGGCCGCCCGCCGGGCCTGCCCGACCGCATCGTCAATCAGGTCTCCTTCCGCGTCGACACGCTCGGCGCGTTGCGGCAATTCTGGCGCCGCATCGGCCGCGAGTCGCCGCGCGACCTCGTCGCGGTCAGCCATGGCAATGCCTGGTCGGTCTATTTCCGCGATCCCGAAGGCAACCGGCTCGAGGTTTTCGCCGACACCCCCTGGCACGTCGCCCAGCCGGTGCGCGAGCCGCTCGACCTCGACCGCGAGGAGGCGGAGATCCTGGCCGAGACCGAGGCCTTCTGCCGCACCCGGCCCGGCTTCCGGCCGATGGCGGAATGGCAGCGGGAGATGGCGGCGCGGCTCGCCGCGCACCGTGTGGATTAGCGCCCAGGCCATCGACGGCGCTGGTGATCTCTTGATAATCTGGCCGGAGCGAGTCCGGCGCCGCTCCGGCGCAGCACAAGGCTCGAGCGGGAGAGGATGGCCGACTCCGGCGATCGTGCGGCGTCGCTCGTGGCGCGACTTGAAAGCCTGCCCTTCTCGCGCTGGCATCGCGCGCTGCTGCTGGTGGCGTTTTTCGGCATCGTCCTCGACGCCGTCGACTTCGCCATCTTCGGCGCGGCCCTGCCGGCGATCCGCGAGGAATTCGGCCTCGGCGTCGCCGCCGCCGGCCTCGTCGGCACTATCGGCCTCTTCGGCGCGTTCTGCGGCTCGTTGTTCTGGGGCAGCATTTCCGACCATATCGGCCGGCGCGCCGCCTTCCGGGCGACCATCGCCCTCCTCGCCGCCTTCACCGGGCTGGTGGCGCTGTCGTGGAGCGTGGCGGTGCTCGTCGTGCTGCGCTTCATCGCCAATTTCGGGCTTGGCGGCGAGGTGCCGGTGAGCGCGACGCTGGTGACGGAATTCATGCCGAGCCGCTGGCGCGGCCGCGCCGCGGTCGGCATGGCCGCGGGATTTCCGCTGGGACTGGCGCTGGCCGCGCTGCTCGGCATGCTGATCGTGCCGCAGTACGGCTGGCGCGCGCTCTTCGCGCTCGGCGTCCTGCCGGCGGCGCTGCTCTTGTTCTTCCGCCGCACCGTGCCGGAATCGGTGCGCTTCCTGCTCGCCAAGGGCCGCTTCGCCGAGGCCGAGCGCACGGTGGCGCAGATCGAGGCGCAAGCGCTGGCGCGGCCGCTGGCCGCGGCGCCTGCCGCCGCGCCCGCCGATGACGCCGCGCCGCCCTCCGGCGTCGCGCTGCCGGCGCTGTTCGAGGAAGGCAGGGCGCGCCGGACGCTGCTGCTGTGGCTGGTATCGATCTGCTATCTCTGGGCGTCGAACGGCATCCTCTTCATGCTGCCCACCATCCTGCACGACCGCGGCCTGCCCTTGAGCCAGGCGATCGGCGTCACGTTGGTGCAGGCGAGCGTCGGCTTCTTCGGCTATGCCGCCTGCGGCTTTCTCATCGACCGTTTCGGGAGGCGCCCGGTGCTGTTCCTCTATTTCTTCATCGGCGCCGGCTTTCATCTCTGGTTCGCGCTCGCCACCGGCTGGTGGATGTGGCTGGCGATCGCCGCGGTCGGTTGGGTCAATCCGGGCGTCTATGGCGGCGCCGTGGTCTATGCCGCCGAACTTTATCCGACCCGCATGCGCGCCACCGCCGTCGGCTGGTTCTTCGGCATCGGCCGCATCGGCTCCTTTCCCGCGCCTTACCTCATCGGCCTGATGCTCGCCTCGGGCCTTGGCGCCTATGTCCTCTTCACCTTCGCCGCCACCTATCTCGTCGCCGCCTTCGCCTTGCTGGCGGTCGGCCGCGAGACCAAGGGCCTGGCGCTCGAGCAGATCGCCGGCGCCACGCCGCTCAAAGGGAGTGCCTGACATGACCGCGACCAGCCTCGATCCCGGCAGCATCGCGCTTCACCGGCGCGGCAGCGGCCCGGCGCTGGTGCTGTTGCATTGCCTCGGCGTCGACCATCACCTGTGGGACATCGCCGCCGCGGGGCTCGAACGGGCCTTCACGCTGCTGAGCTACGACTTCCCCGGCCATCACGAGACGCCGCTGCCGCACAGTGGCTACGGCATCGCCGAACTCTCCGACCAGCTCGCCGCCGTGCTCGCCCGCGCCGGCATCGCCCGCGCCCATGTCGCCGGCATTTCGCTCGGCGGGCTGGTGGCCCAGCATATCGCCGCGACTCGGCCGGCGCTGGTCGACAAGCTCGTGCTGATCGACACCACGCCGCGCTACACCGAGGATGCCCGCCAGATGTGGGTCGAGCGCGCCGCGGCCGCGCGTCGCGACGGCGTCGCCGCGCTGGTCGAGGGATTGCTGCGCATCTGGTTCACCGAGGATTTCATCGCCGCCGACCCGCCGGCGGTGCGCTATGTCCGCGACACGCTCGGCCGCTGCTCGGGCGAAGGCTATGCGCTGGCCTGCGAGGCGCTGGGCGCCGCCGACCTCCGGCCGCTCGCCGGCGCGATCAAGAGCCCGACGCTGGTGATGTGCGGCGAGCAGGAGCTGCCGGCCTTCCAGGAGGCGGCGCGCTGGCTCGCCGACGCCATCGCCGGCGCGCGTCTGGTCTGGCTCGGCCCGGCCAGGCATTGCTCGATCCTGCAACAGCCCGAGGAATTCCGCCGCGCGCTGCGCGCGTTTCTTGCCTAGGAGGAAGCAGAGCATGCAATTCGGTCTCTTCGGCGGCGCCCGGGCGAAGCGCGGCGGTCCCAGCGGCGACAGTCAGGGCTATGGCGACTTCATCGACTATGTCGGCGAGGCCGAGCGGCTCGGCTTTCGCAGCGTCTTCCTGGTCGAGCATCATTTCACCGGCCACGCCCAGGTCTCGGCTTCGCTGACCTTGCTGAGCTATCTTGCCGCGCGCACCAGGACGATCCGCCTGGGCACGGCGGTCGTGGTGCTGCCCTGGCACAACCCCGTGCTGGTGGCCGAGCAGGCGGCAACGCTCGACCTCTTGTCGGGCGGCCGGCTCGATTTCGGCGTCGGCAAGGGCTATCGCGAGTCCGAGTTCTCCGGCTTCTGCGTGCCGGCCGAGGAGGCCACCGACCGCTTCGATGAGGCGATCGAGGTCATCCGCAAGGCCTGGACCAGCCCGGGGCGCTTCTCGCATCACGGCAAGCGCTGGCATTTCGCCGATGTCGTCGTCGAGCCGGCGCCGGTGCAGCGTCCGCATCCGCCCTTCTGGCTCGGCGCCGGCAGCGCCGAATCGATCCGCCGCGCCGCGCGCGAGGGCTACAACCTGCTGCTCGACCAGCTCGGCTCGACCGATCTCACCATCGAGCGCGTCGCCATCTTCCGCGAGGAATGCGTCAGGATCGGGCGCGCCTATGATCCCATGATGGTGGGCGTCACCCGCGGCCTCCAGATCGCGCGCAGCGCGGAGGAGCGGCAAAAGGCGCTGCAGACGCGCGTGCAGGTGATCCGCAATATCGGCACGCTTGCCCGCGGTCCCGGCGCCGAGCGCTATGCCGATCCCAATTTCAGCGCCGAGGACGATGACGCGCCGCTGCTCGGCACGCCGGCGGAGATCATCGATAAGTTGAAGCGGCTCGCTTCCGGCGGCGTCGGCTATGTGCTGCTGGTCGATCCCGCGCCCTCGCCGGCAGCGCTCCAGGCTTTCGCCCGCGAGATCATGCCGGCGGTGGCGGGATAGGCCCGCGGCTATCCTGCACCGTGCGGCTCTCGCGATTGCTGCGCAATCGCTGACGCCGCCAGCGACGACGCCTGCGGCGTCGCGCTATCTCCGATCGATGCTGATCGGTCCGGCGCCGCGGGCGAACAGGAAGAGCAGCCCGCCGGCGATGGCGATGTCCTTCCAGAAATTGATGTATTGCGGCAGCCGCGCCGCCGCTTCGGCGATCGTCCAATAGGGATGGCCGATGAACGCCGCGACGATGGTGAAGACGCAAAGCAGAATCGCCGCCGTGCGCGTCGCGAAGCCGAACACGATGGCGAGGGTGGCGAAGAACTCGATCAGCGCCCCCAGCCATGCCCAGACGATGACCGGTCCCGGCACCCCATGCCCTGTGAGATAGGCTGCAAAACCGGCGGCGTTGCTCAGCTTGTTGAAGCCGCTCGGCAGAAAGAGCGCGCCGAGCCCCAATCGCCCGAGCAGCAGGGCCAGCCCCTCGTTGCGCTCGGCAATGGCGTCGACCATTTGCAGCATGGCGTTATCTCCTCCCCAGGATGCGCTTGCGCGATCTGTAGCGGGCGGGGCAAGCCCCGGCAATCACCGTGTCTCCTTCCGGCTCTCCCGGCACCAGCGATCCCAGTCCGGCTCCTCGCCGAAGCGCGCGACCAGGAAATCGATGAAGCTGCGCAGCTTGGCCGAGAGATGCCGGCCCGGCGGATAGACCGCGTAGAGCGCCGCCTCGGGCGCGGCATAACCCGGCAGCAAGGTGACGAGCTTCCCCGCCTGAACATGCTCGCCGGCCATGAAGGTCGGCGTCAGCGCGATCCCGAGCCCGTCCAGTGCCGCCGCCACGATGATGTCGCCGCTATTGGCGAGGAGCCGGCCGGAGACGCGGACCACCGCGTCCTCGCCGTCGGGGCCGATGAAGCGCCACTCATCGGCGGTCGAGGCATAGGTGTAGAGCAGGCAGCGATGCTCGGCGAGGTCCTTGGGCGCGCGCGGCGCGCCGTGGCGCGCGAGATAGGCGGGCGCGGCGCAGGCCACCAGCCGGATGGGGGCCAGGCGGCGGGCGATCAGGCTCGAATCGGCGAGCCGGCCGATCCGCAGCGCCAGATCGACCCCCTCGGCCAGAAGGTCGATATAGTGGTCATTGAGGCTGATATCGATGCTCACCTCGGGATAGGCGGCGAGATAGGCGGCGATCGCCGGGCCGATATGGCGAATGCCGAAGGAGAAGGGCGCATTCACCTTGAGCAGGCCGCGCGGCGCCGCTTGCAGGTCGCTGGCGGCGCGGTCGGCGTCCTCGAGATCGGCCAGGACTTGGCGGGCGCGCTCGAAATAGCCGCGCCCGACCTCGGTCAGGCTGAGCCGCCGGGTGGTGCGGTTGAGCAGCCGCGCGCCCAGCCGCTCCTCCAGCGCCTGGATGTGCTTGCTGACCATGGCCGGCGACAGGCCAAGCTCGCGCGCCGCCGCGGCAAAGTTCTCTTTCTCAACGACCTTGACGAAGACCTCGAGGCTGGTGAGGCGGTCCATGGGAAATCCCGCGATTGTTCGTCGCGAGAAAACAATGTTTTTCAATTTCCGGCAATTCTCAAAGGGGACTTTAGGCCGCATCTCAAGCGCGACAGCAGCCGCCTCTTTCGGTGAGGTCGGCGCAAGGCTCTGGGAAGCCCATCAATGCCCTATCGTTCTCTCTTTCTCTCGCTCGCCCTCCGGCTGATCGTCGCCGGCGCGGGTCTCGCCGCCATCGCGCCGGCTTTCGGCTGAGGCGAAGGACGGCTCTGCCGCGGCGCCCGAGAGGCGCGCCGCGGGCTCGCTCAACGCGACGCCTTTCTGGACAAGGCCTGAAGCTGGGCGACGGCGCGCTCCTCGCCGGGCAGGCCGCGCGCGGCCGGCAAGGTGACGGTGACCGTCGTGCCCTGGCCGAGGGTGCTAGCCAGCAACAGCCTGCCGCCATGCAGCCGGACAAGGCGGTCGCAGATCGCGAGGCCGAGGCCGGTGCCTTCATGCCGGCGCGCATGGCCCGAATCGACCTGATGGAACGGCTCGACCACCCGCGGCAGATCTTCCGCCGCAATGCCGATGCCGGTGTCGCGCACGACCAGTTGCGTCTCGCCACCGGCATCGCGGTGCAGCTCGATATCGATCCTGCCGCCTTTCGGCGTGAACTTCACGGCGTTGCTCACGAGATTGAGCAGCACCTGGTGCAGCCGCCGCTCATCGCCCGAGACCGCCAGCGCCGGCACGGCGGATTTGACCGCGACGGCGATGCCGGCGGCGCGCGCCTGCGGCTCGATCGCGCGCGCGGCGCGGGCGGCGAGAGCGACGAGATCCACCGTCTCCTCGCTGAGGCGCAGGCTCCCGGCGTCGATCTTGGCGAAGTCGAGGATGTCGTTGATCATCGCCAGCAGGTGCTGGCCGCTCTGCATGATGTCGCCGGCATAGTCGCGATAGGCGGCGACGCCCATCGGCCCCAGCAGCTCCTGCTGCATGATCTCGGAGAAGCCGATGACGGCGTTGAGCGGCGTGCGCAGCTCGTGGCTCATCGTCGCCAGGAATTCGGACTTCGCGATATTCGCCGCCTCCGCCGCCTCCTTGGCGACGCGCAGCTCCTGCTCGGCGACGGTTGCCGCGGTCACCTCGCTGCCGGCGCCGCGGAAACCCAGGAAGACGCCGGTCGTCGGGTCGAAGAACGGCTTGCCGCTGACGCGCCACCAGCGTATCTCGCCCGAGGGCATGGTAAGGCGCAGATCGAGATTGCGGAACGGCCGATGGCGGGACAGCGCGGCGTCGAGCCGGGTCGCGTCGTCGTCGACCGACACCAGGCGAGCCATGCCCCCGGCCGACTTGCCGATAAGCTCCGCCGCCGGCATCCCCGTCACCTCGGTGAAGCGGTCGGAGAGAAACGTGAAGCGGCCCGCGGCGTCGCGCTCCCAGAAGAAATCGCCGGCGACCTCGGCGATGTCGCGGAAGCGCCGCTCGCTGGCGGCAAGCGCGGCGGTGCGCGCTTCGATGGTGGTGGCCATGCGGTTGAAGGCGTCGCCCAGGGTGGCGAACTCGCCGGCGGCCGGCGACAGCACGACGCGGTGGCTGAGATCGCCGCGCGCGAAGGCGTCGGCGGCGCGGCCGAGGGCGCGCGCCCAGCGCATGACCGAAAATTCCCCCAGCAGCCAGGCGCCGGCAAGAGCCAGGGCGGCGACGGCGGCAAGCATGGCAAGCTGCCGGTTGGCGTTGCGCTCCGCGACGCCGAGAATGTCCTCGCGCGCCAGGCCGACCGAGATCTTGGCGCCGGTCTGCGGCAATTGGGTGAAGGCGAAGAGGCGCTCTACGCCGTCGCGGCCGCGGCCCGCGGCGACGCCTTCGGTCTTGACCATCAGGCCCGGCATCAGCGGATGCTCGGCGCCGATCGGCGTGCCGACCAGCCCCGCCGCCTCGGGATCGCGCGCCAGCAGCCGGCCGTTGCGCCCGATCACCATGATGTCGTATTGCGCGCCTTCGGCCTCGCGCTCGGTGCGGCGCTGAATCTCGGCGAGATCGATGGCGGCGACGACGGCACGGTCCGAGGCGCCGGCCAGCCGCCGCCCGGCGAAGGCGAGCGAGCGCGCGGCGCCGTCGAGCTGGAATTCGCTGATCTCGAGGACGCGGCTGGCGAAGAGGTCGTCGACAAAGAGCATGGGCGGAGAATGCCGCGGCTCTTCCGCGCCGCTGCCGCACAGGACGATGCCGTTGCGGTCGACGACGTCGACCTCCGACGGCCAATGCACGCTTGCCACCAGCCGCCGCAACGCCTCGGCGCAATCTCCCGGTGTCGCTCCGGTCAATGCCGGGTCGCGTCGCGCGGCCTCGAGCAGAAGCTCCGCCTCGCGCACCAGCGTATCGTGGTTCCCCGCCCAGGCGCGGGCAAGCCGCAGCGCGCGCCCCTGGGCCTGGCCGATGAGCTGATCGCGCTCGACATGGACATAGCGGACGAAGAAAATCAGCGCCGGCATCAACGCCAGCAGCACCAGCACGATGAGCCGCCAGCGCAGGCTGATCCGCAGACAGCTTTTGCCCTTCCAGGTGAGGGACATGAAGGTGCTTTCTCCGGACTGCCGCAGCGGCCGGTCCCAGCGATATCAGGAGGCTATTAATCAATCGTTAGACACGTCCCCCGCGTCGCGAAAGCGACAGGAAAGCGCCGTCCCGCCGCCGGACCGCTTTGCCTCGCCGGCGCCGGCGCGCTAGGCTCGGATAAAGCCAAGCCGGAGCAGGCGCCGTGATCGGACCCGCTGTGGACGGTGTGCGCAGCGTCGATCTCGGCGTTGCCGAACTCGCCTCCCGCGCGAAATTCTACACTGAGGTGTGGCGGCTCGAGCCGGTCGCCCGGGGCGCCGATGCCGTCTATCTCCGCGGCAGCGGGGCGCACCATCACCTGCTTGCGCTGCATGCCCGCGACGCGCCGGCGCTGCTGCGCATCGACTTCACCGCGCCCGATGCGGCCGCGGTCGACGCCGTCCATGCCGGGCTGCGCCAGGCCGGAATGGCGGGGATCGCGGCGCCGGCGCCCATCGCCGAGCCCAGCGGCGGCTACGGTTTCGCCTTCCGCGATCCCGACGGCCGCACGCTGCGCATCCTCGCCGGCGCCGCGCGGCACGAAGATGCCGCCCCGCGCGCCGACCGTCCGGGCAAGATCACGCATATCGTGCTGAACGCGCCGGACCCGATGGCGATCAGCGCCTTCTATTGCCGCCATCTCGGCTTTCGCGTCATCGACCGCACGCGGCACCTCACCTTTCTCTGCTGCAACGCCGATCACCACAGCATCGCCTTCGCCGCGGGCGAGCGGGCGACCTTGCACCATATCGCCTTCGAGATGCCCGACATCGATTCGGTGATGCGCGGCGCCGGCCGCATGCGCGACAACGGCTACGCCATCGACTGGGGGATCGGCCGGCACGGCCCCGGCAACAACGTCTTCGCCTATTTCGTCGGCCCCGACGACGTCGTCCTCGAATACACCGCCGAAGTGGAGCAGGTCGATGCCGGCTACCGCGCGCGCGGGCCAGAGGACTGGACCTGGCCGCCGGGACGCAACGACCAATGGGGCATCGCCGTCGGCCCGACGCCGCGCCTCATCGCCGCGCAGCAGCGCGTCGGCTTTGCTCCCGACCTGCTGCGCGGCGCTACTTGACGCTCGCCATCGCGGCGCGGGCGAGAGCGAGATCGGCGTATTTCCGGACGTCGAAGCCCGATTTCAGGAAGCCGAGCTGGCGCTGGAGATCGACATTGGCCTGCAGCGCGTCGAGATTGGGCAGGCCGTCGGGATCGCGGTAGTAGTCGTCCTTGGTGAAAAGCCAGTCCTCGAGCCGCTCCGGCGGCAGACGCGCCACCTTGGCGACCAGCTCGACCGCCTCCGTGTGATGCGCCGGATCGAGAAAGAAGTGCCGCGCGCGCAGCGCGTCCGCCATGAAATCGCCCATCGCGGCGCGATTCTTCTCAAGGAAGCCGGCGCGCGCCGCCCAGACGATCATCTGCGTCGTGCCGACCGCCTCCTTCTGCGTGAAGAGCGTGCGCGCGATCGAGCGCAGCCCGGGATCCCAGGAAAACGGCGTCACCGCGCAGACGAGGTCGGCCTTCTTCTCGCTCAGCACCGCCTTCATGTTGGGCAGGCCGATCTCGATGATGGTGACGTCCCGCTTGTCCTCGAGGCCGTGTTTGCGCAGCATGGCGCGCAGCCCGATGTCGACGGCGCTGCCGGCGCCGTTGGTGGCGAGCACCTTGCCCTTGAGATCCTCGACGGCGCGGATGGGGCCGTCCTTCAGCACCATGTATTCGTCGCTGTAGTAGCCGGGAACACCGTCCTGGAAATCGTCGGCGATGACCCGCAGATCCTCCATCTTCGCGTTCTCGACGGCGAGGGCGAAGGACGAGTAGGCGAGCGTGGCGATGTCGAGATCGCCCGAAGCGAGCGCGGTGATCATCTGCGGCGTGCCGGAGAAATGCACGTCCTCCATCTGGTAGCTTGCGCCCTGATGCCGGGCGACGCCTTCCTTGGCGAAGAGGAAGGCCGGCCAATTGGAGCTCGCCACCACCCAGCCGATGCGGATCCGGGCGGGCTCGGCGGCAAGGCCGGAGCGGGCGGCGAGCAGCGGCAGCGCGCCGGCGGCCGCGAGCAACGCGCGTCGGGACAGGCGCATGGCTTCTTCCTCCCTGTCAGTCGCCGCGTCCGGCGGCAGGAACCCCCGGCGCGGCGTGCGGGGCCGAGTCTAGCAGGCGCAGGCGGCGTTGCACGGGAAAGAATTGCAGGCCCAGCGGGCGGGAGAGGACGCCCCACAATCCCTGCGGCGCCAGCAGCATGACCGCGACCGCAAGCGCGCCCAGCGTGATGAGATACCACGCGCCGTAATCGACCAGCAGCGCCCGCAACGCAAAGAAGACGATGGTGCCGAGAATTGGCCCCTCGATGCTGCCGATGCCGCCGATAACGACGATGAAGATGATATTTGCCGTCCAGTCGCCGACGCTGAAGGCAGCGTCGGGCGAGATGCGCAGCTTTTCGAGAAAAGCGAGGGCGCCGATCAGGCCGGCGATGCCGGCGGCAATGAGGTAGACGGCAAGCTTGGTGCGCCGATTGTCGACGCCGACGCTCGCCGCCG
>DASPSJ010000013.1:0-7076 GCA_035623985.1 Allostellaceae bacterium | reverse complement strand
TCTATGACCGCTCCTACCCGCCGACCACCGTCGACTACACGCCGATCGTCCGCGCCATCCAGGCGACCGGCCCCGATGTCGTCTATCTCGCGTCATACCCGCCGGACAGCGCCGGCATGGTGCGCGCCGTGCACGAGGTCGGGCTCAAGACCACGGTCTTCGGCGGCGGCCTGATCGGGCTGCAATTCGCCGCGCTCAAGCAGCAGCTCGGCGAGATGCTCAACGGCATCATCTGCTACGACCTTTACGCGCCGTCGCCGACCATGAACTTCCCGGGCATCACCGAGTTCCTGACCAAATATCAGCCGCGCGCCAAGGCGGAGGGCGCCGACCAGCTCGGCTTCTACCTGCCGCCCTTCGCCTATGCGGCGATGCAGGTGCTGGGGCAGGCGGTCGAGACCACCAAGGGACTCGACCAGGGAAAGATCGCCCAATACATCCATGCCACCACCTTCAAGACCGTGGTCGGCGACATAAAATTCGCCACCAACGGCGAATGGGCGAAAGCGCGCATCATCTTCGTCCAATATCGCGGCATCGCCGGCAACGATCTCGACCAGTTCAAGAAGCCGGGCGTGGAAGTCATCGTCGCGCCGGACGAGTTCCGCACCGGCGACGTCGAAGCGCCTTACACCGATATCAGGCATTGAGGCGGGGGCGGAAGCGCCGCAATGGGAGTCTCCCTCGATCTGCTGCTGGGCGCGGTCGTCGCCGGCGTCCTGCTTGGCGGCTTCTACGCCGCCGTCTCGGTCGGCATCGCCATCTCCTTCGGCATGCTCGACATCGTCAACATCGCGCATCCCGCCTTCATCATCCTCGGCTCCTATGCCGCCTACATCGTCAACAGCAGCTTCGGCCTCGATCCCGTCGTCACCGCGATCGTCATGCTTCCGGTCTTTTTCGTCCTCGGCGCCGCGGTCTACGAAATCTATTACGCCGTCTTCGAGCGGCGCGGCGACGAGGCGCTGCGCGGACTCGCCTTCTTCTTCGGCCTGCTCTTCATCGTCGAGGTGGCGCTGATCCTGGTTTTCGGCGTCGACTATCGCTTCGTCGAGGCGCGCTATATCGGTCCGACGCTGCATTACGGTCCCATCGACCTGCCGCTGCGCATGCTGGTGCCGTTCGCCGTGTCGATCCTGCTGATGGCGGGGCTGCAGCTTTATCTCTCGCGCACCTTCACCGGGCGCGCGATCATGGCGGTGTCGCAGGACCGCCTGGCGCTGCAGCTCATGTCGGCCAGTCCCGCCAAGATCAAGCGCATCGCCTTCGGCATCTCGATCGCCACCGCGGCGCTGGCCGGCGCCTTCCTCATCATCATCCAGCCGGTCGAGCCCTCGATCGGGCGCGACTATATCGGCCGCGTCTTCGCCATCACCGTGCTGGGCGGGCTCGGCAGCTTTCCCGGCATGCTCGCCGCGGCGGTCCTGCTCGGCGTGGTCGAGAGCATCACCGCGACTTTCTACGGCCCGTCCTGGTCGCCGGCGGTGGCCTTCGGCGTCCTGCTGCTGACCCTTGCCTTTCGTCCTTCCGGCATCATGGGACGGCGTTAGGCGATGCGCCCGGCCACCTTCTGGCTCGCCGCGGTCGTCGTCGGCGCCGCGTTCTTCGGCCTCTCGCTGCAGGTTCCGAACCAATATTATTTCCAAGCCGGCTATGTCGTGCTGCAATACATCGTGCTGGCAACCGCCTGGAACATCCTCGGCGGCTATACCGGCTACGTGAATTTCGGCACCGCCGCGTTCTTCGCCCTCGGCGCCTACAGCACCGTGGCGCTCTACAAGCTGTTGCCGCTGCCGCTGCCCGTTCTGGTGATGATCGGCGGCGGCGTCTCCGGCGTCGTCGGCTTCGGCATGGGCTATCTCACGCTGCGGCTGCGCGGCGCGTTCTTCTCGATTGCCACGCTGGCGCTCGCCGTGGTGATGCAGACGCTGATCACCAACTGGGAATTCGTCGGCGGCTCACGCGGCGCCTACATCCTGCGCCCGGCGCAGGTGCCGCTCCTCGGCAACTACATCATCTATCTCTTCCTGGTGATGCTGGTGCTCTCGGTCCTTGCCATCGGCATCGCGCGCAGCATCGAGCGCTCGCGCCTTGGCTTCGGCTTCGCCGCGATCCGCGACGACGAGCAGGCGGCCGAGGCGGCGGGCGTGCCGACGCTCCGCCTGAAGCTGGCGGCGACGACGCTGTCGGGCGCTCTCATGGGCATGGCCGGCGCGCCGCTACCCTATTACGTGACGTATCTCGACCCCGCTTCCGGCTTCAACCTCGCCTATGCCGTCAACAGCATCGCCATGCCGCTGATCGGCGGCATGACGAGTTGGGTCGGCCCGCTCATCGGCGCGCTCTTCCTCGGCACCGTCCAGCAGCTCGCCACCGTCACCATCTCCTCGGCGCTCAACCTGTTGATCGTCGGGCTGCTGCTCGTCGCCTTCGTCGTCATCGCGCCCAACGGCATCGTCGGCCTGTTCAATGCCTTCCTCGCCTCGATCCGCGAACGCGGCCTCCGCAAGCATTGGAAGCGCGCCGGCGGCGACGCCGTGCGGCGGGAGAGCCCGCGATGACGGCGGCGCTTCTCGAAGTCAGGGATCTCGGCAAGCGTTTCGGCGGTTTCACCGCCCTCGACACGATCAACCTCTCGCTCCGCGCCGGCGAGCGCCTCGGCCTCATCGGCCCCAACGGCTCCGGCAAGAGCACGCTGGTCAACTGCCTCAGCGGCACCTTGCGCCACGACAGCGGCAGCGTGCGCTTCGACGGCCGCGTCATGGACGGGCTGCCCGCCCATCAGCGCACCCGGCTCGGCATGGCGCGGAGCTTCCAGCTCCCGAAGCCCTTCGGCAGCCTCTCGCTCGCCGACAACATCCGCATCCCCCTGCTCTACACCGTGAACGCAAGGCGCCACGGCCGCCACCTCGCGCCAGCCGAGCTCGACGGGCGCTGCGGCGAGCTGTTGCAGCTCGTCGGGCTTGCCGACAAGGCCGGGCGGCGGCCGCGCGACCTGACGCAGGTGGAGATGCGCAAGCTCGAGCTGGCGCGCGCCATGGCGGCCGAGCCCAAGCTGCTGATCGCCGATGAGGCGATGGCGGGCCTGTCGCATTCCGAGGTCGACGACATCCTCGCGCTCTTGAGCGCGCTCAACGAGCGCGGCATCACCGTCATCCTCATCGAGCACATCATGCGGGCGGTGATGAGCTTTTCCGAGCGCCTCATCGTGCTCGTCGCCGGCCGCAAGATCGCCGACGGCCCGCCGCAGGAGGTCACCCGCAACCCCGACGTCGTGAGGGCCTACATTGGCGAGTAGCCTTTCTCTCTCCGGCGTCAATGCCGCCTATGGCGCGGTGCGCGTCCTCGAGGACATCGCACTCGAGGTGAAGCCGGGCGAGACGGTGGCGCTGCTCGGCACCAACGGCAACGGCAAGAGCACCTTGATGAAATGCATCATGGGCATGCTGCGGCCATCCTCGGGCAGCATCAAGGCGGAGATCGACGGCGAGACGATCGATCTTGTCGGGCGCAGCACCGAGGAAATCGTCGATCTCGGGATCGGCCTCGTCCCCGAGGGACGGCGGCTCTTCCCCAAATTGACGGTCGAGGAAAACTTGCTGCTGGGCGCGTTCCGCCGCAAGGCGCGCAGCGAGCTGCAGCGCAATCTCGAATCGTCGTACGCAACCTTCCCGGTGCTGCGCGAGCGGCGGCGGCAAATGGCCGGCAGCATGTCGGGCGGCGAGCAGCAGATGCTGGCGCTGGCGCGCGCGCTGATGTCGGCGCCGCGCATCCTCTTGATCGACGAACCCTCGGTCGGCCTCGCGCCGATCCTCGTCAGCCGCACGATCGACAAGATCAAGGAGCTGAAGGACGCCTTCCAGCTGACCGTCTTGATGGCCGAGCAGAACTTCAACCAGGCGGTGCGCATCGCCGACCGCGGCTATGTCATCGTCCACGGCCAGATCGCCTTTGAGGGCCACAACGCCGACGAGCTACAACAACGAGCTGGTGCGAAAATTTTACCTGGGCCTGTAGCGGCCGGCGGAGGGCTCCGAGAGCAAGGCTTGCCCGGGGCGGATTTCAACCCTATGTCTGGCCTCGACCACCGTTAGACCGACGCCCCGGCGCGTCCGGAGATTTCATGGACGACGCGGCGTCGGTCCGGCCCATCGCCCCTCTATCCCAGAACAAGCCGGTCCGGACGATTTTCGGCGCGCTGATGCTGGTGATGCTGCTCGCCTCACTCGATCAGACCATCGTCGCGACCGCGCTGCCGACGATCGTCGGCGAGTTCGGCGGGCTCACTCATCTGTCCTGGATCGTCACCGCGTATCTGCTGGCCACCACGATCGTCACCCCGCTCTACGGCAAGCTCGGCGATCTGTTCGGGCGCAAGGTCGTCCTGCAATCGGGGATCGCGCTGTTTCTCGCCGGGTCGGCGCTATGCGGCGCCAGCCGGTCGATGGGGCAGCTCATCGCGTTCCGTGCGCTGCAGGGGCTCGGCGGCGGCGGGCTGATCGTCGTCGCGATGGCCGCCGTCGGCGATCTGTTTTCGCCGCGCGAGCGCGCCCGGTACCAGGGAATTTTCGGCGCGGTGTTCGGCCTGTCGACGGTGCTCGGGCCGCTGATCGGCGGGTTCTTTGTGGAGCAGCTCAGCTGGCGCTGGATCTTCTACATCAACCTGCCGCTCGGCCTGATCGCGGTGATGATCCTCGGCATCGCCCTTACCGCGCCGAGCACGCGCCGTCGGCGGCAGCTCGATGTCGCCGGGGCGGCGCTGCTCGCCACCGTGTTGACCGCCGTCATCCTGCTCACCAGTTTCGGCGGCAACGGAATCGCCTGGGATTCACCGCAGGCAGTGGGATTGTTCGGCGTCGCGGCGGCAGGCCTTGCCGGGTTCGCCGCTGTCGAATGGCGCTGCGCCGAGCCAATCCTGCCGCTGCGCCTCTTTGGCAACCGTATCTTCACGATCGCCGGCGCGGTCGGTTTTATCGTCGGCTTTGCGCTGTTCGGCTCGGTCACCTACATGCCGCTCTATCTCCAGGTGGTGAAGGGTGTCAGCCCGACGCTGGCCGGGCTCGCATTGACGCCGATGATGGCCGGGGTCGTCGCCGCCTCGGTGACCAGCGGCCGGATCATCAACCGGTACGGCCGCTACCGCCCCTTTCCGATCGCCGGGACCGCGGTGGCGACGCTCGGCCTCGGGCTGCTCGCCACCCTCGGCGTCGAGACGGCGACGTGGACGGCCTGCGTTTACATGCTGGTGCTGGGCCTCGGTCTCGGCATGGTGATGCAGGTGCTGGTCTTGGCGGTGCAGAACGCGGTCGACTACCGCGATCTCGGCGTTGCCACCTCGGGCACCAGCCTGTTCCGCTCGATCGGCGGATCGATCGGGGTCTCGCTGTTCGGCGCGATCTTCTCGGCCGGGCTGACGACGAGCCTGGCGGCGCGGCTGCCCGGCGAAGCGAGCCTGCCGGCGACCGCCGCACCGGCCGCAATTCAGGCTCTGCCGCCCGAGATAAAGGCGGTCTATCTCGGCGTGTTCACCGCGGCGCTCCATCCGGTCTTTCTTTACGCGACCGGGATCGCCGCCTTGAGCTTCGCGCTGACCTGGCTGCTCAAGGAAATTCCCCTGCGCGGCGGCCGTCCACAGAACGGTGACTGATCGCCGATTCCCCGATTAATCAAATATTACCCATGTTCCCGATCACTAGCCACGCAAAGATCGTCGCAATTTGCAAGACGATAGAGTCCATAATTCCTTTTAACTATAAAATTTGGCGGAAAACCTCATCTTCAAATATTTGATGTTTTGGCACGTCGCTTGAGCAAGAGCCGGTACCGGCAATCGGCCGATATCGACTCTGCGGAGACGACGATGAAGACCTCTACCAAGCTGTTGCTCGGCGCCGTTGCCGTGCTCACCGCCACCGCCGCCAGCGCCCCGGCCCAGCTGAGCGACCTCTACAACGGCACCTACCCGAGCACCCTGCGCCAGCGCGAGGCGCTGGACCTGTGCGCCGCGCAGAACCCCTCCTTTGTCCGCTTCCTGGCGAGCGACCGCGAGCAGTGCTACCACCAGCTGCGCGGAATGGGCGTCGCCGCCAATTACAGCGGCGTGTGGAGCAAGCCCGACCGGGCGCATCCGCACATGGCGCAGGACTAACCCCGGCTAGAACTCCGAGGCGTAGCCGCCATCGACCGGGATGGCGGCGCCGGTGACGAAATCCGAGGCGGCGCTGGCGAGAAACACCGCGACGCCGGCGAGGTCGTCGGGCACGCCCCAACGGCCGGCCGGGGTGCGGGCCAAAACCCGCTCGTTGAGCCCCGTGACCTGCTCGCGGGCACGCCGGGTGAGCTCGGTGTCGATCCACCCCGGCAGCACCGCGTTGACCTGAATGTTGTCGCGCGCCCAGGCGGTCGCCAGCGACTTCGACATCTGGACGATCGCGCCCTTGCTCGACGAGTAGGGCGCCGCGTAGGCGCCGCCGAAGATCGACATCATGCTGCCGATGTTGATGATCTTGCCGCCGCGCTGGCGCTCCATGATCGGGTGCGCCGCCTGGCACAGCACAAAGGCGCCGGTGAGGTTGGTGTCGATCACCTGACGCCATTCCTCGACCGTGTAGGTCTCGGGCGGCTTGCGGATCGACATGCCGGCATTGTTGACGAGGATGTCGAGTCGGGAATGGCGGTTCACCGCCTCGCCGATCGCGGCGCGGCACGATATCGGCGAGGCGACATCGAGCGGGATGAAGTCGGCCTTGGCGCCGAGCCCTTCGAGCTCCGCGACCGCGACGAGCGATTTCTCCCGGTTGCGCGACGCGATGACGACTGAGGCCCCGGCAGCGGCGAGGCCCTTCGCCATCCCGAACCCGATCCCGCCATTGCCGCCGGTGACGAGCGCCACCTTTCCGGTTAGATCGAAGAGGTTCATCGCTGGCTCTCCGGGGTACGCGAGGGGCCGACCAAGGTTGCGCCGCCATCGACGACCAGGGTCTGGCCGGTAATGTAACGTGCCTGCGCCGACAGCAAGAAGCGCACGGCGTAGCCGATATCCCAGCCGACCCCCGAGGCCCAGCACCGAGGCCCGG
>DASPSJ010000110.1:0-3116 GCA_035623985.1 Allostellaceae bacterium | reverse complement strand
CAGCGTCGTCGCGCAAACCGCCGCAGACGTAGCGTTCCAACCCTCGGTGATGGTCCGCCGCTCCGCCGCAGACAGCAGCGACAGCTCCGACACCCGAGCCTCCGGGCTCGCCGACAGGAAGGCCAGCGCCCGCTCCAGATGACCGAGGAGGCGGACCACGCCGCTTTCCTCGACCCGCGCGCGATCGAAGCTGAGGCGGAACTCCAGCGAATGACGAGGCAGCGCGATCAGCGTCAGAGGATAATGAGTCCGCTCGAGCGCCGAAGCGGCGGTGAGGCGGAAGCCGGTCCGGTCTGTACCACTACCGTCCACCAGCGCGGCAGCCAGGGGATAATTCTCGACGACGACCAGTGTCTGGAAGAGATCAGCGCCGTCGGCCGTGCGCTGGATCTCGGCGAGCGAAGCATAGCCGTGTCGTTGATCGTCGAGCTGGCGTGCGTGCAGCTCCTTGAGCCAATCGATGACGACAGCATCCGCTTCGACGCTCACGCGCAGCGGCAACGTGTTGATGAAGAGGCCCACCATGCGCTCGATGCCGGCGATTTCTCCCGCCCGGCCGGCAACCGTCGTGCCGAACACGACGTCCTTTTGGCCGGTGTACTGTGCCAGCACCACCGCCCAAGCGGCGTGGATGAGCGTTCCCAGCGTCAAGCCGTGCCGGCGCACGAAGCCGCGCAGCTCCGCGACCATTTCCTCGCCGAGCGTCAGCCGCCGCTCGGCCATGCCCTGCTGCCTGCCCGGTGGCCGATCGAGAATTTCCGGCAAGGATGCAGCGCCGGCCAGCCGCTGGCGCCAATAGGCGAGCGCGACGCCGGTGTCCTGCTGCGCCAGCCAAGTCAGGTAGTCGCTATAGGCCCGCGGTGGCGGCAGGACCTCCGGCCCGCCATCCTCGTGCTGGCTGTAGACCGTGACCAACTCGTTCAGCAGCACCGACAGCGACCAGCCGTCCAGCACCAGGTGATGATTGGTGAGAACCATCACCCAGCGGCTCGCGCTGCGGCGAAGCAACGCCACTCGCAGCAGCGGACCACTGGCAAAATCGAAGCCCTGCGCGCGATCCTGGTCGAGGAAGGCGGTCAGCCGCCGCTGGAAGGCCGTCTCGCCGAGTGCCGACCAATCCTCCTCCCGCCACGGCAGTGCGAGGCCATGGCGGACGATCTGCAATGGCAGTCCGTCCCGCTCGATGACGGCGACGCGCAGCGATTCGTGCCGGTCCAGCAGGTGCTGCCACGCTTGGCGCATTGAGGGCTGATCGAGCGCGCCCTCGATGTCGAGGCAGAGCTGCACGCGATAGGGATCGGCGTTGCTGTCGTAGGCTGCGTGGAACAGCAGACCTTGTTGCAAGGGCGACAGCGGATAGACGGCCTCAAGGTCGGGATAATCGCGCTCCAGCCGCTCCAGATCCTCTTGGCGCAACCGCGCCAACGGGAAATCCGACGGCGTATGCCCGCCGACGCCGGGTGTCAGGCAATGGGCGACGAGTCCGCGCAGCGCGGCGAAGAAGATCTCGGCGAGCGCGGTTATCGACGCGCGATCATGAATATCGCGACACCAGCTCCACTCGACGCGCAGCCTGCCCGATTTCACCAGCGCGTTTGCCTCGATGAGATGCGTGCGCCGACGCGACGGCGATGCCATCGCTCCGGGCGACTCCTCAGCGAGCCGCCACTCGCCCCGGTTCGTCTGGTCGAATTGGCCGAGATAATTGAACAGGAGCTGTCGTTGCGGGAAATCGGCGAAGGCAGGGGCGGTCTCGGCGTTGAGCTGCGACAGCAGGCCAAAGCCGAGCCCCTTGCGCGGCACCGCGCGCAGCATCTCCTTGAAACGCTTCAACGCCGCGCCCGCTTCGCCGCCGCCGCCGAGCGCGCGGGCCGCGTCGAGCCTTGCGAGGTCGAGGCGCACGGGGAAAATGGTCGTGAACCAGCCGACGCTGCGCGATAGATCGACCGCGTCGGCGATATCCTCGCGGCCATGGCCTTCGAGATCGATGACGAGCTCGCGCGCTGGCAAGCCGTAGCGCGTCTCCTGCCATCGTGCGACGGCCAGCGCCAAGGCCGTCAGCAGCATGTCGTTGATCTCGGCGCGATAGGCGCGCGGCGCTTCGCGCAACAGGCGTTGCGTCGTGTCGGAATCGAGCGCCAGCGTCAGGCGCTCGCTATCGGCGATCCGGTTTGCCGCCGCTGCCGCATGATCGCGCGGCAGCGCGCACGTTCCGGCGCAGACGGATCGCCAATAGGCGAGTTCGACGAGAGTTGCGGGCGCATAGGCCTCGCGCGCAAGCAGTTGCGCCCAGCTTTGAAAGGATGTGGTGCGCGACGGGAGAGGGGTCGCTTCGCCGCCCTGCTCATAGGCGGCGATGAGATCCTCGATCAGGATCCGCCAGGAGACGGCGTCGACGGCGAGATGGTGGATGGCGATCAGCAGGCGGCCGGGACTGTCGCCGTGATCGAACCACATCGCCCGCCATAGCGGGCCATGCACGGGATCGAGACTCGCCTGCAGCCGTGCCGCCGCCTCTTCGAGACGTGCGTCCCGGACGGCGGCGCTCGCCCCGGCGAGATCGAGATGGACGAGAAGCGGTCCGCGCCCTGCCTCCTCCGGCGGCGCGATCAACTGCCGCCACCCCCCATCCGCGCGAAACAGTCGGATTCGCAAAGCATCGTGCCGCGCGGCGAGCGCGGCGAGCGCGCGTTCGAGCCGCGCGGTGTCAAGCCGCGGCGGCACCTGCAAGAGGACCGCCTGATTGAAATGACGCAATGGCCCCTGTTGCGCAAGGAACCAGCGCTGCACCGGCGTCAGCGGCACCGTCGTGCCGTAGGTTGTCGGTTGGTCGGGAATCGCGGGCCGCTGCCCAGCGGTCTCGGCAAGCTTGGCGAGCGTCTGTTGCTGAAAGATCTGTCGCGGCGTCAACTCGATTCCGGCGGCTCGCGCTCGCGCCACGAGCTGAATGCTGAGGATGCTGTCGCCCCCCAGGGCGAAGAAGTTGTCGTGGCGGCCGACGCGGGCAAGCCCGAGCAGCTCGGCCCACAGCCCGGCCAGCAGCTCCTCCACCGCCCCCTGCGGCGCCTCGAAGCCGTCGGCCTCGCGCCACACCGGCTCCGGCAGCGCGCGCCGGT
>DASPSJ010000073.1:0-58414 GCA_035623985.1 Allostellaceae bacterium | reverse complement strand
GTGGAGTAAAAGTGAGTTCCAAGTCCGCTACTGGTTTTACCGTGGCATGCTCGGGGCCTTCGGACGTGTTCGACTACATTACCTGGGGCAATCCGAACTGAGCGCACGTGCTTTGATTGTCCCTCTCGCAAATCTGATTTGCGGCAACAAACGTGCGCCTCGAAGGCGCAGATTACCAGCGGGTGAGAGTCCCGCTCCAGTAGTTGTCGGTAGGACTGGGTAGCTGACGAGCCGCTTCGCCGGGTCAACGGGCGGGACGGAAGCCTCGTGACAAAGTCCACTTTAGGTGGGCGAGCGAATCCATAGGCCGTAACGTGAGTGAAGCTTGAGCAGGCCTCGAAAGTGAAGTCGTGGATGCCGACCCGGCTGAGAAACGGGGAAGGCCGAGCGCGGCAGGGAAACAACCGTCGAAAGCACCTGCAGCGATCCACCGGGGTAGTGAGCACGGCACGGTGGAAGGGTGATGCGGGCAATCTGGGGAGGCCCGTCTGGCACGAGGGTAACGGCCTCGACGCAGCCGTGGGCTGCGGTGCCGGCGGGAGTCGGACAGGGTCACGGTACCGTTGAGGCCGGGTAATGCCGGCGGAGGGAAGGACCCTGACTTCTGGCGCGCTTTCGACGATGGCGAGGATCGGTGATTGGCGATGAGCCTGGCAACACCAGAAAGCATCCGGAACCTTCAGAGGAAGCTCTATCGCAAGGCGAAGGCGGAACCGGCGTTCCGCTTCTACCTGCTCTACGACAAGCTTCATCGCGAAGACTTCCTGCGTCACGCCTACGCGCTGGCCCGCGCAAACGGGGGCGCGCCGGGGGTTGATGGGGTGAGCTTTGCGATGATCGAGGCGGCAGGGCTGGAGGAGTGGCTCGCCGGGATCAAGAACGAGCTTGTCGCGAAGACGTACAGGCCAGCCCCGGTGCGACGGGTGATGATCCCGAAGCCCGGCGGCGGCGAGCGGCCACTCGGCATCCCGACGATTCGGGACCGTGTGGTGCAGACCGCCGCCAAGCTGGTGCTGGAGCCGATCTTCGAGGCGGACCTCGAACCCACGGCCTATGGCTACCGGCCGGGGCGGAGCGGGGCCGACGCGATCAAGGCGGTGCACGCGCTGCTCTGCCGCGGCTACACCGACGTGGTGGATGCCGATCTGTCGAAATACTTCGACACGATCCCGCATCAAGAGCTGATGCGGTCGGTGGCGCGGCGCATCGTCGACCGGCACGTGCTGCGGCTGATCAAGCTGTGGCTCAGAGCGCCGGTCGAGGAGCGCGATGACGACGGAACGCGGCGCATGACGGGCGGGAAGGGCAGCCGACAGGGCACGCCGCAGGGCGGCGTCATCAGTCCGCTGCTCGCCAACCTCTACATGAACCGCTTCCTGAAGCACTGGCGGGGCACCGGACGAGGCAAGGCTTATCGAGCCCACGTCATCTCTTATGCTGATGACTTCGTCATCCTCAGCCGCGGTTACGCGACCGAGGCGCTGACGTGGACGCGAGCGGTGATGACCAAGCTTGAGCTGACCCTCAACGAGAAGAAGACCGCAGTCCGGGATGCCCGGCGCGAGCGCTTCGACTTCCTTGGTTACAGCTTCGGCCCGCACCACTACCGGAAGGATGGCCATTGGTACCTGGGCGCGAGCCCGTCGAAGAAGAGCGTATTGCGGCTCAAGGCCAAGGTGAGCGACCTCCTGGTGCCCGGCAACATGGGTGCATGGCCCGAGGTGCGCGACCGCCTCAACCGCCTGATCGGCGGCTGGGCGGCGTACTTCAGCTATGGCACGCGAATGCCGGCATACCGGGCGGTCGACAACCACGTCTATGACAGGGTCCGGCACTTCCTGGTCAGGCGTCACAAGGTGCCCTCGCACGGCACCCATCGCTTCCCTGCCGAAGCGGTGTTCGGCGCGCTTGGAGTCATGCGGCTCCGGCGCGTCCATTTGGGACCGCCGCCGTGTGCCTTGCGATGAAGCCGGTCGGAAAGCCGGATGCGGGAAATCCGCACGTCCGGTTTGATGAGCGGGGACGGGAAACGGAGTGGCCTGCCACCACCGTGCTCGTCCTCGACTCTACCACAGGTACGCGCTGCAACCCGCAGGGACGGCGCTCTTTGGCGCCAGTGGGCGTCGCCGGGACGCTTACGATGCCGGCATCGCCGCGCGTCCCGGCTCCTACCCTGGCGCTAAAGATCGCCGTCGCAGCTCGTGCCTGTGTGAGAAATCCGGGCTAGTTGGGCGGCGTGTCCTTGAAGCTTGGCCGCGAGGCCATGCGCTCGAACCAGGCGCGAACATGCGGCACCGGCGGCAGCAGCGTGCTGCCTTCGGGGATCGCGCCCAGCCAGAAGACGATCGGCGCCAGGAAGAAGTCGGCAAGGCTCAGCACCCCGCCGGCCAGACAGGGCTGCTGCGCCAGCGCCCGGTCGACCAGCGCGAGTTGACGCGCAGCCTCCGGGAGCGCGGCGGCGATGCGGGCCTCGTCCGGAGGCCGTCCATACTTTCTTTCCGCCACCACGCGCTCGATGATGATGTCGCGCACCATGGTGCCATAGCTGTAGGCGCCGATCATGCTGATCCACTGCGCCATCCGCGCCCGCTCCGCCGGACGCGCGGGCTGCAGCGCCGGCCCCGGAAAGGCTTCGTCGACATAGCGGCAGATCGCGTCGGTCTCGTAGAGCACGAAGTCGCCGTGGCGCAGCGCCGGGATCCGGTTGAAGGGATGGATCGCGCGATAGGCGGGGTCGGCGAAATCGACCGGCTCGAGGCGATAGGGCACGCCTTTCTCGTGCAGCGCCAACCGCGCGGTGCGCGTGTAGCTGCTGCGGGCGATGCCGTAAAGGACGATGTCGTCGGCCATGGCCTACCTCCCGGTGAAAATATCGTCGAGGCGATCGAGCGCGCTGGTCCAGCCGCTGCGGTGCGCGTCCGCCGCGCTCTCCTCCGGCAGCAGGGCGTGGGTCAGGATCAACTCGGTCTCGCCGCCGACCTCGTGGAAGTCGAGCGTCACCAGCGTCTCGCTGCCGGCCCAGTCGCCTTGTCCCCAGACGAAAGTATAGGCGAGACGCTCATACGGACGGATCTCGCGGAAAGTGCCGCTAAGGCGAAGCACCGCCCCGGCCTGCGCCTGAAAGGATCCGCCGGCGATCATCTCGAAGTGGTAGCCGCCGCCGGGGCGGAGATCGATTTCCGCCTTGGGCAGCGCGAATCCCTTCGGACCCCACCAACGCTTCAGCATCTCGGCCTCGGTGAAGGCGCGGAACACGCGCTCGCGCGGCGCGCGGAAGCGGCGGCTAAGTCGCAGGGTCGTGCCGGTCGGGGCGGATGTCGCTTTCATGTCAATCTTCCGTCTCTTCGAGGAAATCGGCGAGCGCGTCGAGACGCGCGTCCCAGAACAGCCTGATCTCGTCGAGCCAGGCCCTGCCGCGCTGCAACGGCGCCGGGTCGAGCCGGCAGCGATGCTCGCGCCCGCGCTTCTCGCGCAGCAGCAGGCCGGCGCTCTCGAGCACCTTGAGATGCTTGGATATCGCCGGCAGCGACATGCGGAAGGGCGCCGCCAGCGCGCCGACGCTCGCCTCGCCGAGCGCCAGCCGCGCGAGAATGGCGCGGCGCGTCGGGTCGGCGAGCGCGGCGAAGGTGCGATCGAGAGTGGCGGCGGCCCGCTTCATGCCCTATTCAGAGGCGCAAATTACTTAACTAGATGGTTAAATATCATTATTGATGTTCGGAGGGCAAGTATTTTTTCCGGCTGCGCGCATCCGAGATTTCTGTTTTGCTACCATAACGAGCCGCGCCACGACCCCTGAAGGGGCAAAAGTGCGCCGGGCTCAAGAAATAATCGATCCTCAGGAGGGATCGCCAAACTCGGCATCAGGTTGGGACCTGCGTGTGAATTCGAAGGTACAAAGGATGCCGGTATGAGTTTCAGCATTTTGGTGGTCGAGGACGAAGACGACGTGCGCGAGTTGGTCGCGACGTCGTTGCGCAGCCGCGGCTATTCCGTGCTTTCCGTGCCCAATGCCGAGGTGGCACTGCAGATTCTCTCGGAGGAGGTCAAGTTCGACTTGCTCTTCACCGATATCGTCATGCCCGGCGTCATGGACGGCTTCGATCTCGCCGATCGCGCCAAGCGCTTGCAACCCAGTCTCAAGATACTTTACGCCACGGGCTATGCGCAGCTTTCTCGTCCCGACCGTCAGCTTCACGGTAAGGTGATTCACAAGCCCTACCGGCCCGACGAGATCGCCGACGCGGTGCGCCTCGCGCTGGAGGGTCCCTAGCCCCGCGCCTTGTCGGCTGCGCCGGCGCTTCCCATTTCCCCCTCACGCGCGGCTTTTGCGCGGCTCCGCCGCGAGGTAGGCTCGCACGGAACATTGCGGTGACGGCGCCGTTCAAGACATGACCGCGCCGCAGCGGGGGAAGAGGAGGCATGAGGCCGATCACGCGGAACGGCGTTGCGACCGGCGTCGAGCGCGACCGGATGGCGGCGCGCTATGCCGCAACGAGAGCGGAGACCGAAGCGCTGGCGGCGCCGCTTTCGGCGGAAGACCAGACCGTGCAGTCGATGGCGGATTGCAGCCCGACGAAATGGCACCGCGCGCACACCACCTGGTTCTTCGAGACTTTCCTGCTGGCGCGCTTTGCGCCGGGATATCGCCCCTTCGATCCGGCTTACGGCTATCTCTTCAACTCCTATTACGAGGCGGAGGGGCCGCGCCACCCGCGGCCCGAGCGCGGCTTGCTGTCGCGGCCGGGCATCGCCGAGATCGCGCTCTATCGCCGGCATGTCGATGAAGCGATGGCGGGGCTCATTGCCGGCCTCGAGCCCGGACCATGGCGCGAGGCGGCGCCGCTGCTCGAGCTTGGCCTGCAGCACGAGCAGCAGCATCAGGAGCTGATCCTGATGGACATCAAGCACGCGCTGTCGCTCAACCCGTTGCAGCCGGCCTATCGCGCGGAAACCCCGGCCGCGCCGCGCGCGGCGCCGGCGCTTGCCTGGCATAGGGTGGCCGGCGGCCTCAGGCAGATCGGCCATGACGGGCGGGGCTTTGCTTTCGACAACGAGATGCCGCGCCACAAGGTCTGGCTCGAGCCTTTCCGCCTCGCCTGCCGCCTGGTCACCTGCGGCGAATATCTTGCCTTCATCGAGGCGGAAGGGTATCGCCGTCCGGAGTTCTGGTTGTCCGAAGGCTGGGCGGCGGTGCAGCAGCAAGGCTGGGCGGCGCCGCTCTATTGGCGGCGCGAGGCGGCGGGCTGGTCGATCTTCACGCTCGGCGGCCGGCGCGCGCTCGATCCCGCCGAGCCAGTCGTCCATGTCAGCTTCTACGAGGCCGATGCCTTTGCCCGCTGGGCGGGCAAGCGGCTGCCCGGCGAAGCCGAATGGGAAGTGGCCGCCGTCGAGGCCGGCGCGGCGCTCGACGGCAATCTCGCCGATAGCGGCCTGCTTCACCCCGCGCCGGCACCCGGCGGCGGGCTTCAACAGATGATCGGCGATGCCTGGGAATGGACGGCGAGCCCCTATGCCGCCTATCCCGGCTTTCGCCCCGCCGCCGGCGCCGTCGGCGAGTACAACGGCAAGTTCATGTCGAATCAGATGGTGCTGCGCGGCGGCGCGGCGGTGACGCCCGCCGGCCATATGCGCCGGACCTATCGCAATTTCTTCCCGCCGGCCTCGCGTTGGGCGTTCGGCGGCATCAGGCTGGCGGAGGACGCATGAGACAAGGCGGTGCGCTCGCGGCGTTTCACGATCTCGCTCCGGCGGAGGAAAGCTTCCGCGACGCGGTGTTGGGCGGCCTCGCGCGCCGCGCCAAGTCGATTCCCTGCCGGTTTCTCTATGACGAGCGCGGCTCGGCGCTGTTCGAGGAGATCTGCGAGCTGCCGGAGTACTACCTGACGCGCACCGAGATCGCGATCCTCGCCGATTGCGCCGAGGAGATCGGCGCGCTTGCCGGCCGCCACGCGCAGCTTATCGAATTCGGCAGCGGCGCCTCGCGCAAGGTACGCTTGCTGCTCGACGCGCTCGAGGAGCCCGCGGCCTATGTCGCCATCGACATCTCGCGCGAGCCGCTGCGCCGTGCCGCCGAGGAGGTCGCCGCCGACTTTCCCGAAGTGCCGGTGGTGGCGGTCTGCGCCGATTACCTCCAGCCGCTGCGCCTGCCGACGCTGCCGGCGCGCGGCCAGGGGCGGCGGCTCGGCTTCTTCCCGGGCTCGACCATCGGCAACTTCACGCCCGAGGCGGCGGTGGATTTCCTGGCGGGGTGCCGGCGCGTGATCGAGCGCGGCGGCGTCTTCGTGGTGGGCGTCGACCTCAAAAAGGCGCCCGCGCTGCTCGACGCCGCCTATAACGACAGCGCCGGCGTCACCGCCGCGTTCAACCTCAACCTGCTCGAGCGCATCAACCGCGAACTCGATGCCGATTTCGACCTCGACCGCTTCGCGCACGACGCTTCCTACAACGAGGCCGCCGGCCGCATCGAGATCTTCATCCGCAGCCGCGCCGACCAGATCGTCACCGTCGCCGGCCGCGCCATCCGCTTTGCCGAGGGCGAACGCATCCACACCGAGGATTCCTGCAAATACACCATCGCCGAGTTTCAGCGCCTGGCGGCACGCAGCGGCTTCCGGCCGTTGCGACATTGGACGGATCCGGCGGCGCTCTTCAGCGTTCACCTGTTGAGTGCAATCTAGACGGCTCGTTCGCGCGGACGGGTTGGGGTTAATAAAAATTTTACGACCCGAAAGCCACTATTGTGCCACAGCAAAGAGCTTCCGGTGGCCGAGCGTGTCCTTTCCGCTGTTATCGGACGAGACGGAACGCCTACGGGCGCTGCGGCGATATGAAATCCTCGACACCGCCGCGGAAGAGGCGTTCGACCGCGTAACCCGGCTCGCGGCCTCGCTTTTCGCCGTGCCCACCGCCTTCATTTCGCTGATCGACGCTGAGCGGCAGTGGTTCAAGTCGCGCGTCGGCCTCGCCATCAGCGAGACGTCGCGCGCCGCGTCGCTTTCCGCCCATACCATCCTCGGCGACGCGGTCTGCGTGGTGCCGGACGCGCGGCAGGATCCGCAATTTCACGACAATCCCTACGTCACCGGCGCGCCCTATATCCGCTTCTATGCCGCCGCGCCGCTGCTGACGCGCGAGGGCCACCGCCTTGGCGTGCTCGGCATCATCGACGAAAAGCCGCGCGGCGATTTCTCCGACGAGAACTGCATGCAATTGCAGACCCTGGCGCGGCTGGTGATGAACGAGCTCGATCTCCGGCTCGAGCTCAACGCGCGCCGCCGCGCCGAGGACGACCTCACGCTCGTCAACCAGCTCATGCTGGCGATCGCCGAGGCGCCCAGCGTCAGCACGGCGATCGAGACCTCGCTGAGCCTGATCTGCCAGGCGGTGGGCGCCGCGCATGGCCGCGCCTGGACGGTGGTCGGGCGCGGCAAGAAGTGCCAGCTCGTCGCCGCCTGGGGATTGAGCGGCGCGGCCTGGGCGCAGCGCCTCGACCAGCAGCGCAAGGCGCCGCTGACGCTCACCAACAGCCTGGTCGGCTCCGTGCTCGCCGGCAACAAGCGCCAAGTGGTCGCCGACATCGGCGCGGCCGCCGACCGCTTCTCCGCGGCGGGCGATGCGATGGCGATCGGGCTGCATGCGGCGATCTGCGTGCCGGTGCGGCAGGACGGCCGCAGTTTCGCGCTCAATTTCCTGTTCGAGCGGGCGCCGCCGGACATGGAGAAGCTCGCCGACCGCATCGAGGAGCTTGCCGACAAGGTGCGGCCGGTGCTGTCGCGCAAGCTTGCCGAAGAGCGGATCACGCTGCTGCAATCGGTGGTGCTGCATGCCGACGACGCGGTGATGGTCGCCGAGGTCGACGGGAGCTTCGACGACGCCGGCGCGACGCGCATCGTCTATGCGAGCCCGGCGATGACGCGCATGACGGGCTATGGGTTCGAGGAGCTTTACGGCCGCCCGCCGAGCCTGTTGTGGAGCGGCGAGGCGCAGGCGGCGGCGGTCGCCGAGCTGCACGCCTCGGCCGAGCGCGGCCATGCCTCGCGGCTGGAGCTCGCCTGCCGGCGCAAGGACGGTTCGAGCTTCTGGGCGGATATCAGCGCCGTGCCGGTGAACGACGAGATCACCGGCGACCGCAAGCTCATCGCGCTGCTGCGCGATACCACCGAGCGGCGCCGGCTCGAGGAAGCGCTGCGCCAGAGCGAGGCGACCTTCCGCCTGCTGTTCTTCGGCAACCCCATCCCGATGTGGGCCTATGACGTCGAGACGCTGCGTTTCCTCGAGGTCAACGACGCCGCGATCGCGCAATACGGCTATAGCCGCGCCGAGTTCCGGGCGATGACCGTCACTGACGTCGCTCCGCTCGAGCCGGCGCCGGCGGCGCGCGCGGGCGAGCAGCGGGTCCTCCCCGCTTTCGGCCGGCTCGGCATCTGCCGCCACCGCAAGGCCGACGGCAGCGAGATCGCCGTCGACGCCGTTTCGCACCGCCTGGCCTTCGACGGGCATCAGGCGGCGATCGTGGCGGCGATCGACGTGACCGAGCAGAAGCGCGCCGAAGAGGAAATCCGCCGGGCCAAGGAAGCGGCGGAAGCGGCGAGCCGGGCCAAGACCGAGCTGCTCGCCAATATGAGCCACGAGCTGCGCACGCCGCTCAACGCCATCATCGGCTTTTCCGAGATCATGCAGGCCGGCCTGTTCGGCCCGCTCGGCTCGGCCAAATACGACGGCTACGTTGCCGATATCCGCCACAGCGCCGGCCATCTCCTGACCGTGATCACCGACATTCTCGACCTCGCCAAGATCGAGGCGAACTCCTTCCGCCTGGAGGAGGTGGTGGTCGAGCCCGGAGCGATCATCGTCTCGGCGCTGCGCCTGGTGAAGCCGCGCGCCGACGGCGTCGGCGTCGCGCTCGTCCACGACAAGCGCCACAGCGACATCGTCATCAAGGTGGACGAGACCGCGTTGAAGCGCGTGCTCATCAACCTTCTCGCCAACGCCGTCAAATTCTCCGAGCCGGGCGGCTCGGTGACCGTGCGCTCGGAATTCGACGCGCAGGGCGCGCTCGCCATCTCGGTCGCCGATCAGGGCATCGGCATGGCGCCCGAGGAGATCCCGATCGCGCTCACCCCGTTCCGCCAGGTCAATACCGGGCTGCACCGCAAGTACGAGGGCACCGGGCTGGGCCTGCCCATCGCCAAGCAGCTTGTCGAGCTGCATGGCGGCACGCTCGCCATCGCCAGCGCGCCCGGCGTCGGCACCACCGTCACCGTCCGGCTGCCGCCGGCGCGGGTGATGGCGGCGGCGTAATACCAACAGGTCGCTATTCCGTTCGTCGTCCCACCTCACTCCAACTCTCTCCGCCTCCCGGCGGAGTGGGAGGGCGAGGTGGGGGTAGCTGTCGCGTGCGCTGTCTCCGGCGACTCCGATAGCGCATCCGAGCCCGCGAGATTTTGCTCGATCGCCTCGCTCACCGCCTCGAGCGGGATCAGCGCCATGTCGCTGCCGCCGAAGCGCTGCGCCTCGACCAGCGTCAGCCGGCGCGCCGCCGGCGCGAATTTCGCCGCCGCGCTGGGGCCGAACAGCGACACCAGCGGCGCCCCCGCGGCCGCCAGCAAATGCCCGGTGCCGCTGTCATTGGCGACGGCGACGGAAAGCCGCCGCGCCAGGGCCAGCGTGTAGAGCGGCGAGGCGGCGACGGCGGGCGCGATGCGCGCGTCCTGCAACGGGAAGAGCGCGCCGGGCAGCGCCGATCGCAGCTCTTCGGCCCAGGAGCGCTCCTCCGGCCCCAGCACCAGCACGGCATTGCGCCCGGCCTGAAGCTGCGCCCGGGCGAGCGCGAGGAAGCGGTCGCGCGGCCAGCGCTTGTGCGCGCCGCCGGCGCCCGGCGCGATGCCGACATAGACCGGCCCCGCCGGCAGGGCCAGCGCCGCCGCCTCGCTCCAAGGCGGCCCGACGGCAAGCTCGAAGGAGGGCTCGACGCGCTCGCCGCCGGCGATGGCGACGAGGTCGAGGAGCTGGTCGATGAGCCGGTCCGGCCGCCGGTAGCCGCGGGGCGGGCGCTTGTCCGAGAGCAGAAAGCGCGCCGCGCCGGAAACGAAGCAAGGCGTGTCGAGCCGGCGCAGGATGAGGGTGGTGAGCACGCGGCGCTGGGTGTCGATGACGAGATCGAAGCGGCGCCCCGGCAACGGCCGATGCAGCAACTCGGCGGCGCGCGAGCCGATGCCGGCATTCTCGATGATCTCGTCCAGCAGCGGCGCCACCAGCGGCGCCAGCGCATGGGCATAGACGGTCTCGCCCTTGCCGGCGAGCCAGGTGATGCGCGCCTTGGGCCAGCGCCGCCGCACGGCGCCGAGAAAGGGCAGCTTCATCACGCCGTCGCCCAGCAGCTCGAGGCCGGAATAGATCAGCAGATCCATGGCGGGCGACACTGTCATCGCCGCCCGTTCGAGGCAAGGGGCGCGCTATCGCGTCCAGCGGAAGAGGACGGAGGCGATGAGCACGGCAAAGGAGAGGCCGAGCGCGGTCGTCGCCCAGTCCGGCGCCCAGCGCGGCCAGTGGCGCTCGATCCAGGACGCTTTCCGCTCGTCGCGCTCGGCATGCGGGCGGCCGTCGGCGCCCCACTCGAACATCTCCTGGTCGGGGACGTGGAAGCGGGCGCGCTCGTTCTCTTCGTCGAAGCAGGTGGCGCGGAAGACGGTGTATTCCGTGCAGGTCGAGCTGCGGGGGTCGTAGAGCACCTGGACGACGCGCACCGCCGGCGAGCGATGCGCTTCCAGAATGCGCTCGGCCTCGGCCACCGCCGAGAGGCGGTCGTCGAAAATGCCGACCGTGCGCCAGCTACGATCGTGCCGCGACTGGGTCTCGAAGGTGACCAGTCTCGCGCCATCCTTGGCCGGGGCCGTCGCGACCATACTGCGCAAATGCACGAGAAAACTCCGACAATCATCAATATTGTTGAAAGGACTTCCGGTCCCCGCATTATCCATAGGGAGTGCTTGTGGAGTTGTAAATATTGGAAGGAAAAATCGAGCGGGATTTATTGTGCATCTGCGATATGGTCGAAAAGATCGACCGGAGGTCGGGCCGCGAAGCGGATCTACCTCCGGAGCGAACCCTGTCAGGGTATTATGGACAGGGCGGTCTATCTGCGCTTGCCGCCGACGGTGACGCCGGCCCATGTCTCGATATGGGTGATGAGAGCGGTGAAATCCTGCTCGGGGCCGCCCTGGGCGAGGGCATAGAGCCACATCTGCTTCACCGCGTTGCCGATCCACATCGGCACGCCCAGCGCCTCCGCCTCGCCGATGCAGAGGCTCACGTCCTTGGACATGAGGCCCAAGGCGAAGCCGTAATCGAAGCTCCGCGGCAGGATCGATTTCGGGAATTTGTCCTCGCTGGCGGTGGTGCGGCCGCTGCCGGCGTTGATGACATCGATCATGATCCGGGGATCGAGCCCGGCCTTGACGCCGAGCACCACCGCCTCGGACGTCGCCGCGGTGGCGGTGGCCGAAAGCAGATTGTTGATGAGCTTCATCATCTGTCCCATGCCGGGCTCGGCGCCGATGTAGAAAAAACGGCCAAGCGCCTGCAGGATCGGCTTGAGGCGCTCGCAATCGGCCGGCGGGCCCGAGACCATCACCGCGAGCGTGCCCTTGGCGGCGCCGGCGATGCCGCCGCTCACCGGCGCGTCGATGGCGGTGATGCCGCGCTCGGCAAGCCCCGCGGCGACCGCCTTTGCCATGCGCGGCCCGGTGGTGGAGAGATCGACGAAGAGGCGCGCGCGCGTCCCTTCGACGACGCCGTTCTCGCCCAGCGCCACCGCGCGCACGGTGTCGGGCATCGGCAGGCTCGCCAGTACGATCTCGGCGCGCGAGGCAACCTCGGCGGGGGATTGGGCCTTCTCCGCGCCTTGCGCGGCGACGGCGCCGAGCGCCTGGCCCTGCACGTCGTAAGCGACGAGGCGATGGCCCGCCGCGATGAGCCGGGACGCCATGGGGAGCCCCATGCGGCCGACGCCGATAAAGCCTATCGTCTCTGCGCTCACTCTTTCCTCCTGATATTGGTTTCTCTTGGCGCGGGGCGTGTGGCGGTGGGATGATGCGGGAGAGCGGCGGGCAAGGCCAGCCCCCAGGGAGGAGCGGGACCCCTTATGGAATTCGGCATTCTCTTCACATCCCATCCCAACACCGAGACCGAGCCCTATCCGCATCGCGCGGTGCATGAGCGCGTGACGCGCGAGGTGCTGCGCGCCGACGCGCTGGGCTTCGACTTTGCCTGGGTCGCCGAGCATCATTTCAGCAACCAGTACGGCATCATGCCGGATGTCTTCGTCTATGCCGCCTATCTCGCGGCGCTGACGCGGCGCATCAAGATCGGCACGGCGGTGGTGACCCTGCCGCTCGCCAACCCGCTGCGCGTGGCGGAGAACGCCGCCTTCCTCGACATCCTGAGCAACGGCCGCTTCGCCTTGGGCCTCGGCTCCGGCTATCGCGAATACGAGTTCGACGGCTTCGGCGTCGATTTCGCGGCGCGGCGCGACATCCAGGAAGAGGCGCTGCCGCTGCTGATGAAGCTCTTCCACGAAAAGCGCGCTGACCATCGCGGCAGGCATTTCACGGCGAAGGTCGATGGCGAGTACGAGCTTTTCCCGCAATCGCAGCAGCAGCCGCATCCGCCGATCCTGCTCGCCGGCGCCACCGAGCGCTCGATCGCGGTGGCGGGCGAGATGGGCTTCGGCCTGATGCTTTCCACCTGGACGCCGTTCGAGGGGTTGGCGAAGCAAGTGAAGCACTACCGCGAGGCGCTGGAGAAGACGCCGGCGGAGCTGCGGCAAAATCCCGCGCGCGGCCATGTCGACATCGCGCGCTGGGTCTATGTCGCGGAAAGCGACGCCAAGGCCAAGGCGGAGAGCGAGGCCGGCATCCTGCGCCACCAGGCGCATTTCTTCAGCGGCCATACCTCGGGATATCTCGGCACCGTCGGTACCGGCGCCAGCGCCGGCCGCGACTACGACACGCTCTCGCGCGACATCATCCTGCACGGCTCGCCCAGGACGGTGGTGGAGAAGCTCCAGCGGCTGCAGCACATGACCGGGCTCTCCTCGCTCATGCTGCATTACCCGCCCTGGTACGGCATCGACAAGGCGCTCGCCTCGCTCGAGCTGTTCGCCGCCGAGGTCATGCCGAAATTCCGCGGGGCGCCGCAGGGCGCGAGGGCCAGCGCATGAGCGCGATAGAGCCTTTCGACCTCTTCGCCATCCGCTACGCGCATCATGCGAAGCGCCGCGCGTCGGAGAATTTCATCGGCGGCGATCTCCATGACGAGGCTTCCCCGCTCGACTACTTCGTCTGGGTGGCGCGGCGCTCGGACCGCGTCTTCCTCGTCGATACCGGCTTCGGCGAGGCGGCGGCGCGGGCGCGCCAGCGCCAGCTCCTGCGCCTGCCGGCCGACGGCGTGAAAGCGCTCGGCATCGATCCCGCGACGATCGAAGACGTCATCATCACCCATCTCCATTACGATCACGCCGGCACGCTCGACGCCTTTCCCCGCGCGCGCTTCCACATCCAGGACCGCGAGATGGCCTTCGCCACCGGGCGCTGCATGTGTCATCCGGTGATGCGTCACGCCTTTGCCGCCGAGGATGTGATGGCGATGGTGCGCCACATCTTCGCCGGCCGCGTCCATTTTCATGACGGCGACGAGGATCTCGCCGCCGGGCTTTCCGTCCATCGCATCGGCGGCCACACGGCGGGCATCCAATGCGTGCGCGTCCTCACTCGGCGCGGCTGGGTGGTGCTCGCCTCCGACACCAGCCATCTCTACGCCAATATGGAGCAGGGGCGGCCCTTCCCGATCGTGCTCAACGTCGCCGACATGCTGGAGGGGCACAAGCGGCTCTATCAGCTCGCCGACACGGCGCGGCACATCGTGCCCGGCCATGACCCGCTGGTGATGCGGCGCTATCGCGCGCCGGGACGTGAGCTGGAGGGGGCGGTGGTCAGGCTCGATGAGGGGCCGGTGGGGGAGGGATAGCAGCAAAGACTTGGGGTTGATATTCGATCGAGGGGAGCTGCGAGGTTATCATTTCATTATTATCGCTATATAGCCCCACTCGGCTGGATGAGGCCGACTCTTTGCGAGTGCTAGTTCGCGCTGCCGGTATGTTCAAACAATACTTTATACAGCAAGTAGACTGCTCCGGCGGCTAAGATCGCCTCTCCTAAATCAACAGCTACTAGCGCTTCTAGAATTTCACCTCCTCCCGCCGCCTCTCCCGCCGTAACTCTTGCTGCCGTTGCAGCCGCTCTTGCTTCTAAGGCGGCCGCTCTCGTTTCCGCGCCAACCGCGCCTGCTCTCGCCATACTTGCTTCCGTGTCTCTTATTGCAGCACTTATCGCAGCTTCTCTCTTCGCCGCCTCTTTCGCTTTTGCCGCTTTGTCGCGCATTTTTTCGATTGCCGCATCGGCAACTTCCATTGATTTATCCATGACGTAATGCTCTGCTACCTCTTTCGCCGCTTCCTCAATCAACGAAGGTCCCGATAGCGTGGATGGGGCGGGGGCTTGTGTCGGAGGCGGATAGGCCCCATTGGGCGATTGAGGAAACTGCGCTGGTCCCGGTGGCGTGGGTGGGGCAGGGGCTTGTGTCGGAGGCGGATAGGCCCCATTGGGCAATTGAGGAAACTGAGTTGGCCCAGGTTGAGCGTAGACGGTACGAAGAGGAGCGTAGCCGGGCGGAATGTAAACCACCCGCTGGGGAGTGTAATAAATGTAGCACGGAAATAATTGTCCATATATATTTCGGCAATAAGAATAACGTGGACCGTAGAATTGGCCCATATTTGGCGAGTTATAAGCGACGCAACCGGTTATAGGCATTGTCAAAAACAGAACAAGCCGTCCCGCCACGTTAAGCGCATTATTCACGCGCGATCCCAAGCCGCGTTCCATAGGAGCGTTCCTCCCCGTCTTCCGCCGCGGGAACGTGCTTTGGCTTTCCGCCGGAGGGTACCACTAGAGATAAATACCATCGTACTTTAAGCTACCGATATTTGTCATCCAAAATGGGTAAGAATATCGTGTTTAGGTTGAAAATCTGACGGCGGTCGAACACTGGGCTGCAGATTTGTACCTCCGGATAATAGATTTTATGGCCCAGCCCAATGTGGTAGCGTCCGCAAGCTCCGATTGAAAATCCGGGAGAAGGGCATGACCTTGCTGGCGCGGGTCGGATTGATCGACCTGACGGGAACGATCGGGCCCGATGAGCTGACGCGGGCGGCCGCGGCGATCAACGTGCAGGTCCAGCGGGACTTGTGCCAGTTCTGGCCGGTGAGCGCGACGGTGTCGGCGCTCCCCAATGACGGCCAGGTTCCCGCTGGCATCTGGCCGGTCTACATCGTTCCGCAACTGAGCGGCCCCAGCGGCTTTCATCAATCGCAGCACAATCAGCCCTACGCGGAAGTCGGCTGGGGTCCCGGCTGGACCTTGGCGGCAAGCCACGAGACCCTCGAAATGCTCGTCGATCCCAGCGGCAACCGGCTCGTCGCCTCGAGCGCCATCGAGGTGATCGGGGGACAGGTGCAGGACGCCGCCGGCAAGTTCGAATACCTGGTCGAGATCTGCGATCCCAGCGAGAGCGCGGACAACGCCTACTTGATCGACGACGTCGTGGTCTCCGACTTCTACACGCCGCGTTTTTTCGACCCCTCATCGGGCGCGGGAACGCGCTACAGCTTCACCGGAGCGATCACGGCGCCGAGGCAGGTGCTGAAGGGAGGATATCTTTCCTGGTGGAACCCCGAGCAGGGCGCGCTCCAACAATTGCAGCATCTCAACCCGGCCCTGCCGCCCTTCATCGCCACGATCGGCCTTCAGCCTCCCGGCACCAGCCTGCGCGAATTCGTAAACGCCAAAGCGGCCACCAGCAGCATCCTGTCGGCGACCAGCGAGGATCATCCGATCCTGCGCCGGAGCCGAACGCGCGGCGAGCACCTCAGAAAGGCCGCCAAGAAGCGAGCAGAGCTCTTCAAGCAATAGGGAGGCGCGGCAGCCGCTACCCGTCGGCCCGGTTGCCGGTCACGTCGTCGGAACCGTCGGCGGCGCCGCGGGCGGATGGAGCGTCATCCTGATCCGGCGATAAAGCGCGAAGAGCAGGCGCAACGCCGCGGCAACCAACAAGAAGCCGAACAGGTTGACGCCGCCGATGTCGAAATAGGTGAGGGCGGTCACCAAGGTCGCGATCACCGCGGCCAAGGACCAGCCGATCATCTCGACGGCAAACCGCACATGCGCGCGGTGCGCCGCGTCAAGGCGGCCATAGGCGTGCCGCGCGTTGCCGGCGACATGCAGCACGAAGGAGGCATGCGGCGCCCGGGTCCGGCCGAAAGCGTCCTCGGCATACCAGTTGAGCGCCGAGAGGAGAGCGAGCGCCGACACCGCGATGAGCGCGATCATGACGTCCGGAAGCCAATGGAAATTCCGGCAAAGCGGGGTAACCCGCGGCCCGGGAGAGCCGCCCACGCAGGCCGCGACCGTGAACAGCCACCAGACGCCGAGCGCCAGATAGAGCAGCGGCACCGCCGCCCAGGAGACGAGGCGCGCCCGCCGGCGGATGCGGCGGTAATGCAGGGGATGCGGCTGTGCTCCGGCGAAAGTCTGGCTCATCGGCTTGCCCTAGCGCGGGTCGCACACGGTCGTCACGTCATGGCGCCTGAAGGCGGCCATAGCCGCCGGAAGGTAAAGCGCCCAGACCTCGTCGAAGGTGAATGTCCCATAGCGTTGCAACTCCCGATGATACTTGGCGACGATGTCGTCGAAAGATTTCTCGAGCACATAGGAGGCGATCAATCCGTCGCTGTTGTTCAAATCCTCCAGGGGCGGAGAATAACCGGCCCAGAGCGGCGCGTCCGGCCCCAGCAACCCCGTCAGCGCGTCGACGATTTCCTTGGTGTTGAAGCCGTTCTCCTCGGTGCCGTTGGCGGCATTGTCGGGGGCCACCCGATCGAGTGCGGCCCAATGGGCGGCGTCGCTGCTGATACCGAGGGCGGCGGCGAGCGTGCGCGTATATCGGTCCCAGAGCGCGGAGCGCAGCTCGATATAATCGGGATCGTGGCCGTCGCGGAAATGGCCGAGCCCCGGCGGATAGGTTCGATCCGGCTTGTCCAGCCGGCGATGGGCGAAGCTGTCGCCCAGCAGGTGGAGCGCGAAGCCGATGGCGCAAGCGCGGACGGGATCGAGTTTCGCCGCTTCCTGGCCGCTGCGCAGCGTCCTGATGAGGTCGATTGCGGCCGCCGTCACGTTCTCGGCCGGCGATCCCGTGAGCGCGTGGACGAATTGATGCACGGTGGCCATGCGCCGGACGCCGTCGCCCCAGCACAAGCCGAAGCCGCCCCAGAGCGTGCCGGTGAGGCTGGGGATTTCCTCCACGCGCAGCGTGATCGCCTCGAGATTGTCCGCGAGGTCCGGCACCTGGCCGCAAAAGCCGATCAGGATCGCCTCGTCCCGCGCGAGGCCCGAGAGCGGCGGATCGTCGTCATGCTCCACCGCCACGATCGTGTAGAAATGACCGTCATGGTTATAGCCGAGCGAAGATCGCGAGAGGAGGGCGACGCCAAGGATCCCCGCCAGCAACGCGGCCCATCGCGCCCCGGACCCGCTCGGCCGTTGACGCATAACCGGTGTCCCCCTCGGTCAGCTTGCAACCAATTGTCGGGGGCTCGACCGCCGCTGTCAACGACCGGAGCGGCGGCAATGTCGATCGTCGACATCCCTCCATCGTCATGCGCGGGCTTGACCCGCGCATACGCGAGGCGCAGCGCGCTCGTTGAAATGCGCGGGTGCCCGGGTCAAGCCCGGGCCCGACGCGTGAGAGTTTGATTGACGGATCCCGGGTTCCGTCCTCACTCGCGCGCCGCCGCTTTCTGCGCATGCCCGAGCAGGAAGCTGTAATCGGCGGCGAGCGGCGTGGCGCCATCGCTCGCGGCGGTGGCGCCGCCGGCATGGCAGCCGAGACAGCTCACATTGGGCGATTGGCGGAAGGTCTCGAGTACCGGATTCATCAACGTGCTCGTGCTGGGCGTGCCGACCGAGAGCGGCACGCCGCGGAGATGGCGCTGGGGATCCGGCACCGGCGTCGGCAGGCCGGCTGCGAATTGCGGCCACTGCACGCCCAGAAGCTCGTAGAACTGCCAGGGCGAAGCCGGGTCGTCGCGGCGGATGAGGTCGCGGACGAAATCGTTGATCGCGCGCGCTGACGGCGCCACGGGAAAGACTTGCTCGACCTGCGTGCTCTGCGGCGGCTCGGTGCGGGCGTTGACCGCGCAAGGCGCGCAAGAGGGATCGTAGAAGGAATAGGCCTGCGCCGGCTCTTCCGCGCCCGCCACGGGCGCGCTGTCGACCTGAAGAAAACTCGCCCAGACGCCTTCCGTGAAGCCGGTGATGCGCTGGTTCAGATGCAGGCCGACCAGCCCCACCGTCGCGGTCGTGCCGTCCTCGAGCACGGCTTCGGCGGTGTGAAAGCGGCGCGGCGATTGCGCCAGCTCGGCGGCGCTCAGCACCTTCCACGCCGCCTTGATCTCGATGGTGCCGATGGGGCCATAGGCGGCGCTCGGGCCCGCGGGCAGGACGATGCCGTCGCTGCGCGCGAGGGCAAGCTGCGCCGAGGCGTCATAGAGGCGGTTGGCGACGATGTAGTTGAACTCGTCGCGGTTGATCAGCATCTCGTAATAGACCGGCCTGCCGGCGCGATCGACCAGGGTCTCGCCGTCGGTCTGGTGCGTGAGCGACAGCGGCCGCGGTCCGCTCCGCGAACGGTCGGGGACGCCCCAAGGCGCGGGCGGCGCGGCGCCCGGGCGGAACACCTCGTCATGGCGCTTGTAGGTTTCCCAGACGGTGGCACCGGGAGCGCCGAAGCGGGCGGCGGGATCGGGCTCGCCCGGCGCCTTGGCCGGCCAGTTGAGATAGATGAAGCTCTGCCACATCAGGCAGGCGAAGCTGTGATCGCTCGCCGGCCCGCCGGCATCGGCGCGGATCACCGGCGCCAGCTCGATCTTCAGCCGGACGAAGGAGCCGCACAGCTCGCCGGCATCGGCCGCCATCGCGCTGCCGGGCGCGGCGCAGAAGAGCGCCAGCAGCAGCGCCGCGAGGCGATGGCGGTGCCGCTCAGCCATGGGCTTTGCGCGCGACCATGGCGCGCGTCGCGGCAATCGCGTCGAGCAGCGCCTGCTGGTCGCCCACCTGATTGGCGAGCAGCAGCATGAGGCGCAGCAGGAAGGCTTCGGCCTCCGCCTCGCTCAGCCCTTCCTGCGCGGCAATCAGCGCCTCGTAGAAGCCGTCGGCGTCGGGGATGTTGGGGTCTGTCCTCATCGCGCCTGCCCTCGGCCAAGCGCCTTGTCGATGGCGGCGCGCACGGCTGCGGCATCGGGCCTTGCCAGCCGCGCCGCCAGATGCTGGTCCGGCCGGATGACCAGCACCTCGCCCGCGCCGCCCAGCCGGTCGAGGCCGTCGCCGCGCAGCGGCGGAAGGCCGCCCACCGCGCCGTTGCAGGCAAAGCAGCGCGCGAGATCGGGGGGAAGATCGGGCGCCGTGCTGCCGGGGAAGCACAGCGCCAGAAACTGCGCGCCGTCGCCGCGCAGCAAGTCGCTCAACGCGCCCGGCCGGCCCTCGGGGAGCGTGACCGCTAGATTGGGCACGGCGCCGCCGCCGCTCGTCGTCAGCGAAGAGCCGGCATAGTCGAAAGGCACGGAGAGCCGGCCGGTGTTCACCAGCGCGCGCGCGAAATCATAGCGGCGGGCGAGGTCGAGCACGGCGTCGCGCAGGCGGTGCTCGAAAGGCGAGCGCGGCGCGAGGAAGCGGATGGTGCGGGTGGTGACGTGGAGATTGTGCGCGCCGGCGGCGTGGCGCTCCTCGTCATAGCTGTCGAGCAGCGCCTCGGGCGCGGCGCCGCTCAGCACCGCCGCGAGCTTCCAGGCGATGTTCTCGGCATCCTGCACGCCGCTGTTGCCGCCGCGCGCGCCGAAGGGATTCATGACATGGGCGACGTCGCCGGCGAAGAAGACGCGCCCCATGCGGAAATTCTCCATGAGCTGGGTGCGATAGCCGTAAGGCCCGACCCAGACGATCTCCACCTCGGTCGTGCCGAGATGCCGGCGCAGGCGGTCCTTCACCGTCTCGGGATCGGCGATGCGCCGCGGGTCGGCCTCGGCGCCCATCTGGTAGTCGAGGCGCCAGACGCCGTCGGCCATCGGATGCTGCCAGACGGCGCGGCCGTCATTGAAGGCGGCCTTGGCCCAGGTCCAGCGCTCCAAGGGCAGCGTCTTGGCGAAGCGCACGTCGCTGATGCACCAGCGATCCTCGCCCTGCTCGGCCGCCATCGGAGCGCCGAGCGCCTGGCGGACGCGGCTCGCCAGGCCGGAAGCGTCGATCACCCATTGCGCCTCGAGCGTGTAGTCGCCCTTGGGGGTCTCGACCTCGAGCGCGACGTGATCGTCGTGCGACGCGATGCCGGTGACGCGGTTGCGCCAGCGCAGCTCGGCCGCGGGCAATTCCATCAAGCGGTCGACGAGATACCATTCGATGTAGAATTGCTGCAGGTTGATGAAGGGCGGCTGGCGCGACAGCGAGCCCTCGGCCGCATCGAAGCTGTAGAGCACGTCGTCATCGGCCAGCACCTTGCCGACCGACCAGGTGACGCCTTTTGCCGCCACGCGCTCATAGATGCCGAGCCGGTCGAAGATCTCGAGCGTCTTCTGCGCATAGACGATGCCGCGGCTCGAGGCGCCGCGCACGCCCACGGTGTCGTCCTCGTCGAGCAGCACGACGGGAACGCCGCGGGTGGCGAGATCGCAAGCGGCCGTAAGGCCGGTGAGCCCGCCGCCCACCACCGCCACCGGGTGGCGCTTGCGCTCGCCCTCCATCTCCGCCGGCCGGTGAAAGGGAAAGACCGGCAGCACATAGCCGCTTCCCGCTGCCGTTGCCGTTTGCGCCATCGCTTCCTCGCGCCCAAGTTTCCGCCGCATGACCGGTGATGCGTCCTTCGAGACGCGGTCCTCCGGACCGCTCCTCAGGATGAGGAGATACTGAAAATGGCATCGACCGATGATGCCCGATTCACTACTTCCTCATCCTGCGGAGCGCCCGGAGGGCGCGTCTCGAAGGACGCACCGCTGCTTATGCAGCGAGACCCGGCCGCCATGGTGAGAGCCCCGTGGCCGCCGCGCAAGGCCGATCAGCGCCCCGCCTTCTGGCGCTCCTGCTCGCGCAGGCGGAAGCGCTGGATCTTGCCGGTCTCGGTGCGCGGCAGGGAGGCCACGAACTCGATGGCGCGGGGATATTTGTAAGGCGCGATCTCGGCCTTGACGTAGTCCTGCAACTCCGTGCGCGTCGCCTCGTCGGCGGTCGCGCCCGGGCGCAGCACGACGAACGCCTTCACCACTTCGCCGCGCTCGCGGTCGGGGCTGCCGACGACGGCGCATTCCAGCACCTTGGGATGATCGAGCAGCGCCGCCTCGACCTCGGGGCCGGAGATGTTGTAGCCGGCGCTGATGATCATGTCGTCGGTGCGCGCCTGGTACCAGAAATAGCCGTCGCCATCCATGCGATAGGCGTCGCCCGTCAGGTTCCAGCCGTTCTGCACGTATTTCTTCTGCTGCTCCGGCATGTCGAGATAGCGGCAGCCGGTGGGGCCGCGCACGGCGAGGCGGCCGACGGTGCCGGGCGGCACCGGCTTTCCGGCGTCGTCGACCACCATCGCCCGATAGCCGGGGATCGGCTTGCCGGTGGCGCCGGGGCGGATGTCGTCGCCGGCGGCGGCGATGAAGATGTGCAGGATCTCAGTCGAGCCGATGCCGTCGATGATCTTGATGCCGGTGGCGCGCTGCCAGGCCTCGAAGATCGGCAGCGGCAGCGTCTCGCCGGCCGAGACGCATTTCTTGAGCGAGGCGAGATCGAAATTGCGCGCGAGATCGGCCATGGCGCGATAGAGCGTCGGCGCGGTGAAGCAGACGGTGCAGCGATGGCGCTGGATCGCCTGCAGCAGCCCTTCCGCCGTCACCTTGGGCATGAGCAGCGTCGAGGCGCCGACGCGCATGGGAAAAAGCAGCATGCCGCCGAGGCCGAAGGTGAAGGCGAGCGGCGGGCTGCCGCAGAAGACGTCATCGGGCCCGGGCTTCAGCACGTATGTCGGGAAGCAGTCGCAGATCGCCAGCAGGTCGCGATGGAAATGCATCGTGCCCTTGGCGGCGCCGGTGGTGCCCGAGGTGAAGGCGATGAGCGCCACGTCGTCATGGGAGGTGTCGACATTGGCGAAGCTCGTCTGTTGCCGCGCCATCAGCGCCTCGAGCCCGTCGGGCCGCTCGCTGCGGAAGAGCAGCAGCTTCTCCAGCGCCGGCGCCTGCGGCCGCGCCGCCTCGAGCTCGGCGGCGAGATCCTCGGCGCAGAGCGCGTACCTCACCCTGGCCTTCTCGATGATATAGGCGAGCTCGCGCGCGCGCAGCAGCGGCATGGTGGCGACCGCGACGCCGCCGGCCTTGATCACGGCGAACCAGCAGGCGGCCATCATCGGCGTGTTGGCATCGCGCAGCAGCACGCGCTCGCCCGGCACCAGGCCAAGCTCGCCCACCAGCACGTTGGCGATGCGGTTGGCGCGCTCCAGGAGATCGGCATAGGTCCAGATCTCGATGGTCGGAACGGGCTTGGGGACGGGATGATGGCCGTCGGGATCGATGACATGCGTCCATTGGACGCCTTCGCGCCGCAGGCACGGCCGTGCGCCGAAACCCTTCTCCACCATGCGGTCCAGCAGCTCGACCGCGGCGTTGAGGCGCTTGGGATAGTCGAGTTCGCCAAGCCCGCCATGATCGAAGACCGGCCATTGCTCCTCGGGCGGCAGATGGTCGCGGGTGAAGCTGTCGCGATGGGCGCTGGGATCAAGCATGGGGCGGCTCCGCCGGCTCCGCGGCCGTGAGATCGGGAAGGGGCATGTCGATGCTGACGCTGTTGGACGGCGGGCTGTGGCGTCCGGAGCGGTCATAGGCGCGAACGTAATAGCTGTAGCGCAGCCCGCCCAAGGCCAGGCGATCGGTAAATTTCGCACTCTTCACCGCCTCGACGATCAGCGCCTCGCCGTCATCCTCGGCGCGGTGGACGTCATAGCCCGCGACCTCGCCCAAAGGCTTCCGCCAGGCGAGCCGCACCCTGCCGTCGCGGATCTCGGCGGAAAGATCGGCGCCCTTGTCATCCCAGGCGGGACCGCCGGCAGCGTCCGCCTCGCGCGGCGCCTGGATCATCCCCTTGGGCCAGAGGAAGCACGTGACGAGCTTGAAATTCTCGTCGAGCTGCTTGCACACATTGCAGTAGATGCAGCGGATGATCGCATCCGCGTGGCCCTCGGCGAGCTTCTTCACCCAATCGGGATCGGCGAGAAGCTGGCGCGCCATGCCGATGAGATCGGCCTTCCCCTCGACGAGCAGCCGCTCGGCGTCGCGGGGATCGCTGATCTTGCCGACGGAGACCACCGGCACGTCATGGCCCTTGGCGTTGATGTAGCGCTTGATCGCCGCGGCGTGCTCGGCGTGCGGCAGCGGCGGATACCAGTCGCCGGGCATGCAGCGATCGCCGGAATAGCCGGTATAGGGATAGAGCGGCTGGCCGGGTTTGTGGATCGCGTCCTCGAACTTGCCGCCGATGGAGAGCGAGATGTAGTCGACGCCGAGCTGCGCCATGCGCAAGGCGATACGCTCGGCATCGGGCAGAGCATAGCCGTCCTTGATCGCCTCCTCGGCAAGAAAGCGCACGCCGATCGGGAAGTCCGCGCCGACGCGCGCACGCACGGACGCCATGACGCGGCCGAAAAGGCGCAGCCGGCCTTCGAGCGTGCGCCCGTCATAAGCATCGCGCCGCGGATTGTGGCGCGAGAGGAAGGAGGAGAGCGTATAGGCATGCGCCGAATGCAGCTCGAGGCCGTCATAGCCCGCGTCGCGCGCGCGGGCGGCGGCGGCGCCGAATTGCTCGACGATGAGGTCGATGTCGGCGCTCGAGAGGCTGTCGATGCGCTGGCGCCAGCCGGAGCGCGCGACTTTGAGGAAATGGATGAGCTGCGGCACCACCTTCGAGGCCGAGGCGCCGTGGACCGCCTTGACCAGCGCGCGATGGCCGGGGATGAAGCTCGCGTCGGAGAGCCGCAGCAGCGGTCCCGATTTGTTGCCGTGGATAGCGGTCGCCTCGACGACGATGAGCCCGACCTCACCTTCGGCATAGCGCCGATAGCGCTCGATGACGCGGTCGTTGACGTAGCCGTCCTCGCCGGACAGCCGCGTCACCATCGCCGGCACCACCACCCGGTTGGGGAGGGTCATGCCGCCGATGCGTAGGGGTGCCAAGAGCTGCATCACGGCCTCGCGGTCTCGCGGGCCGACGCCTTGAGCTTGCCCAAAAGCGTCAGCAGATGCGCCATCTCGGCGCGGGTGAGGCCGGCCATCATCTGCTCGATCCACCGCTCATGGGTGGGGGTGATGGCGTCGAAGGCGCGCTTGCCGGCGGCGGTCAGGCGCAGGCGCAGGCTGCGGCGGTCGTCGGGCTCGGGCACGCGCGAGACCAAGCCCTCCCGCACCAGCGCCTCGGCCAGCCCGGTGACGTTGCCGTTGCTGACCATGAGGCGAGAGCTGAGTTCGCCCATGGTGAGGCCGTCCACGGCGCGGTCGAGCTGCGCCAAAAGATCGAATCGCGGCAAGGTGGTGGCGAAGGTCTCGCGCAGCCGGGCGCGCACTTCGCCTTCGATCAGGCTGCTGCAGGTGAGGAGACGCAGCCACAGCTTCAGCTCGAGCTTGTCGTCGCTCATCAGCGCCGATTCGCGATCGGGCTCGAGGCGCGTTTCGCTCACGGCATGACCTCGCCGCCGGCGACGACGATCGCCTGTCCCGTCACCGCCCCGGCGCTCGGGAGAGCGAGATAGGCGACGGCGCTCGCCACCTCTTGCGGCGTGACGAGGCGGCCCATCGGGTTGGTCTTGGCAAGCTCGGCGCGCGCCGCCTCGGCCGAGCGTCCGGTCTTGGCGGCGATCGTCTCGACCGCGCGGGCGACGAGGTCGGTGTCGGTGAAGCCCGGGCAGACCGCGTTCACCGTGACGCCGGTCTTCGCCGTCTCCAGCGCCAGCGCGCGCGTCAGCCCGATGAGCGCGTGCTTGGAGGCGACATAGGCGCTGACATAGGCGTAGGGGATGAGGCCCGCGGTCGAGGCGATGTTGATGATGCGCCCGTGCCTCGCCGCCAGCATGGCCGGCAGCACCGCCTGAGTGCAGAGGAACGCGGCCTTGAGATTGACCGCCAGCATGCGCTCCAGCAGGTCGAGCCCGGTCTTGGCGAAAGGCGCGCTTTCGGCGGCGCCGGCGTTGTTGACGAGAATGTCGACCGCGCCGAGGCCGGCAAAGGCGGCATGGACGGCGCCCGCATCGGTGACGTCGAGGCTCAGCGTCGCGGTCTCTGCGCCGGTGGCGTCGGCGATCGCCCGGGCCTCCGCGGCGAGCTTTTCCGGGCGCCGGCCGATCAGGCTGAGCCGGGCGCCGAGCCGCGCCAGCGCCAAGGCCGAGGCCGCGCCGATGCCGCCGCCGCCGCCGGTGACGACGGCGTGACGTCCGAGGAGCGGTCTTGCCGGATCCACCGCCACCCTGCCTCGCCTCGAGATATTTTAGACCTAAAATAATCTACGCCGAGGCGGGCGAGGGGGCAAGGCTGGCGCCTGTAACTCCGCGTGGGGCGGTTACGGAAGGGCCAATGCCGGTCTTAGCCACTCGGACAGCTAGCTTTCGGCGCGTGCCTTCCAACGCTGGTACAGCCACCAATAATGATTGTACGTGTCGGTACTTGGGGCGCCATCCGGACCGGGTTGTTGGAAGTGCCTCAACCAGGGTGCGACCTTTTCATAGTAGTTGATCGCGATATTCCCGATGCTTTCGTATAGGAGGCTTTCGTCCAAGTCCTTCTGCCGCACTGCTGCCGAGAGGAACTCATAAAAGTTCGCGAGGAACTGGATGGAATCTATCAAAGGGTATTGGGGTTTGCCGTCTGCGCCATCGGCATAGTTCGAAGGATCCTTTCGCTGCTCAAGCAGCCACTGCACATCCTGACGGCTTATCCCGGTGCCGGGCGGGAACTTGGCGTGGACGCGATTCCGGTGAGAGTTGAACGTCTCGCTCTGCCTCATTTGCATGAGTATCGAGAGGGTGTGCTGTTTTCTGTTGATGAAAAGCGCGTTGTCTCTCTGAACGAGCCAACCAATCGTGGCGAGAGCGGCGGCGGCGACCGCCACCGTCGCTGTCGGATTTCCTGGCGTCCAGACTAAGTAACACCCTATGGAACCGAACACGATGGCGATGAAGATCCAGAGAAATAGCCATACCTGTCTACCCTCACGATCCTCGGAGAAAAAAGAAGCGAGTACAGCGCAGACGCAAAGTGTGCATATTATCACAAATATTGCAGTATCAGCATTTGTATCTTGCAATTTTCTCCATAAATATTTGTCAGTACCCCAAAAGAAGACGACGGATGCTGCCAATACTGAATTCCACTTCCCCATCAGCGGTTCCCCTTCAGGCACAAAAAAAGCCCGCCGAACTGGCAGGCCTTTTTAGCAATTGCCGGGAGAATTAGATGTCCCCCTCTCCACCAAAAATCGTCATGGTCAAGCTCCTCATAAGAGCGCCTCGGCATCCATCAAAAATACTAGGCGGCTGGTCTCTTACCCGTCAAGGATCATGATGGACGTCTCCGGTTACCAACAGCTTACTCCTACATGGTTCCGGCATGGAAGAATCCAAGGGGACCCGCATCTGCCTTTATAGTTTCGTGCGTTTCAACCGGATGCACGCAGGGATGGCTCGAAACTGTCTCTACGTCAGCCGCGGGCCAGCCGTCCTCCCGGCCAGCAGGCTGTCGATAGGTCAATCGCTTGCCAGCGACACCGCGGAGTGTCTTTGCCGCACCTCGAAATCGTCTATGCCGAGCGCTGGCGCCGCCCTCAGGGGAGGAGCGGCGGAGGCGCAGTGAAGTGGCGCGTGAATCTGATAGGTCTAGCGACCCCTCTCAATAAGACCGGTCTTCCGAGAAGGCCTTGTAGGCCATGATGGTGAAGGTGTCCTTGATGCCCGGGAGGGTCTGGAGCTTGTCGACGACGAAATGGCCGATATCCATATCGGGCGGCAGGTAGCATTTCATCAAGAGGTCGTACTGGCCGGAGACCGAATAGACCTCGGAGACCTGCTCGACGCTTTCGACCGCTTCCTCGGCGACCTTGTAGGCCTTGCCGAGATCGCATTTCACCATCACGAAGATCGTCTTCATGGGGACCGACCCCTTAGCCGCGCGCGATCCTCGGCGGACGCGCCAGAAACGCGGGCAGATGGTCGCCAAAGCCAACCACGCGGCGATCGTCGTCGTGATCGTCCCGACGCTCGTCGCGCCGCGGCAGCGGCGTCACCTTGCCCTCGGGGTCCATGGTGACGGGTCGCGGCGCCTCGCGCAACGGGGGATGCTGGGAGCCGTCGCGCCGCCCCTTGTCCCGCGGCGGGCGATGCGGCTGGTCGCGCTGGGCGGCCTCGGGGCGCGGCTCGTCGCGCTGGGCCAGCTCGTGCCGGCCGCGGTCCTGCGGCTTCCGGCCGCCGCGGCCACGGCGGTCGCCGCGGCGCCGGCGATCCTCGGCCTCTTCGGAAAGCTCGACCGTCCCCAGCCCTTCCAGCGATATCGCCGGAATGTCCTTGCCGATGAGCTTGGCGATGGCGGCGACGAAGCGGCCGTCCTCGGGCGTCGCGAGCGTGAAGGCGCGGCCTTCGCGCCCGGCGCGGCCGGTGCGGCCGATGCGGTGGACGTAATCCTCGGCGTGGATCGGCACGTCGAAATTGAAGACGTGCGACATGCCCTGGATGTCGAGGCCGCGGGCGGCGACGTCGCTGGCGACGAGGAGGCGGATCCCGCCTTCCTTGAAGCGCTCGAGCGTCTCGGTCCGCTTGGATTGCGGCATGTCGCCGTGCAGCGCCGCGGCATTGAAGCCGTATTTCACCAGCGAGCGGTTGAGGATGTCGACGTCGCGCTTGCGGTTGCAGAAGATGATCGCGTTCTTGACGTCCTCGTTGCGGATGAGGCGGCGAAGCGCCTCGCGCTTGTCGTGGGGCTGGACGGCGATCAGGTGCTGCGCCACCAGCGCGGCCGGCGAGGCCGGCGGCGCCACCGAGATTTCCTTCGGGTTCATCAGGAAGGCGTCGGCGAGCCGCCGGATCTCGGGCGGCATGGTGGCCGAGAAGAACAGGGTCTGGCGGATCCGCGGCAGCAATCCCACGATACGCTCGACGTCCGGGATGAAGCCCATGTCGAGCATGCGGTCGGCCTCGTCGATCACCAGGATCTTGACGTCCGACAGCAGGATCTTGCCGCGCTCGAAGAGGTCGAGGAGCCGGCCGGGCGTGGCGATCAGCACGTCGACGCCGCGGTCGAGCTTGCGCTCCTGATCGACGAAGCTCTCGCCGCCGATGAGCAGCGCCATGCTGAGCTTGTGGTATTTGCCGTAGGTCTCGAAGGCGTTCGACACCTGCGCCGCGAGCTCGCGCGTCGGCTCCAGGATGAGCGAGCGCGGCATGCGCGCCCGGGCGCGTCCGGCGGCGAGGATGTCGATCATCGGCAAGGTGAAACCGGCGGTCTTGCCCGTGCCCGTCTGGGCGCAACCGAGAACGTCGCGTCCGGTCAGCACATGGGGGATGGCCTGTTCCTGGATCGGAGTGGGGGCGGTGTAGCCGGCGTCGGCCACCGCCTTGAGGACCTCTGGGGAGAGGCCTAAATCAGCAAAACGCATGCAGTTCTGTACTTCGCTCTTTCTACTTTCTGACTTTCAAGCTCGCCCTTTAATTGGGGTTGCGCGCGCGAAAGTCAAATCATTTCGCCGGAGGGCTGCCCCGCTTGGCACGCGCGCCCGGACTTTATACTGTCCCAGGAATGGTTAACGAAGCGGCAAGAAGCGCGGCCGCCACGATGAAAATTCCGTTGATCCTGCTGCCGGGCCTGCTCTGCGACGCGGCGTTGTGGACGCCGCAAACCGAGGCGCTGAGCGATATCGCCGACGCCCGCGTGGCCGATCTCACCCGCGACGAGTCGCTGCCGCTGATGGCGGCGCGGGTGCTGGCGGAGGCGCCGGAGCGCTTTGCGCTCGCGGGCCTGTCGATGGGCGGGTATCTCGCCCAGGAGATCATGCGCCAGGCGCCGCAGCGGGTGACGCGGCTGGCGCTGCTCGACACCTCGGCCCGCGCCGACACGCCGGAGCGGCTGGCGGTCCGCCGCGACCTGATGGCGCTGGCGCAGAAAGGCGCGTTCAAGGGCATCACGCCGCGGATGCTGCCGCAATGGCTGCATCCCGATCATCTTGCCGACCGGGCGCTGAGGCGGATCGTTGCGGACATGGCGCAGCGGGTCGGACGCGACGCCTATCTCCGCCAGATGCGCGCGATCATGGCGCGGCCCGACGGGCGCGAGGATCTGCGCCGCATCCGCGTGCCGACGCTGGTGCTGTGCGGGCGCGAGGATCAGGCGACGCCGCTCGCGCTCCACGAGGAGATCGCCGACCTGATCCCCGGCGCGGAGTTCAACGTCGTCGAGCGCTGCGGCCATCTCTCGACGCTCGAGCAGCCGCGAGCGGTGACCGCGGCGCTGCGCGCCTGGCTCGAGGGCTGAGGCGGCTGTCCGGGGGCGTCAGGCGCGTTTTCTTTTCTTGGGCGGCGGCGCGCCGGCTTCGGCGCCAGGCGACGGCGCCTCGGGCGGGGCGGGGCGGAGACCGGCGGCGAGGTCGGTCGTCACGCCGTCGGCCGCGACGCGATGCACGCGCACGCCGAGATGGGACGGCGCCGGCGGCGCAAGCCAGGGCGAGGCCGCCAGCGCCTGGGTCATGTCGCGATGGCCGGCGCGGCGGCGCTCGCGCAGCGAGAAGCGCGAGAATTCGGCGCCGCTGCTCGGGATCTGGTCGGGGCCGGGATGATAGACGATGTGCACGATGTCGAGCGCGCCGGCCAGCAGCGCGGCGTCGTCGGGCACGGCCCTGTCGCTCTCGCCCGCGGTGGGATTTGGCCGCCGCAGCGCGCAGTCGAGCTTGACCTTGGCGGCGACGGCCTCGATATGCGCCGCGGTCCGGCTGGCGTATTGGATTTGCGCCTGGCGCCAGAGCACCTCGTTCATCCGCTGCGGCGGCTTGCCCGCGGCGCTCCAGAGGTCGATCATGAAGACGACGGCGTGGCCCGCGGGCGGGTGGCGGATCACCGCCTCGAGCGGCGTGTTGGAGACGCAGCCGCCGTCCCAATAAGAGCGGCCGTCGATCTCCACCGGCGGGAAGCCCGGCGGCAGCGCGCTGCTCGCCATGACGTGCTCGGGACCGATCACGTCCCGCTCGTTGTCGAAGAAACGCAGGTCGCCGGTGGCGATGTCGGTGGCGCCGAGGCTGAGGCGGATCGTCCTTTCCCTGACGACGGCGAAATCGGCGAAGCGCAGCAGCGTCGAGTGCAGCGGCGCGGTGTCGTAAAAGCTCGTCGCCGCCCGGCCCGGCGCCGCGAAGAGCGGATTGATCGGCCGCGGCAGGAAGAAATTCGGCTGGCCGAACATCACTGCCTCGGCGTAGCTCGCGGTGTTGTAGAGCGCGTGCAGCGTCTCGCCGCCGCCGGGCGCGAAGAGCGCGGGCCAGGAGATGAAATCCCACAGCGCTTCGAGCCGCTCCAGCCGCCGCTCCGGCGGGTTGCCGGCAATGATCGCGGCGTTGATCGCGCCGATCGAGATGCCGCAGACCCAATCGGGCAGGAGGCCGTGCTCGGCGAGCGCCTGATAGGCGCCGATGTGATAGGCGCCGAGCGCGCCGCCGCCTTGCAGCACCAGCACATAGGTGGGTTTGGTCGGATCGCTGCTCATCGCCTGCCTCGCGCGCGGCATCGGGCGCCGCCGCCATCGATCATAGCGCAGGATAGGGGTTTTGCGTGACTGCGGCGTGACGCCGCGTCGCCGCTAGACGTCGAGGTCGCGCACGAACTGCGCGCGCTCCTGGATGAACTGATAGCGCAGCTCCGGCTTGCGGCCCATCAGGCTCTCGACCAGCTCGACCGTGTTCTTGAAGTCGCGCTTGCCTTCCTCAGGCAAGGTCACCCGCAACAGCGTGCGGCGCGCCGGATCCATGGTGGTCTCGCGCAACTGCTTCGCCGGCATCTCGCCCAGCCCCTTGAAGCGGCTGACCTCGACCTTGCTGCGGCCGTCGAAGGCGCTTTTCAAAAGCTGATCCTTATGCGCGTCGTCGCGGGCATAGAGCGTCGTCTCGCCCTGATGGAGCCGATAGAGCGGCGGCACGGCGAGGAAGAGGCGGCCGGAGGCGACCAGCTTCGGCGTCTCGCGGAAGAAGAAAGTCATCAGCAGCGAGGCGATGTGAGCGCCGTCGACATCGGCGTCGGTCATGATGATGACGCGCTCGTAGCGGAGCTTCTCCTCCGCATAGCGCTCGCCCGAGCCGCAGCCCAGCGCCAACAGCAGGTCGGCGATCTCCTGGTTCTGGCGCAGCTTGTCGGCGCTGGCCGAGGCGACGTTCAGGATCTTGCCGCGCAAGGGCAGGATCGCCTGCGTCTCGCGGTCGCGCGCCTGCTTGGCCGAGCCGCCGGCGCTGTCGCCCTCGACCAGGAAGATCTCGGTGCCGCTGGCGGCGCCGGCGCTGCAATCGGCGAGCTTGCCGGGCAGCCGCAGCTTGCGCGTGGCGCTCTTGCGGTCGAGGTCCTTCTGCTGGCGGCGGCGCTGGCGCTCCTCGGCGCGCTCGACCACCGCGTCGAGCAGCAGCCGCGCCGCTTCGGGATCGCCCGAGAGCCAATGGTCGAAATGGTCCTTGAGCGCGCCTTCCACCAGCCGCGCCGCCTCGGGCGAGGCGAGCCGCTCCTTGGTCTGGCCCTGGAATTGCGGGTCCTTGATGAAGAGCGAGAGCAGCACCACCGCGCCGGTCATGACGTCCTCGGCCGTCACCTGCGCCGCGCGGCGATTGCCGGCAAGCTCGCCATAGGCTTTGAGGCTGCGGGTCAGCCCGGCGCGCATCCCCGCCTCATGCGTGCCGCCTTCCGGCGTCGGCACGGTGTTGCAGTAGAAGGATTGGAAGCCTTCCTGATCCTCGGGCCAGGCGATCGCCCATTCGACGCGCCCGCCCTCGCCGAATTCGTGCTCGCCGAGGAAGGGCAGGGGGGTCAGCGTCTCACGGCCCTCGAGCAGCGAAGCGAGGTAGTCGGCAAGCCCGCCGGGGAAGTGGAAACGCTCCTCCTGCGGCACGTCCTCGGGCCGGGCAAGCGCGGGATCGCACCACCAGCGGATCACGACGCCGCGGAAGAGATAGGCCTTGGAGCGCGCCAGGCGGTAGAGCGTCGCCGGCTTGAACTGCGCCTTGTCGCCGAAGATCTCGGGATCCGGGTGAAATCCCACCGTCGTGCCGCGTCGATTGGCGACGGCGCCGCCATCCTTCAGTTTCGTCTTGGGCTTGCCGCGCGAATACTCTTGCGTCCAGAGCTTCTTGTCGCGCGCCACTTCGACCCAGAGCCGGTCGCTGAGCGCGTTCACCACCGAGACGCCGACCCCGTGCAGCCCGCCCGAGGTCTTGTAGGCGTCGCCCGAGAACTTGCCGCCCGAATGCAGCCTCGTCAGGATGATCTCGAGCGCCGAGGTCTTCGGGAACTTCGGATGCGGGTCGACCGGGATGCCGCGGCCGTTGTCGCGCACGAGGAGGCTGCCGTCCTTGTGCAGCTCGACTTCGATGCGGCTGGCATGGCCCGCCACCGCTTCGTCCATGGCGTTGTCGAGCACTTCGGCGGCGAGATGGTGCAGCGCCCGCTCGTCGGTGCCGCCGATATACATGCCGGGACGCCGGCGCACCGGCTCGAGGCCTTCCAGCACCTCGATGTCCTTGGCGGAATAGCCGGAGCCGGGCTTGCGGGCGAGGTTGTCGAAGAGGTCAGCCATGCGATACCGTGCAAACGTCGAAAATACGGTAGGGACTGAGCGTCCCTCCCACAAGATGTGGTTCGAGCGAGGGAACAATAGCGGGTTTCAGCCATGAGCGAAACAGCCGAACGCGCAACCCCGCCGGCCTATGAGCCGGCGATCCGCGCCGTGCCGATGCCGGCCGACGCCAATCAGAACGGCGATATTTTCGGCGGCTGGGTGTTGTCGCAGATGGATATCGCCGGCGGCCAGGTGGCGGCGCGACGCGCGCGGGGCCGGGTGGCCACCGTCGCCATCACCGCCATGAGCTTCCACCAGCCGGTGCTGGTGGGCGACGAGGTCAGCTTCTACGGCGAAGTGACCCGGGTCGGGCGCAGCTCGATTGCGGTCAAGATCGAGTCCTGGGCACGGCGCAGGTCGAGCGAGGAGCGCATCAAGGTGACCGAGGGTTTGTTCACCTATGTGGCCATCGGCGCCGACCGCCGGCCGCGGCCGGTGCCACAGAATTCCTGATTTGTTACGCATACGTTCCAATAATTCCGTGAATAGTTTGCATTCTAGCGAAGAAGCCGCTAATCTCCCTTCCTATCTTCACAGAAAAAAAACCAAAAGGTCAGCCAGGAAGGTGAGGCTTCTATGCAGATACGTCGGCTAGGATTCTTCATCTATTGGTCCGCCGTGGTTTCTCTAGTGAGCATGATTGATTCTGGTGTGTCGGCAGATGCGAATATCTCAGGCAACATCGGCGTTGCCGCAGCGAATTCTGTCGTCGCGGCGATACCGGCAGTGACGGCGGCCGCGCCCGAGGCCGCCGCGCCGGATGCGGTGCAGCTCGTCGAGGCGCAGCCCGGCGGGCTTGACGCGGTGCAGGCGGCGGATCAGGTCGGCATCGCCTCCTGGTACGGCAACCAGCACCAGGGGCGGCTGACCGCGAGCGGCGAGCGCTTCGACGAGCGCAAGCTGACCGCGGCGCACCGTACCTTGCCGCTCGACACCAAGCTCAAGGTCACGAACCTGGAGAACGGCAAATCCGTCGAGGTCAAGGTGAACGACCGTGGTCCTTATATCGCCGGGCGGGTGCTGGACCTGTCGACCCAGGCGGCGAAGATGCTGGGCATGGACAAGGAAGGTTTGGCGCTGGTGCGTATCGAGATCGTGCAACAACAAGTGGCGGTGGTCGATTAGGGAAGGTGCGAAGGACAGGAGGAAGGCGCGGCCAAGGCGGTTTGCCGCCGTGGCCGCGCCGAGATCGGCAACAAGATGATGACGAGCGAAAGGCAAATCTGGGAAGCGGCGATGCTGCTGGTCCGCCGCCATGGCGAGGACGCGGCGGACGTCGCCGGCCGCGAGGCAAAGAAGCACGGCGAGGACGATCTCACCTACGTCGTCTGGTGCTGGATCGCGCGCGCCACGGCCGAGCTGATCAAGACCGAGCCGGGGGAGGATGAGCATGTACATTGAGCCCCCTTTTCCCGGGGATCGGCGGAGACCGGCATCGCGGCGGGAAGCATCGGCGCCGGTCGAGCCTGCCTCGGTCCTGCTCGATGCCCCCGACGCGGCGCAGATGGCGCGCGACTTGGCCGAGAAGTACGGCGCCGACGCGCTTCTCCTGGCGCGGGGCCGGGCGGAGCGCGCCGTCGAGATCGGCGACGCGCTGGCACTCGAGGCCTGGCGGCTGGTGATCGCGGCGCTGGCCACGGCGCTGCAACCGGCGGCGGATGCCTGACGCCGGAAACGACGGGCCGCCTCAGCGAAATCGCATGCATTAACCATAGACTTCCGTTGCGCCGACGCGGCGCTCTCGTCACCATGAGCGGCAGCGTTTCGGGAGCGGAAAATCTATGATTGTCGGCAACCTCCCTCTGGCGTCCTGCGGTGGTGTCGTGGCTCCGGCTGCCCGCGCGCCGGAGGCTGTGCGCCGGCACCCGACGCGACGGCCATCCGCTCGTTCCGCGCCATGGTGATCAACCGCAACATATGGACGGTTGCCGCCTGGCTCGTCGCCAAGCATGGCGAGGCCGCGCCCAAAGTGGTGAGCGCACGCATCGCCAAGCTGCGCCAGGGCGAAGTCGAAGCCTCGGCCATCAGTTCCTGGCTGCAGGTTGACCAGGCCGTCCACGAGCTCACGCGCGGACCGGGCGAGGGCGAGCGCATCAATTAGCGGTCCGGCTATTCGAGCGGCAGGAACGCCGTCTCCCGGGTGCGCAGCAGGATCAACAGAGAAATCACCGCCGCGAGGATGACATAGGCCGTCGGCGCCAGCCGGTAGCCGGTGATCTCGATCAGCCGGGTGGCGATGTAGCCGGCAAAGCCGCCGAAGATGGCGACGGCTGCGTTGTAGCCGACCGACAACGCGGTGTAGCGAATCCGCGTCGGGAAGATCTCGGCATAGGCGGCGGGCGCGGCGCCGGCGTAGAGCGCGAGAAAGACCACCAGCACGAGCTGCAGCGTGAAGCACCAGGCGAGCTCGCCCGAAGACGCCTCCAGGAACAGCGGGTAGGTGAGCGCGATGTAGCCGAGGCAGGAAGCGATGAGCATCGGCCTGCGGCCGACGCGGTCGGAGAGGGCGCCGGTGAAGGGAACGAGCAGGATGAAGGTGAAGAGAGAGACGGTGCTGACCAGCAGCGCCGTCGCCGAAGGCAGTTTCGCCTCGGTGACGAACCAGGTCGGGATATAGACCAGCGCGATGTAATAGGCGACGGTGTTGTGCAGCGTGAGGCCGAAGGCGAGCAGCGTCTGGCGCGGGAATTTGGTCAGGGTCTCGATGAGCGGCGTCCGCGCCACCGCGTGGCGCTGCTCGAGCTCGGCGTATTTCGGCGTGTCGTCGAGACGCCAGCGCAGCCAGGCGCCGACCAGTCCGACCAGGATGCCGAGCAGGAAGGGGATGCGCCAGCCCCAGGCGAGCAGCGCCTCATGCGCCATCAGGCGATTGAGCAGCAAGGCCGCCAGCGAGCCCAGCAGGAAGCCGGCGCCGACGCTGACCTGCTGCCAGGAGCCGACATAGCCGCGCCGGCCTTGCGCGGCGAACTCGACGATATAGGCGGTCGAGCCGCCCCATTCGCCGCCCGCCGACAGGCCTTGCAGCAACCGCGCGGCCACCAGCAGCACCGGGCCAAGCAGCCCGGCCTGCGCATAGGTCGGCAGCAGGCCCACGCCGAGCGTCGCCAGGGCCATGAGAAAGATGACGGCGCTGAGCGCCCGCCGGCGGCCGTAGCGGTCGCCGAGGATGCCGAAAAAGACGGCACCGACCGGCCGCATGACGAAGCCGACGCCGAACACGGCGAGCGTCGTCAGCAGCGATTTATAGGCGTTGGCGTCGGGAAAGAAGAGCTGGGATATCACCGGCACGAGATAGCCGTAGACGGCGAAGTCATACCATTCCAGCACATTGCCGATGACCCCCGCGACCACCGCCTCGTGCCGTCGCGTCTCGGCGGTTCGGCCTATGGCAATCGACGTCATGATCGTCCCCCTGAGCTCGGCGGCGCTCGCTGTCGCGCTCTGCCGTTCGAGCCTAGTCGCAGATCGCCTAGACTGTCCATGGCGGGCGCGGCGGGGTGGGTCGCGGCCGCAGGAGGGAAGGATAAGCGCCATGGATCTCGTCATCCGCCGCGCCCGGCTGAGCCACGCGCCCGAGGCGGGCGTCGTCGACATCGGCATCGCCGCCGGGCGCATCGCCGCGATCGCCCCCGCGCTCGCCGCCGAGGCCCGGAGCTTCGATGCCGGCGGCCGGCTCGCCTGCGCCGGGCTGGTCGAGACGCACATCCATCTCGACAAATCGCGCATCGTCGATCGTTGCGCGCCCGAGGAGGGACGCGACGTGGCGGCGGTGAAGCGGATCCGGCCGCTCAAGCCGGGCTTCACCGTCGCCGATGTGCGCGCGCGGGCGGAGCGGACGCTGGAGCGGGCGATCCTCAACGGCACGACGCGCATGCGCACCCACGTCGAGGTGGATCCCGGCGTCGGCCTGCGCGGCTTCGAGGGCGTGCAGTCGCTGATCGCCGATTACCGCTGGGCGATCGACCTCGAGATCTGCGTCTTTCCGCAGGAGGGGCTGACGAACTATCCCGGCACCGACGCGCTGCTGGTCGAGAGCCTGAAGCGCGGCGCCAGGGTGATCGGCGCGGCGCCGAACTACGACAGCGACCATGCCGGCCAGATCCGGCGCATCTTCGAGCTGGCCCGCGACTTCGACGTCGATATCGACATGCATCTCGATTTCGGCAACACGCCCGAGGCGCCGGACATCCCGCTGGTCTGCGCGCTCACCGAACAGCACCGGCTCGGCGGCCGCGTCGCGGTCGGGCACATGACCAAACTTTCCACCCTGCCGCCGGCGCGCGTCGTCGAGATCGCCCGCCGCCTCGCCGACACCGGCATCGCGGTCACCGTGCTGCCGGCGACCGATCTTTTCCTGATGGGCCGCGACCAGGAGCACGACGTCCGCCGCGGCGTGGTCGACGCCAATCTGCTGCTCGAGCACGGCGTCAATTGCTCGATCTCCTCCAACAACGTGCTCAACCCGGCGACGCCTTATGGCGACTGCTCGCTCATCCGCATGGCCAATCTCCACGCCAACGTGCTGCAGGTGAGCACGCGCGAGCGGCTGCGCGAGTGCTTCCACATGATCTCCGAACGCTCGGCGCGGCTGCTCAATCTCGCCGATTACGGCCTCGCGCCCGGCAATCCCGCCGATATCGTCATCATCGACGCCGAGACGCCGGAGCAGGCGGTGGCCGAGATCCGCCCCCCGATCGCCGTCTTCAAGCGCGGCCGGCGCACCGTGACGTGGCATCCGCCGGAGCTCAACCGGCCGGATTGATCGCCCGTCGACGATATGCTTCGCTTTCGGCCGGGAGGGCCTCGACCATGCCGCGGCACATCGTCTGCCTGACCTTCGATTTCGACGCCCTCTCGGGCTTCATCGCCCGCGACATGACGACGCCGACGCCGATTTCGCGCGGCGAGTTCGGCGTCGTCGCCTCCGAGCGCATCCTGGCGCTGCTGAAGCGCCACGACATCGCGTCCACCTGGTTCATCCCGGGCCATACGCTCGAGACCTATCCCGGGCCTTGCCGCAAAGTGTTCGAGGCCGGGCACGAGATCGGCCATCACGGCTGGACACACGTGCCGCCCGCGAGCCTCACGCGCGAGCAGGAGGAGGCGGGCCTCGTCCGCGCCAACGCCGCCATCAGGCGGCTCACCGGCCGGACCGCGCGCGGCTATCGCTCGCCTTCCTGGGATCTCTCGCCCAATACGGTGGAGCTGCTGCTGAAGCACGATTTCCTCTATGACAGCAGCATGATGGGGCACGACTATCTGCCCTATCGCGCGCGCCAGGGCGACGTCATCGAGCTGGAGAAGCCGGCGGCGCTCGGGCCCGAGAGTTCCTTGGTGGAGATGCCGATTAGCTGGACGCTCGACGACTATCCGCATTTCGAGTTCGTGCGCACCGCCACGGCCATTCTCGGCGGCCTCAAGCCCGCCGGCGGCGTGCTGGAGAACTGGTACGACGATTTCGACTACATGACGCGGATCCTGGACTGGGGGATCATCACCTATACCTGCCATCCCTACGTCATCGGCCGCGGCCATCGCATGCTGATGCTGGAACGGCTGATCGACCGGCTGCGCGCGCGCGAGGCCGTGTTCCTCACGCTCGAGGACGCCGCGCGGGAATGGCTCGGCCGCGGCGCCGGCTGACGGCGGCCAAGCGTCACGACAAGGAGCAACCGGCATGACCCGGGCGGTTCTGCGCCTTCACGAGGATCGGCTGCCCGCCGCGGGCGACCCGGTCTATCTGCCCGCGCTGGGACGGGCAATCTATGTCATCGAGGGCGATGTCACCGTCGAGTTCGCCAGCGGCTGCGCCAGCCAGGGGGCCGGCTCGGCCTGGCTCGGGGAGAGCGAGATTGCGCTGGCGGCGGGAGCCGGCGGCGCGCGGCTGCTGCGGTGGGAGCTTGCCGCAGCGTCCCTGCGGGACCGGGGAGCGTTGCGCTCGGCGCCGAGCGTGGTTTCGGCGGTGAAGCTCGCGGCCGAGATCGAGCTTGATCCGGGTTTCGGCTGGCTGATGCGCTGCGACCGCGTGGGATTTCCCAAGGGCGGCGTCGCCTATACCCATGTCCATCAGGGGCCGGGCATCCGCTATTGCCTCGAAGGCGGGATCGAGATCGAGAGCGAGGGCAGCACGCATCGCTACGGTCCCGGCGAGGCGTGGTTCGAGCCTGGTCCGGCGCCGGTGCTGGCGCCGACCTCGGCGGAGACGGAAACCGTTTTCGTGCGCGGCTTCGTGCTGCCGCGCGGCTGCAAGGGGCGCAACTCGATCCGCTACGTGCGTCCCGAGGATGCGCAGAAGCCGAAGCCGCAACGCTACAAGGTGCTGGGCGAGCGCTTCATCGAGCTGTCGCGGGATTGAGGCGACGGCGCCGGCCGGGTTGGCCCGGCGTTTCGGCTTTCTCGAGCGGGCCGCCGGGCGCGCTTTGTGCACGCCCGGCGTTTTGTCGAGACATCAGCGCGTTGTCATCACACGCTGTAATACATCTGGAACTCGATCGGGTGCGGCGTGTGCTCGAAATTGTGGATCTCTTCGTATTTGAGATCGATGTAGGACTCGATGAAATCCTTGGTGAAGACGTCGCCCTTCAGCAGGAAGGCATGGTTGGCGCGCAGATTCTCCACCGCCTCGCGCAGCGAGCCGCACACCGTGGGGACATCCTTCAGCTCCTCCGGCGGCAGATCGTAGAGGTTCTTGTCGATGGGATCGCCAGGATGGATCTTGTTCTGGATGCCGTCGAGGCCGGCCATGAGCATGGCGGCATAGCCGGTATAGGGGTTCGCCGCCGGATCGGGAAAACGCACCTCGACGCGCTTGGCCTTGGGGCTCGACACAATCGGAATGCGGCATGCGGCCGAGCGGTTGCGCGCGGAATAGGCCAGCAACACCGGCGCCTCGAAGCCGGGAATGAGGCGCTTGTAGCTGTTGGTGGTGGGGTTGGTGAAGGCGTTGATCGCCTTGGCATGCTTGATGATGCCGCCGATGTAGAAGAGCGCGCTGTCGGAGAGGTCGGCATAGCCCGATCCCGCGAAGAGCGGCTTGCCGCCCTTCCACAGCGACTGGTGCACGTGCATGCCAGAGCCGTTGTCACCCTTGATCGGCTTCGGCATGAAGGTCGCGGTCTTGCCGTATTGATGGGCGACGTTCTGCACCACGTATTTGTAGATTTGCATGTGGTCGGCGCAGCCGACGACGCTGCCGAACTCAAAGCCGAGCTCGGCCTGGCTCGGCGCCACCTCATGGTGATGCTTCTCGACCTTGAGGCCCATATCCGCCATCACCGACAGCATCTCGGCGCGGATGTCGCTCTGCCCGTCCACCGGAGGCACCGGGAAATAGCCGCCCTTGATCGGCGGGCGGTGGCCGGTATTGCCGTCGGGGTATTTCTTGTCGCTGACATAGGGGCCTTCGTCGCTGTCGATCTCGTACATCGCCCCGTTCATGCCGCTCTTGTAGCGGACGTCGTCGAAGATGAAGAACTCGGCCTCGGGGCCGAAATAGGCCTTGTCGCCGATGCCGGTCGAGCCGAGATAGGCCTCCGCCTTCTTGGCGATCGAGCGGGGATCGCGGCCATAGGGCTGGCCGGTCAGCGGCTCGTGCGTGTCGCAGAAGATGATGAGCGAGGTCTGCGCCGCGAAGGGATCGAGCACGGCGGTGGCGCAATCCGGCATCAACACCATGTCGCTCTCGTTGATCGCCTTCCAGCCGGCGATCGAGGAGCCGTCGAACATGACGCCGCCGGCGAGGAAGTCCTCGGTGATGGTGCGCACGTGATGCGCCAAGTGCTGCCACTTGCCGCGCGGGTCGGTGAAGCGGAAATCGACGTATTTGACGTCGTGCTCCTTGATCATGGACATGACTTTTTGAATGTCGGACATAGCCTCTTTCCCGTCGTTGACTGGTCCTTGGGTTGCCCGCCGCGGAGCGTCGGTGGGGCTGCGGCTGTCGACGCCGATCGCCGCTCAGATCGCGTCCTTGCCCTTTTCCCCCGTGCGGATGCGAATCGCCTCGTCGATGTTGCTCACGAAAATCTTGCCGTCGCCGATGCGGCCGGTATGGGCGGCGTGCTGGATCGCCTCCACGGCGCGCTCGACCAGCGTATCCTCCATCACCACCTCGATCTTCACCTTGGGCAGGAAGTCCACGACGTATTCGGCGCCGCGGTAGAGCTCGGTATGGCCCTTCTGCCGCCCGAACCCCTTGGCTTCGGTGACGGTGATGCCCTGGATCCCGACCTCGTGCAAGGCTTCCTTCACCTCGTCGAGCTTGAATGGCTTGATGATCGCTTCGACTTTCTTCATGGGTTCCCGCCTTGCCGCCCTTCGCGCAAGGCCCAGCGCCAGCCGCCGGGCCGTCTTGGCCCTCTCCAAGCATGAGCCATGCCAGAGGCATGACGCCGCCGCAAGCCGAAGCTAGCCCGAATTGGCTCATCCACAAAGAGGCATCTCTGCTTAAAAGTTAAGCAGATGAACTGATGTTAAGCAATCTTGGCCTGCACATTGTCCTGGCGGCGCAACCAATCGCCGATTCGCGCCATGGCCTCCTCCAGCGCCGGCAGGCTTGCGGCATAGGAAAAGCGGAGAAAGCCGTCGCCATGGACGCCGAAGCTGGTGCCGGCGATGGTGGCGACGCCGGCCTCGTCGAGCAGCCGCGACTGCAGCGCCCGGCTGTCGAAGCCGGTGGCGCCGACATGCGGAAAGGCATAGAAGGCGCCGCCGGGGACGGCGCACCGGAAACCGGGCAGCGCGTTCAGGGCATCGACGATGTAGCGCCGGCGCTCGGCAAACGCCGCCAGCATCTTCCGAGAGGCCTCTTTGGGGCCGGTTAATGCCGCAATTCCGGCATATTGCGCGGCCGCATTGACGCAGGAATGGCAGTTGATGGCGAGCCGCTCGGCGGCGGCGAAAAAGAGTTCCGGCCAGACGCCGTAGCCCAAGCGCCAGCCGGTCATCGCATAGGTCTTGCTCCAGCCGTCGAGCAGGATGATGCGGTCGCGCAACGCCGGATAGGCGAGCAAGCTCGTATGCTCGGCGCCGTCATAAACCATCTCGCTGTAGATCTCATCGCTCAGGATCGCGACGTGGGGGTGATGCTCGAGACCGCTTGCCAGCCGATCGAGCGCGCTTTTGGGCACCGCGCCGCCGGTGGGGTTGGCGGGGCTGCTGAGGATGAGCAGCCGGGTCCGCGGCGTGATCTTGGCCAGCACTTCCTCGGGGTCGAAGGAGAAGCCCTTCTCCTCATAAAGCGGCATCGCCACCGGCGTCGCGCCGGAGAAGCGGATGACGCTCTCATAGATCGGGAAGCCGGGGTTGGGATAGATGACCTCGACGCCGGGCTCGCCGAACATTATCACGGCGAAGAAGATGGTCACTTTGCCTCCGGGCACCACCAGCACCTGGTCGGGCGACACGCCGATGCCGTGGCGGCGGTGAAGATCGGCGGCCACCGCCTCGCGCAGCGGCAGGATGCCGTTCGCCGGGGTATAGCCGTGATGGCCGTCGGCGAGCGCCTTGCGGCCGGCCTCGACGATATGGGCGGGGGTGGCGAAATCGGGCTGGCCGATGCCGAGATTGATGATCGAGCGGCCTTCGGCCTCGAGCGCCTTGGCGCGCGCCAGCACCTCGAAGGCGCTCTCGGTGCCGAGCTGGGCCATGCGGCCCGCCATGGTCAGCATGGGGTTGCTTCCTCCCGGTGCTTTTTCTCGCTCTATATTCCCCACGCCGAACCTCCTGCCAAGGGAGGGCGGCGGCGCCGGGAAGCGGGAGGAATTGAGCGCGCCGCCGGAGGGGCGCGGAGAAGAGCAGCCGATCTACTTTACGACTTTGCGATTGACCCGCGCGCGGGCGAGATCGACCTCGGCGAAATCGACATCGTCGAGCAGCGCGCCGCCGAAATCCGCTTCGTCGACCTTGGCCTGGCACAGCCGCGCCTTGCGCAGATCGGCGCCGAAGAACTTGGCGCCTTCGAGATTGGCGGCGATGTCGACGCCGTCGCTGCCCACCTCTTCCAGCGGCCCGAGATCGGCGCCGGTGAGGACGGCGCGGCCGAGATGGGCGTGCGCCAGGTTCGCGCCGCGCAGATCGGCGCCGGAGAGATTGGCCTCGCGCAGATCGGCGAGCGACAGGTCCGAAGCGGCGAGCAGCGCGCCGGCGAGGTTGGAGCCGCGCAGCGCCACATGCGTCAGCTCGGCGAGAGCGAGATTGACGTTGCGCAGGTCCTGGCCGCTGAGATCGGCGTCGGTAAGCTCCGCGCGCTGGCCCTCGTTGCCGTCGCTGTCGATCCATTGCGCGTGGAGCCGCAGCAGCCTCGCAAGCTGATCGGCGGCGATGCGGCGCAAGGCGGGGCCGCGCAGCTCGCCGCGGCCGACCGCCTCGTGCAGCGCGCCGGGATCGATGATGGCGCCGGTGATGTCGACGCCGCGCAGCTCCGCGCCGCGCAGATTGGCATCCGACAGCACCGCGCCGCACAGCACGGCGCCGTTGAGCTTGGCGTTGCTGAGATCGGCGCTTTCGAGGATGGCGCCGGTGAGATCGGTGCGGCGCAAATCGGCATTGGAGAAATCGGCGCGGCGCAGCACGCTGTCGGCAAGCTCGGCCATCGACATCGCCGCGCCGGAGAGCTTGGCGCCGGAGAAATCGGCGCCCTTGGCGTGGACCGACTGCAGATCGGCGGGCCGCGTCTCGTAGCCGAGCTCATTGGGCGGCGTGCCGGCATAGAGGCTCGACAGCGCGCCCTCGCGCAGATCGGCGTCGGCGAGCCGCGCCTGCTCGAGCCGCGCGCCCCAGAGCCGCGCGCCGCGCAGATCGGCTTGGGTGAGATCGGCGCCGGCGAGGCTGGCGAGGCGGAGATCGGCGACGAAGAGATTGGCCTTGGCGAGCCGCGCGCCGTCGAGCTTGCAGCCTTGCAGATTGGCGCCGGTGAGATCGGCGCCGGAGAGATCCTGATTGGCGAGGTCGAGCCCGCTGAGATCGTGATGCGCGAGCGCCGCGGGCCGGCCGCCCCACCAGCCGTCGACATAGCGCTTCTGGAGCTGCAGCACGCGCTTGAGCTGCGGCGCAGTAAGCCGGGTCTTTTCGGGCGGGACGCCCGATGTGGTCGAGGCTCGCATGGCCGCAGTATCGCGCAAGGCGCGGCAAAAGGCGCGCACGATCGCAGCAAAAGCAAGCAGATAAAAGACGCGCCAAAGCTGTTGCGAAACCGCGAGATTGTCGGGCTGTTAACCACTTGTTGAGCGCCGCCCCCCTTATAATGAGGCGCGACGGACTTGCGATCGGAGAGGGCCGTGAGACGCTCCGGGGAGCCGCATTTCGAGGTGCATACGCTGGCAGAGGACCGCTGGCTGATCGACGGCATCTTTTTCGACCGGCAGACCGCGATCGAGGACGCGAAGCTGCTGCTCGGGCGCACGCAGGCGCTCGACGCCGTGCGCGTGCTGCAAGTGGAGGAAGAGAAGACCGGCTTCGTCGAAAGCACCGTCTACGTCGCCACGCGGCCGAACGAGCCGCGCCGCAGCGAGCTCGCCGCCGACGCGCCGGCGGCCGACTACCCGTCGCCGCGCGCCGTGCCGGCGCCGCGCGATGCCGCCCCGCGCGATGCCGCGCCGCGGCGCCGGCAGTCGCGCAAAGCGTCCAGCCACGCGCCGGTGCTGGCGCTGTTGACCGTGCTGGCGCTGTGCGGGCTGATGATCCACGTCGCAAACCGCGAGCGGCAGCAGAACTGGGTCTGGGTGTTCGACCGGCCGGAGGCCTGGAAGGCGCATCCGCTGCACAGTCCCTGGCCGGGCGAGCCAGCGCAGTGAGGCGGCGCGCCGTCGAGCCTCATCGGCGGCGGCAGGTGGTCCAAGGGGCGAGCGATCGGATGGAGGCCGGCGACATCCGGATCGCGGTCTGAAGGCCGGAGGCTCAATTCTTCGCCGGCAGAGGTCCTATCATCGCTGGCGGCCATGTCGCGGGTCGTTCCGGCTCGCGGCGAATGAGGAGACGGACACGCTTCCATGGCTTGATTTGGCAAGGTCCGCGACGCGCCTCGCGAAGGAAGGCCGGCGAAGACGGCGACCGGCGTTTAGCGCTATGCCCGCGCGCCGCGATGAACTACACTTCGAAAGTGCGTCCGTCCCGGATAGCGAGGCCAGCCACCGGTGGCTATCCGCCAGAATATCGCCAATCTCTCGGCAACCGAGCTTGCCGCATGGCGGCAAGTCGTGACCAAGTCGATGGCGATTCAGGACAATCGCGGATACGTCTATTTCGCCGGCATGCACGGGTTGCCGAACCAGTATTGCCAGCATTCGAACCCCTTGTTCCTGCCGTGGCATCGTGCCTACCTCTATATGCTGGAAATGGCCTTGCGCGACATCGACGGCTCGGTATCGCTGCCGTGGTGGGACTGGACGTCCGACGATTCGCACGCGAACGGGCTGCCCGCGGCCTATACCGACGATACGATTGCCAATCCCCTGCTCTCGGGCGAGACGGGGCTGCCCGAAGCGACGCTGGACCAAATTCAGGCGCAACTGCCCGATGTCCTCGACTTCTCGGTCGACCCGCCGCGCACGGTGCGGGCGCCGGGTCCGCCGGACGAGCTGCCGAGCGCCGATACGATCAATTCGATCCTCGCGGCCTCGACATTCGACGATTTCACCGCGCAGCTCGAAGACCAGCACAATCTGGTGCATGGCTGGGTCGGCGGCGCGATGGGCATCGTGCCGATTGCGGCGTTCGACCCGATCTTTTTTGCCCATCACACGATGATCGACCGTCTGTGGTATTTATGGCAGTTGCGCAATCCGAACGCCGGGGTCGGCACGGTTCCGTTGGACCAAGCGCTGCTGGGGACGCCGCTGACGGTCGGGCAAGTGCTGGATATCGGCAGGCTCGGTTATGACTATGCGACGAAACAGGTGACCACGTCATGAGCAGCTCCACCTCGTCCTCCGGCGTGCTGCCGCACCACCGCCGCGGCGGGCGCGCGAGGTCGCATCCCTTCGATTTCGAGCTTGCGCATTTGCAGGCGCAGAGCTTCGGCCGCGCGGATCTCGTGTTCGAAGGGGTCGATCACGCCGGCCCCAGCTATGAGGCGCGCGTGTTCCTCAACAACGCCGGCGCCACTGCCGATACGCCGCGCACGCTCGATGAAGGCTATGCCGGCTCCTTCCACATCTTCGGCCACGGCAATTGCTTCGGCGACGTCGGCCATTGCGACGTCGACGATCGCGGCAAGGCGCCTCATGACCTGCGCGGGCCGCATCCGCTGACGCCGGCGCGCAAGCTGGTGAAAGTGACGGAGGCGCTGAAGCATATCCTGAAGCGCGACGGCAAGCTCAAGCAGGTCACCGTCGTCCCCGTCGCCTACGGGCATCCGGCGGCGAGCGAGAGCGATCCCGAGGGCTTCCTCAAATACGACACGGTGAAGCTGCTCACTTATGATTGAGCGGCGCCGGGAGTCCGACGGGGGCGCGCATCCCGCTGCGGCTTGAGCTATGGCCGGTCGCCAGCCCCGCAGGCCGTGCGCGCAGCCCTCTGCCCGACATTAAACAGAGCCTACAAGTCGTTGGGAAATTGGGGCGAGTGACCGGATTCGAACCGGCGACATCCAGAATCACAATCTGGCGCTCTAACCAACTGAGCTACACCCGCCGCTGAGCGTGCTCTACCGCGCCGGCCCGGCCGAGGTCAAGCGCCGGCGTGCCGCCTCGGCGGCGGGATTGCGGCGCCGCCGGGGAACTGGCACGGTGCGGCAGACGCGTGGAGCGGAGCTATAGAGATCGGAATGCCGAGCGCCGACGACACTGCGCTGCTGACGCCCGCCGAAATGGCGGCGGCGGACCGCGCCGCGATCGCCGGCGGCGTGGCCGGCGCGCAGCTCATGGAGACCGCCGGCCGCTCGGTTGCCGAAACCGTGCTGGCGCGCTGGTCGCCGCGGCCGGTGGCGGTGCTGTGCGGGCCCGGCAACAATGGCGGCGACGGCTTCGTCGCCGCCCGCCATCTCGCCGCCGCCGGCTGGCCGGTGCGGCTGGGCCTCCTCGGCGAGCGTGCCGCGCTCACGGGCGATGCCGCGCATCACGCCGCGCTCTGGCGCGAGAAGGTCTCGGCGCTCGATCCCGGGCTGCTGCAAGGCGCCGGGCTGATCATCGACGCCATCTTCGGCGCCGGCCTGTCGCGCGATGTCGACGGCGCGGCGCGGGCGGCGATCGAGGCGATGGCGGCAAGCGGGCTGCCCGTCGTCGCCGTCGACGTGCCGAGCGGCGTCGACGGCGCCAGCGGCGCGGTGCGCGGCGCCGCCGCGCCGGCGGCGGTGACGGTCACCTTCTTCCGCAAGAAGCCCGGCCATCTGCTGCTGCCGGGACGGGCACTGGCGGGCGAAGTGGTGCTGGCGGATATCGGCATTCCCGCGCGCGTGCTGGCAACAATCGCGCCGCGCACGCATGAGAACGATCCGGCGCTGTGGCTTGCCGCCTATCCCTGGCCGCGGTTCGAGACGCACAAATACCATCGCGGTCACGCGCTCATTCTGGGCGGCAGGGTGATGACCGGCGCGGCGCGGCTCGCCGCGCGGGCGGCGTTGCGCGTCGGCGCCGGCCTCGTCACGCTGGCGGCGCCGGAGAGCGCCTGGCCGGTCTATGCCGCCTCCCTCACCGGCGTCATCGTCCAGCCGGTCGCGGCGCCCGAGGCGCTCGACGCGCTGTTGGGCGATGTCAGGCGCAACGCGGTGCTCATCGGTCCCGGCGCCGGCGTGAGCGACGAGACGCGCGGCCGGGCGCTGGCGGCGCTGGCGACGCGCCGGGCCGTGGTGCTGGACGCCGACGCGCTCACCGTCTTCGCCGATGCGCCCGAGACGCTGTTCGCGGCGATCGCCGGGCCTTGCGTGATGACACCGCATGAGGGCGAGTTCCGGCGGCTCTTCGCCATATCGGGCGACAAGCTTGCGCGCGCGCGCGCCGCCGCGCGCCGGAGCGGCGCGGTGATGCTGCTCAAAGGCGCCGACACCGTCATCGCCGCGCCCGACGGCCGCGCCGTCATCAATGCCAACGCGCCGCCGGAGCTTGCCACCGCCGGCAGCGGCGACGTCCTGAGCGGGCTCGTCACCGGGCTCTTGGCGCAGGGGCTCGATCCCTTCCGCGCCGCCTGCGCCGCCTGCTGGCTTCATGGCGATGCCGCCGGACGATTCGGGGCGGGACTCGTCGCCGAGGATATCATCGAGACGCTGCCGCAAACGCTGCGGCGGCTGAAAGAAATGGATTTGCCCGCGCCGACGGGATGAATCCTCATCGCCGCGGCGGCCTCTCGCGCACGGGCTTGCCAGTAGGCGACGCGATCTATATCGGAAAGGGTCATGAACGACCGCAGCAGCTTTCTCGACGTCGTCGTCGACCGCACGCTCGGCAATCTGCGCTCGCTGCGCACCGCCTGGCGCGACATCGCCGCCCAGGCACGCGGCGCGCTCGCCCGCGCGCCGCGCCCGGATCTGTCGCGCGAGGACACCGAGCGGTTGCGCGAGCAACTGCACGAATGCCTCGCGACGCGCGGCGGCGCCGTCTCGGCCCGAGCGCGCGCCGCCGATCTCGGCCGCACCTATCTCGCCCTCAACGAGACCGGGCGCGAACGCTTCCTCATGCTGCTGGCGCGGGAATTCGACATCGATCAGGCGGCGGTGGCGGCGCTGGGGGAGCGCCTGGTGCGCGCGGCCGGCGAGGAGGAGCGGCGCCAGGCGGAGCGCGAGCTGCGCACCGCGCTGGAGCCGCCGCGCATCAAGCTGCTGACCCAATTCAACGCGCTCCCCGAGGGGGTCAAGTTCCTCGTCGACATGCGCGCCGAGTTGCTCGCCCTCGCGGCGCACGAGCCGGTGCTGGCCGCGCTGGAGCTCGACCTCAAGGCGCTGCTGGCGAGCTGGTTCGACGTCGGCTTCCTCGAGATCACGCGCATCACCTGGGACGCGCCGGCGGCCTTGCTGGAAAAGCTCATCATCTATGAGGCGGTGCACGAGATCCGGAGCTGGGCCGACCTCAAGAACCGGCTCGAGGCCGATCGGCGCTGCTTCGGCTATTTCCACCCGCGCATGCCCGAGGAGCCGCTGATCTTCGTCGAGGTGGCGCTGGTGCGCGGCATGGCCGACAGCATCCAATCGCTGCTCGACGAGACCGCGCCGGTGGGCGATCCCAAAGCGGCGGACACGGCAATCTTCTACTCGATCTCCAACTGCCAGCGCGGGCTTGCCGGCATCAGCCTCGGCGATTTCCTGATCAAGCGCGTCGTCGACAACCTGGCGGCCGAGCTGCCGCATCTCAAGACCTATGCCACGCTTTCGCCGGTCCCGGGCTTCCGCGCCTGGCTCGACAAGCGCATTCCCGAGGAAGGCGAGGCGCTGCTCGTCCCGGCCGAGCGCAAGGCGATGGCGCAGCTCTTGCCGGCCGACCTCGCGGCGCAGGGGCTGGGCGACCTGCTGGCGCGGCCGCGCTGGTATGCCGAGGAGCCGGTGGCCGAGGCGCTCCGCGCGCCGCTGCTGCGGCTTGCCGCGCGCTATCTGCTGACGGAAAAGACGCCGCGCGGGCGGACGCTCGACACGGTGGCGCATTTTCATCTCACCAACGGCGCGCGCATGGAGCGGCTCAACTGGCTGGCCGACCTCTCCCCCAAAGGGATACAGCAATCGGCCGGCATCATGATGAACTACCTTTATCGGCTGGACGAGATCGAGGCCAATCACGAGGCCTATACCGGCGAGGGGCGGGTCGCCGCCTCGGCCGGCCTGCTGAGACTGGCTAAAATCTGACCTCCCCGGGCGGCCGCGGTCGCCGGAACGTCCTGCGCAAAAACGATAAAATGCAAGGCGAAAGGCGGGTTTTTCGCTCTTGATTAACCTTTGCGCCGTAGCATGGTCATGGTTGAATTTGGCTAAAGCGATCGCGCAGGGCAGCGATGTCGATCTTCAAAATCTGGGTCAAGGGGGAGGGCCGGGCTACGGTCGAGCCAGGCAATCGATTCTGCCGCAGGCGGCGCGACCACGTCACCGAGACCGCAACGGTGCTCGAGCTGCGCGCCGATCATTTCGGCATCCCGCACGTCCACTTCACCCTTGCCTTCGAGCAGCCCTCGCAGGGCTCGATCTATGAAGGCTTGCGCGTGCTGGCCTTGCGCACCTTCGTCGACACCTATCCCGAGCGCGTCGCCTAGGCGCAACGCGAAGCGTTGTCGCCGGCGCCGGCGAGCCCCTCCTAGACGCTGACCGCCGCCCTCATTCTCTCTATACTGCGTGTCCTACCGTTGGCCCCTTCAGGAGGCCGGTATGGCCGCACCTTCGTCCCGGCCCGCAGCATCCACCCCGGCCGGCCCAGCCGCGCGGGCCGAGAGCGACCGGCTCGCCTTGCTTCAGGCGCTGGAACGCAAGGTGCTGTGGCTCTCATCCTGGATGATCCATAACGCCAATCACCTGCGCCCGAACCGCGACGGGCTCAAAGTCGGCGGCCACCAGGCCTCGAGCGCCTCGGTCGTCACCTTGATGACCGCGCTCTATCTCGACGTGCTCAAGCCGCAGGACCGGGTCGCGGTGAAGCCGCAGGCAAGCCCGGTCTATCACGCCCTCGAATACCTGCTGGGGCGGCAGAAGCTGGCCAAGCTGGAGGCCTTCCGCGCGCTGGGCGGGGCGCAATCCTACCCCTCGCGGACCAAGGACGGCGGCGATGTCGATTTCTCGACCGGCTCCGTCGGCCTGGGCGTCGCGATCACCAGCTTCGGCGCGCTGGTGCAGGATTACGTGCGTCTCAAGGGCCTGATGCCCGAGACGCTCGCGCCCGGCCGGATGGTGGCGGTGGTGGGCGACGCCGAGCTCGACGAGGGCAACGTCTTCGAGGCCCTGCTCGAAGGCTGGAAGCACGATGTGCGCAATCTCTGGTGGGTGATCGACTACAACCGCCAGAGCCTCGACGCCGTGGTCAGCGACCGGCTGTTCAACCGCATCGATTCGCTCTTCAGCACCATGGGCTGGCGCGTCGTCACGCTGAAATACGGCAAGAAGCTCGAGGCCGCCTGCGCCGGGCCCGACGGCGCGGCGCTGCGCGAGTGGATCGACGCCTGCCCGAATTCGCTTTATTCGGCGCTGGTCTTCAAGGGCGGCGAGGGCTGGCGCAAGCATCTCCAAGGCGACCTCGGCCATCTTCCGGGCATCGCCGCCTTGCTTGCCGCCCATGACGATGCCGGCTTGCAGGCGCTCATGACCAATCTCGCCGGCCACGACATGGAGACCGTGCTCGAGGCCTTCCATGCCGTCGAGGACGATCTCCCCACCTGCTTCATCGCCTACACCATCAAGGGCTTCGGCCTGCCCTTTGCCGGCCACAAGGACAACCATGCCGGCCTCATGAACGAGACGCAGATGGCCGTCTTCCAGCGCGCCATGGCGGTGCCCGAGGGCCAGGAATGGGACCGCTTCGCGGGGCTCGATCAGCCGGTCGACGCGCTGGAGCGCTTTCTCGCCGAGGTGCCCTTTGCCGCCGAGCGCCAGCGCCGGCGCGTCGCGCCCGCCGTGCCGGTGCCCGAGGCGCTGCCCTTGCCGCAGGCGGCGCGGCTGTCGACCCAGGAGGGCTTCGGCCGCATCCTCAACGATCTCGCCGGCGGCGACAGCGATCTCGCGAGCCGCATCGTCACCTGCTCGCCCGACGTCACCGTCTCGACCAATCTCGGCGGCTGGGTCAACCGGCGCGGCGTCTTCGACCGGCGCGAGCGCGCCGACGTCTTCCGCGACGAGAAGGTGATCTCGGCGCAGCGCTGGCAGATGTCGCCGCAGGGCCAGCACATCGAGCTCGGCATCGCCGAGCACAATCTGTTTCTCCTGCTGGCCGCGCTCGGCCTGTCGGCGCCGCTGTTCGGCGTCCGGCTGCTGCCGGTCGGCACGCTTTACGATCCCTTCATCAACCGCGGGCTCGATCCGCTCAACTACGCCTGCTCGCAGGATGCGCGGTTCATGGTGGTGGCGACGCCCTCGGGCATCACGCTGGCGCCCGAAGGCAGCGCGCACCAGTCGGTCGGCACCCCGCTCATCGGCTTGGCGCAGGACGGGCTCGCCGCCTTCGAGCCCGCCTTCGTCGACGAGCTGGCGGTGCTGATGCGCTGGGGCTTCGTGCATCTTCAGGCCGAAGACGGCGGCTCGGTCTATCTGCGGCTCTCGACCCGCCCGTTGGAGCAGCCGCGCCGCGCGATCGAGCCGCTCGCCGCCGACGTCATTGCCGGCGGCTATTGGCTGCGGCCGCCCGCCGCCGGCGCCGAGCTGGCGATCTGCTATGCCGGCGCGGTCGCGCCCGAGGCGATTGCCGCGCATCAGGCGCTGCTGGAGGACATCCCCGGCGCCGGCTTGCTCGCCGTCACCTCCGCCGACCGGCTTCATGCCGGTTGGCTCGAGGGCCTGCGCAGCGGCGCGCCGAGCCATGTCGGCCGGCTGCTGGCGCCGCTGGCGCGCGACGCGGCGCTGATCACCGTCATCGACGGCCATCCCGCCACGCTCTCCTGGCTCGGCGCCGTGGCGCAGCATCGCATCCAGCCCCTGGGGGTCGAACATTTCGGCCAGTCCGGCGACATCCCGGATCTCTACCGCGTCTACGGCCTCGACACCGACGCCGTCCTCGACGCCGCGGCGCGCGCCTGCCTGGAGCGGCGATAGCAACGAGGCGCTGCCGCCTGCCGCGGAAACTCGGCTGCGGCGGAACGAAGGCCACGGTGATCGACGGCCCGACGCCGGCCCCGCCGAGGCGATCGGCCCCTCTTGCCTCGCTGTCGCGCTGTGCTATGAAGCCGCCCTTGCCGGCGGCGGGCGGGCGTGGCGGAATTGGTAGACGCACTGGATTTAGGTTCCAGCGACGCAAGTCGTGGGGGTTCAAATCCCTCCGCCCGCACCAGAGAGCACCAACAGGCGCGATCCATGCAGATCACCGAGACCAGCAGCGAGGGACTGAAGCACGAATTCAAGGTGATCGTCGGCGCCGACGACATCAAGCAGCGCGTCGAGACGCGGTTGCAGGAGATCGGCCGGCAAGTGAAGCTCCCGGGCTTCCGCCCCGGCAAGGTGCCGCTCACCGTGCTGCGTCAACGCTACGGCTCCTCGGTGATGGGCGAGGTGCTGGAACACGCCGTCAATGACAGCTCGAACGAGGCGATGCGCGAGCGCAAGCTGCGTCCGGCGCTCCAGCCCAAGGTCGAGATCGTCGCCTTCAACGAAGGCACCGACCTCGAATACAAGCTTGCCGTCGAGGTGCTGCCCGACTTCGTGCCGATGAACTTCGCCGAGCTCAGGCTCGAGCGGTTGCGCCCGGACGTGCCCGACGCGGAAGTCGACCAGGCGCTGGAGCGCGTCGCCAAGCAGCAGCGCAAGGATGCGCCGGTCGACCGCCCGGCCGCGTCCGGCGACATCGTCGTCATCGATTTCACCGGCTCGATCGACGGTCAGGCCTTTCCCGGCGGCAGCGCCAAAAGCCAACGGGTGGAGATCGGCGCGGGCAGGTTCATCCCCGGCTTCGAGGATCAGCTCATCGGCGCCAAGCCGGGCGAGCAGCGCGAGGTCAAGGTGACCTTCCCCGCCGATTACGGCGCCGCGGAGCTTGCCGGCAAGGAGGCCTCCTTCGCCGTCGACGTCAAGGAGGTGCGCGAGATCAAGCCGCAGCCGGTCGATGAATCGCTCGCCGAGGCGGTCGGCATGGAGAACCTGCAGGCGCTGCGCGACGCGGTGCGCCAGCAGATCGAACGCGACTATGCCGCCATCGCCCATCAGCGCCTGAAGCGCCAATTGCTCGACCGGCTGGCCGAGCGGCACGCATTCCCGGTGCCACAGGGCATGGTCGATATCGAGTTCGATGCCATCTGGAAGCAGTTCGAAGCCGAACGCGAGCGCGCCAAGCAGCAGGGCGTGGCCGAGTCCGATGCCGGCAAGAGCGACGAGGAGATCAAGGCGGAGTACCGCGCCATTGCCGAGCGGCGGGTGCGGCTCGGCCTGCTCCTTTCCGAAGTCGGCCGGAGCAACAATATCCAGGTGACCCAGGAGGAGATCAACCGGGCGCTTGCCGAGGAGGCGCGACGCTTTCCCGGCCATGAGCGCCGGGTGGTCGAATACTATCGCAACCAGCCGGGCGCGATCGACCGGCTGCGGGCGCCGGTTTTCGAGGACAAGGTGATCGACTACATCCTGGAGATCGCCGAGGTTGCCGACCGCGCCGTCCCCATCGCCGAGTTGCTCAAGGAGGAGGACGGGGAAGCGGAGGCCGCGGCGACCGGCGGCGCCGGCACAGGATGAGGCGGATTGACCGAGCAAGCGCGGCGCGCCGGCGGAATGGCCGAGCGGCGCCGCCAGACCCCAGAGGTGGTTAAGAGATGGATCGCGATCCCCACGAGATTTACATGAATACGCTGGTGCCGATGGTGGTCGAGCAGACCAATCGGGGCGAGCGCGCCTATGACATCTATTCGCGCCTGCTCAAGGAGCGGATCATCTTCCTGGTCGGGCCGGTCCACGACGCGGTCGCCAGCCTCATCTGCGCGCAGCTCCTGTTCCTGGAATCGGAGAACCCGAACAAGGACATCGCCTTCTATATCAATTCTCCGGGAGGCGTCGTCACCTCGGGCCTCGCGATCTACGACACGATGCAGTACATCCGCTCGGGGATTGCCACCGTCTGCATCGGCCAGGCAGCCTCGATGGGCTCGCTGCTGCTCTGCGCCGGGACCAAGGGCAAGCGCATCTCGCTGCCGAACTCTCGCATCATGGTCCACCAGCCCTCGGGCGGCGCCCAGGGCCAGGCCGCCGATATCGAGATCCATGCGCGCGAGATCCTGCTGCTCCGGTCGCGGCTTAACGAAATCTACGTTAAGCATACCGGGCAGCCGGTCGACGTCGTCGCCCAGGCGGTCGAGCGTGACAAATTCATGTCCCCGGCCGAAGCCAAGGAATTCGGCCTCATCGATGAGGTCATGACCAGCCGGCCGGTGCGCGAGGAGGAGAACAAGACGCGGACATGACCCCCGGAACCGTGGCTTTCCCGCCACGGCCCGCGGCGTTGTCGTTTCCGAATCGTATCCCATCTTTAACTAGTTATTGATCGCCGGGCGGCTAATATTGTTGAATTATAGGGGCGTCCGGCGGGTCGGCCCCGCCGACCGCCCCGGCGTGGCGGGTTACGGCGTGGCGCCGAGATGGTTGACCGGTTGGTGACGGAGTGCCCATGAGCAAAGCCACTGGCGGCGACGCCAAGAACACCCTCTACTGCTCTTTCTGCGGGAAGAGCCAGCACGAGGTGCGCAAGCTCATCGCGGGCCCCACGGTCTTCATCTGCGACGAGTGCGTCGAGCTCTGCATGGACATCATCCGTGAGGAGCACAAGACCACGCTCGTCAAGTCGCGCGACGGCGTGCCGACCCCGCGCGACATCTGCAAGGTGCTCGACGACTACGTCATCGGACAGGACCACGCCAAGCGCGTGCTCTCCGTCGCCGTGCACAACCACTACAAGCGCTTGGCCCACGGCGCCAAGAACAACGACGTCGAGCTCGCCAAGTCGAACATCCTGCTGGTTGGGCCGACCGGCTCGGGCAAGGCGCTGCTGGCGCAGACGCTGGCGCGCATCATCGACGTCCCCTTCACCATGGCCGACGCGACCACGCTCACCGAGGCGGGCTATGTCGGCGAGGACGTCGAGAACATCATCCTGAAGCTGCTGCAATCGGCCGACTACAACGTCGAGCGCGCCCAGCGCGGCATCGTCTATATCGACGAGGTCGACAAGATCAGCCGCAAATCCGACAATCCCTCGATCACCCGCGACGTCTCGGGCGAGGGCGTGCAGCAGGCGCTGCTCAAGATCATGGAAGGCACCATCGCCTCCGTGCCGCCGCAGGGCGGGCGCAAGCATCCGCAGCAGGAGTTCCTGCAGGTCGACACCACCAACATCCTGTTCATCTGCGGCGGCGCCTTCGCCGGCCTCGAGAAGATCATCGCCCAGCGGCGCCAGGGCACCTCGATCGGCTTCGGCGCCGAGGTGCGTGGGCCCGAGGAGCGCAAGACCGGCGAGATCCTCAAGGACCTCGAGCCGGAAGATCTGCTGAAATTCGGCCTCATCCCCGAATTCGTCGGCCGCCTGCCGGTGGTGGCCACGCTCGACGACCTCGACGAGGGCGCTCTGGTCGACATCCTCACCAAGCCGAAGAACGCGCTGGTCAAGCAGTATCAGCGCCTCTTCGAGATGGAGGACGTCCGCCTCGAATTCAACGAGGAGGCGCTGCGCGCCATCGCGCACAAGGCGATCAACCGCAAGACCGGCGCCCGCGGCCTTCGCTCCATCATGGAGGCGATCCTGCTCGAGCCGATGTTCGAGCTGCCCGGCCTCGACGGCGTGAGCGGCATGGTCATCAACAAGGAGGTGGTGGAAGGGCGCGCGCAGCCGCTTCACATCTACTCCGACCGGCGCGGGGATGTCGGGCAGGGAGCGTGACGGCTTCCGGTCGCCCCGAGCCGGGTGAGCCCGGCCCGGAGGGCAGGCTGCTCTTGACTGCCGCCCCATACGGGCCATTTTAACACAGGCGATCGCCAGGCGGCGGCCCGGCCGCCGAGGCGCCGAAAGCGATCCTTCGCTTGCCGGCCGCTGTAGAAATGAGGAGTCATGTTCGAAATCTCCCGTGGTGCCCTTTATCCCGTCCTGCCGCTGCGCGACATCGTCGTCTTCCCGCACATGATCGTGCCGCTCTTCGTCGGCCGCGAGAAGTCGGTCCGCGCCCTCGAAGACGTCATGAAGGACGACAAGCAGATCCTGCTCGTCACCCAGAAGAACGCCGCTCAGGACGATCCGACCTCGGCGGACATCTATTCCGTCGGCACGATCGGCACGGTGCTGCAGCTCCTGAAGCTTCCGGACGGCACGGTCAAGGTGCTGGTCGAGGGCGGCCAGCGCGCGCGCATCGTCCGCTTCACCGAGAACGAGAGCTTCTTTCAGGCCTATGCCGAGACCGTCGAGGAGAAGCTGGGCGAGCAGCAGGAGCTCGAGCCGCTGGCGCGCACGGCGGTTTCCCAGTTCGAGCAGTACATCAAGCTCAACAAGAAGATCCCGCCCGAGGTGCTGGTCTCGATCAACCAGATCGACGATCCCAGCAAGCTCGCCGACACGCTCGCCTCGCATCTCGCGCTCAAGATTCCGGAGAAGCAGGAACTGCTGGAGACGGACACCATCTCCGAGCGCCTCGAGAAGGTCTTCGGCTACATGGAGAGCGAGATCGGCGTGCTCCAGGTCGAAAAGCGCATCCGCTCGCGCGTCAAGCGCCAGATGGAGAAGACGCAGCGCGAGTATTACCTCAACGAGCAGCTCAAGGCGATCCAGAAGGAGCTCGGCGAGGGCGAGGACGGGCGCGACGAGCTTACGGAGCTCGAGGACCGCGTCAACAAGACCAAGCTCTCCAAGGAGGCGCGCGACAAGGCGCAGGCCGAGGTGAAGAAGCTCCGCACCATGAGCCCGATGTCGGCCGAGGCGACGGTGGTGCGCAACTATCTCGACTGGCTGCTGTCGATTCCCTGGCAGCAGCGCACCAAGATCAAGCGTGACATCAAGAGCGCCGAAAAGGTGCTGAACGCCGATCATTTCGGCCTGGAGAAGGTGAAGGAGCGCATCCTCGAGTACCTCGCGGTGCAGCAGCGCATGCGCAAGGTGAAGGGGCCGATCCTCTGCCTCGTCGGCCCGCCCGGCGTCGGCAAGACCTCGCTCGGCAAGTCGGTGGCGCGCGCCACCGGCCGCAATTTCGTCCGCATGTCGCTGGGCGGCGTGCGCGACGAGGCCGAGATCCGCGGCCATCGCCGCACCTATATCGGCTCGATGCCCGGCAAGGTCATCCAGGGCATGAAGAAGGCGAAGTCGTCGAACCCGCTCTTCCTGCTCGACGAGGTCGACAAGCTCGGCGCCGACTGGCGCGGCGATCCGTCCTCGGCCTTGCTCGAGGTGCTCGATCCCGAGCAGAACGCCACCTTCAGCGATCACTATCTCGAGGTCGACTACGACCTGTCGGACGTGATGTTCGTGACCACGGCGAACACGCTGCGCATGCCGCAGCCGCTGCTCGACCGCATGGAGATCATCCGGCTCCCCGGCTATACCGAGGACGAGAAGGTCGAGATCGCCAAGCGCCACCTCATTCCCAAGCAGATGAAGGCGCACGGCCTCAAGAAGACCGAATGGAATGTCACCGACGACGCCTTGCGCGACCTCATCCGCTACTACACGCGCGAGGCCGGCGTGCGCAATCTCGAGCGCGAGCTCGCCAACCTGACGCGAAAGGCGATCAAGGACATCCTGATGAAGAAGCTCGCCAAGATCACGGTGACGCGGCGCAATCTCGAGAAGTTCGCCGGCGTGCGGCGTTTCCGCTACGGGGAGGTCG
>DASPSJ010000093.1:0-17643 GCA_035623985.1 Allostellaceae bacterium | reverse complement strand
TATTCGAAGCTCGGCTGCAACGTGTCGTAGCCGCCGCCATACATAGAGACCACACCGCCCGGGGCGAACAGCCCACTTTTCGTCTGAATGTCGACGATCCCCGATGTGCTGAGGCCATATTGCGCCGGCAGCGCGCCGGTGATCAGGGTGAAGGAGTTAGCAAAGCGGGGGCTGAGGCCCTGGCCGAAATAGCTCAGCCCGATGGGGAGCGGTATCCCGTTGATGCGGAACTCCACCGGCTGCATCTCGTTGCGGACATGAATGCCGCCCGCCGACTCGGCGTCCTGGCTCACACCCGGCGTCTGCAGAAGGACCTGGTTGAGCGTGTTGTTCTCGCCGCCGGGCTGCGTCTCGATCGCCTGGCTGCCGACCGTATAGGTCGAGGCGCCGATGCGCGGCTCGATCGCTGCGCCGGCTGCTTGAAGCCGCTGGCCGATGACGATGGTCTCGTCGAGCGCCGCGGGCGGCGAGAGAGCGGCGCCCGCCTCATCGGCAGCCGCCTCCTTCGTCCCGGCGAGCGACAGCGCGGCCAGCGCCCATGGCGCAGCGGCGCGCCAGCTCCGCTTGGCCGGCGGACGTCCGGTCATGCTCTAATTCATGTCGATGGGGGGATAGAGCGCGAAGACCGTCGATGCCGTCACCAGCACATGGCGCGTCGCCGTGCGCGGCGGCACCGCTTCGCCGCGGAGCATTTTCAGCGCCAGCGGCAGCAAGTCGTAGCCGTAACGGTCGAGCAGATAGGCGACCGAGCCGATGAGAATGCTGCCGCGATTGTTCGGATCGAGCTCTTTCTTGTCGTTGGAGCCGCCATGGACCGAGCGGTCGCAGCCCAGGCTGACGATGGCGGTGTCGGCGGTGCGGCCGGCCGCCTCGACCGCCGCCTTCGCCATCAGCGCCGTGGTATCGTCGAGCGCGGCAATCAACAGCTTGGTGCCGGGCTGGGCGGCGGCGAAACGGCGGAGCTGCGCTTCCGCCTGGGCCGGATTGCCGTTGCTGTCGAGCCGCGTCTGAGCCGCCGCCGGCAGCTCCTCCTTGAGCGCGGCGGCGATGGCGTCGGCGCGCTCGGGGACGTGATCGCCGCCATTGCCGAGATCGCCCGCGAGCGCGACGGCGGCCGGCCGGCCGCGCCAGACCGCGTTGGCGAGCTTGGCCAGCGCATCGCCGGCGATCCTGCCGGCGAGCGCGTTGTCGGGGCCATAGAGCGGTGCGCCGGGCACCGGGTAGATCACCGCCAGCACCGGGATGCCCGCCGCCTTCATCCGCTTGGCGATCTCGGCATTGGCGCCGCTGTCGTCGCAATATTGGATATAGAGATCGAGCTTCCGGGCGATGGCGTCATCGGCGTTCGCGAGGGTCTTCTCGCGATTGCGGTCGTTGTCGTAAAAGACCATCGTCACCGGTTGCTCGCGCGCGGCGATCACGAAGCTCGATCGAAGGTCGGCGCCGGTGAAGCCCAGCCCCTCGAGACGCGCGCCGGCGTCTTCGGTGAGATTGGCGAAGCCGATGCGAAAGCGCTTCTCCTCGCCGCTGCGGGCCGCTTGCGGCAGGACCAGCGCGCCTGCCGCAAGCCCGAGAAACGACCGGCGCCCGATGACGGGCGCCGGCCATGGAGCGGCGCAGGCCACGACGAAGCCTTATTGAATGGCCTCGATGCCGACGAAATTGCCGGTGAGGCCGACCGCCTTCGGCACCGTCATGTTGAGGAAGAAGGTGGAGCGCTTGCTGGCCGCCACCTCATCCGCCAGAAGGTCGGTGCGCACGTTCTCGATGATGTGGATGCCGTTGTCGGTGATCAGTATCTGATGCACCGAGAAGGCCTTTGTCGGGTTCTCGCCCGGAATCACCTCGACCGCCCAGGTGTCGGCGCCGACGAGAATGACCTTCTGCTCGACGAGCCACTTGGCCGCCGCCTCGCCGAGCCCCGGCTCGCCGCTGTTGTAGAGCGCGTTCTGCGCCGGGTATTGGGCGAAGACGTCGCCCCAGCCGGTGTTGAGGAACACCGCGTCGCCTTCGCGCAAGGTCGCGTTGTACATCTTGAGCCCGGCCTGCAGATCCTCGGGGGTGATCACCGTGCCTTTGTCGAGGCAGGGCTTGCGGCAGGCGGGGTTGCTCTTCAGCTTGTTGGCGGCCTCGTAGACCTTCACCAGATCGATGAGGACGCCGCGGGTGGCAAACGACTTCAGATGCTCGAGGCCGAGCTTCATCATGTAGTTCTGGTTGATGAACTTGCCCATCGGCGTCTGGTTGTAATAGCAGTCGCCGCGGCCGATATGGCCGAGGCCGTCGAGATGGGTCCCCACATGGCTCTGGCTGAGCCAGGTGTCTTCCATGTAGGTCAGGTTGTTCTCGCCCAGCGACGCGCCCGGCGCCAGCGTCACCGCCGTCAGGATGGTCTTGGTGAAGCGGGTGCCGAACAGCGGCACGCCGTCGACCAGCGGATTGGTCAGCGTCGTGACTTTGCCGGTCTGGATCTCCGCCGCCGCCGCCTTGGTCACCGCCGGCGTCACCCGGTTGGTGGCGCCCGTCTGATCGTCCTTGCCCCAGGCCGAAGGCGGCACGGTCTTGGTGCAGTCGCTCTGGGCGAAGGCAGCCGGTATCAGCAACAGCATGCCAAACGACGCCGTTGCCGCCAGAAGCAGCCTCTTCTTCATCGCTTCCTCCCGTTTATAAGTCCCCTTGTGAGCCAAAGTGTCGCGCTATCTCACGGCGCCGTCAATCTTCCAATGCCAAGGGCGGGAGAAGAACCGGCGGACCTCTCTACTCGACTTCGGCAACGGCGGCAGCGCCGAGAGGCTTCAGCGCCTCCGGACGGCGATCTCGAACGGGCTTCCCCGTCGCCTAGCCGCGCGCCGCCGTCGCCGCCGCTTGCGGCAGGTAGTCGCCGGGATCGAGCGCGCGGGTGCCGTGGCGGATTTCGAAATGAAGCTGCGGCTCGCCGACCGTGCCGGTGGCGCCCACCCGCGCGATCGGCTGGCCGCGCTGCACTTTCTCGCCGCGCTTCACCAGCAGCGCCGAATTATGGGCGTAGGCGGTCATCCAGCCATCGGCGTGCTTGACCAGCACGAGATTGCCGTAGCCTCGCAATTCGTTGCCGGCATAAGCCACGGTGCCGGCATCGGCGGCGAGCACGGCGGTGCCTTCGGGCGCCGCGATGTTGATGCCGTCATTATGCGTTCCGCCCGCGCCATCGCCGTAAGCGGCAATGACGCGGCCATGCACGGGCCAGATGAAGCTGCGGCCGGCCGCGCGCGCCGCCGGCGCAGGCGGCGGCAGGGCCGCGGTCTTCTCTTCGGCCGGCTGAGCCGCCGCCTTCGGCACGGGCGGTACGGCAGCGGGCTTTTCCGCCGGCGGCGGCGGCGCTGGCGCGGCGGCGGAAGGCGCCGCGGCCACGCTCGGCGCCGGTTCGCCGCCGGTCGCCGGAGGCTCTGCCGCCGCGGCATAGGCGGCGGCAGGCGCGGTCGCCTGGATCACCGGCGCCTGCGCGCTTTCCACCGCCGCCGGCAGAAGAAGCGCCTCGCCGACGCGCACGCGATAGGGCGGCTCGAGCCGGTTGCCGCGCGCCAGCGTGCTGGTATCGACGCCATAGCGCCGCGAGATGCTGTAGAGCGTGTCGCCGGGCTCGACGATGTGCTGGCGCACCTGCGGCACGACGAGGCCGCTTCCGGCCGCGAGCCGGTAGGGCGGCGCCAGGCTGTTGGCCTCGATCAGCGAACGCACGGGCACGTCATAGCGCCGGGCGACGCCGTAGAGCGTCTCGCCTTGCTGCACGACCACCTGGTCGGGATGCGGTGCCGGCGGCGGCCCGCGCGGTGCGTCGCCGATCGCCGGCGGCGCTCCAGGCGATGCGCCGGCGACCACCGGCGCCGGCGGCGCGCTGCGCGCGCAACCGGCCAGCGCCGCCAGCAGCAGCGCCGCAAGACGCAGGCGGGCCGATGTCCTCATGGCCGCAGTCTAGACCGGATCTCTCGCGCAGGCACGGGCCGCCACCGACAGGGCCGCGACGAGGGGTTCAGGCGGGCTTTTCGCGCGGCAGGCCCGACACCAGCGGCACGAAGCGCACCGCGCCTAAATCCTCGGTGAGGAAAGCGCCGTCGCGGCGGCGGATGCGCAGCAGCATCTGGTCGCGCCGCTCCTCGCCGACCGGCGCCACCAGGACGCCGCTTTCGGCGAGGCTGTCGAGCAGGAGCTGCGGCACTTCCGGCGCGGCAGCGGTGATCATGATGCGGTCGAACGGCGCCTGCTCGGGCCAACCCTTGCTGCCGTCGCCGAAGCGCGTCGTCACGTTGTGAATCTTGATCTCGGCGAAGCGTTTCTCCGCCTCCTTGAGCAGCGCGCGATGGCGCTCCATGGTGAAGACGCGCCGGCAGAGCTTCGCCAGCACCGCCGCCTGATAGCCCGAGCCGGTGCCGATCTCCAGCACCTTGTGCCGGTCGCCGATGTCGAGCGCCTGCGTCATCAACGCCACCACCAGCGGCTGGCTGATGGTCTGCGCCTGGCCGATGGGCAGCGCGACGTTCTCCCAGGCCTGGTCGCGGAACGCCGCCGGCACGAAGGTTTCGCGCGGCACGCGCTCGATCGCGCCCAGCACGCGCGCATCGGTGATGCCGAGGCCGCGCAGCTCCATCAGCAGCCGCAGCACCTTCGGCACCTGCGCCTCGTTCACGGGAACACCTTCTTCAGCTCCGCCAGCGCCGGGCCGTTGGTGAGGTCGAGATAGATCGGCGACAGCGACACCTTGCCCTCGGTGACGGCGTTGAGATCGGTGCCGGGCATGTCCGGCATCTCGTCGCGCAACGGGCCGATCCAGAAATAGGGCCGGCCGCGCGGATCGGCGCGCTCGATGACGCCGTCGCCGATCTTGCGCCGACCCTGGCGCGTGGCGGCGATGCCCTTGACCTTGTCCGCCGCCACCGCCGGGAAATTGACGTTGATCAGCGTGTTGCGCGGCCAGGGCCGCGCCGTGAGCTGCTTGATGACCGTCGCCGCATGCGCCTGCGCCGTCTTCCACGGAATGGTGCGGCGATCCTCGTAATGCTGGCTGAGCGCGATCGCCGGCAGCTCCATCAGCGTCGCCTCCATCGCCGCCGCCACCGTCCCGGAATAGGTCACGTCCTCGCCGAGATTGGCGCCGGCGTTGATGCCGGAAAGCACGAGATCGGGCGGGTGGTCGCGCAGGATCGTCTTGACCGCGAGCAGCACGCAATCGGTGGGCGTGCCGTCGACGGCGAAGCGGCGCGCGCCCGATCGACGGATGCGCAAGGGCCGGCTCAGCGTCAGCGAGTGGCTGGCGCCGCTCTGCTCCTGCTCCGGGGCGACGACCCAGACGTCGCGCGACAGCGTGCGCGCGAGCCTGGCGAGAAGCGCGAGGCCGGGGGCGTCGATGCCGTCGTCGTTGGTCACGAGAATGCGCGCGCGAGCGAGATCGATGGGCCGGTCAAACACCGCCGATCACTTCCAGTCCGCCGAGATAGGGCTTGAGCGCGTCGGGCACGGCGACCGTGCCGTTGCCTTGCTGATAATTCTCCAGCACGGCAATGAGCGTGCGCCCCACGGCGAGGCCGGAGCCGTTGAGCGTGTGGACGAAGCGCGTCCCCTTCCCTTCCGCCGGCCGGAAGCGCGCCTTCATCCGCCGCGCCTGGAAGTCGCCGCAATTGGAGCAGCTCGAGATCTCGCGATAGGTATTCTGTCCCGGCAGCCAGACTTCGATGTCGTAGGTCTTGCGCGAGGAAAAGCCCATGTCGCCGGCGCAGAGCAGCATGACGCGATAAGCGAGGCCGAGGCGCTTCAGCACCTCTTCGGCGCAGGCGGTCATGCGCTCGTGCTCGGCCTCGGACTGGTCGGGATGGGCGATCGACACCAGCTCCACTTTGGAGAACTGGTGCTGGCGGATCATGCCGCGCGTGTCCTTGCCGGCCGCGCCCGCCTCGGCGCGAAAGCACGGCGTCCAGGCGGTGACCCGCGCCGGCAGCTCCGCCTCCTCGAGAATGCGGTCGCCGAAGAGATTGGTGAGCGAGACCTCGGCGGTCGGGATCAGCCACAGGCCCTGCGTGGTCTTGAACTGATCCTCGGCGAATTTCGGCAATTGGCCGGTGCCGAACATGGTCTCGTCGCGCACCAGCAGCGGCGGATTGACCTCGAGATAGCCGAACTCGCGCGTGTGCAGGTCGAGCATGAACTGCGCCAGCGCCCGCTCCAGCCGCGCCAGCGCGCCGGTGAGCACGACGAAGCGCGCGCCCGAGAGCCGCCCGGCGGTCGCGAAATCCATCATTCGCAGCCCCTCGCCGATCGCTGCGTGGTCTTTTGCCGGGAAGGCGAAGGCGGGCGGCGTGCCGTGCCGGCGGACAAGTTTATTGTGGGTCTCGTCGAGACCCTCCGGCACGTCGGCGGCGGGAAGGTTGGGCAGCCCCGCGAGCATCCGGTCGAGCTCGGCCTTGAGCGTGCCGGCGCGCGCCTCGAGCGCCGCCTGGCGGTCCTTGCTCTCGCCGACGCGCCGCAGGATATCGCCGGCGTCGCGGCCTTGCGCCTTGGCGGCGCCGATCTCCTTGGCGAGCTTGTTGCGCTCCGCCTGAAGCTGCTCCGCCTCGGTCTGCACCTCGCGCCACTGCCGGTCGAGGGCCACGACCTCGCCCGCGGCGCCGGCCAAGCCGCGCCGCGTCAGGCCCCGGTCATAGTCTTCGGGATTGTCGCGAATCCACTTCAGGTCGAACATCGGCGCCGGTTATAAAGGGATCGCCGGGTGGCGTCCATGGCGGGGTGGCGCCCGACACAAGTCGCCACCGCGTCAGACTCCTCTGGAGCCGCGCGAGAGGCTCTATGGCGCCGCGGAAGCGATCGTGTGCGCCGCTTGCATCCGAGGGGTGCGGTCGGCGATGCGCTCGGCGAGATAGGCGGCGTCGCGAGCAATTCCCGAGAACCGGCCCGAGCCCCAGCTATGGAGCCACGGCAGGCCCAGGAAATAGAGCCCCTCTTCCGGCGTCACGCCGCGCGCGTGCAGCGGCGCGCCGCGTCCGTCGAACACCGGCAGGTCGATCCAGCGGAAATTGGTGCGGAAGCCGATGCACCAGATGACGCTGCGGATATTGGCCGCGCGATGATCGAGCGCCGCGGTTTCCGCCTCGGGCTGCCAGAGCGCCAGATAGGGCGGCTCGGTCGGCGCCGAGAGTCCCTCAGCGGCGATGAATGTGTCGATGCTGCGCTTGATGCTCTCCGAAACCTCGTCGGCGGCGTCGAGATTCGCCCGCAGCTCCGGCGTGAACAGCAGGCGTCCCGGCTCGATGCCGGCAAGCGGGCCGTAGAGCCGCATGCCTTCCAGCGCGCGCTGGCGCAGATCGATGTCGCGCCCGCCGTCGCGCCCGGTGACGTAGTGGTTGGTCTTGTCGCGCACGCCCTCGCGCAGCGGGTGCCGCTCCACCGGGATATCGTAATACCCCATGAGGTCGAGCCATTCGACCACGTCCTTGCCGCGGTAGCGGCGCGCGACGCGCGGCGCGTTGCCGACGCAGAGATGCACGCGCCGGCCTTCGAGATGCAGATCCTCGGCGATCTGGCAGCCCGACTGGCCGCTGCCGACCACCAGCACCTCGCCCGGCGGCAGGTCGCCGGGATTGCGGTATTCGGAGGAATGAAGCTGGACGATATCCGCATCCAGCGCCGCGGCATAGGGCGGGACGATCGGCTCGTGATAGCCGCCGGTGGCCACGACGACCTGCGCCGCGGCGTAGTCGCCGGCGCTGGTCGAGAGGCGGAACTCTCCCTGCGGACCGCGGCTCAGCTTCAGCACCTCGATGCCGGCCAGCACGGGCGGATCGAAAGAGGCGATATAGGCGTCGATATACTCCACGATCTCGCCGCGCAGCATGAAGCCGTGCGGGTCGCGGCCGCCGAAATCGGCATAGCTGAAGCCGGGAAGCCGGCACTGCCAGTTGGGCGTGACCAGGCAGAAGCTGTCCCAGCGCTCCGCGCGCCAGGCATAGCCCGCCACGTATCGCTCCAGGATGACGTGCTCGACGCCCTTCCGGCGCAGATACCAACTGAGCGACAGGCCGGCCTGGCCGCCGCCGATGATGATCACCGGCACCTGCCTCGGCGCGTCGCGGCGGATCGGCACGACCGGCGGCGGGAATGGCGCACCGACGTCCCGGTCGAAGCCGAGCACGGCGACCACGGCATCTGCGGCGCCGGCAAAGCTCGCCGCGCGGCGCTCGATCTCCTCGAGTTGCCGCAGCGCCCGCGCGCAGGGAAAACCATACTTCGCCCGAACGCGAGCGCTGGCCGCCTGGAGCGCCTCCCGGCTGCGCGCGACGAACTCCGCGAGCGGATAGCAAGCGCCGGGCTGAAGATGCTCCTCGACGACAAGCGACGGCGAATAACAGGCGGCCGTGGTCCCGTCCGGCCAGCGCAGATGAAAGCGCATCTCAGGCATGGGCAGTCTCCGGGCATGAAGAGCGGCAAGCGGCATAGGCCGCCAAATGCGCCTCGGCGCAGGCGCGCCAGCCATGGCGTCGGCAGAGCGGGGGCCCGGCGGCGGCGAGCCGCCGGCGCGTCGGCGCTTCGGCGGCGTCGAGCATGGCCGCCGCGATCCCCTCGACCAAAGTGGGATCGACCCAAAGGCAATCCTCCTCGCCGAGATATTCGGTGAAGGGCGGAAGGCGCGAGACGATGACCGGCGTTCCGCTCGCCATGGCTTCCAGCACGACCAGTCCGAAGCCTTCGCGCAGCGAGGGAAAGACCAGCGCATCGGCCAGCCGGTAGAGCGCCGGCATGTCGGCATCCGGCACCGGCCCCGTCGACACCACCGGCGCTCCGGGACCGGCTTCGAGACCGCTCTCGCGCAGAAGCGCATCGAAGCTCGCTTGCGCGTCGCTGTGGTCGAGCAGGCTGGCGCCGCCCGCGACGACGAGCTGCGCCATGGGCCGCATCCGCCGCGCCGCCAGAAACGCCCGCAGGATCCGCTCGCTGTTCTTGCGCGCCTCGATCCCGCCGATCGAGAGATAGATCGGCCCTCGCCCCAATCCGAGGCGGGCGCACAGCACCGAATCCTCGGGTCCGGCCTCGGGCCTATAGCGCTCGGTATCGACGCCGTTGCCGACGCAGGTCGCGGCAATGCCGTAATCGCGCGCCAGAACGTCCTGCCAGAGGCGGCTCACGCACAGCACGCGATCGGCCTCGACGATCGCAGCCTTCTGCCAGGCATCAAGGCGCGGGTCGCCGAAGCGGTCGACGTGATGGACGGTGCGCAGGAACCCGTCGATCGCGCCGCGCCGGCGCAGCCGCAACAGCGCGTTGCCGCTGATGCCGTCCTGGGCGTGATAGAGGTCGAAGCGCTCGGCTCCCGGCGCTGAAAAATGCCGCAGATAGTCGGCGATGCGCGTCTCCACCAGCTCGGCCAGGCCGCCCGAGACCGGCCGCGCCGCAACCGGGACGGTCCGGCACCGGGTAGCGCGAAAGAACCCGGCGCCTCGTGGATCCGGCGCGTGGACCGCGACTTCGTGCCCGAGCGCGGTCAGCGCCTCGGCCAGCTCGAGCGCATGCACCACGGCGCCGCGCGGATTGGTCGAATGGGTGAGCATGGCGATGCGCAGCGGCTTCGCGGCGCGGCCGGCGCTCATGATAGGGTCTCGCTGCCGCAGGCCGCGCCCATGCCGATCAGCGGCTCTCGCCGCAGATCCCAGAACATCGCCGGCGGAGCGTCGCCGTCGCCGATCCGGACGACGCCCGAGGCGTCGCACGGCCCGATATCGGCGCAGGCGATGTCGCGCCGACGGAACCGGTCGCAGACCGATGCGACATGGGCGGGCGGCACCGCCAGCAGGAAGCCATAGCTCGGGAAGGAGCAGAGCCAGCGCGACAGCGGCGCGGCCGGCGGTCGCGGCACGGCCGTCACGTCGATCGTCGCGCCGAGGCCGGAGCCTTCGAGCAGCATGAGCAGCGTGCCGGCGAGGCCGCCCATGCTGATGTCCTTGGCCGCCCGGCTGAGCCCGGCCTCGGCGATCTCCGGCAGGATCTCGAGATCGCGGCGCAGCCGGCCGCCATCGGCGGCGACGGCGGTGCTGGCGTCCCAATAGGCATAGGGCTCGTGATATCGGCCGCGCAGATCGATCGCGGCCAGCAGGCGGTCGCCGGCTTTCGCATCGAAGCTGGTGAGCAGCCGCCGGGCGCGGCCGATGATGGCGACCGAGAGCTGCTCGCCGCGGTCGTTCCGGCTGTTGGTGTGGCCGCCGAGGAGCGGGACGTCATAGGCCTTTGCCGCCGCCCGCAATCCCTCGAGGATCGGCCGCGCCCGCTCGCCATCGCGGCTCCAGACTGCGTCGACGACGCCGATCGGCCGACCGCCCATGGCGCAGATGTCGCTGACATTCACCATGACGCCGCACCAGCCGGCGAACCAGGGCTCGGCCGCGACGAACTCGTTGAGGAAGCCTTCGATGGCAAAGAGCAGGTAGCCGTCGCCGTCCGGGATCGCGGCGCAGTCGTCGCCGAGACGAATGCGGCCGGGCGCCAGCGGCAGCAGCGCCGCCACTTCTTGGATGTCGCGCTTGTGCGCGATGCCCCGGCTGGCGCGGAGCTCCGCCGCCAGCGTCTCCATGTCGGCGCCGCCGCCTCTCATGGCGCCTAGGCCGCCGCCAGGGGCGAAAGCCGCAGCGGGGCGAGCTCTCCCCGCCGGCAGGGCGGATAATGGCCGAGATCGGCTTCCATGAGATGATGCGGGCGGCCATGGAGATCGAGCAGCGCCAGGGAGCGCCAATGCAGCCGCTCGAACATCGTCGCGTTCTGCGCCTGCACATGGGCGAGGAAGCGGACGCAGCCCTGCGCATGGGCGGTGCCGACGGCAAGACCAATGAGGCCGGCGCCCAATCCGGCCTGGCGGCGGAAATCGCGATGCACCGCAAGGCGCGACCCGTACCACAGCCCCGGCTCCGCCTCGTGGATGCGCACCGTGCCGACCACGCGATCGGCCATGCCCATGACGATGGCGACCGCGACGATCGGCAGGGCGATGTCGTCCAGCGCATCGGCGTCGTCGTCGCGAAAGATCCCTTGCTCGCCGCAAAACACCTGGCGCCGCAGCCGCGCAGCGGCGGCGCGCTCCCAGCGCTCGGTGGCCAGGCGGACGCGAAATTCGCTCGGCATGAAGGGCGGCGGCCGTTCCCTGAGGTCGAGAAACATCACGGCCGTCCCGGCTCAGCTTTCATAGCCCGCGAGCGAAGAGCACGCGCCGCAACGGCCGCATCCCGCCTTGATGTCCGAGGAGCGCAGGCCCGCCGCCGCGAGCATCCGGCCCAGCGGCTGCAGCAAGGCGCGCATGAAGGCGGGATCGGGAGCCGGCTGCGCTTGCAGCGGCGTTCCGGCGATCGGCACGAAGGGGACGACGAAGGGATAGACGCCGATGGCGATGAGCCGCCGGCAGGCATCGAGGATGGCGTCGGGCGCGTCGCCGAGGCCCGCCAGAATGTAGGTGCTGACCTGGCCGCGGCCGAACACCGGCACGGCCGCGGCAAAGGCGTCGAAATAGCGCTCCATCGGCACTTTCGCCTTGCCCGGCATGACGCGGGCGCGGATTTCGGGCGTGACCGCCTCCAGATGCATGCCGAGCGCGTCGATCCCCGACGCGCGCAGGCGCCGGAACCAGACGGGCTCGTTGGGCGGCTCGCACTGTCCTTGGATCGGCAGATCCGGCACCGCCGCCTTGATCGCAAAAGCGCTCTCGCACAACAGCTCGGCGCCGCGATCCCGGTTGTTGGGCGTCCCGGTGGTGAGGACCATGTGCCGGACGCCGTCGAGCAGCACGGCCGCGCGCGCGACTTCGGCGAGCTGCTCCGGCGTCTTGCGCGCGATCGTCCTGCCGGCGGCGAGCGACTGGCCGATGGCGCAGAACTGGCACGAGGTCTCGCGCGCCTCATAGCGGATGCAGGTCTGGAGCACCGTCGTCGCCAGGACATCGGCGCCGTGGAGGACGGCGATCTTCCAATAGGGCACGCCGTCGAAGGTCTGCAATCTGTAGAAGCGCGGTTGGCGCGGGAAGCGGATTTCGCCCACCGCCGCTCCGTCGCGCAAGAGCGTGCTGATCCCGCGCTCGTCCGGCGCCGCCGCGAGATAGGGCGACAGCAGCGCCGGATCGTTGTGGACCGGCACCATCACCGTCCGGCCGCCGACGGTCACCGCCTTGTGGTCGGAAGGCCCGGCGCCGCCGCGGCGGCTCGAGGCGCCCGCCGACGGCTCAGCCAGACGCAAGCCGAGCGACTGAAGCTCGGTGATCAGGACTTGCGGCTCCACTTTCCGATGGTGCGGCGTGGACAGGCGCGATCGGCTCGGCAGGGACTCCATGGCGGTTCTCGCTGGTGGAAGAAGAGACGGAGGCGGGTTCGAAAGTGGCAACGGCGGTGGTCAAAGGCGCCGCGGCGCGGGCATCGAGGCGCAGGCTCAGCAGCTCCGGCCGGGCATAGTGCCCGACGGAATCCATCATGCGCTTGCGCTTGACGATGAGCGAGAAATCGAGATCGGCGCAGGCGACGCCCTCCCCCTCGCGGATCGGCGGGCAGAGATGCGCTCCCTCGGGCGATATGATGGCCGTGCAGCAGCCGCCGCGCAGGGCGCGTTGCAGCGCGGGCTCCGCCGTGATGGACGCGATCTGCTCGTCGCTCAGCCAGCCCGTGGCATTGACCACGAAGCAGCCCGCTTCCAGCGCGTGATGGCGGATCGTCGCTTCCATCTGATCGGCGAAGATCTGTCCCACCATCGATCCCGGGAACTGGCTGCAATGGATCTCCTCGTGCATCGCCATGAGCGCGTAGCGGGCCAGCGGGTTGTAATGCTCCCAGCAGGCCAGGGCGCCGATGCGCCCGACGGCGCTGTCGACGACGCGCAGCCCGCTGCCGTCGCCCTGCCCCCAGACCATCCGCTCGTGGAAGGTGGGCGTGATCTTGCGCCGCTTCAGAAGCAGCGTTCCGTCGGCATCGAAGACGAGCTGGGCGTTGTAGAGCGAGCCGTGGTCGCGCTCATTGACGCCGAGGACGACGACGATGCCTTGCGCGCGCGCGGCATCCGCCACGGCCTGCGTCACGGGGCCCGGCACGCTGACCGCGCCCTCATAGAGCCGCATATGCTCGCCGCCCATCGCCGCCGGCGGCCGGACGAAGGAGAAGTAGGGATAGTAAGGCACGAAGGTCTCGGGGAACACGACGAGGCGCGCGCCCTTCGACGCCGCCTCGCGGATCGTCCGGCACACCTTCTCGACCGTGCCGCTGCCGTCGCGGTCGAGGACGGGGCCGAGCTGCGCCGCCGCGACCCGCACGGATTTGCTGCTGCTCGACGTCATCGCTGCCTCCGCATCGCCTCGCCGGGCAGGACGGCGGTTGCAATTGCCGCCGCCGCCCCGGCGAGCGGATCTCAGACGGTCCAGGTGTTGATGATCACCGCATTGTCGCGCTTGTGGAGCAGGATGAGGTCGAGCACGTCGAGCGGGCTGATCGGACGAATCCCGGGGATGAGCGACGGCTCGCCGTGGCCGTAAAGCGCCTGCAAGGCGAAACGGCAGGCATAGACCTTGCCGCCTTCCTCGAGGAACTTGCCGACCTGCTTGTTCATGGCCTGATGGCCGGGGAACGCCTCGTCGCCCAGCGTCGGGAAGCCGCGTTGGACGCCGAGCGTGACGCCGGGACCATAGAGCAGCACCGAGGTCTCGAAGCCCTTGCGCAGCAGCCGCGTCGCCTGCAACAGGTTCACCAGCCCGATCGACCCCTCGAAGGCCACGGTATGGAACGTCACGAGCGCCTTCTCGCCCGGCTTCGCTTTCACGTCCTCGAAAACCTTTTCCTCGTAGTCGACGAAGAAATCGCCCTTCTTGTGGGCCTCCTTCATTACTGCCGGCATGTCGTCCACCCCTTCAATGTCAGGACATCTCGGGCGGCGGCTTCCGAAGGCCGCCTCTGTCGACGCTTGCGTCCGGGCCGACTTCGCTCCACGATGACGACCGGCCGCGAGAAGCGTCGCCCGATCATCCCGTGCAATCGACATGCCAAGCTTTATCGGTCAATGAGCGGAAAATGATTGGATTGAAAAGACAATGTCTTAGGCGCCGGCGCGCGGCATCGCGAGGTGAGCAGATTCTCGCGAAGCTTGCTTGTTTTCGCTGCAACCCTGAGCGTAAATTGAGCACGCCCGGCGCTGCGCCGGCTGCTTTTATGCGAGCGGTAGAAAATCAATGATTGGATTTTCCACCGTGTTGATGCGATCATTGCACCGGCAATCTTGCCGGCGTTTTGATCGGCATTAGCGAAAGATCGGCGCGACGAATGCCCAAGGATCCCTCGGCCTGGCTGCCCGAGCTTGCCGGCGGCGGCAAGCCCGCCTATCTCGCCATCGTCGACAGCATTGCCGCCGGCATCCGGTCCGGCCGGTTGCTTCCCGGCGAACGCCTCCCCGCGCAGCGCGCGCTCGCCGTGCAGCTCGACCTCGACTACACGACCATCGCGCGCGCCTATGGCGAAGCGCGGCGGCGCGGGCTCATCGATTCCAACGTCGGGCGGGGAACTTTCGTGCGCGCCCAAAGCGGCGAGGCGCCGCGCGGCGACGGCGCCGCCGCTCCGGTCGATCTTTCGATGAACCTGCCGCCGGAGCCCGACGATCCGGCGCTGCTCGAGCGCATGCGCCGCGGCATCGGCTACTTGCAGCAGCTCGGCGATCTGCGCGCGCTGCTGCGCTATCAGGAGTTCGGCGGCTCGCCCAACGATCGCGAGGCCGGCATCCGCTGGCTGTCCCCGCGGCTCGGCGCGTTCACGCCCGACCGCATCCTCGTCTGCCCGGGCGCGCAAAGCGCCATCCTGGCCGCGCTTGCCACGCTGACGCGGCCCGGCGACGTGATCTGCACGGAATCGCTCACCTATCCCGGTTGCCTCGCGCAAGCGGCGCAGTGCGGCGTGGCGATCGAAGGGCTGCCTTTCGACGACGACGGGATCGATCCCGACGCCTTCGAGGCCGCCTGCCGCGCCCGGAAGCCGAAAGTGCTCTACACCAATCCGACGTTGCAGAATCCGACGACGACGACGATTTCCGAGGCGCGCCGTCGCGCCCTGGTCGCGACCGCGCGCCGCCACGGCGTCGCCATCATCGAAGACGACGCTTATGGCCGCCTGGCGCGACAGCCGCCGCCGGCCTTTGCCGTCCTGGCGCCGGAGATGACCTATTACGTCTCGGGCCTGGCGAAATGCGTCGCCTCGGGCCTGCGCATCGCCTATGCGGTCCTGCCCGACGCCCGGCACGCCGCCCGCCTCGCCGCCACGCTCCATGCCACGACCGTGATGGCGCCGCCGCTCATGGCCGCGCTGGCGACGCGGTGGATCGCCGACGGCACGGCCGCCGCGGCGCTGACGGCGATCCGGCGCGAGGCGGCGGCGCGCCAGCAGCTTGCGGCGGAAATCCTCGACCCTTCCTGGGTCCTGACGCAGCCCGAGGCGCTGCATCTCTGGCTGCGCCTGCCCAAGCCCTGGAGCCGCGTCGTGCTGATGCAGCACTTGCGCTCCTGCGGCATCGGCGTGGTGGTGAGCGACGCCTTCGCCGTATCGGGACCGCCGCCCGAGGCGGTGCGCGTCTGCCTCGGCGGCCCCGCCGGCCGCGACGAGCTCAAACGGGCGCTGGGCATTCTCGCCGACGCGCTGCAGCAGTCGCCGTCCTTCGTCGGCGTCATCTGACTAGGTTCCCGGCGCCTTGCCGGAGAGTTCCGCTTCCTCCGCCGCCTCGCGCGCGGCGCGCTGCTTTTCGACCATGCGGCAGGAGATGATCGAAAGCTCGTAGAGCAGGAACAGCGGCAGCATCAGCGCCACCATGCTGAAGATGTCGGGCGGCGTCAGCAGTCCCGCCACCGCGGTAATGGCGACGATGGCGTAGCGGCGCTTGGCCGAAAGCCCGGCGGCCGTGACCATGCCGACGCGCGCCATCAAGGTCAGCAGCACCGGCATCTGAAAGGTGCAGCCGAAGGCGAAGATGAGGCGCATGACCAGCGTCAGATATTCGCCCACCTTGGGCTGCAGCTCGATGGCGACGGTGCCGTCGCCGCCGGCTTCCTGGAAGCTGGCGAAGAAGCGGAAAGCGAGCGGGAAGATCACGTAATAGGCGAGCGCGGCGCCGATCAGGAACAACACGGGCGTGGCGAAGAGATAGGGCAGGAAAGCGCGGCGTTCGTTCTTGTAGAGGCCGGGCGCGATGAAGCGCCAGAGCTGGAAGGCGATGGCGGGGAACGCCAGGCAGAACGACACCCAGAAGGCGACGCGCAGATTGGTGAAGAACTTCTCGGTGAGGTCGGTGTAGATGAAATGGCCGCCGGATTGCGCCGCGAGGATCTCGGCCAGCGGACGCGCCAGGAAATCGTAGATCTCGCGGCTGAAATAAACGCAAGGCGCGAACATGACGAGCCAGGCGAGGATGGCGTAGAGCAGGCGCTGGCGCAGCTCGATCAGGTGATCGAGAAGCGGCATCTTGCCTTGCTCGAGGTCTTCTTCCCCGGCCATGGCGGCTCAATCGCGCGTGCCGGATGCGGCGGCGGGCGCGTCGGCGGCGGGCGTCTCCGGCGGTGCCGGCGGCGCCGGCAAGGTCTCCGGCGCGGCCTTCGTCTCTCCGCCCGGCTTGGTCTCGAGGGGCGGCGCCTTCTCCGGGACCGGCGAGGCCGCAAAGGTCCGTTTCAGCTCGCCGCCGGGATCGACCGCCTTCTCGATGGTCTGGTCGAGATCGAGCGTCGCCGCCTTCTCGACCTGCTTGCGCATCTCCTCGAGCTCGGCCTCGCGGATCATCTGGTCGAGATTGTTCTGGAACTCGCGGGCGATCGCCCGGGCGCGCCCGACCCAGACGCCGAGGGTGCGCAGCGCGCGCGGCAGATCCTTGGGGCCGATCACCAGCAGCGCCACCACGCCGATCAACAGGATATGGGACCACGCCAGATCGAACATCGCCGCCCGTCACCGCCGGAGCCGTGCCGCGCTCCGCCACGGCGCGGATATTGGCAGATGGGCGACGGCGTCGCAATTGGGCGCGGCCGATCGCAAGACGCCGGCGCGAGACCGGGGCGCGGCCTAGAGCAGAATCCGCTGGACGCGAGTCGCGGGAACGCGGGCTACAGATCGTGCTGCAGGAGGGGCGTGAGGTCCACGACTGGTGTTGATGGTCGGTTGCGCGCGCAATATTCGAATCGCGGCGCGCTCGAATGAGCAACATTGGAATCCGCGGTCGGCGATCTGTGTTTTGAGGTTGCCCGGCGCCTCTGGCGAAGCGAGGCTTCCGGCATTGGTTGGCATCCTGGGGGCGGAGCAATGTCGGTAGCTTACTCGAGTGACTTGCGCGCACGTGTCATCGAATTCGTCGAATCCGGGGCATCGCGTCGGGAAGCTGCGGAGCAGTTCGGAATCAGCGTCAGCTCGTCAATCAGATGGTTGGACGAGTGGGTCAAGGACGGAAGGGCGGCAGCGAAAGCGCGGGGTGGAAGCCGCTCGCCATTGGAGGATCACGCGGCCTGGCTGCTGGCGTTGGTCGCGGAGCGGCCGGATTTGACGCTGGAGGAGGTCGTCGCGCAGATGGGCAAGCAGGGGATCGGCGGCAGCCGTACCGCGGTCTGGCGCTTCTTCGAGCGCCATGATGTCAGCTTTAAAAAAAACGCTG
>DASPSJ010000086.1:0-8447 GCA_035623985.1 Allostellaceae bacterium | reverse complement strand
AAGCTCAAGCCCGCCAATGACGACCAGAAGGTGGGCATCGACATCGTGCGCCGCGCCCTGCAAAGCCCGGTGCGCCAAATCGCCGAGAACGCCGGCGTCGACGGCTCGATCGTGATCGGCAAGCTGCACGACAAGAGCGACCCGAACTACGGCTTCGACGCGCAGACCGGCGAGTACGTCGACATGCTCAAGGCCGGCATCATCGATCCGACCAAGGTCGTGCGCCTGGCGCTGCAGGACGCGGCGTCGGTCGCGGGGCTGCTGGTCACCACCGAGGCGATGGTGGCGGAGAAACCCGAGCCGAAACCCGCTCCGGCGATGCCGCATGGCGGCGGCATGGGCGGCATGGACTTCTGATCCCTCGGGACTTCCCAAAGGACCGCTTCGGCGGTCCTTTTTTTTCGGCGTTGCCGGGACGGGACGGGCAAAAGCCTGCCGGGCGTAAACCGGTCTTTCACTTTCCCGCAGTAGAGTGATCCACAGCGTCGCGGCCAAGCGACAGGAACTTCAAACAGGGCGGGAAGGAGCAGCCTTGCGGACAATCTTCCGCAGCGTCAACGGCCAGATCCTCGTCGCTCCGATCGTCGCCTTGACGGCGCTGATCGTGGTCGGCTTCGTGTCGGTCCGCACCATCGGCACCGTCACCTTCGCCGAGCGCGAGGCGCGCGCCCGCGCCGTGACGGAAGCGGCGGCGAACATCGTCGCGTTCTTCGAAGCCAGGGCCGCGAAAGGCGAGATGTCCGAGGAGGCGGCGCAAACCGCGGCCAAGGACGTGCTCCGCGCCATCCGTTTCGACGGCGACGAGTACGTGACCGCCCGCCGCCCGGACGGCATCATCGTCGTCAACGGCATGTTCGCCGACCGCGAAGGCACGCAGTCGATCGACAACAAGGACGGCAACGGCGCCTATTTCTCCCGCGACATGATCAAGGCGGCCGAGGCGGGGGGCGGCTTCAACTATTACCTTTGGCCCAAGCGGCCGAACACGCCGCCCGCGCCCAAGGCGACCTATTCCAAGCTGTCGGAAGGCTGGAAGTGGGTCGTGGGATCGGGCGTGTACCTCGACGACGTCGAGACGGCGGTCTGGAGCAACGCGGCCCGCATCGTCGGCATCGTCGCGGCGGTCGCGCTCGTGAGCTTCGGCGCGGCCTTCTGGCTCGGCCGCCGCATCACCGTCCCGATCCTCTCGCTCGCGAAGGCCACGCATCGCCTCGCCGACGGCGATCTTTCAGCGGCCGTCCCGGGAGCGGACCGGCGGGACGAGATCGGGACCATGGCGCAGGCCATCGCCGTGCTGAAGGAGAGGTCGGCCGAGGCCACGCGCCTGGCCGCCGAGCAGGATCGCCTGAAGGCCGAGGCGGCGCAGGAGCGCCAGACAGCGATGCACAAGCTGGCGGACGGTTTCGAGGCGTCGGTCAAGAGCGTGGCCGACGGCATGGCGTCGTCGGCAGTCGAGATGGAAGCCTCGGCCAACGCGATGAGGGGGGCCGCTGCGGCGGCCGACGGCGAGACGACGGCCGCCGCCGCGGCGGCGGAGCAGACCAGCGCCAATGTCGGGACCGTCGCCTCCGCCACCGAGGAACTCTCCTCCTCCATCCACGAGATCTCCCGCCAGGTCGCGACCTCCTCGCAGATCGCCTCCGGCGCCGTCTCCGAGGCAGACCGCGCCAACGCGGCCATGGGCGCGCTCGCCAATTCGGCCAAGCGCGTCGGCGCCATCGTGGCGCTGATCAACGGCATCGCGCGCCAGACCAATCTGCTCGCGCTCAACGCCACCATCGAGGCGGCGCGCGCGGGCGAGGCGGGCAAAGGCTTCGCCGTCGTCGCCTCGGAAGTGAAGTCGCTCGCCACCGAGACCGCCAAGGCGACCGAGGAAATCCAGGCCACGGTGGCGGAAATCCAGTCGATGACCGGGACCGCGGTCGCGGCGATCGAGGCCATCGGCAAGACCGTGACGCAGATGAACGGCATCGCCGCCACGGTCGCGGCGGCCGTCGAAGAGCAGGGCGCCGCGACGCGCGAGATCGCCGGCAACGTCCAGCAGGCGGCAGAGGGCACGCGGCAGGTGTCGGGAAACGTCGCCACCGCCCATCGCACCGTCGCAGAAAGCGGCTCGGCCGCCGCCAAGGTGCTCGACACGGCGCGGCTGCTGTCGCGCGAGGCCGAACGCCTGCAATCCGAGGTCGCCAGCTTCCTCGCCGGCGTGCGGGCCGCCTGACCGCCGGGCATCGCGCCCGACGGTGGGATCAGAGGCTTGGGCGGCGTTCCGGCGCGAACCGGGTCAAACCGACGACATCGCCGTCGCCGCGGGTTTTGCGCGCATCCTCCGACCGCCGGCGCTGCGAGCGCAAGCCGGGCGGCGTCAGGCCGCGGTCTCGACCGCGAGCGGCAGCAGGCGCCCGGGAGGCAGCGACACGGTCACGGTCGTGCCGGCGCCGACGCGGCTGTCGATGCGCAGCCGGCCGCCATGAAGCTCGACCATCGCCTTGGTCAGCGGCAGGCCGAGGCCGGTGCCGGAATAACGCCGCGCCAGACGGCTGTCGACCTGGCCGAAGGGGCTGAGCGCCTTGGCGAGATCGCCGTCGGCAATGCCGATGCCGGTGTCGGCGACGCTGAGGTGGAAGCCCTCGGCATCGGCGCGCGCGCGCAGCACGACGCTGCCGCCGGCGGGGGTGAACTTCACCGCGTTCGACAGCAGGTTCAGCAGGATCTGCTTCAGCCGGCGATCGTCGGCGCGCAGCGCGGGCAGCCCCGCCGGCAGCTCGGCGGCGAGGCCGACCTGCGCCGCCTCGGCGCGCGGGCGCATCAGGCGCAGGCAGGACTCGGCGGCGGCGGCGACGTCGACCGGCTCCTCGAGCAATTCGAGCTTGCCGTACTCGACCTTGGAGAGATCGAGCACGTCGTTGATGAGCTCGAGCAGATGCTGGCCGCTGTCGCGGATGTCGACGGCGTAGCCGACATAGCGCGGATTGCCCAGGGGACCGAATTTCTGCCCCGCCAGCAGATCGGCGAAGCCGATGATGGCGTTGAGCGGCGTGCGCAGCTCGTGGCTGGTATTGGCGAGGAACTCGGATTTCGAGCGGCTGGCGGTCTCGGCCTCTTCCTTGGCGACGCGCAGCTCGCGCCAGGCGGCCTCGCGCTCGCCCAACTGGCGGAAATAGATCAGCGCGACGACGAGGCCGACGCCGGCGAGCGAGAGAAAGATGACGAGCCCCAGCCCGGCGCTCTGGCGCAGGTTGCGATGCAGGAAGGCGTCGGCGGGGACGTCGATGGCGAAGGCGCCCATCAGCTCGCCGAGACGCCAGCGCGGCGTCTCCGGCTGCTGCTGATTGTGGCAATCGACGCAGCTCTGCTGCGTCGCGACCGAGGGATAGACGGTGCGGAACACCCGCGCATCGCCGAGAGCGATCAGGCGCGAGACCGGCTTCGCCTCGGCCTCGCCGGCAAGCGTCTCGATGATCGCCGCCATGTCGGCATCGGCGGGCGGCGTGGCGATGGCGCGCCCGCTACGGCCGACCCAGCGCATGCGCAGCGTCTCGTCGGCGCCGCGCATGCGGTTGAAAAGCTCGATGGAATGCGCGCGGAAGCTGGCCGGCACCGGCGCATCGGCGGCGGCGAAGCGGCCGCGCAGCTCGGAATAATTGGTGACGAAGGCGTCGACGAGCTGCAGCGCGGTCGCCTGTTCCTCGCCCTTGTCGGCGGTATAGGCGCGCAGGCTCATGCCATAGACGGCATAGCCGAGGCCGGCGGCGAAGGCCGCCGCGAAAACGGCGAAATAGAGAAAGCCCAGTCCCGGCTTCGAAGAGAGAAAGCCTTTGACGTCAAGGCCGAACATCATCGCCCGTCCCGAGGCAGCGGAGACCGGGAAAGACTAAGGCGGGAGAGCTAACGAGAGATGAACCCAGGCGGAGCGGCGGGCCGGCACGGCCCTAGCCGGCTCGGCTCCCCCGGGAGATAGCATAATCCACTGAATCAACGCAGATATCTCCATCTTCACGAGCGCCCGGCCGCGCCCGACGCCGGCGGTCGCCCTATGGGATCAATCGATTGCCATGGACAACATCCGCGCAGGGAAAGCGCGGGCACGAGCCGATAGACCGGGCGCCGGCGCGGCAACCTCCCATCATCTGCTGTGATCCCGCTCACACCTTGACCGCCCTTCGGCGCCGGTGCGCGGCGGTTTTCCGCGCAAATCCAAGCCTTTCCTCGCTTCCCGCCATTCTTCAACCGGAGTCAACAAAGCATTCGCCCTTTGCCGGCTTATGCGCGGACGGCACCGCCCCATCTTTCACGGCGAGGAATAATGCGGCCATCGATCGTGCCGCAGACCTCTGGCCAAGAAGGAGACTTTTATCATGTCGACCAAATTCCATTTCGCCCGCCTCGGCTACGCCGCGGCATTGTCGCTGGCGCTGGCGCTGCCCGCCGCCTCGGCGGCGCTCGCCCAAGAGACGGCGCAAGCGCCCGCCGGCGGCTGGTATGCCAGCATCGGCAACCCGCATCCGGAGCTGGCGGGCTTTGCCAAGATCGCCCGCTCGGAAAACCGGATCTATGCCAATGTGTTCGACCCGCACCCCGAGCTCGTCGTGCCGCCGGAGGGCGTCTATGCCACCAACGGCAGCGGCGCGCCGCTGCAAGCGCCGACGCAGACGGGGCAGCTAAGCGAGTCGAAGTAACCGGGCGCCGTCCGAACGCGGCCGCGGCGTCCCGGCGCCGCGGCCGTTCTGCTTTTCGCGAAAGCGCGCGCTCAGCCGGCGAGGCGGAAAGAGAGCAGCGGCACCGGCGCGCCGGCGCCGAGCGCGCGGCGGCCTCACTCGATCATGCGAAAAATCCCGCCGCGCGCCCCTCTCCCGCGCGCGGGAGAGGGGCCGCGTCACGTCACTTCGCGCTGGCGGGATCCCAATACTTCTTGGAGGCGTCGTAGACCGCGTGCGTCCAGGCGCCTTCGGGCTTCTTGGTGATGACCGGCGTCGATTTCGAGGACAGCAGAACCGCCACGGTGCGCTCGTAATCGGCGGGAACGAGATAGCCCAGCGGCTTCTGGATGTCGACGAGCTTGGCGATCTCGCCCATCATCCGCTTCTGGTGCTTCTCGGTCTGGGCGCCGGTGGCGTCGTTGTCGAGCACGATCTTGGCGGCCGCGTCCGGGTTCTTGACCGCCCAGGCCCAGCCCTTGCCGGAAGCGGCGATGAACTTCGCCAGCTTGTCGGCGAAGGCGGGGTCCTTGAGCTTGTCGCCATTGGCGTAGAGCCCGTCCTCGAGGGTCGAGACGCCTTCGCTGGCGTATTTGAAGACCACGAGATCCTCGGGCTTGTAGCCGGCGTCGATCACCTGCCAATACTCGTTATAGGTCATGGTCGAGATGCAGGCGGCCTGCTTCTGGAGCAGCGGGTCGACGTTGAAGCCCTGCTTGATCACGGTCACGCCTTTGGCGCCGCCTTCGGTGGGGATGTTGAGCTTCGCCATCCAGGCGAGGAACGGATACTCGTTGCCGAAATACCAGACGCCCAGGGTATGGCCGGGGAAATCGGCCGGCGTCTTGACGCCGCTCGATTTGAGGCAGGTGAGCTCCAGCCCGGAAAGCTGGAAGGTCTGGGAGATGTTGACCAGCGGCACGCCTTTCTCGCGCGCGGCGAGCGCCGCCGGCATCCAGTCGATGATGACGTCGGCGCCGCCGGCCGCCAGCACCTGCTCGGGCGCGATGTCGGGTCCGCCCGGCTTGATCGTGACGTCGAGCCCGGCCTCCTTGTAGAAGCCCTTGTCCTTGGCGACGTAGTAGCCGGCGAATTGCGCCTGGGTCACCCATTTGAGCTGGATGGTGACCGCGTCGGCGGCCTCGGCCGAAGCCGCCCCCGCCAGCAACCCCCCGGCCGCGACGGCCGATAGCAGAATTTTCCTCATCAGGTCCCTCCTCCTCAATGCCGGCCCGGCGGGCCGTTTACGAGACTTTGCGAAACGACGGATGCCAGAAGGTCAGGCTGCGCTCGAGGAGCGCGATGCCGCCATAGACGGCCGAACCGGTGAGCGCCGCCACGGCGATGGTCGCCCAGACCAGCGGAAGGTCCATGCGGCCGACGCCGGCGGAGATGCGAAAGCCCATGCCGTGGATCGGCGTGCCGAAGAACTCGGCGACGATGGCGCCGATCAGCGCCAGGGTCGAGTTGACCTTGAGCGCGGTGAAGAGGAAGGGCAGCGCCGCCTGGAGGCGCGCGAAGCGCAGCGTCTGGCCGTAGCTTGCGGCGTAGGTGCGCATGAGGTCGCGCTCGATGCGGCCGAGCGCGCCCAGCCCGGCGATGGTGTTCACCAGCATCGGGAAGAAGGTCATGATCACCACCACCGCGGCCTTGGACTGCCAGTCGAAGCCGAACCACATCACCATGATCGGCGCCACGCCGACGATGGGCAGCGCGCTGACGAGATTGCCGATCGGCAGCAGGCCGCGCTGCAGGAACGGCTCGCGATCGACCAGCACGCCGGTGAGGAAGCCCGCGCCGCAGCCGATGAGATAGCCCGGCACCATGGATTTGAGGAAGGTCTGGACGAAATCATCGCCCAGCACCGGCAGCGAGCCCGCGAGCACCGCGGCGATGCGGCCGGGCGCCGGCAGCAATACTTCGGGAATGGCAAAGCCCTCGGCCAGGAGCTGCCAGAGATAGAGCAGCCAGAGGCCGAACAGCAGCGGAATGGCGAGATCGACGAGCGGCGAGCGCGACGCCATCCCGAGCGCCGCGCCGCGCTCCAGCGCGCGCCAGACGAGCAGCGTCAGCGCGACGAGGCCGAGCCAGAGGCCAGCGGCTTCACCGCCGGCGGCGCCGGCGGCAAGCAGCAGATAAAGCGCCGCGGCGCCGGCGACGCTGCCGGCAAAGGCCAGCGCGGCCTCCGCCACCATCTCGCTGCGCCCCTCTCCGCCCCTCAGGGGCGGAGAGGTCGGGTGAGCAACCCGTTCGATCGCTTCGCGATCGAACCCAAGCGGGGCCGACCGCAAAGCGGTCGGCCGGGTTGCTGGGGCGTCGCGGCTGCTCGGCATAGGCCCTGGCATCCCCCACCTCACCCCGCCTCTCCGCCCCCAGGGGCGGAGAGGAGTGAAGAGGAGCGCGACAGCGACCAGCGCGAGGAGCCAGAGCGTGAGCGGCGCGGCCGTCCAGCGCGCTTCGCCCAGCGGCAGAGCGAGCGCGAGGAGACCGAGGATAAAGGACATGGCGAGGAGCGGATCGCGTCGCCTCATGGCCGGCCGCCCATGCGCTCGATCGTGACGCGCTCGGCAAGGCCGACGGCGGCGACCGAAAGGCCGGCGACGACGGCGGCGACGACGAGAGCCGCCCAGATCTGCACCGTCTGGCCGTAATAGGAGCCGGTCAGCAGCCTTGCGCCGAGCCCGGCCTGGGCGCCGGTCGGCAGCTCGCCGACGATGGCGCCGACGATGGCGAGCGCCACCGCGACCTTGAGGCTGGCGAAGAGATAGGCCACCGCCGAGGGCCAGCGCAGCTTCCAGAAGATCTGCCCGGTGCCGGCGTTGTAGGTGCGCACGAGGTCGAGATGGATGGGATCGGGCGAGGTCAATCCCTTGACCATGCCGATGGTCACCGGGAAGAAGCAGAGATAGGCCGAGATGATCGCCTTGGGCACGAGGCCGACGAAGCCCAGCGAGCCCAGCACGACGATGATCATCGGCGCGATCGCCAGGATCGGCACGGTCTGCGACGCGATGATCCAGGGCATCAGCGAGCGCTCGAGCGTGCGCAGATGGACGATACCCGCGGCGAGCACGACGCCGAGCACGGAGCCGATGGCGAAGCCCAGGAGCGCCGAGGAGAGCGTCACCCAGCCGTGATAGACGAGGCTGCGGCGCGAGGTCGGCGCGACCTCGAGCACCGTCTTGTCGAGCTCGGCCAGCACCTGATGCGGCGCCGGCAGCACCGGCCGGTCCATCGCCATGGTGTCGGCGACGAGCTCGTCGAGGGTCCAGCCGGCGACGCCGCCGCGCTCATAGCGGTCGATGACCACCGGCGCGTTGAGCCAGACGGTGCCGACATACCAGAGGACGAGAAGCGCCAGCAGCACCGCGAGCATCGGCAGCGCGCTGCCCCCGGCCAGCAGGCGCGGCGCGGCCTCACGCGACGTCATAGCTGTGCCCGGCCTTGAGCCCGGCGCGGACGCGATGGGCGATGGCGGTGAAGCCCGCGGATTCACGCATGTCGAGCGTGCGCTCGGCCGGCAGGTCGGACTCTATGATATCGATGATCCGCCCCGGCCGCGGGCTCATGACCACGATGCGCGTCGACAGGAACACCGCCTCGGGGATCGAATGGGTGACGAAGATCACCGTCTTGCCGGTGCGCTGCCAGAGGCGCAGCAGCTGTTCGTTGAGATGGTCGCGGATGATCTCGTCGAGCGCGCCGAAGGGCTCGTCCATCAACAGCAGCTCGGGATCGAAGGAGAGCGCGCGG
>DASPSJ010000076.1:0-15577 GCA_035623985.1 Allostellaceae bacterium | reverse complement strand
AATTACGAAAGAGACTACGTCAACACCGTCTCATAAGTGCACCATATAGGGTAACAGTTTCGCGTAAAAAATTGAGTCGGAAGAGTCGCTTAGCCCTTGCCGCCGTTAGCTAAATTCCTTTCCGTGGAAATCCAGGCTAGTCGCTTCACGCCGTAAGCGTCGATTGCGTCAAGCAGGTATGGCACGTTTTCCGAGACGACTTTCTTCTCGGTCTGCTGCTGGCAGACGACAACCTCCGTAGCAGTCAACCGCTGCGGTACATTGCACGTCCGCTCTTCGGTCTGAATCTCAGCAAAAGCGGCTTTCAACCCCGGCTGCAGGTCCAGAGATTGGGTCGATGCGCAGGCAGTAAGCGCGGCGGTTATGAACGGGTAGGCCCAGATCCACCGGCTGTGCCGACAGCCTGCCTCGATCAATCCGATGCTCCTTATCATGGTGCCGCCCCCTCATCCAGAAGATGCGCCCACCTACCCCCGCATAACCGGTGATTGAGTTTGCCGTGCTTGGCATCTATCAGCAAGGTTCTTACGCGCCGGACACGCGCCAGGACCTGTCGTGGCGCGGATCACTGCATCATTGTGTGCTTTGCGACGAGCCCGATCATGCCGTCGAGCGTGGCTTCGCTCTGCTTTTTCGCCAATCCATGCTCTTTGGCAAGTTCGCCGCCAAAATGCTTCACCGTCGCGGTGAGGGCGGCGGTTTGGGCGGAACCACCGGATCGCCCGGCAGCCGCAAGAACTGTTTCCGTGTTGCTGTGGCTTCCCCCTTGATCGGCCGGCGGAAGACCAATAGCGACGGTGCAGTTTCAGCCGAAGGCTACCGCAACAATTGTCCATCCGGCAAGCAACTCGCCGGCGCGCGAGCGCTGCCCGGACGCTTGGCCGAATAAAACGAAGCGTTCTGGTTTCCGACCGTCGCATCGCGCGCGAAGGTGATGAGGTGGTGCGCGACGAGCCCGATATGGATCAGATCCTCGATCCGGCCCTGGCGCAGCAGTGGCCAAGCCGTGCGCCAGAAGACGCGCCGGTAATCCCCGGTCACGCCGGCGCGCAGCAGCAGATTGGCCATGATGCGCAGCCCCTTGCGCAGATTGGCCCAGGAGGCGCGCTGCGGGCTTGCCGGCGGCTTCACGCGGTTGGGATAGGTGTGCGCGAGGTTGTGGGCAAAGCGCCGGTAGAGCGCCTCGGGCGCATAGGCCTCGGCGACGACGCGGCGCCAGCCCGCCACCACCCGCTCATAGGGCAGCAGGAAATCGACGTTGGACTCGCGCGCCGGCGCGTCGACCAGCCGGCCGGCGGCGGCGAGCCTGTCCCAGAGCGGCGTGCGCGGCAGCGCCTGGAGCAGGTTGACGGTGAGCATCGGGATCTGCGAGCGCTCGATGAAATCGAGGATGCGCTGCGGCGTCTCGGGCGTGTCGCCGTCGAGGCCCATGATGATGCCGGAGACCACTTCCATGCCGAAGCCGTTCAGCACGCCGATCGCCTCGAGGATCGGCAGGTCGGTGTTGTGGTCCTTCGCCATCGCGTGCAGCGCTGCGGGCTCCGGCGTCTCGATACCGCAGAAGACGGTGGTGAAATGGGCCTCGCGCATCTCGGCGAGGAGGTCCGGATATTTGGCGATGTTGAGCGTCGCCTCGCAGGCGAATTCGATGGGATAGCCGTTGCGCCGCTGCCAGAGGACGAGCTCCGCCACCAGTTCGCGCGCGGCGCGGCGATGCGCGATGAAATTGTCGTCGACGAAATAGACCGCGCCGGGATTGCCGTGGCGCAGCAAGGCGTCGAGCTCGGCCGTGACTTGCCGGGGCGATTTGAGCCGCGGCATGCGGCCGTAGAGCGCCGGGATGTCGCAGAACTCGCAGCGATAGGGACAGCCGCTCGAGAACTGCACGCTGCCGATGAAATATTTGTCGAGCTCGGCAAGGCGATAGGCCGGGAGCGGGAAGTCGCCGAGCGGCAGGCGTTCGCGCGTCTCCAGCCGCAGCGGCGCGCCGGGCCGCGCCGGGTCGGCGTCGAGCCGCGCGATCAGCCGGTCGGTGGCGTCGCCGATCTCGCCCATATGGAGATAGTCGAAATCGCCGTAAGGCGCGGGATCGCCCGAGACCGAAGGGCCGCCCAGCACCGTGGTCTTGCCCAAGGCGTGGGCGCGGGCGTTGATGTCGAGAATCTTCGCGCGCTGCACGTGCATGCCGCTGACCAGGACGGCGTCGGCCCAGGCGAGGTCGCGGGCGCCGGCGCGGCGGATGTTCTCGTCGACGAAACGCACCTCCCATTGCGGCGGCAGATAGGCGGCGATGGTCAGCAGGCCCTGGGGCGGCATGAAGGCGCGCGTCGTGCCGCGCAGCGCATAGGCGTTCTCGAAGGTGCCGAAGGACGGGCTGTAGGCGGGAAAGACGCAGAGGATTTTCCGTCGGTGGCCGGCCGTCGGCGGCATCGCACCATGCCTCCCGGTTGTCGAGCGCCGGCCATGAAACGGCCGCCGGCTGCGCGCGGGTCCACGCCATCGAAGCGGAGGCGCGCCCTTTCGTCAACGCCGCGCTGCTGCCGACGCAGCTTTCGATCCCGCTCGAGAACGGCCGGCTCGCGCTCGGCGCTTGGCAGGGCATCTATCTCGTCGAGCATCGCCGCGCGCCGCGCCGGCGCGAGATCGTGCTCGCTCTTCTGGGGGCGTGAGGCCGGTTTCTAGCCCGCGGCGGCGACCGCCAGCGGTTGCGCGAGCCGGTCGTCCTGGAGGGGATGGATCTCCTCGGTGATCGGGATCTCGCGGAAATTGGCGGCGCCGAGCAGGCCGTCGATGCGCCCTTCGCTTTCGGCGAGCGGCAGCAGGATGCTGCGATAGACGATGGGCTGGCCGAGATGGATGCCGACGCCGCCGATGCTGATCGGCAGGCCCTTGGCGAGGACGCGCGCGGCAAAGGAGGTGGCGACGTAGAGCAGGGTGCTTTCCTGGCATTCCGCCAGGCTTTGCCGCTCGAGCGTCGGCCAGTTGGGATCGCGCAGAGTCTCGCCGACGGCGGCGAAGCGCGAGCGCTCGAGCCGCGGGTCGATGTCGATCAGCAGGCAATTGGCCCAATCCTGGCCGAAAAGCCGCGGGTCGATCTGCGAGCGCCGCGGCAGGGCGTTGCCGCGGCACAGGCCGCGCCAGCGGGCGAGGACGCGCGACACCAGGCGTTGCTCGAAGGTCTGTGCGTCCGTCATCGGTTGGGCTGCGTCGTTCCGGCGTTGCACGGCCGGAAAGCCTAGGAGAAGGGCGTTAACGAAGGATTATGACGCCCGGCCCCGCTGCCGGCCGCGTGCCGTATTTGCCGCTCGCCGGCGGGCGCGGTCCGTGTAGGATGCGCCGGCGGGCGGGGAAACGGCTCGGCCGCGGGAGACGAGGATGCGACGGAATCGGTTCTGGATTGTCGCGGTGTGCGCCCTGGCGCCCGCCGCCTGCGCCGGCGAGGCCGGCCCGCCTCCCGGTGCCGAGCCGGCGCCCACCGCCGGCATGGCGCGGCTCTACGTCTATCGCGAGGTCAATCCCACCGGCTCGCCGATCTGGACGATGGTGTCGCTCGACCGCCGGCCGCTGGGCCAGGCGGAGCCGGGAACGGTGTTCTACCGCGACGTGCCGCCCGGCACTTATGAGGTCGAGGTGCGCAGCGACAAGCTCTATCCCAACCAGTTCAAGACGGTGCGGCTCGCCGCCGGCAGCCGCACCTTCGTCAAGATCGGCGAGCTGCCGGCCTGGGGCAATTCCCCTTGGGGCTGGCAGGGCACGACCTTTGTCGTCACCATCGTCGAGCCCGCCCTGGGCGCGCAGGAGATCGCGCCGTTGCGCCCGAGCCCCGGCTGATCGCCGCGGCCGGGGGCCGCGGGCGCGGCGAGGATGGTCCCCGCCGCTTCATGCAGATGTCACGCTCTCGCTGTAATCTCCGCGCGGCGGGGTGATCTTTCGCGGCGATGCTCCCGGAAGGGACGGTCTTCGTGAAATTCTCGAAATGATGGTGCAGGCATTCGATCGGCGCAGGCCGTTGGCGCGGTGGACGGCCGGCGAGGCCGTCGGCTCCGGGATCAGGAGCGGCGACGCTCCGCTTGCCCGCGCTCCGGCGGTCGAGCCGCTGGTCTTGGCCTTGCCCGGCGGCGCCTGCCTCTCCCGTGCGGCGGCGCCCGCGTGATCGGCGCGAAAGATCCGATGGAAGCCGCCGCGGCGCAGCTCGATCTCGGCTTCCAGGCGGCGAATGCGACGATGCTCGCCGCCGCGACCGCCTGGCATGCGGCGTTCCGGGCCAATATCGAGTCGGCCGAGGCGGCGCGCCGGATCTTCGGCGGCTTGCTCCTCGACTGGCATCAGCGATTTTTCCTTCGGCCGGGCCGCTAGCCGGCATCCTCGGGCCGCCGCTTCCCCCGCTTGCGGGACAGGGAGCGCCTTGAGCCAGATCAAGGCACCATCGGGCCGGCGGGCGTATCGAAGACGGCGCGCGGGGAGCGGCAACGCATTGTGACGGTATTGTGACGATCAGGGCAGGCGAGGACACCGATGACGGCGAAAACGCAGATAGTCGATTTTCTCGGCGAGCGCGCCCTGGTGCTGCCGGTGCTGCTCGCCGGCGCGCTGGCCGCCAACGAGCGCGCCAAATACGTCCTCAGCCTGTTGCAGGTGGCGGCGAGCCAGGCGGAGCAGCCGCAGGCGCCGGTGCGGTCCCTGCGCGCCGAGCGCGAAGCCTGCGGCATCGCCGAGCAGGATTTCGACCGCTCGGTGGCGCGCGCCGAGCATGACGGGCACGGCAATTATCACATTCCCGGCGCGCGGCGCCTCGTCGCGATTCTCGACGACGCCTTGCGCACCATGATCGCGCCGCTGGCGGTGGCGGGCAAGGACGCGCCGGAGGCCGCCGAGCGCCATGCGGGCTTCGCCGAGCGGCTGGAGCGGCTGATCGGCGCCCGCCCGCCCATCGCCGACGACATGCTGAGCGGCGAGCTGATCGCGGCGCTGACCTCGGCGCGCCCGAAGGCGGGCGACGGCGTCCATCTTCTCGTCCTCGATCTCCACCAGGAGATCAACCGGCTGCAAAGCGCCATCGCCACCGCCGAGGTGGCGGGCGCCAAGGCCTATGGCCTCGCCGCGGCCGATCGCGCCGCGGTGGCCGCGTTCATGGCCGGGGTCAACCGCACCGCGCCGCTCAAATTCGACCATCCCGGTCTCGACACCATCGCCGCCCGCGCCGGCGACACGCTGCTCATCCAGAACGACATCGGCACGACCGAGGCGCATGTCCTGGTCGTCCGCGTCAGCGGCCTTCGCGTCACGCTCACCTATAGCGACGTTCACCTGCCGCGCGTCCGCTTTCTCCAGGCGCTCTGCGCCGGCAGCGGCATGGTCTGGGAGGACATCCGCTCGCGCCAGATCGCGGGCATCGGCGAGGCCGATCTCTTCTACCTCGCCCTTGGCGGGTTCACGGCGACGGATCCCCCGGCGCTGCACGCTTTTCTCGAGCGGCTGGGCTCGCGCATCGTCTTTCTCATCGACTGGAACAAGGCGCGCAAGCGGTTGGGGCTGCTGGTGGCGAACGAGGCGGCGATCGACATCCTCAAATGGGCGGCCGATCGCGATCTCGGCCATCGCGGCTTCCTGAAGCTCGGCGGCGAGCGGCTCATCTACGACGCGCTGGAGCAGGCGGTGAAGACGCCGCTGCGCTACGGCCAGCCGCTGCACGAGATGATCGGCGCCGAGGTGGCGCAGGACTATCTCCGCTTCGTCCTGCAGATCGCGGCGACGGGATTGCTGCAGGGCCAGTCGGAGGCGCTCATCCGCGACCGCATCCGCGCCGAGCTGTTCACGCATTTCCGCTCGGCCGAGCAGCGTTTCCTCGCCGAATGCGCCGGCCACGCGGAGATCGTTTCGCATCTCGCCAAGGGATTGCGCGCGCTGCTGCGGCAGGGTGCCTCCGGTCGCGGCGAGGGTCTTGCCGAGCACGCCGCGCGGGCAAAGCTCTGGGAGAGCCGCGCCGACGACGTGGTGAAGGAGATGCGATCGACCGTCCGCCGCATATCGGGAACCGAGGTCTTCTGCCGCATCGTCGAGACCGCCGACGACGCCGCCGACGATCTCGAGGACGCGACCTTTCTGGCGAATTTGTTGTTCGAGAGCGCGCCGCCCGCGGCATTGCCGGAGCCGCTGCTGCTCCTTGCCGACCTGCTGGCCGACGGCGCCCAGGCCTTCCGGCGGACGATGGAGAGCGCGCAATATGTCCGCCGCGGCGGCGAGCGCGACGCGGTGCAGCGCTTTCTCGAAGCCGCCGACGGCGTGGTCACGGTCGAGCATCAGAGCGACGAGCGCGAGCGCGCCGTGGTCACGGCGCTGATGAAGACGCCGCTCGATGCGCGCCAGCTCCACATGATCGCCGCCATCGCGCATCATTTGGAAGCGGCGGCGGATGCGTTGTTGCATGCGAGCCTGAAGCTGCGCGATCACATCTTGGGCGACGTCATGTTCGCCTGAGCGCCCGGCGGTTCGGACGCGCACGCCGCGGCATGGCCTGCCCCGGCGTGCCGGCCTTGGGTGCGGCGTTTCGCGGGCGGGATCGCCGGTCGCACGCGGTTTGCGTGCGCGAAGGCGCGTCGTTCCAGCGGGCGATGCGGGTTCCGGCGCCGAGCCGGCCCTTCGGCCACGCGCCGGCGAGAATTGATCGCGCGATAAATAAAACGATGTGACGAAAAAGGCCGAAATTTATCGAAATTTAGCGGGCTGTTAAGGCGGCGCGGGGAGACTCTTGCGTCGCGCGCGTCGAATTGACGGAAAACGAGCATGCCGGGCGGCGCGGCCGAGCCCTCCGCCGGCCAACCATTCGAAGGAAAGGGATCCGATCATGAAGAAAGTGCTGCTTGTGGCGCTGCTGCTCCTTGGCTTCGCCGGCGCCGCCGGCGCCGCGGAGCACGCCACGCCCGACGAGGCCAAGGCGATGGCGGTCAAGGCCGCCGAATATCTCAAGGCCAACGGCTCGGAGAAGGCCTTCGCCGCGTTCAAGGCTCCGGACGGCGGGTTCCGCGATCGCGATCTCTATGTCGTGGTTCAGGACCACAACGGCGTCATGGCGTTCCATCCCATCGCGCCGGCGCTCATCGGAAAATCGATGCTCGATCTCAAGGACGTCGACGGCAAGCCCTTCAACCGCGAGGTCCAGGCGATCAAGGACACCGGCTGGGTCGAGTTCAAATGGATGGATCCGACGACCAAGGCGGTCGCGCCGAAGAAATCCTATGTCGTCAACACCGGCGACTATTTCGTGATGGTGGGCGCCTACGTGCAGTAGGACCCGGTCGCTCCCGTCCCGGGAAAGGGCTCGTCCATGAAGCTCCTCGTCGACGCCTCGATCGCCGCCAAATCGCTCATCGCCTCGTCGCTGAGCGCGGTGGCGGTGCTCGGCATGGTCGGGCTCTTCCTCTCGGTCTACGGCTCCTTCGAGCGCTCGGACGCGCTCAAGGACGCGGCGGTCGCGGTGATGAGCGAGGCGCGCGACACGCGCGCCGAGTTCTCGCGCGCCCATGCCGCGATCTACCGCGCCACCAGTCTCAAATCGCAGAACGTCGAAGTCGCCATCGTGCGCGTCGCCAAGGAAGAGGCGCTGCGCTCGATCGCCGAGGCGAAGCAATCCCTCGCCGGCCTCAAGCCGGCCGGCCTGCCGCTCGATCCCGCGCTCGTCGACAAGGCGCGCGCGGCGCTTGACGCCTATGCCGCGGCCGCCAGGCAGGCGACCGACGTGGTCGAGGAGGACGCCTTCACCGCCACCATGTTCATGACCGACGTCGAGGAGAAGTTCGGCCTCGCCGATCGCGACATCACCGCTTTCGTCAAGGCCGCCGTCGCGGCCCACGACCAGGTGCAGGCGCAGGCTTCGGCGACGCTCCATGCGGGGCTGGTCACGACCGCGCTCGGCGCGGCGCTGGTGATCGCCCTCTCGCTCGGCGCCGCCGCCTTCTTCAGCCGTCTCATCTCGGTGCCGATCAAGGCGATGACCGCCGCGATGGGCCGGCTCGCCGCCGGCGCGCTCGACGCCGAGCTTCCGACCGCCGACCGGCGCGACGAGGTCGGCGCCATGGCGAAGGCGCTGGTGGTGTTCCGCGACAACGCCGTCGAGGCGCGCCGCCTCGCCGCCGCCGAGGCCGCCGAGCAGCAGGCCAAGGCGGCGCGGGCGCAACGGCTCGACGGCCTGTTGCGCGGCTTCGAAAGCAAGATCGGCGGCGTCGTCGCGCAGCTCGCGGCCGCCGCCGGCGAGATGACGCGCGCCGCCGGCACCATGACCGGCGCCACCGACCAGGCAAGCGAGCGCAGCAGCGCCGTCGCGGCCGCCTCGGAGGAGACCTCGACCAACGTCCAGACCGTTGCCACCGCCGCGGAAGAGCTCGCCGCCTCGATCGGCGAGATCAGCCGCCAGGTGCAGCAATCGGCCGAGGTGGCGCAGCGCGCGGTGCGCGACTCGCATGGCACGTCCGCCGTCGTCGGCACGCTGGCGCAAGGCGTGAACAAGATCGGCGAAGTGGTCGAGCTCATCAGCGGCATCGCCTCGCAGACCAACCTGCTGGCGCTCAACGCCACCATCGAGGCGGCGCGCGCCGGCGAGGCGGGCAAGGGCTTTGCCGTGGTCGCGAGCGAGGTCAAGGGCCTCGCCACCCAGACCGCCAAGGCGACCGAGGACATCACCGCGCAGATCGCCGGCATTCAGGCCGCGACCAAGGATGCGGTGACGGCGATCGAGGCGGTGGCGCGCACCATCGGCGAGATCAACGATGTCGCGGCCAGCATCGCCTCCGCGGTCGAGGAGCAGGGCGCGGCCACCAGCGAGATCGCCCGCAACGTGCAGCAGGCGGCCGCCGGGACGCAGTACGTGTCGAGCAACATCGCCGGCGTCAGCGGCGCCGTCGCCGCGAGCCGCGAGGTCGCGGCGCAGGTGCGGCAGGCCGCCGACGCGCTGTCGCGCCAGTCGGACGTGCTGAAGCAGGAAGTCGGAAGCTTCCTCGCCGGCGTCGCCGCCGCCTGACCGCGTCGACGTCATCATTCTCCGGGATCGGCAAGTCAATTCCAGCGCTGCAAATCGCTGTGATATTTGCACGAGGCGTGCGCTCTGGCTGCCGACATACTCTTCCCTCTCCGCCCCGAGGGGCGGAGAGGCGCAACCCGTTCGATCGCTTCGCGATCGAACCCGAGTGGGGCCGACGGCAGAGCCGTCGGCCGGGTTGCGGGTGAGGTGGGGGGCGACCCGCTTAGCCGTCGACTGTCAATTGGCAATTTTGACGGACGCGCTCTGGCTGGCGACACTCTCCGAGTTTGCGCGAGCACCACCCGTCTTGCTCGGGGTTCGTCGGCGGCGCCGCGCAACGCCGCTACGCGGAAAATGGATCGAGCAACGTCGCGCCCGCCGCGGCCATGTGCGCGGCGTTGCGAGTGACAAGTGTCAGGCCATGCACCTTGGCGGTCGCCGCCAGGAGGCCGTCGATCAATGGCAGGGCATCGCGAAGTCCCGGCAGCGCCCAGGCTTCCGCGACCGGCTCGTCGACCGGCAAGATACGATCGCCAAGCCGCATCCGCATCTGCGAGAACCATCGATCGAGAGACTTGGCCTGCTCGGGATCGCTGCGCCGTTTCAATTCGATACCGCGACGAATCTCGGCAAGCACGAGAACGCTCGTCCCGATTTCCTGGGCAGGGACGCGAGCCGCCTATCGGGCAACGTTCGGATCGGCTCGGTCCCGCTTGCGGATTTCGGATATGATGTTCGTGTCCAGCAGGAATTTCACGGCTTGATCTCGCGCCAACCGCGCTGGCGCGGCCGATCAAAAACACCGGCAAAGACCTCGTCGGGGAGGTCCGAGCCGAAGATGTCGAAAGCGGTGTCCGCCTCGGAACGCATCAGAGCCCTCGCCACCGCGGCTCGAAGCGTCTCGGCTTTTTCGTTCCCGGCGCGCAGGGTCTCGGCCACCGCCCGGATGAGGCCCGCATTCTGCTTGGGTGCCTGAACCTCCACCCGAACCAGACCGCGCGCCGCCGCGCGCCGGCGGTGCACGCGGGTCGCTTTGCGCTGGGATTTGCTCGACACGGGCCTTGCCTCCGGTTCGCGGCTGTGTTCCGGTTATATAACCGGAAATCGAGCTGGTGCCAGGTCGTCAGGGCGAGCCCCCTCTGGGGGCGGAACTTCGCAGCGACAGATCGCGGGCGGATAGGGATCGCCGACCGCGGTTACCGTCGAGACCGCCTTCGGGCGCTCGCCCGGCGCAGCCGGGCGACAGATTGATTGCAATGCAATCACCGCATATCCTGTCATCGTATCCTTGGAGCCCCTGATGGCGAGCATCACGATCCGCAACCTCGAAGACGGCCTGAAGCGCCGCCTGCGCGTGCGCGCCGCCGAGCACGGCCGCTCGATGGAAGAAGAGGCGCGGGAGATCCTGCGGCAGGTGGTGGGCGAAGCTGCGCCACCGCGCAATCTTGCCGCCGCAATCCGTGCCCGGGTCGCGTCCTTCGGTGGCGTCGAACTCGACCTGCCGGCGCGCGCGGCGATGCGCGAACCGCCGCGCTTCACCAAGAGGCGGGGATGATCATCCTCGACACCAACATCGTCTCCGAGCTCCTGCGGCCGGCTCCGGCCCCGCAGGTCGAGGCATGGCTGGCCGCGCAGGACGGCGCGACGGTCTTTTTCACGGCGGTGGGCGAGGCCGAACTGCGGCATGGCATCGCCATCCTTCCGCCAGGGCGGCGGCGCAGCGACCTCGCCAAGGCGATCGAGGCGATGCTCGAGGAGGATTTCCGCGACCGCATCCTGCCCTTCGACCGCGCCGCCGCCCGTGCCTATGCCGCCATCGCCGCCGAGCGCCGCGCCGCCGGCCGGCCGATCAGCCAGTTCGACTGCCAGATCGCCGCCATCGCCCGCGCCCACCAGGCTGCCGTGGCGACCCGCAACTCCGGCGATTACCGGGACTGCGGGATCGACGTGATCGATCCGTGGCAAGAATCGGGGGGCGGCCGATGATCACCAGGCGAATAAGTCAACTCCGACCCGAGACGAAGACGCTCTGATGAAATTCATGGCGGATGGTCGAGCTGAGGAAGTTCACGAGAGCGGCTCGCGCCGCAAAGTCGGACGGGAAGGAGTGCAGTTCTGCATCGGCACCCACCACGTAGACGGGACTGTTGTCACTATCAGTCAGTGGCCCTCCCGGCATGGAGCCGGCGGTGGCCTATAGGCCCACCTGCAGTTTCACGATCGACGGAGCGGAGCGCAGGGTCGCTGACGTTTGCACCGCTCATCTCCGGTTGCTGAAAAGGATGGTCGATCAATTCGGCGTCGATCACCCGTGACCAGCAAACCTCGCGCCCGCGGCTGGGGAACCCTGCCGCGCCCAACCGCGCCTGACCATGTATATTTTATTGGTGTTTTACCTGGGAGGCGCAGAAACCGGTCAAGTGCTGGCGTCCCCTACCGGATTCGAACCGGTGTTGCCGCCGTGAGAGGGCGAGTGGACCTCCGGGTCTCGCCCTTGGGCAGCGTTCGTGGCACAATCTGAAGCCATGAACCGAGCCGAGTTGGTCGAGATTCTGAGGAGGTACGACGCCGCATTGCGGGACAACGGCGCCACGGGGCTATTCATCTTCGGCTCCCGGGCTGTCGGCACGCAGCGGGGGGACAGCGATCTCGACCTGTTCATCGATTACGATCCCGAAAAGAAAATTCCCAACATGTTCCGGCTCATGCAGATCGAGGACGAGATTTCACGGATTCTGGGAGTTCCGGTGACGATCACGACGCGGGACGCACTTCACCCTCCGATGAGGGAGAGCATTGAGCGAGACGCCATTCGGATCTCGTAATGACGAAAGACCCCACCATCGCCATTCGGGATTGCCTCACCGAGATCGCAATTTTGCACGAGATCGAGGGCCATACGACCTTGCAGGGCTTTCGGAATGATCCGATCCTTCGCCGCGCGGCGGCCTACGCGATCCAGACCATCTCCGAGGCCGTGCGTTGCATTCCGGACGATTGGCTTGCCGACTTTCCGACCGAGCCTTGGGCGCAGATCAAGAGCACCGGCGAAGGCCCAGGGTGAGGTTGTTTGATATGATCGGAGATCGGCGCCGGGAGGACACCTCGTCGCGCTCCGGCGTAGAATCGGCGTACCGGAGCCGATGATGATGATGAGCACTATGTCTACGCCATAGCCCTATGATTGCGTCCCATTCCGACAAAGAGGCTCTTTAGAATGGCGAGGGGCGGGACGGCTTGGATTCGGACGGCAAGGGAAAAGCGACACCCTCTGTCGCCTGTAAGAAGCTGAATTGGTTGGTGTTTCTTGCCATCCTCTGAACCTCTCGCGCTGCCGGTTCCGGCCGAAAGCTTAACGATATCAATGGCCCAGCCGCCCTCCGCCTATCCGGGAGCCGCCGGATGCCCTTCCTTGCTTGTGTTGCTTCAGTATGATAACTATATGCCGTGACGGAGCCCCGTGACCCGGCCCTCGATGTGCTTCTCGAACTCGACGGGCAGGTTTTCGTGGTGGACCCGGAGGGCGGCCACTGGGTCCGGTTCGTGGTGACGCGGGTGCCGGTATCGCGTGAGAAGCCGCATGGCATCGACTATTCGCTCACGCTGCACGGCCCCGATGGTGAGCGGCTGCTCGGCTTCGACAATGCACATCCTGTCAGGCGACAGAAGCGCGGCCAACCGCAGGACCATCGCCACCGGCTGCGGAGCATACGGCCCTACGAGTACCAGGACGCTGCGACCTTGCTCGCTGACTTCTGGACGGCCGTGGACGCGGTGCTGCGCGAGAGAGGAGCGATTCCATGACAACCTTGAAGGTCGGCATCGCGAGCTATGAGGAGATGAAGGCGCGCACCATGGCCGTGGCACGCGGCGAGCGTCGCGTCTCGCCCGACGAGCCGAAGGTCTGGTTTACCTCGACGGAGTCCTTCGCCAAGGTGCTGTCTGCCGGCAACCGCGAGCTGTTGCGCGTCATCGCCGAGAAGGCGCCCGGCTCGCTCGACGAGCTGGCGCGCATCACTGGCAAGGCCAAATCGAACCTGTCGCGCACGCTGCGGACCATGGAAGGCTATGGCCTGGTCCGCCTCGAACGCGGTGAGCGCGGGCGGATCACGCCGAAGGTAATGCACGATCGAGTGGAACTGGACCTGCCGCTCATTCTCTCACGCAAAGCAAGCTGAACCATGACCGCTTGGACGGGAACAGGCCGGACCGCCCGCCAGCCCATCAAGGCTGGCGCGTTTCCGCCACCGCTTCGCGGCTGCGGCCTTGACCGGCTGTCGCCGGCCCGGCGAGGGCTTGAAGAACTGGAGACAAGAAACATCGGTCCGCCTGCACACGGCTTCGGCGGACATCCTTCGGTAAAGCGCGGATTTGGCGTCCCCTACCGGATTCGAACCGGTGTTGCCGCCGTGAGAGGGCGGTGTCCTGGGCCTCTAGACGAAGGGGACCATGGCGCCGCCCTTATCTAACCGGTCGCGGGCGGGGGATCAAGGGGAAGAGGTCTCCGCGCGCTCCAGCACGACGCGGCCGCGCTCCGACAGCACCAGCCGGGAGGGCGGGCCGCCCTCGAAGGCGACGAGCCCGTCGCTGATCGCGTCCTCCCAGGCGCAGGTGAGGGGACAGGTGCTGCGCCAGCTCTCCCGCGCCTCGGCATAGCTGCGCGGGCGGCTTGCGACCCATTTCAGGAACTCGATGGTGAGAAGCTTCGCTTCCGCCGCCATGGCGCAAGCCTATCGCCGGCGCCGGGCACGGGTCAATCGAGCGCGAGCCGCCGCAGCGCCGCCGCCGGCAGGCGGCGTTCCCGCCAGGGCCGGCGCCGGGCGGGCTCGGCGCCGCCCGTCGGGTCGCGGCCGTCCCGCGCGCGCCGCGCCTCGAGGATCTCGCCGAGCGCAAGAAATGCGAGAACGGCGCCGACGCAGACGAGAAAGGCAAGGTTGCCGGCGGTCCAGATCATCGGCATGGCGCGTCTCCTTGCCAAGGAGATAGGCGCGCCCGCCCGCCGGCGCTGTGATCTCGATCACAACGGCGGTCGGGAGATCTCCCTATCCGGCGCTCACTCGCGGAAATTGACGTATTGCAGCGGCTGCTCGATCTTGAGGCCGCGGATCAGCGCGATCGCCGCCTGAAGGTCGTCGCGCTTCTTGCCAGCGACGCGCATTTCATCGCCTTGGATCGAGGCCTGCACCTTGAGGCGGCTGTCCTTGATCTCGCGCGCCAGGCGCTTGGCCAGCTCCCGGTCGATGCCCTGGCGCAGCGTCACCGTCTGGCGCAGCATGTTGCCCGACGCCTTCTCCGCCGGCTTGAAGTCGAGCGCGCCGGCATCGACCTTGCGCCGCGTCAGGTGCATCTTCAGCAGCTCGTGAAGCTGCTTGAGCTTCAGCTCGTCATCGGCGAGCACGGTGAGCGCCAGCTCCTGCCGCGTGATCGAGGATTTGCTGTCCTTGAAGTCGTAGCGCGTGCCGATCTCGCGCGCGATGCCGGCCAGCGCGTTGTCGACCTCGGCGAGATCGAGCCGGGAGACGATGTCGAAACTCGGCATGGCTGCCTCGCGCTTGCGGCCTCGCGCGTCTTATACCGCCGGGTTGCGGCGCCTGCCAGCCTCCCGCGGCCGCGGCTGGATTGCCGCGTCCACCTCCGGCGGCGTAGGAATCGTCATGTGCGGCGTGACCCGGCCTTCGCGCGGCGCGCTCGCGGCTTGGCGTGGCCGGGTCTCCCGCCGGACGTGATCCCGGGGCTTCGGCGGGGGCAAGCCGGCCCGGGCATGACGGTAGGGAGCGTGGGAATTGGCGATGGTCGAGGAACATCCCGTGGTCGGACGGCGGTCATGATGCCGCGGCTTTTTCTCGCCCTCGCCGGGCTGAGCGGGGCGGCGGGCGTGGCGGCCGAGGCGGCCGCGCGCCATCTCCTGGCCGCCGATCCGCACCGGTTCGAGCTTGCCGCCACCGGCGGGCGCTATGGCCTCGTCCACGCGCTGGCGCTGCTGGTCGTCACCGCCTTGGCCGGCGGCGCGCCGCCCGGTCCGGCGCGGCGCTGGCTTGCCGCGTCCGGCTGGTGCTTTGCCGCGGCGCTGCTGCTCTTTCCCGGCAGCCTCTATCTCCTCGCCGCCGGTGCCCCGCCGGCCATCGCTTGGCTCACCCCCTTGGGCGGCACTCTGTTCATTGCCGGCTGGCTGGCGCTCGCGGTGGCGGGGCTGCGGCGGCGGCCGGGCGGGTAGCGCCGGTGCGCAACATTTTCGGGAAAATGTAAATAGAACTCTATTGAAATTTACCCTTGTTTAAGCTCATGCGGCGATCATGACCCCATATCGCATCAAGAGCGTCGACAGGGAGCGAGGCCGATGGGCCGTGGCGCGCGCCGACTCATTTTTCTCGGGCTGTTTTGCCTGCCGCTGATGTTCGGCCTCGGCCGGCCGGCGGCGGCGGACTGGGGCGGCTGGGACGAGCCCGCTCCCGACGGCTACGCCACCATCCTGGAAGGCTGCAACTCCTGGGTCTGGTGGGGCGGGCCGTTCATCACCTGGTATTACAGCCCGCCGGGGGTCACCTGCGTTTTCAACCCGCAATA
>DASPSJ010000075.1:0-59204 GCA_035623985.1 Allostellaceae bacterium | reverse complement strand
TTTCAGGGACACAATACATAATTCACAGTCGCGCGAATCTTCCCCTCTCCGCCCCTTGGGGCGGAGAGGCCGGGTGAGGTGGGGTATTTGTCGCGCCGCGCCGCGTCGTCGCTGAATCAGGTATTGTGTCCCCGTAATTCGTATTATGTCCCCGTAATTCGCGTCTTCATGACGGTTCTCCTCGCGCGATCTGTTCGGCCTCGCGCAGGCCCTTCCTTGCTTTCTTCACGTGAACAGCGCGTCGTTCTTGGTCTCGCGCGCGAGGAGGGTCGCGATCAGGGTGACGGCGGCCAGCAGGATCAGCATGATCGACACGCCGGCGGTGCCGCCCATATAGCCCGCGAGCGCCGCGGCGATGATCGGCGCGAAGCCGCCGCCGATGGCGGCGGCGACCTGGAATCCCGCGGAGGCGCCGGTATAGCGGATATTGGCGCCGAACAGCTCCGGGAAATAGGTCGATTCCGGCGCGAACATCAGCCCATGCCCGAGGTTCAGCGCGGCCACCACGGTCAGGATGACGATCTCCGGCGTCTTCATGTCGAGCAGCCGGAACAGGGGAAAGGCGAAGAGGAGGGTGAACGCCACCCCGGCCAGGTAAAGCGGCCGCCGGCCGACGCGATCGGAGAGATGCCCGAAGAGCGGGATCGTCGCCACCTCCAGCAGGGCGCCGAGCGAGATCGCGTTGAGCATCAGCGATTTCGACAGGCCGAGCTTGGTCGTGGCGTAGACCACGGCGAAGACCGTCAGCATGTAGACCCAGGAGACCTCGGAGATCTTCAGCCCGATGGCGATGAGGAAGCTGCGCGGGTGCCTGAGCAGCATGTCGAGGAGCGGGCGGCGCGCGATCTCGCCGCGCGACTGGATCGCCTCGAACACCGGCGTCTCCGGCAGGCGCGCCCGCACGAAGATGCCGACGCCGACTAGCACGAGGCTGACCAGGAAGGGGATGCGCCATCCCCAGGCGCTGAAATCGGCGTCCGGCAAACTCGCCATGAGGGAGAACACCGCCGAGGCCGAGACGAGGCCGATGGGAAAGCCGACCTGGACCAGGCTGCCGTAGAACCCGCGCCGGTGCGGCGGCGCGTGCTCCAGCACCATCAGCGACGCGCCGCCCCATTCGCCGCCGAGAGCGATGCCCTGCACCACGCGCAGCAGCACCAGCAGCACCGGCGCCGCGATCCCGATCTGCGCATGGGTCGGCAGCAGGCCGATCGCGGCGGTCGAGAGGCCCATGGCGACCAGGGTGAGCATGAGCATCGACTTGCGGCCCAGCCGGTCGCCGAAATGGCCGAAGATCGCCCCGCCGATGGGCCGCGCCAGGAATCCGACGGTGAAGCTTCCCAAGGCGGCGAGCGTGCCGATCCGGGGATCGGCCGTGGGAAAGAACAGCCGGTTGAAGACCAGCGCCGCCGCGGTGCCATAGATCAGGAAATCGTACCATTCGATGATCGTGCCGATCGCGCCGGCCAGCGCGATGGCGCCGATGCCCGGCGTCGACCGCGCCCTCGCCCAGGAAATAGCCATGACCGGATCCCTCCGCTTGCCGCAAGCAGCGCCGCTGCCCGATCACGCCGCCCAAGAGGAAGGGAGCAAGTTTCATGCCAGGGGACCGCTCGCCATGCTGGTGTTGTGGCTCCGACGGATGCTTCCTATCGTGCTCGCCCCGTCATGGCCGGGCTTGACCCACGGCTGTCCGGTTGAAGTTTTCGCATGCGACGTGTGGTCGCCCAATCACTGCCAGACGCCTCAACCGTCATGCGCGCCCCCGGACTGTGATCCGGGGGTGACCCGGGCATCTACGTGGTGCACTGAGCGCGCTGCGCGACATGGATGCGCGGGTCAAGCCCCAGGGCTGTCCGGTTGAAGTTTTCGGATGCGATTTGTGGTCGCCCAATCACTGCCAAACGCCTCAACCGTCATGCCCGAGCTTGACCCGGGCATCTACGTGGTGCAACGAGCGCGTTGCGCGACATGGATGCGCGGGTCAAGCCCGCGCATGACGACGGAGAGGTGCCCACGACCTGCGCTTTTGCAACGGCTTTCGCTCAACCGGACAGCCCTGGGTCAAGCCCGGGCATGACGTGCACGGAGAACCATTTGTCGGACACGGTACACCAGCCTGCCGCGAGGGCCGCGCAGGGGCGGGGAGGCGCCATGCTGTTCGGGATCTTTATCTATGATGGCGTCGAGCCGATCGATCTCGCCGCGTTGGGCGTGCTGTCGATGGCGCGGCGCCTCCGCCCCGATATCGCGATCTGCACCATCGCGCCGCAAGGCGGCATCGTGGCCTTGGCCGGCGGGCTGCGCGTGGTGGCGGATTACGCCATCGCCGCGGCGCCCGATCTCGATGTCCTGATCGTGACCGGCGGGCCGGGCTGGACGGCGCAGGCGCAGGCGCCGGAGACGCTGGCCTTCCTGCGCCGCCGCGCCGCGGCGATCCCGGTCGTGTCGGTCTGCACCGGCGGCATGATCCTGGCGGCGAGCGGCATCCTGGACGGCAGGCCCGCGACCACCAAGCGCGCGGTGGTGGCGCCGGAGAGTCCGCCGCTCGAGCTCCTGCGCGCCCATCCGGGGATCGAGGCGCAGGAGGCAAGCCTGGTGGATTCGGGCAGCGTTATCACCGGCGGCGGCGTGTCGCTGTGCATCGACACGATGCTTCATCTGCTGAAGCGCCTCTACGGCCCGGAGATGGCGGCCGAGACGGCGAGGATCCTCGAGTATCAAAGAGCCTGGGCGGCAAACCTGGCGCAATTCCCGCCGCTCGTGGTGCCGCCGCACACCACTTCTCCCTCTCTCCCCCATCGGGAGAGAGGGTAGGGTGAGGGGGGCTTCACCGGGGCCGACCGGTGAGCGGACGTAAGACGCGCTGGTCCGGCCGGCGTTACCGCGTCCCCCGCCGCTCGGCGAGAAGCCGCGCCGCTTGCTCGCGATTCCCGCGCGCTACGTCGATGTAGTGGCTGGACCCGGCCGGAATGAAGACGCTCAACGCGGCATCATAGGCGGCGACCGCCTGTTCGAGCCGCGCCTTTCCGCTCTCCCGCTCGCCGAGCGTCGAAAGCGCGTTGCCGAGATTGTTCTGGGTCATGGCCCAGTCGAGCGGCACGCGCTCGCGCGTCAACTCTTTCAGCGCCTCGCTATAGGCGTCGACCGCCTGTTCGAGCCGCGCCGTTCCGCTCTCCCGCTCGCCGAGCGTCCAAAGCGCGGTGCCGAGATTGTTCTGGGTCGCAGCCCATTGGAGCGGCACGCGCTCGCGCGTCCACGTCCCAAGAACGCGGCGATAGTCGTCGGCGGCTTCCGCGAGAAGGGCGCTGTCGCCGGCCTGCTCGCCGCTTTCCAGCAACGCACGCGCGAGCGCAAAGCGCACGCCCGCTTCGGTTTCGGCATTCCAGGCGGCACCCTGCTTGTTCTGCAACAGCTTGCGCACATCGGCGATGAGCGACGCGAGTTTGTCGGCCATGTAATGCCCGGTCAGCGCGGCCGTGAGCGTCGCGATGCGCGACTGCGCCAGCATTCCGAGCACCTGCTTGAGGTCGTCCCAGAACAGCGGCGGCAGCGCGACGGTCTCGACCGGATAGCGCTCGCTTTGCTTGGCGCCGGCCAGCGTCTCCGCCGTCGTCCAATAAAGTCGCATCGCGCTTTTGCCGTTGAGCGAGACCACGCTGCCCCAGATCAGCACGTCCGCTCCAACGCGGCGCAGCAGCTCGCGAGCATTCTCTTCGGCGAGCGCTTTGGCGTCCTGCTCGGTGGGGGCGTTGGGCAACTCGATCGTGCGATCGAGCCGCAGGATGCGAGCGCCTTCGAAATCAGCGAGTTCGTCGCGTAGCAGTCTTTCGTGCTCCTCGCGCTCGTCATGATCGAGATGCGCGATGGCGATGGCAAGCCGCCCTTGTTCCACGCTTGGCAGCGGCGTTCGCATGATCCAGGCAACGACCGCGGAAACGCCGGGCTTTTTCGCGATCTCATCCCACTGCCACCAGACGACGGCGGCGACGGCGAGAACCGCGACAATCACCGCGGCCGAAACGCCGAAGCGGTTGCGAAGGTATACGAAGGCGCGCCACGCGCGAATGACCCAGTCCGGCAGGTCCTGCTTCTCTTCCATCATCGGCACCGCAAGCGCGTCTGGCGCATTCGAGCCCTCGGATCGGTCGTGCGCTGGCCGCCTGTCGTCGACGGAAGCGGCGCACCGATCGGGATATTAAACCAAAGGTTGCGGGAATTTCGAGGCCTAAGGCACCTCCTGCCCGCAACGATACCCTCTCACGCCGTAATTTCATAAATTTCATGCGCTCGCGCCGGAGCCTGAGACGTCCTATTGTTGTGACTCCAACGGATGCTTCCTATCGTGCTCGCCCCGTCATGGCCGGGCTTGACCCACGGCTGTCCGGTTGAAGTTTTCGCATGCGACGTGTGGTCGCCCAATCACTGCCAAACGCCTCACCCGTCATGCCCGGGCTTGACCCGGGCATCTACGTGGTGCACTGAGCGCGTTGCGCGACGTGGATGCGCGGGTCAAGCCCGCGCATGACGACGGAGAGGCGCCCACGATCTGCGCTTCGTGCGCGTTTCGGCATCCCCGCAGACGTCTTGATCCCCGACGGGCCGCCAGGCAAACCCGCGCGATCCCTTCCACGGCGCAAGCGGGCGCGTTGACTGCGGCGTCTTTCTTCGGTCGAAGCGCGTCGGGATATCGGGACGGCGGCGAGAGCTGCACGGAGCTGCGCTCCACCCCCTCACGCCGCCGTCACAAACTTCCGATACTCCTCGGCGATGTCGCGCACCGCCGCCTCGACGAATTTCGCGCCGTGCTCGGGCGAGGCGAGGGTGGGATCGGAGCCGATGCGGCCGTCGGGGAAGAGGCGGCGGTAATCCTCGGCGTCGCAGAAATCGCGCGCGCGGCTGTTGGCCGCCTCCATGGCGACGCGCTTCACCGCTTCGGGATGGACCCATTGCGTCACCGACACTTCGCTCGGCGTCGCATGGCTGCCTTCGGCCTTGCCGAACAGCTCCCGCGACAGCTTCAGCACCCCCGGCGTCTCCCACCAGTTCTTGAGCTTGAGGCGCAGCCCCGGCGCGTTGGCGGCGCTTTTGAGCGACTGCGCCGCATAGATCTCCTGGAACGCCGCGCCCACCGTGCTGATGTTGCCGCCATGGCCGTTGAGGAAGAAGAAGCGCTCGAAGCCGTGATGCGCGAGCGAGGCGACGTAGTCGCCGATCACCGCCATGAGCGTCGAAGGCCGCAAGGTGATGGAGCCCGCGAACGCCAGATGGTGCTGCGCGTTGCCGACATTGATGGTGGGCCCCACCATCGCGCCCGCCGCCTCGCCGACGCCCTTGGCGATCGCCTCGGCGCAGATCGCGTCCGTGCCGATGAGCCCGTTGGGGCCGTGCTGCTCGGTCGAGCCGATGGGCACGATGACGCCCTTGGCGGCGTTGAGATAGGTCTCGACTTCCGGCCAGGTCTGGAGATGCAACAGCACGGGCGGGCCGCCTCTCTCGGTTGGTCTGCATCCGCACCTTAGCATGGCGCAGCCGGCCGCAAGATACCCCTTGCCCGCCTTGCGCGGAAAATTGGGAAGAAAATTGTGAAAATTGGGGTCGAAGTAGAAAAACGCCGTCCTTTGCGCGGCAATGCTGGCGTAAGGCCAAGGCCCGGGCCTCCCTGTCTTGCAACGCGCGAGGTGTGCAATGTCGAAGGCCGCATCGAAGAGAATCGATGAGAATTGGGGTCGGCAGACGGACGAGCGATCTCGACATCCCCATGCATATCGAGACGGTGCCGACAGTGCGCGAGGCGGATGGCCTCGCTCTCTCCTCGCGCAACCGCGATCTCTTGCCGCGGCGGCGCGCAATAGCGCCGGCGCCGCGGCGCGTGCCGCCGGCCGCGCGGTAGCGGTGAAGCGGGAATTTGCCGGCCCAGGGGCATGGGAGGAAGTGATCCCGCCGCCCCAAGCTTCCGGCAAGTCGCGCGCAGGCGCCTTGCCGGCGCCGCCGCGGTCCGCTAATATGACACTGTCATATACAACCACGCCGCACGAGCGGAGCGTCCCATGCCTCGCACAAGCCGCCCCATCACCGTCACCCTTGGCGACCTGCGGGAGCGCGTGGAGAGCCGCGTGAAATCCGGCGCCTACCCCTCGGCGAGCGAGGTCTTGCGCGCGGCGGTCCGCGCGCTCGATCGCGAGGAGGCGGCTCTCGACGAGTGGCTGCGGCGGCGCGTGGATGAGGCCTTCGCCGGCCCTCGGCCAAGTGTGCCGGCGCGCATCGTCTTCAAACGGTTGCGCAAGCATCACGCGGAGCAGGGCAAAGCCCGGCGGAATGAAAAAGCATAAGATCAGCTTCCGCCCGCTTGCGGAAGCCGATCTCTTCAGACTTTATCGCTCTATCGCCGAGAAAGCCGGCCATGAGGTTGCCGGGGCTTATATCGATCGAATCGAAGCCGCCTGCAAGACGCTCGAAACCTTTCCCGAGCGCGGCACGCGGCGCGACGACATCCGTCCAGGTCTTCGAACCCTCGGCTTCGAGCGGCGGGCAACCATCGTTTTCCAAGTGAGGCGAGCGGAGGTGGTGATCGTCCGGATCTTCTACGGTGGCCGGGACTATGAGTCTGCGTTGGGCCGGGAATCGGGAAAATTGGGGTCGAAGTAGAAAAACGCCCCCGCGGTTCAGCCCATATGCGATTGCCCTGCCTCACGGGCGGGGGCAGCCCGCTTCGAGTGGGCGTGCCGAGAATCGGGATCGAGCAAATGCACCGAAACGAAACCGTTTCGGCTTTACTCGGGCGGGAGGCGTGCCTCGCTCAGAAGTCCGTGAGCGGACGGAAGGGTGGCAGAGGGTCCGCTTCCTTGGTCGCTTCCCGCCCGCGCGTCTTTTCGTGCGCTTTGCTCTCGACGGCCGCGTCCGCGACGGCGAAATGCGGATCGTCGGCCTCGGCCTGCCCGTCCGCGCCGGCGTCGGATCCGGCGAGCAGGGTTGCCTGCGGCGCGGTGTAGTTCGCGACGTCGAAGGGCGACGCCGTCTGCGCGTGGGCCGCGACTGCGGCGCCGGTCGCCAGCATCGCGACGGCGGCCAATCCGCACCGGAGCACGTTGGATGACACGGACCGCATCCCGACAAAGCGTTTGGTCATGCGAAGCCTCCGATGAAGGGACGGCATGCGTGTCATGCCGGCCCTCGCCCGTTCGAGGTCGAAAGCTCTAGAGTGCGCGGCCTAGCGAACGCTTAAAATCGGGGCGCCCAAGGACGACCGCTCGAAGCTCCGGCGCCGACGCCGACTGTGGACGCGACGTGGTTAGCTGATGGGGAAGAAGCGCGGATTGATCGGAACTCGGCGAGACTTGGCGAGAAATGGCGTCGCAATGGACAGGCGCGGTTGCGTCCCGCCGGGAATCATAAGCGGATGACCGACCGGGAAACGGGCGAGACGGTGGCCGCCGCGGTCGAGCCCGGCATCCGCTTCGGCGTCTTCTGCTTCGCCGTCTACAACCTCGGCGTCTCCTACGGCACGACCTTCCTGCTGGCGCTGCTGGTGGGAAAGCGCGGCGGCAACGAGGCCGATGCCGGCGCGATCATCGCCACGGCCATGATCAGCACCATGGTCGCGGTCGTCTTGTCGGGGCATCTCGCCGACCGCCTCCGCCCGACGCGGCTGGTCGCGGCGGCGGGCGTGCTTCTGGGGCTTGGCTGCGCGGCCTTCGCGGCGGCCGCGACGGTCGGCCCCGCCATGGTCGCCGGCGCCCTTGTCTTCGGCGCCGGTTGGGGCATTTGCTACACCGTCATTCCGGTGATCGTCGCCGCCGTCGTCGAGCCCGGCCGGCGGCTCAGATATTTCGCCCTGATGGCCGGCGCGTCGTTGAGCGGCGTCGGATCGGGACCGCTCATCGGCCGCGCTTGCGCCGCGGCCGGCCTGCCGCTGGAGACGGCGTTCTCCATCGCCGCCGCGGCTTCGGCCTTGGGCGCAGCCGTCTTCTTCCTGTGGGGCGAGCGGGTCGCGCGCGTGCGCAAGGGCGTCGCACAATTCGCCGCGTGGCGGATCTCGCGCGAAGCCGTGCTCCGCGTGTTGCGGTCCAAGGCCGCCTATTCGATCCTGATGGTGGGGCTCGGCGGCGCCGTCTTCGGCAGCCTCTCCAGCTTTCAGACCTCCTATGCCGGGCTTCGGCATCTCGACTATTCGCTTTTCTTCGCGGGCTTCATGATCGCCGCGGTCGCCGCGCGCTTCGCGCTGGCGGGGATGGTCGCGCGGCGCGACCCCTTGGTCTCGTCCGCCGCCTTTGCCGGGCTGATGGTGCTGTCGCTCCTGATGTTCTGGCTGCTGGTCGACGGCGCGCCCGCCTATCTGCTGGCCGCCGGCCTCTTCGGGGTCGGCTATGGGCTGATCTATCCCATCATCAACGGCCTCGCCGCGAACGAGGCGCCGCCCCTCTACGCGCCGCAATCCCTGCTGCTCTTCAGCCTCGCCTATTTCATCGGCGTTTTCGGCTTTCCCGCCGTCGCCGGAAAGATCATCGTGCAGCGCGACGTCTCGACCCTGCTGGCCGTCGCCCTGCTGATCGCAGCGGTCAATGCCGGCATCCCCGTGGCGCGGCTGATCGCCCGCCGGCGAAGCAAGGCAACCGCGGCGCGGCGATCCGTTTCCTAGCGCCATGTCCTCTAGCCGGCCGCCATCGTCGCCCCGGAACAGATCCCGCGGGATCGTGCCGCTCGCTGCGACAGAGGCGTCAACGCCGATGAATTGCGTGCACTTGTCGGAGGCATTTCCGCAGCCTCGCGGACTCGAAACCTGCGTCGCGACCGATAAAAGACGCCATAGGCGATAGCCCTGCCGCAGACGGGGATGTGCTGGCGGCCGCGACGCCGGCCAAAAGAAAGGTTTTCCCCTTATCAGACCCGACCAACTGGGCGCCCTTGGGGCCGTACCTTGCAGGTTGTCAGAAATCTTCATATATTTCTGACAGAAGCATGGCAATGCAGCGGCTGAGCGAACAGATCCTGGCGCATGCGGAAGGCTTGCCCGAGGGCACGCCTGTGTCCGCCAAGAGCTTGCTTCACCTCGGAAATCGAGCCGCGGTGGACCAGGCTTTGTCGCGTCTGGCGGAGCGCGGCCAGCTCATCCGTGCCGGCCGCGGCGTCTATCTCCGTCCCGTCGCAAGCCGGTTTGGCACGCGAGCGCCCTCGGTCGAGCAAGCGGTTGAGGCGCTTGCCGCCCAGCGGGGCGAGATCATCGTCTCGAACGGAGCCGCCGCCGCGAATGCCCTCGGCTTGACGACGCAAGTGCCCATTCGGTCGGTCTATCTGACCTCGGGGCGCAGCCGGACGATGAACCTCGGCAAGCAGATCGTCGAGCTGCGGCACGCGCCGCGCTGGCAATTGACCTTGGCCAATCGGCCGGCGGGGGAAGCGGTCCGGGCGCTGGCCTGGCTCGGTCCGGAAAAGGCCGAAGAGGCGCTCAAGGCGCTGAAGCGGAAGATGCCGTCGGGCGCCTTCGGTGAACTGGTGGCCGTCGCACCGCAGCTTCCGACTTGGCTCGCGCGAAGCCTGGGGAAGGCCGCCTATGGCTGATGCCTTCCTCCGCCTCTCGACCCGGGATCGCCGCGACGCCCTGGGGGTCGCGATGAAATTCGCAATGACCTCGCCGAGACAATGCGGTCGCACGACGAACGGCTCGATCGTATGAACGCTCTAGTACCAGCTATCGCAAATCCGTGACTCACCCCACCTCACCCTCCCGCTATGCGGGTCCCTCCCTCTCCGCCCCAGGGGGGCGGAGAGGGTTGGGGTGAGGTGGGGGGCGACGATCTCGCGCGCTGTTTCAGACATTTTTGATTCCAGACTAGCCGCCGCTCCCGTCCCTCACCCTGCTTGCGCCAGCGCGTGCGCTCGCTCGAGCATCCGCGCGGCGTCCTCGCGATGGACGTAGCGCATGTGAAACGCGCCGGGCAAGGCCAGCCCGTTCGGGCGATCGATGTGCGTCGTCTCGGCCGGCGGTAGGTAGAGGTCGAGCGCGCGGTTGATGGCATGCGCGGCCGGCCGCGTCTGTATGATCAGCCGGCGAATGGGAAAGAGGCTGAAATGCATGGCGAACAGCGGGCCCAGCACCACCGCCGCGATGCCGTAGCCGTCCTTCGCGCCGCCGCGCCTGCCGGATCCCGCGACCGCCGCGCGGATGAGCGGACGGTGCGTGTGCAGATAGGTGTGGAAGTGCGGATAGTTGTCGTCGGGGCCGTTCATGTTCAGGTTGGTGTAGCCGATCCTCGCGCCGTTCAGCGTCACGGTGAAGACGACGCTTCGCTGCGTCGTCCCGGGAACGCGCATCATGCCGAGAAACCGCTTGCGCGAGTCCTCGGCCGTGCCGAGGCCGCCCTTGTTGATGCCCAGCAGGTTGATGATCCGGTCGCCGCTGTCGTGCCAATAGGTGACGTAGGCGTCGGCATCCTCCGCAACCGCGTCGCGCAGCGCGAGCGTCCCGGCCCGCATCGCGATCGCGGCATGGACCGTTCCTGTCCCGTCCGGCGTCGACGGCGTTGCCATCCTGTCAGTCAACGGCGCCACATCGAAAAATTTTCCCTCAATCCGAAATTCCCTCTATCATTGCCGGCCGGCCCGGGCTTCGCCAGCGATTTCAGCAAGGCGCAGCTTTGCAAAATCTGCCCCTTCTCCTTCAAGGGGGCGATAGCCGCTCTTGCGAAGGAGAGCGCGGCGAGCGCGTGGCATCGCTTCGCCGGCTGACGATTTCGGCCAAATCGGAACCGCTCTGATCCGGACATCGGGCTTCGTCGGGCGCTGCGGCCTTGTCCTCCTGCGCGCGGTTTCGCTAGTTGAAATTGATAACTTTCTATATTAACACTTTATGATTGAACATGGTCGCGCGCTGCCGGGGACCGACGTCTCTGCCGCGGCCAGGCCCGTTGGCGGCTGGAGGAGGATTCGGTGGCTTTGATCGAGGACATCGCGACCGCCGAGGCGCAACCCCTGATGCCGCCGGCCCCCGAAATCCATCAGGCGGTTGCCGAGCGCTTCGGCACGCCCACGCATCTGCTCGATCTCGCGCGGCTCGACGCCAATTTCCGGCGCGTCGAGGCCGAGCTGCGCCGCGCGCTGCCGGAGATGCGCGTGCTCTATTCCGTCAAGACGAACTACATGCCGCTGGTCCTCACCCGGCTCAGGATGCTGGGATGCGGCGCCGACGTCGTCTCCGGCATCGAGCTGGATCTCGCCCTGCGCACCGGCTTCGCGCCCGACGGCATCGTGTTCAACGGCCCGCACAAGACCGACGACGAGCTCGCCGCCGCCGTCGCGCACGGCGTCTTCGTCAACGTCGACAACCTCGATGAAGCCGCGCGCCTCGATCGCATCGCCGCCGCGGCGGGGCGGCGGGTCGCCTTCGGCCTGCGCGTCAATCCCGGCCGCGCCATCTATACCAGCGCCGACCCCACCTACAACGCCCAGGCCCTGGCCGCGTCGCGGGAATCGAAATTCGGCCTCAGCCTCGAAGACGGGGCGGCGGCCGGCGCCGCGCGCGCCCTCTCGCGTCTTCTCCACCTGCAACTGGTGGGCCTGCACTGCCATCTCGGCTCGCACATGAACGAGCCGGCGGCGCTCTCTCACGCCTTGGAGGCGGTATTCCAGTTCGCGGCGGGACTGCGCGCCGATCATCCCGTCGATCGCGTCAACATCGGCGGCGGGTTCGGCGTCGACGGCATCTGGCGCGAGCGCAAGGGTCCCTTGCGGCACATGCTCGCGCTTTACGGCAAGGATCCGCTGGGCGAGCCAAGGGGCGGCCTCGATCTCGCGGCCCTCGGCCGATTGCTCTCCCCGGTGATCGCTCGCCACGGCCTCGCCGGCATCAAGCTCTTCTGCGAGCCGGGGAGAGCGATCGTGTCGGATGCCATGACCTTGATTGCGCGCGTGAGCTGCGTCAAGCGCACCGGCGGCGTCGACTGGGTCATTCTCGATGCCGGCCTCAATATCATGCCGACCCTCGGCATGCAGGAAAGGCACCGCATCATCGCGCTCCCTCGAACCGCCGGGCGGCTCAAGGCGTTCCGCATCGGCGGTCCGCTCTGCTACGAGGGCGACATCCTCGCGCACGAAGCGGCGCTGCCGGAGACGATTGCCGAGGGCGACCTGGTTCTGATCGAGGATTCGGGGGGATACACGATCTCGCGCTCGACGAACTTCATCAGGCCGAGAGCCGCGGTGGCGGCCTTCGCCGACGGCAAGCTCGAGCTTTGCTGGCGGCGCGAGACCTATGAGGACGTGCTGGCCTATCACTGTCCCACGTCCTTCGACCTCCGGCCGGCCGCCCCGGACGCGACGGCGTAAGCCGGCCGGGCGGCGGAGCCTTTCTCGCGGAGGGATCTCGTGCTGTGATGGATGCCTCCGGCGAGCGGAGAGGCCATGGCCCGCGACGGACGCCGCGGGGAGCGCGGTGAAAGACGGACAAAGTCATAGGACAATGTCCTAGGCCGCTCCCCAATACCCGGCGAGCCGCGCATGCGGCAGCGAGGTGATGCGCTCGCGCGCCAGCAGATGCACGGCGAAGTCGCCGGGAAAGAGCGCGCGCAGCGCCGGCATCGGCGGCAGGCATAGGGAATTTCCGCCGCCGCCAGCGCCGGCTCAGGCGGCGTCGCGCCGCTGCGGCGTTTCGCCGCTTCTCGCCGGCTGCCATGCCGTGAGGCTCTCGAGCAGCGCCCGCGTGCCGAGATCGGCGAGCTTGCCGGCTTCGTCGAAGCAGGCGCGCACCGTCATGCGCGTGTAATCCGCCTGCAAATCCATCGCCTCGTCGATGCTGGCCGAGCGCGCGATCGCCTTGCTCGCCTCGATGCTGCGGTCGAGGCCGGCGCGGCTGAACTCGATCAACTCCGAGCTCAGCGCCGCCAAGCTCTCCAGCCATTTGTTGCCGGCGTTGAGCAGCGGCTCGAGCCGGCTCAGCGCCTGGCTCGGATCGAACAATACCGTCACCTGCTCGCTGTCGCGCTTGGCGCGCGTTTCTTCGGCTTGAGCCTTGGCCATCGCCATCTCCTTCCGGTCCCGGTGGTTGTTGCTCTGATCGCGGCGGTGCCTCGCGCATCGCGCGCCATGGCAGCGAGCATACGACGCGCGGCGGCGTTGGCAACGGCGATTCGGTATTAGTATTATATGTGCGGCGCGAGTCCGGCCTCGGCGAGCAGCTCTTGCGTCACGTCGTCGAGCAGTTGGTCAAGCGCGTTGCCGTAAACCGCTTCGCGGCCGATCTCCAGCAGCACCGGCACGGCCAGCGGCGAGACGCGTTCGAGTCGGCGATGCGTGATGCGGCCCTTGATCCGCGCCAGGAGATCGCCGCGCTTGCTGCCGGCGAGCGCGTGCAGCTCGTCGATGATGACGGCGCCGAGCCCGCCGAACATCTCGGCCGCCGCGCCGCTTCGAGCAGCGCGAGCTGGTGAGAATGCGGCGTCCAGCCGCGCCGGGCGCCGGCGCCAAGCCGGGAGAGGCTCGCCCTGGCGCAGAAATTGCACTAATTTTGGGCATCGGGCGACATTGCGCGGAGGGAGGGCCATGGCTGAAGCAAAGCTCATCATTGCCAGCAAGAATTACGGCTCCTGGTCGCTGCGCGGCTGGCTGTTGGCCAAGATGGCGGGACTCGACTTCACCGAGGAGATCATCCCGCCCGACGACCCGATGATGCGCGCCGAGCTGCTGCTGCTCGCGCCCTCCTATCTGATTCCCTGTCTCGTTCATAACGGCTTGCGGATCTGGGACACCTTGGCCATCGCCGAATACCTCAACGAGATCCGCCCAAAAGCTGGGCTGCTGCCCAAGGATCGCGCAGACCGCGCCCGTTGCCGTTCGGTCTCCGGCGAGATGCATCAGGGTTTCAGCGCCATGCGCTCTTCTATGCCGATGAATATCCGGGCGCGCCATCCGGGCTATGTCCCTCATACCGGCGCCCGGGCCGATATCGAGCGCATCTTCACCATCTGGCGCGACTGCCTGGAAAAATCCAAAGGCCCCTATCTTTTCGGCGAGCTCACCATGGCGGATGCGATGTACGCCCCGGTGGTGACCCGCTTCGTCACCTGGGACGTGAAGCTCGACCCCGCCTGCGGCGCTTATGCGCGCCACATCCTCGATTGGCCGGCCATGGCCGAATGGATCGCGGCGGCCCGCAAGGAGCCCGAAGAGGTGCCGGAATTCGAGGCGGAGTTCTAGCCTGCCGCGCCGTCAATCGCCGTCGAGCCTGGTGGCGGCGTAGGCCGCTTTTTGACCGGCAAGCACGGCGACCGCGACATCGATGATCAGCGCCAGCGCGATCGCGATCGCGCCAAGGCCGAAAAGCGGCGGGTAGCTGCCGGTATGCGCGAACAGGAACGAGAAGCCGTAGGCCGCCGCGGCTTGTCCGAGGGCGAAGGCCGCCGTGGCCGTGCTCCACGCCGCCTTCTGGCGGTCGGCGTCGTGGACGACCAGCTCCTGCACCCGCCCGAGCGCCAGCGGCACGACGCCCGGCACGAAGAGGCCGACCAGGAGGCTCGATACCGCCAGCCAGCCTGAGGCGGCGGTGAAGGCGAGCAGGGCGACCGCCGCGACCTGGACGACAAAGCCGAACCGCAGCGCAAGCCGGAAGCCGATGCGGTCGGCGATGTGTCCGGCCAGCACCGGACCGATCATCGCGCCGATGCCGAAGAGCACCCAGCACAAGGCGCCGGCGGCGAGGCCGCGGCCGAGGGAGCGCGCGACGAAATCCACCAGGAACACCATGTGCGGCACGAGGCCGACGGCGTTGAGGCCGTATTCGAGATAAAGCGCCTTGAGCCCCAGGGCGGGGCCGGCCGGATGCGGACGGAGCGTTGCCGGCGCGGCGGCGGCCGGGCTCGCTTGCTGGCCGGGCCAGCCGCCCCATCCCAGCGCCGTCAGCGCCAGCGACAGCGTGCCGAGCGCGCACCAGGTCTCGACCAGGCCCCAGCGCAGGAGAAGCGGCACCAGCGTGCCGGAGGCGGCGACGCCGAGGCCCACGCCCATGAAAATGGCGCCGCTTGTCAGTCCGCGCCGGGAGGCCGGCACATGCGGCAGCACGGTGGGCGCGGCAAGCACCATCAGCACGCCGCCGGACAGCCCCGCGGCAAAGCGCCAGACGAAAAACCAGAGAAAGGACCAAGGCTCGGCGCAGGCGAAGAAGGCCGCCGTCGCCAGCACCATCATCGCCCGCAGCACCAGGGCCGCCGGCGCCAGCCGCGTCGCCCATCGCGCGCAGAGCGCGCCGGCGAGATATCCCACAAGGTTGGCGGCGCCGAGATAGGCGGCGTCCGAGGGGCTGAACCAGTTCGCCGCGATCAAGGGCGGGATGAGCGGCGAATAGGCGAAACGGCCGAGGCCGACGCCGACCAGGCTGGCGCAGCATCCCGACAGCGTCGCTCGCCAGGCGCTCGCCTCCGCGCGCGGATGGCCCGCTGCCTTCGCCTGCATCTTCGCTCCGCCCGCCAATACCACCTGGAAGATTACTGGGCCTGCAAGGGGCGCAAAACGCATTTAAATGATGGCAGCTATCTCGCGCGGCGATATATGCCCAATCGACTGCTTCGATGGCAGGCCGGAACGCGCGAGCCGCGTGTTCGCTTGGGCGATGTCCCCTGCGGTTCCGCGGGGATCGCAGAAGTCGTCCGCCGGCGCGGGTCGATTCCCGGTACAGAGCTTCGCGTCGCCGGTCCGCCGTTGTATCCCCCTTGAATTGTAATACGATGAAAGTTACGTTCAATTGGTGTAGTGCGCTTGGACCGGTTGTCATTGGGATAGCGCGACCGACCTTGTCCGTTCGGACCGCCGCGCCTTGCAGCGAAGGCGCGGAGTGACGATCTTACGACTGGCGTCGCTGCGGGAGCTTTGCGGGCAGGGTGACAATGGCAGAGACAGTGGCAGAAAAGAGCCGGACCGACCGGCAATCCGATCCGATCGACCGCGAGGCTTATGCCGACGCCTATCTCCTGGAAATCCTGAGGAATCATCGGGTGGTCGCCATGGTCGGCGCCAGCCCGAACTGGAACCGGCCGAGCTACTTCGCGATGAAGTATCTGCAGACGAAGGGCTTTCGCGTCATCCCCGTCAACGCGGCGGCGGCGGGCGAGGAGATCCTGGGCGAGAAGGTCTATGCCGATCTGGCGAGCGTCCCGATCCGGGTTGACGTCGTCGACATCTTTCGCAAGGCGGAGGCGGTGCCGGCGATCGTCGACGAGGCGATTGCGATCGGCGCCAAGGTGGTGTGGATGCAATTGGGCGTGCGCCACGAGGCGGCGGCGGCCAAGGCGGAGAGCGCCGGCCTCAAGGTCGTGATGAACCGCTGCATGAAGATCGAATTCGGCCGCCTCTCGGGCGAGCTTTCCTGGAGCGGCATCAATTCCGGCGTCATCTCGAGCAAGCGCCGCAAGCTTCTGGCATAAGCGGCAGCGCGAGGTCAGCATGAGCACAAGGAACGACACCTACGGCTTCGAGACGCGGTCCATTCACGCCGGAGCCAGCCCCGATCCCGCCACCGGCGCGCGCGCCACGCCCATCTACCAGACGGTCTCCTACGTCTTCGACGACGTCGACCACGCGGCCGCGCTCTACAATCTGCAGACCTTCGGCTATCTCTATACCCGCGTCGGGAATCCGACGGTGTCCGTGCTCGAAGAGCGGATAGCCTCGCTAGAGGGCGGGCGCGGCGCCGTCGCTTGCGCGTCGGGACATTCGGCCCAGCTCCTCGCCTTCTTCTCGCTGATGGAGCCCGAAACCGAATTCATCGCCTCGCGCAACCTTTACGGCGGCTCCATCACTCAGTTCACCCACACCTTCGACAAATTCGCCTGGCGCGCCCACCTCGTCGATCCGCGCGACCCCGAGAACTTTCGCCGGGCGCTGACGGCCAAAACCAAGGCCATCTTCGTCGAGCAGCTCACGAACCCGGCCGGCGTCGTCGTCGACATCGCGGCGATCAGCGCGGTCGCGCGCGAGGCGGGCATCCCGCTCATCGTCGACAACACCATCCCCACGCCCTATCTCTGCCAGCCCTTCCGGTGGGGCGCCGATATCGTGACGCACGCCATGACGAAATTTCTCGGCGGCCACGGCAATTCGATGGGCGGCGTCGTGGTCGAATCCGGAAAGTTCGACTGGGGCCAGAACGACAAATTCCCCGGCCTCACCAAGCCGGATCCCGCCTATCACGGGCTCACCTTCTACGAGACCTTCGGCGATTTCGGCTACACCATGAAGACCCGCGCCGTGGCGCTGCGCGACCTCGGCCCCGCGATCTCGCCGATCAACGCCTTCATGATCCTGACGGGCATCGAGACGCTGCCCTTGCGCATGGAGCGCCACGTCGCCAACGCGATGAAGATCGCCGAGTTCCTGGAAGGCCATTCGGCGGTGTCGTGGGTGGCCTATGCCGGGCTCAAATCGAGCCCCTACCACGCGCTCGCGCGCCAATACCTGCCGCGCGGCGCCGGCTCGGTCTTCACCTTCGGCGTCAAGGGCGGCTATGAGGCCGGCGTCAAGGTGGTGGAGAGCTGCGATCTCTGGTCGCATCTGGCCAATGTCGGCGATACGCGCTCGCTCATCCTCCATCCGGCCTCGACGACCCACCGCCAGCTCACCGAAGAGCAGCGCGACGCGGCCGGCGCCGGACCGGACGTGATCCGCGTCTCGGTCGGGCTTGAGACGCCGGAGGACCTCATCCGCGATCTCGACCGGGCGCTGGCCGCCGCCGAGCGCGGCAGCAAGGTGGCGATGAGCGGGCGGGCAGGGGCACGCGTTTCCTCAGCCTGAGACCCGCCGGCCGTCCTCCGGATACCCGCCCGATCTCGGCTGCCGCTTCATCCTCGGCGGCGTGCCGGCAAGGGGCTGCACCGGCGGAGGCGCGGCTTCTATAGTCTGCCCGCCATGCTTTCGCCCGCGACCTGGCTCAAGCCCTCTTCCAAAGGACTCTATTGCGAGCCCGGCGATTTCTATATCGACCCGGTCTGGCCGGCGCCGCGCGCGGTCATCACTCATGGCCATGGCGACCATGCGCGCGCCAACAACAAGCACGTGCTGGCGACGCCGGAGACGCTGGCCATCATGCAAGACCGTTTCGGCGAGGAGGCCGGCGGCAGCTTGCAGCCGCTCGCCTATGGCGAGACGGTCGCGCTCGGCGGCGTCCGGGTGAAGCTGGTGCCGGCGGGCCACGTGCTCGGCAGCGCGCAGGTGGTGCTGGAGCATCAGGGGGCGCGCATCGTCGTCTCCGGCGACTACAAGCGCCGGCCCGATCCCACCTGCCCGCCCTTCGAGCCGCAGTCCTGCGACGTCTTCGTCACCGAGGCGACGTTTGGCCTGCCGGTCTTCCGCCACCCGCCGGACGCTCAGGAGATCGGCAAGCTGCTGCACTCGGTGCGGCTTTTTCCCGAGCGCTGCCATGTCGTCGGCGTCTATGCGCTGGGCAAATGCCAGCGCCTGCTGGCGCTGCTGCGCCGCCACGGCTATGCCGAGCCGGTTTTCCTCCATGGCGCGCTGCAATCGATGTGCGCGGTCTATGAGCGGCTGGGCGTGGCGCTGGGGCCGCTCCTGCCCGCGACCGGCGCGCGGCGCGGCGATCTCGCGGGCCGCATCGTCCTGGCGCCGCCCTCGGCGATCTCCGATCTCTGGTCGCGGCGCCTGCCCGATCCCGTGATCGCCATGGCCTCGGGCTGGATGAGCGTCAAGCAGCGCGCCAAGCAGCGCGGCGTCGAGCTGCCGCTGGTCATCTCCGACCACGCCGATTGGGACGAGCTTGGCGCCACCATGGCCGAAGTGGGCGCTGGCGAGATCTGGGTGACCCATGGCGCCGAGGAGGCGCTGATCCGCCAGGCGAGCCTCAACGGGCTGAAGGCGCGCGCGCTCTCCATCAAGGGCTTCGAGGACGAGGCGGAATGAACCAATTCGCGGCGCTGCTCGACGCGCTGCTCTTCACCCCGGCCCGGCTCGGCAAGCTCCGCCTGATGAGCGCCTATTTCGCCGACACCCCCGATCCCGAGCGCGGCTGGGCGCTGGCGGCGCTCACCGGCGAATTGGCCTTCGCCGAGGCGAAGCCGGCGCAGATCCGCGATCTCGTGCTGAGCCGCGTCGACGCCGAGCTCTTCGGCTGGTCCTACGATTTCGTCGGCGACCTCGCCGAGACCGTGTCGCTGATCTGGCCGGCGCGGCCGGGCGCCAACCGCGTGCCGGCGCTGTCGGAGATCGTCGCCGAGCTCGGCAGCGCGACGCGCGCCGGCGCCGGCGCGCGGCTCGAGCGCTGGCTCGACGCGCTCGACGCCACCGGGCGCTGGGCGCTCTTGAAGCTCGTCACCGGCGGGTTGCGCGTCGGCGTCTCGGCGCGGCTCGCCAAGACCGCGCTGGCCGAGCGCGCTGAAGTGCCGCTCGAGGAGATCGAGGCGGTCTGGCATGGGCTCGCGCCGCCTTATCTCGAGCTTTTCGCCTGGCTCGAAGGCAAAGGCCCGCGGCCCGAGACCGCGGGCAAGCCCACTTTCCATCCGCTGATGCTGGCGCAGCCGCTGGAGGACGGCGATCTCGACGCGCTCGACGCCGCGGCCTATCGCGCCGAGTGGAAATGGGACGGCATCCGCGTCCAGCTCGTGGCGCGCGGCGGCGGGAAGCGGCTCTATTCGCGCTCGGGCGACGATATCGGCGCGGCGTTTCCCGACGTCCTCGCGGCGATGCCGGGCGACGTCGTGCTCGACGGCGAGCTGCTGGTGCTGCGCGAGGGCGAGGTCATGCCGTTCAATGAGCTCCAGCAGCGCCTCAACCGCAAGACCGCCTCGGCCAGGATGCTGGAGGATTATCCCGCCTGGGTGCGGCTTTACGACATGCTCGAGGAGGCCGGCGCCGATCTCCGGCCGATGCCCTTCGACGAGCGCCGGCGCCGGCTCGAGAGCTGGTACGGCGCCGGGCCGCGCGCGCGCATGGACCTCTCGCCGCTCATCGCGTTCGCGAGCTGGGACGAGCTGCGGCGGCTGCGCGAGGGCGCGCGTGCGCGCGGCATCGAAGGGCTGATGCTGAAGCGCGGCGATGCGCCCTACCTCTCGGGCCGCCCCAAGGGCCCGTGGTTCAAATGGAAGCGCGGCGCGCTCACCGTCGATGCCGTGCTGATGTACGCCCAGCGCGGGCACGGCAAGCGCTCCTCCTTCTATTCCGACTACACCTTCGGCGCCTGGCGCGAGGGCGCGCTGGTGCCGGTGGGCAAGGCCTATTCCGGCTTCACCGACGCCGAGCTGAAGCGTCTCGACCGCTGGGTGCGCGACAACACGGTCGAACGCTATGGGCCGGTGCGCGAGGTGGCGCCCGGCCTGGTGCTGGAGATCGCGTTCGACAGCGTGCAGCGCTCGACCCGGCACAAATCCGGCCTCGCCATGCGCTTCCCGCGCGTCCATCGCATCCGCTGGGACAAGCCCGCCGCCGAAGCCGATACGGTGGAGGCGCTCGAGCGGCTGGTGACCTGACGCGGCGCGCGGCGCCGGGAGCGCGGCCCGGAGGCCATGCTTTCCATACGAAGCCGCCCGGGATTGCGTTATGCTTGCCTTGCCGACGGGAGACCAAGGCGGCCAAGCCGCTTTGCGGCCGCGTCCGGCAGGGAGTCCCGGGGACATGCTTGACAGCTTTGCAGCGTATTTTCTCCTTCTCTCGCGCAAGCTCACCGAGATCGAGCGGCTTTGCCTGGAGGGGGCGCTGACCGATCCCGACAAGACGGTCCTGGCGAGAAAAGATCCCCCCATGGAAAGAATGAATGACGCGCTGCATTTCGCCGAGCTGCTTTGCTCCTATCTTCCGCTGCCGTCGATCATTCCCCAAATCGGCCGGCTGCGGGCGGACCTGTCCGGCGGCACCGTTGTCAGGGAGCGGCTTCAACGGGACGTTCTGCATCTCTATCAAAGGTTCAAGGACGAACTGGACGCGCAGAAATTCCTGCACGTCTCTCCGGAGCGGATACAGTACTACCGAAAAAAGCAACTGTTCGGCCCGGAGGTTGCCGGCAAATTTCCCGAGGCTCGCGAGGATATAGAAAACGCCGGCAACTGCTACGCGCTCGGTCAGCCGACGGCGTGCGTATTGCATCTGATGCGCGCCATGGAAGCGACGGTCGAAGGCTTGAGCCTTCGGCTGGGCGTTACGATCTTGCCCCGCGATACCTGGGGGCGGATGCTGGGCAAGATGGACGACAAGATCAAGGAAATGCCCGAGAAGACGAAGCCGCAGAAACGCAAGAAAGCCAGATGGTCGGAAGCCCGGGCGAATCTTTTTCACGTCAAGGAGGCCTGGCGGAACGAGAGCATGCATCCGAGGCAGACTTACACCCTGGATCAGGCCCGCGACGTCATCGAGGCCGTTCGCACCTTCATGACGGGACTGGCGAAGCTGTGACTGCGATTTTTTCGCAGAGACGACTTTCTTGACCGCGCGGCCGAACGCCCGCCGCGCCATCGCGCTTGCCGTCTTGCTCCTTCCGGCCGGCTGCGCGCAGCCGGAGGCGCCCGAGCTGCTGTCGCCGCTCCTCATCCGCTCCTATCTCGTCGGACATCTGGTGGAAGTGAGCGCCCCCGACCGCGACCGCTACCTGATCCGGTTCGAGCACGGCGACCGCGCCGTGATCGTCGGCGAGACCGCCGACTTCGCCCGCTGGTACGCCGATGCGGAGCTTGGCCTCTGCATCCAATACCACGACCAGGGCGCGCGCTGCGCGCCGCTGTTCGCCGTCACCGTCGCGCATTACCGCTGGGGCGATGCGACGCTGAACGATCTCACCATCCGCGACCGGCGCTTCGACTTTCGCCCCGACATTCGCTTCGAGCGCCAATTCGACATGCGCTAGCCGGTCGGCGACGCCGCTCCGGGCTATGCCAGTCCCAGCTCCTGCTCCAGCGCGCCGCACAGCATCTGTCCCAAGAGGATATGCATCTCCTGGATGCGCGCGGTGGTGTCGGAGGGGACGACGAGCAGCGGGTCGGCGAGGCCCTTGAGCGCGCCGCCGCCCTTGCCGCTGAAGGCGGCGGCGGTGATGCCCATCGCGCGCGCCGCCTCGAGCGCCAGGATGACGTTGCGGCTCCGGCCCGAGGTGGTGATGCCAAGCGCGAGATCGCCCTTGCGGCCGAGCGCGCGGAGCTGGCGGGCGAAGAGCTGGTCGAAGCCCAGGTCGTTGCCGATGGCGGTGAGCGCCGAGCTGTCGGTGGTGAGCGCCACCGCGGCGATGGGCTCGCGGTCGCGGATGTAGCGCACGGTAAGCTCGGTCGCGAGATGCTGCGCGTCGCCGGCGCTGCCGCCATTGCCGAAGAAGATGAGCTTGCCGCCGCCGCGGATCGCCGCCGCCGCTGCCGCTACCAGCCGCTCGAACGGCGCCTCGCAAGCGGCGAGCGTCGCCTTCGCCACCGCCTCGTGCTCGGCGACTTCGCGCCGGTAGAACGCCTTCAGATCCATCCGCACCCGCCTTGCGCGGCGGCGATCATCGGGGGGCGGGACGGCGCGGGCAAGCGGTATTTTCCAGGCGGCTTGCCTCGGCGGCGGCCATCGGATAGGGCTTGGCCATGGCCAGCCCTTCCGCCGGCTCGCGGCGCGGCCTGATCCTCGACCGCGACGGCGTCATCAATCACGATCCCGGCTATCTCCACCGCATCGAGGAGTGCCGCTTCATCGACGGCGTCTTCGCCATGGCCGCGGCCTTTGCCGCGCGCGGCTTTGCCGTGATCATCGCCACCAACCAGTCGGGGATCGGCCGCGGCCTTTACGGCGAAGCGGATTTCGCGGCGCTGATGGACTGGATGCGCGGCGAGTTCGCGCGCCACGGCGTCGCCATCGCCGCGGTCTATCATTGCCCCGACCACCCGACCGAAGGCATCGGCCGCTATCGCCGCGACAATCCCTGGCGCAAGCCCGGGCCGGGCATGCTGCTGCAGGCGGCGCGTGATCTCGATCTCGACCTCGCCCGCTCCTGGACCGTCGGCGACAAGCCCGGCGACATCGAGGCCGGGCGCGCCGCCGGCATCGGCACGCTCATCCGCTATGATCCGCTGGCGCCCGCCGTGGCGCGGTGCGGCGATGTCTGGATCGTGCCGCGGCTCGCCGAGGTGACGGCGCTGCTCGAGGCGGCCGAGGGATGACCGGCCCCCTTCGGCGCGTTGTCGTGGCGGGTGCAAAGGAGTGCGTCGGGTGAGAATTCTGGTCACGGGAGGCGCCGGCTTCATCGGCAGCTCGGTGGTGCGCCACCTGCTGGGGGCGGGGGCGAGCGTGGTCAATCTGGACAAGCTGACCTATGCCGGCTCGAACCCGCCGCTGGGGGCGCTGGCGCAGCCGGGCCGCTACGCGCTGGAGGTGGCGGACATTGCCGACCGCGCGGCGGTGGCGGGCATCCTGGCGCGTCACCGGCCCGAGGCGGTGATGCATCTGGCGGCGGAGACGCATGTCGACCGCTCGATCGACGCGCCGGACGATTTCATCCACAGCAACCTCGTGGGCACGTTCCATTTGCTCGAAGCGGCGCGCGGCTATTGGCAGGGGCTGGAAGGCGAGGCCAAGGCGCGCTTCCGCTTCCACCACGTCTCGACCGACGAGGTGTTCGGCACGCTGGGGCCGGAAGGGCGCTTCAGCGAGGAGACGGCCTACCGGCCGAACAACCCCTATGCCGCGAGCAAGGCGGGGTCCGATCATCTGGTGCGCGCCTGGGGGGCGACCTACGGGCTGCCGGTGGTGACGACCAACTGCTCCAACAATTACGGGCCGTGGCAGTTTCCTGAGAAGATCATCCCGCTGATGATCCTGAACGCGCTCGAAGGCAAGCCTCTCCCGGTCTACGGCGCCGGCGGCAATGTGCGCGACTGGCTCTATGTCGGCGATCACGCCGAGGCGCTCCATCTGGTGCTGCGCCGCGGGCGGCTTGGCGAGACCTACAACATCGGCGGCGGCGAGGAGCGTGCCAATATCGACCTGGTGCGCCTGCTCTGCCGGCTGCTCGACGAGGCGCTGCCGGAGGCGCCGCACCGGCCGCATGAGCGTCTCATCGCCTTCGTTCCGGACCGTCCGGGCCATGACTGGCGCTATGCCATGGATGACGGCAAGCTCCGGCGGGAGCTTGGCTGGCGGCCGCGCGAAAGCCTGGAGAGCGGCTTGCGCAAGACGGTGCGCTGGTATCTCGACAACCGCGCCTGGTGGGAGCCGATCCGCAGCGGGCGCTATCGCGGCGAGCGGCTGGGCCGCGGCGGGGTGGACATCAGAGGATGAAAGCCATTCTCCTTGCCGGCGGCTCCGGCACGCGGCTCTACCCGCTGACGCGGGTGGTCTCCAAGCAGCTCCTGCCGATCTACGACAAGCCGATGATCTTCTATCCGCTCTCGGCGCTGATGCTGGGCGGCTTCCGCGACGTCCTGGTGATCACCACGCCGGCCGACGCGGGGCTCTATCGCGCGCTGCTGGGCGATGGCGGGCAATGGGGCATCGCGCTTTCCCATGCGGTGCAGGAGAAGCCCCTTGGGCTCGCTCAGGCGTTTCTCATCGGCCGCGACTTCCTCGCCGGCGAAGGCTGCGCGCTGATGCTGGGCGACAACCTGGTCTATGGCGACGGACTCGGCGAGATGATGCGTCGCTCGGCCGCGCGCGGGGCGGGCGCCACGCTGTTCGCCTACCGCGTCGGCGATCCCGAGCGCTACGGCGTGGTCGAGTTCGACGCGGCGGGCAAGGCGGTGTCGATCGAGGAGAAGCCGAAACGGCCGCGCTCGGACTGGGCGGTGATCGGGCTTTATTTCTACGACGGCGAGGTGGTGCGGCACGCCGAGGCGCTCAAACCCTCGGCGCGCGGCGAGCTGGAGATCACCGACCTCAACAACGCCTATCTGCGCGCCGGCCGCCTCAGCGTCGAGCGCCTGGGGCGCGGCTACGCCTGGCTCGACACCGGCACGCATGAATCGCTGCTCGAGGCCTCGGAGTTCGTGCGCACGCTGGAAAAGCGCACCGGCCAGAAGATCGGCTGCGTCGAGGAGGTCGCCTGGCGCCAGGGCTATATCGACGCGGCGCAGTTGAAGCGCCTGGCGCGGCAGAACGCCGCCTCCGATTACGGCCGCTATCTCGAGCGCCTGATCGAGGAGCGCGGCGGCGATTAGCGCCGGTTGCCGAGGCGCCGTGATGCAAGGGAAAGCCGAGTGATGCCTGTCGACACATCGCCGATACCGGTCCAGCGGCAGACCTTCGACGACGCGCTCGGCCGACGCATCATCGCGATGAATGTGTGGGCGCTGCGCGAAGGGCTGCGCGGCGCCACGGCCCATGATCTCTTCGACGGCTTCTGTCAGCGCCTGGTGATCGAGGGCGTCCCGTTGTGGCGCGCCCATGTCGCCATGGAGACGCTGCATCCGCAGTGGTCCGGCTTCGGCTATGCGTGGCGGCGCGATCTCAACGCGATAGAGCCCGAGCAATACGTTCCCGGCGACTTTTCGACCGATGTCTGGCTGAGCAGTCCGCTCTACGCGCTCATCCGCCGGGCGGAGAGCGGCGAGCACAATCCGATCCTGCGCCGGCGGCTCGAAGCCGGGCCGGGGGAGCGGGACTTCCCCGTCTTCGCCGAGCTTTTCGCGGCGGGCGCGACCGACTATTTCAGCCAGCTCTTCCCCTTCGGCACCCATCACGACCGCTCCCACGGCTCCGGCGCGATCTATTCCTTCGCCAGCGACCGCCGCGGCGGCTTCACGGAGGACGACATTGATCTGTTGCAGGCGGCGTTGCCGGCGCTGTCGCTCGCGCTCAAGGCGCATGTCGGTCACGTGATCGCCGCTGGGCTGTTGCAGACCTATCTCGGCGAGGATGCCGGCCGCCGCGTCCATGCCGGCGCGATCACGCGCGGGTCGGTCGAGAGCATCCGCGCCGTGCTGTGGTATGCCGACATCCGCGGCTTTACCACGATCGCCGATACGACGCCGGGGCCCGTCGTCATCGAATTGCTCGACGCGGTGTTCGAGAGTTTGGCGGCGGTGCTGCGCCGGCGCGGCGGCCAAATCCTCAAATTCCTCGGCGACGGCATGTTGGCGATCTTCGCCGTCGATGCGGCCGGTCTCGACGCGACCTGCCGGCAGGCGCTCGATGCCGCCGCCGAGGCGATGCAGGCGCTGGACGCGCTCAATGAAGCGCGCAGGACGGCCGGCAAGCCCATCGCCGCCGTCGATCTGGCGCTGCATCTCGGCGAAGTGCTCTATGGCAATGTCGGCGCCGTCGACCGGCTGGACTTCACCGTCATCGGTCCCGCCGTCAACGAAGTCGCGCGGATCGAAACGCTCTGCGGCGTGCTGGGGCGCAAGGTTCTGGTCTCCGCCGATCTCGCCGCCGCGGCCAAAGGAGCGACCCTCCGGCTCGAGCCGCTCGGACGTCACGCCCTGCGCGGCGTCCGGGAGGAGCGGGAAATCTACGCCTTGGATCTGACCGCAAAATCCTGATGACCGGGGCCGCGCGGAGAGGCCCGCGCTATTTCGTGCCGAAGAGCCGGTCGCCGGCGTCGCCCAGCCCGGGCACGATATAGGCGTGGTCGTTGAGGCAGTCGTCGATGGCGGCGACGGTGACGGGAACGTCGGGATGCGCCGCGGTGAAGGCGGCCATGCCCTCCGGCGCGGCGAGCAACGCCAGGAACTGCAGCCGCGCGCAGCCTTTGCGCTTCAGGATGTCGACGGCGGCGATGGCCGAATGCGCGGTGGCGAGCATGGGATCGGTGACGATCGCCGAGCGCTCGGCGATGTCGTCGGGCAGCTTGCAGAAATACTCGACCGCCTTCAGCGTCCTGGGATCGCGGTAGAGCCCGATATGCCCGACCCGCGCCGAGGGCACGAGATCGAGCAGCCCCTCGGCGAGCCCGAGCCCGGCGCGCAGGATCGGCACCACCACCAGCTTCTTGCCCTCGATGAAGGGCGCGTCCATCGCCCGGATCGGCGTCTCGATCCGCCGCGTCTCGATCGGCAGGTTGCGGGTGACCTCATAGCCGAGCAGCAGGGCGATCTCGCGCAGCAGGCGGCGAAACTCGGCGGTGGGCGTCTGCCGGTCGCGCATCAGGCTGAGCTTGTGCTGCACCAGAGGGTGCGAAACGACGGTGACGGCGGCGGGCATCTAGGCCCCCGCGGCGCGCGGCGCGCTGGCGCGGCTGGCGGCGTATTCCGGCACCAGCGTCGCGAGCAGCGCCAGCAGCCGCTCCTGGCGGCGCTCGCGCGCGTGCTCGGCAAGCTCGTCCAGCGAGCGCGCGAGCATGGCGTAGTCGATGGTGCGCGGCGCGGCGAGGCGGATGCCCGCCGCCTCGGTCGGCACCAGCTTCTCGCTGGCGTGGAACAGCTCCTCATAGAGCTTCTCGCCGGGGCGCAGGCCGATGAACTCGATGGCGACATCCCGGTCGGGCTTCAGCCCGGCCAGGCGGATCATCTGGCGGGCGAGATCGACGATCTTCACCGGCTCGCCCATGTCGAGGACGAAGATCTTGCCGCGCTCGGCGCCGCCGCTCATCGCCAGGGCCGAGGCTTGCAGCACCAGCTCCACCGCCTCGCGCACCGTCATGAAGAAGCGCTGGATCTCGGGATGGGTGACGGTGAGCGGCCCGCCGGCGGCGAGCTGGCGCTGGAACAGCGGCACCACCGAGCCGGTCGAGCCCAGCACGTTGCCGAAGCGCACGGTGACGAAGCGCGTGCCGTCGGCCTTGCGCGATTCGACGAGGTCGAGCGCCTGGCAGATGCTCTCGGCGAGCCGCTTGCTGGCGCCCATGACGTTGGCGGGGTTGACCGCCTTGTCGGTGGAGATCATCACCATGGCGCGCACGCCGTGGGCGCGGCAGGCCTCGGCGACATGGCGCGTGCCCAGCACGTTGGTGAGCACGCCTTCCACGGGGTTCGCCTCGACCACCGGAACGTGCTTCAGGCCGGCGGCGTGGAAGACGAGCTCGGGCCGTTCCTCGGCGACGATCTCCTCGACACGGCCGCGCTCGCGCACGTCGCCGATGAGGGCGAGGCGCGGCAGGCGCGCGTGCCGCTCCCGAAGCTCGCGGTCGATGGTGTAAAGCGCGAATTCGCTGTTGTCGACGAGCGTAAGGCGCGCCGGCTCGCAAGCGGCGATCTGGCGCACCAGCTCGCTGCCGATGGTGCCGCCGGCGCCGGTCACCAGCACGCGGCGGCCGGCGACGAGGTCGCGCATGCCCTGGCGGTCGAGCACCGCCTGCGGCCGCCCGAGCAGATCCTCGATGGCGATGGGCTCGACCGCCAACCCCTCCTCGCCCATCGTCGTCTTGAACTCGGTCAGCCGCGGCAGCCGCGCCAGCGGGATGGTGAGCGCGTCCGCCATGTCGAGGAGGCGCCGCACCGTGGCGCCGTCGAGCGATTGGGCGGCAATGATCAGGCGCTGGGGCCGCTCGCCGCGGCGGTCGAGCCCGGCGACCACCGCCGGCAGCTCGTCGATCGTGCCCAGCACCGCCACGCCGGCGATGTCGCGGCCGACGCGCGCGCTGCTGTCGGCGATGATGCCGACGACGCGGTAGAGCCGGTCGGGATCGCTCGCCATCTCGCGGATGAACATGGCGGCGCCGTCGCGCGCGCCGATCAGCAGGACCGGGATGCCGCCGTGATCGAGGCGCTCGAGAATGCGGCCGAGGCCGCGGTCTTTATAGGCGCGATAGGCAAAGCGCGGGCCGCCGAGCAGCGCCATCAGCACCAGCCAATTGATGCCGGGCAAGGAGCGCGGCAGCTCGTCGAGCCGGGTGAGCATGAACATCGCCGGGAAGAACAGCAGCATGACGATGGTCACGGCGCGCAGCAGCGCCAGCATGTCGGGCAGCGAGGCGTAGCGCCAGATGCCGCGGTAAAGCCCGGTCCACCAGAAGACCGCGGCGGCAATCGCCGCGAAGGAGAGGTCGTAGGCGGCGATCAGCTTCCAGGAATAGGCGTAGAGGCTGTCGCCGACGCGCAAATAGAGGGAGAGAAGGAGGGACAGCGCCGCCATGGCCACATCGTGGGCGAAGGCGGCGTTGGTCCGGCTCAGTCCCTTGATCATCGGCGGCTCACGGCTGGCCGGACGTTAAAGAAGCCAACCCTCGACGGCAACAGGAAAAACGGTCGCGGCCGGGACGCCGGCGCGCTAGAACGGCCCGGCAAGACGCCATGGCCTTTGTCGCGGGCAAGCTTCTCTGGGCCGTCCTGGCCCCCGGCAATCTGCTGCTCCTGCTGCTGCTCGCCTGCCTGTTCTGGGCGGCGCGCAGCCGACGGCGGCAGGGGCTCGCGCCGGCGGTGCTGGCGGCGCTGCTGCTGCTGACGGTGGCGGTCCTGCCGCTCGCCCAATGGGTGGCGGCGCCACTCGAGGGGCGTTTCCCGATACCGGCCATCCCGGCGCGGGTCGACGGCATCATCGTGCTGGGCGGCGCGGTCGAGGTCGAGATCAGCCGCGCCCATGGCGAGGTCGCGCTCAACCACGCGGCCGCGCGGATCACCGAGGCCCTGGCGCTGGCGCAGCGCCATCCCGAGGCTAGGCTGCTGCTGAGCGGCGGCGACTCCGCGGTCCTGCCGCGCGCCGGCGACCGGGAGGCCGAGGTGACGCGCGCGCTCTTCGTCGAGCTCGGCATGGCGCCGGAGCGCATCCTGGTCGAGGACCGCTCGCGCACCACCTTCGAGAACGCGCTGATGTCGCGCGATCTCGCGCAGCCGAAGCCGGGCGAGGTGTGGCTGCTGGTGACCTCGGCGATGCATATGCCGCGCGCCGTCGGCTGCTTCCGCCATGCCGGCTGGGAGGTGCTGCCCTATCCCGTCGATTTCCACACCGGCGGGGCCGCGCGCGCCGATTTTGCGCTCGCCGAGCATCTCTTCCTGCTCGATCTCGCCGCCAAGGAATGGGTCGGCCTCGTCGCCTACCGCCTGTTCGGCCGGACGGACGCGCTGTTTCCGGGACCTGAGCCGGTTTCCACCAACAGCGCGCGGTAGAGCGCCACCGTCGCCGCGCCGACCGCTTCCTCGGCCAGGTCGGTCTCGACCAGCGCGCGGCTGGCTTCGCCGAAGCGGCGGCGCAGCGCGGCATCGCCGGCGAGCCGCTCCAGCGCCTGGGCGAGCGCCTCGGCATCGTCCGGCGGCACCAGCAGCGCGTTGACGCCGTCGCGCGCGATCTCGCGGCAGCCCGGCACGTCGGTGGCGATGAGCGGGCGGCCCATGGCGGCCGCCTCGAGCAGGCTCTTGGGCAACCCCTCGCGGCGGGACGGCAGCACCGCGATATGGGCGTCGCGCCAGAGGTCGCGGATGTCCTCCACTTGGCCCAGCCAGAAGATGCCGGGAAGATCGCGCCAGCGCGCGAGCGTCGCCGCGTCGATCGAGCTCGGATTCTCGGGATCGGCGGTGCCGGCCACGGCAAGGCGAAGATCGAGGCCACGGCGGCGCAGGCGCTGCTGCGCCTCGACCAGCGTCGCGATGCCCTTGTCGGCGAGCAGCCTGCCGGCGAAGCCCGCCACCACCGGCAGCGCCGGCGGATCGGGCGCGGGCGCGAAGCGCACGACGTCGACGCCGGAGCCGCGGATGACCGAGATGCGCTCCGCCGCTTCAGGGTTGAGCGCCAGCAGCAGCCGGCGGTCGTCCTCGTTCTGGACGATGATACGGCTGTTGCGGCGCTCGATGAGGCGGGCCAGCACCGCGCTCACCGGCCGGCGCAGCAGCCGCGCGCGCAGGCTGGGCGAGCTTGCGACAAAGCCGAAGCCGGTGACCGCGTTGACCACCGCCGGCACGCCGGCGACGAGCGCGGCGATGCTGCCGAGCACGGCGGGCTTCAGCGCCACGTGATGGACGAGATCGGGCCGCTCGCGGCGATAAAGACGCGCGATCTCGGCGATGGCGGCGAGATTCGCCCAAAGCCCGGTGCTGCCGCGGCGCCAGCGCAGCGGATGGAGCGCGAAGCCTTCGGCGCGGATGCGCTCGCCATGGGCAACGACGCGCGTCGCCACCGCCACGGCGAAGCCGGCGCGCCGCGCCGCGCGCGCCATCGGCAGCCGGTGCGACCAGAAATACCAATCCTCGGTGACGAGGTAGATCAGCTTCGGCGGCGCGGCGTTCACGGCCGCCTCCGGCGATACCAGCGCGCGGTGGCGGCAAGCCCGTCATCGAGCGCCACGCGCGGGCGCCAGCCGAGGCGCTGGCGCGTGGCGAGATCGTCGATGCGCAGCGAGGAGAGCAGGCGGTCGGCGGCGTCGGCGCGGCCCATGAGCGAGGCCGCGAGGCGCAGCAGCGCCGGCGGGCAGGCGAAAAGGCGCGGGCGCCGGCCGAGCGCGCGGGCGACGCGGCGCACTAGCTCCGCCGTCGAGACCTCTTCCTCGTCGCGCAGCAGGAAGATCTCGCCCGCGGCGGCGGGATGGGCGAGCGCCGTCTCGATGAGGTCGAGCAGATTGTCGAGGAAGACCAGGCTGCGCCGGTTGTCGATGGCGGCGAAAGGCAGCGGCAGGCCGCTGTCGACGAGGCGCAGGAGCGCCAGGAAATTCGCCTTGGCGCCCGGCCCATAGACGAGCGGCGGGCGGAGGATGGCGAGCGCCTCGCCGGCGGCGGCGCGCATCGCTTCTTCGAGGCGCCATTTCGCCATCCCGTAGACCTCTTCCGGCGCCGGCTTCTGATGCGCGCGAAAGGGCAGGTCCTGCGTCCTCTCGCCCATCACCTTGATCGAGCTCAGCAGCACCAGCCGCTGGACGCCGGCGCTCTTCGCCTGGCGCGCCAGCGCGGCGCCGGCGGCGGCCTCGCTCTCGATCCAGCGCTGTTCGTCGCGCTCCGGCGCATGGGCGCGGCTCGCAAGATGCACCACCGCCCGCGCGCCCGCCAGCAGCGGCGACCAGTCGGTCGCCGCGGCAAGCTCGCCGAGGACGCGCGGCTCCGCCCTGTCGGGAAGCGCCGTCGCTCGCCGCAGCACGGCGATCACCTTTGTGCCCCGCGCGACCAGCCGCTCGACCAGCGCGCGGCCGATGAAGCCCCCGGCGCCGGTGATCACCACCGGCGCGGCGGCGCCGCTTTCCGCCACTGCCGTTTCCATCGCCGGCGACAATAACCGCTCTGCCAGCAATCGCCTATTGCCGGCGGCAGAACAGACTCACCACGAAGACACGGAGGTCACGGAGAAAAACAAAATAGTTGGGCCGCTTTGCGGCCCATTTCCTTCTTCTCCGTGCCCTCCGGTGCGCCGTGTTTCGTCTTATCTGACTCGCCCGAACCCCGGATATCGGGACGGCGCGGCTTGAGCAGGGGCGGGGGCCATGCTAAGCAACGCGCCGCTCCAGCGTGGGCGGACGGCAGCGGATCAGAACGTGTCGAGCAGGTCCTCAAAGCGTGTCGATGTCGAAGCGCTGCGCCGCCGCTTCGTCGCGCGCGACGCCGTGGTCGGCGTCATCGGCCTCGGCTATGTCGGCCTGCCGCTGGTGGGCGCGGTCGCCGGCGCCGGATTCCGCGTGGTGGGCTTCGACATCGACGCGGAGAAAGCGGCGCTGCTCAATGCCGGCCGCTCCTATATCCGCCACATCCCCGACGCCGCGATCGCCGCGCTGGTGGAGAGCCGCCGCTTCCGCGCCACCGCCGATTTCGCCGCGATCGCCGAGGTCGACGCCGTGCTGATCTGCGTGCCGACGCCGCTCACCCGCCATCGCGAGCCCGATCTCTCCTACGTCATCGGCACCGCCGAGGCGATCGCGCCGCATCTGCGCCGCGGCCAGCTCGTCGTGCTGGAATCGACGACCTATCCCGGCACGACGCGCGAGGTGATGCTGCCCATCCTCGAGCGCGGCGGGCTCAAATCCGGCGTCGACTTCTTCCTCGCCTACTCGCCCGAGCGCGAGGATCCCGGCAACGCGCAATACAGCACCACCAAGATCCCCAAAGTCGTCGGCGCCGACGGCGCGGCGGCGCTGGCGCTCGTCACCGCGCTGTACGATCCCTTCGTCGCCGGCGTCGTCCCGGTCTCCTCGCCCGAGACGGCGGAGGCGGTGAAGCTCACCGAGAACATCTTCCGCGCCGTCAACATCGCGCTCGTCAACGAGCTGAAGCTGGTCTACGAGGCCATGGGCATCGACGTCTGGGAAGTGATCCGGGCGGCGGCGACCAAGCCTTTCGGCTTCATGCCGTTCTATCCGGGGCCCGGGCTCGGCGGCCACTGCATCCCGATCGATCCCTTCTACCTCACCTGGAAGGCGCGCGAATACGACATCTCGACGCGCTTCATCGAGCTTGCCGGCGAGATCAACACGGCGATGCCGCGCCACGTCGTCGACCGGCTGCAAGGGGCGCTCGACCAGCGCGCCGGCAAGGGGCTCAAAGGCGCGCGCGTGCTGATCCTCGGCGTCGCCTACAAGAAGAACGTCGACGACATCCGCGAGAGCCCGACGCTCAAGATCATGGAGCTGCTCGAGGCCAAGGGCGCCCACACCGCCTATCACGATCCCTTCGTGCCGGAGATTCCGCGCTCGCGCGAGCATCCGGAATTCGCCGGGCGGCGCTCGGTGGCGCTTGACGCCGAGACCGCGCGCGGCGCCGACGTGGCGCTGATCTGCACCGATCACGACGGCGTCGATTACCGCCTTTTGGCGCAGCACTGCCCGCTGGTGGTCGATACCCGCAACGCCTGCGCCCGTGCCGGCATCACCGTCGGCACGGTCATCAAGGCTTAGGCGATGCGGCGGCGGCTGGCGATCGCGGGCGCGGCGGCGCTGCTGCTCGTCGCGTCCCTCTGGGGGATCGGGCGCTGGCTCCGGCCCGCCAACGATCCCGACCGCTACGTCGTCCTCGACGGCGACACGCTCGCCTGGCGGCCGCCGCGCTGCCTGCTGTCGCGCCTCGGCATCGCCTGCATCGGCCAGCGCCTCAGGCTCTACGGCGTCGACGCCTTCGAGAGCAAGCAGACCTGCCGCGACGCGCGCGGCCAGGTCTGGCCCTGCGGCGCCGTGGCGACGCAGCGCCTGCGCCAGCTCGTCGGCAGCGCCGATTTCGCCTGCCACGTCGATCATGACTTCATCGACCGCCACGCGCGCGAATTCGCCGTCTGCACCGCCCAGGGCGAAGATGTCGGCGCCGTGCTGGTGCGCGAGGGCCTCGCCTTCGCCTATGGGCGCGGCGCGCGATACCTGCCCTTCGAGGCGGAGGCCAAGGCGCAGCGCCGCGGCGCCTGGGCGGGCAGCTTCGTGCGCCCGCAATATTTCCGCGAAGGCGCCAATCAGTAGCGAGGCGTGGGCTCTTAAACGGCCGGGGCGGAGCGCCCGGCAGATGTCCGCGGCCCACGAAGATGCGGACGCGCAACGAATTGCGAGCAATGTCGCAGAGGTGCCAAAGGAGCCGAACTGCTATTCGGTTTCCAGACCCGCCGTCACCTAGGCGCTTGGTTCGATCTCGGTCCGCCTTGTCCTCCAATGGAATTCAACCCCGATGCAACCGACCTGACGTAGCTCTGGGCGAGTCTGACCAGTTCGTCCTCCAGTGCATCCGTTCCCATCCAAGTGGAGTTTTCGAAAACTGCCGCCCGGATTACGCCTACCAGCGCTCGCGTCAGCACGAACGCTTGCGGCTCCGTCAAGCCGACGGACATGTTCGCGAACTGACCTGGAGCGGCTTTTAACATCAGTCTCGCAAAGTTCTCGGCCGGCCGCGCAAGTTCCGCATAGTGACCGTTCACCACCATGGCCTGTAACAGATCGCGTCGCAGTGAATTCTGCCCGCCAAATCCGCGGATCAGCGCACGGATCGCGGCACGGGCTGCTTCTGTCCCGCTGGCGGACCGCGCTATTGCAGCGCGAATCGAAGCTTCGGTTTTTTCCAGCTCTCGCCGCGCCATAGCTACCAGGATCGCCTGCTTGTTTGGAAAGTACCCATACAGCGTGCCGACGGAAATGCCCGCTGTTTCGGCGATGTGGTTGGTATTCAGCGCGTCCAAACCCTCGCGGCGCAAAATCCGAATAGCTGCCTCGAAAATCGTTTCGACGGTGTCGCGAGCACGCGCCTGATGGGGGATTCTCCTCTTGATTTCAGTGATTTGCTGCCGTCGCGCCATGCCGCCTTTTCCGCTTCAAGATCCGAGTATGAGAAATCGAGCTTTGCTCGTATATATTGCCCATCGATACCATCCAATGCGGAATACGGCAAGGACAATGGCGACCAGCCAACCGGATGGGGCAGCAGGGTCATAAGGGTGATGTCGGCGAGGGAATCCATATGAACATCTTCACAATGATCGGTCTCATCCTAAGACATCTGTTGCGGCTAGCATGCGTGCGCGCCGACAATCTCCTCGGGCGAAAGAAGAAAAAAGTAGCCTTCATTGGTCTGGGCAAAATGGGCGCCGGGATGGCTGGCCGGATCCTGAGGATGGGATACGACCTGAGCGTGTGGAACCGGACCGCCGCCAAGGCCGACCCCCTTGTCGCAACCGGCGCGAAACTCGCGTCATCGGCCGAGGCCGCCGCCGGAGATGCCGATATCGTCATCACCAGCCTGATGGACGACGCATCGGTGCTCGAGTTGGTGAATGGCGTGCTTCTCAAGGCCATGAAGCCTGGGGCCATCCATCTGTGTGTCACGACCATATCGCCGAAGTGCGGCGACGAACTGCAGCACCTTCATTCGCAGGCCGGTACGCGCTACGTCTCTGGCCCCGTCGCCGGCAGGCCGGATGCGGCAGCAGCCGGTCGCCTGGTGACCTATCTTGCGGGCGCCCCTGACGCCATCAAGATCGTCAAACCGGTGTGCGAGAGCTACGCCATAGTCGCGATCGAAGTCTCCGACCGGTCCTCGGTTGCGAATAGCATGAAACTCGCGGTTAATTACGTGGCCGCTTCAGTTATCGAAATCATCGGCGAGACATACGCCTTCGCGGAAAAATCCGGAATCGATCTCAGCCACGTGCAACAGTTTTTTCAAATGGCTTTCGCCCATCCCGCTCTCAAGCTCTACGCCCAGAAGGCGCGCAAGCGCGACTACGTCAGCGGCGTCGGTTTCACGATGAGCGGCGGCCTCAAGGACGTGCGTCTGATGCTTTCCGCCGCCGAAGAGGCCGGCATGAACTTTGAAATCGGCAAGATCATCGAACGCAAAATGCTTGCCGCGCTTTCAAGCGATCTCGCCAATGCCGATTGGAGCGCCACTTGCGAGGTTACCCGTCGCGAGGCGGGGCTCAGCTCCTCTGGCCTCTCATGAACGCCTTCGACAGTGGCGTGGCCGATATCCCGTGCGACCAGGCGTCGCAAAAAATGGCGCAAAAAATGGGGCAAAAAATGGGGTCAGACACCGTTAACGCGATGTCCATTCCGGGTCATAGGCGGTTTCCGCTTGTTGAGATTTTGTCCGGTTAAGCTACGGCTTCAGACGTTCCACACCGAAGCAACTACGGCCGCTGACCCAACGCGAACCTCGTGTTCGCCGGTGACCACTTCCGGGACGTGTCACACTCGCGGACATAAGGCCGCGCCGACGCGCCTCCGGGCTTGGGCGTCCGCTTGCGCCGCCGCGCCTGGCAATGAGGCTCAGCGCGTCGAGCCCTCGATCTCGCGCAAAAACCTTTCCGCTTCCGCCGCGCTCTCGTAGATGTGCGGGGCGACGCCGCGTTTTTCCAGCGCGTCGCCGAGCTTCATGCGCAGGAACCCGCTCGTCGTGTAGCGCGTCACGTCGGCGTAATATTTGTCCATCAGGCCGCGCACCATGGTCGAATAGGCGTCGAGCAATTCGGGCGGTATCGTGAAATTGTCGTAATTGACGATGGCGTAGACGCGCTTGCCGATCGGCGCAAGGCGGTGGGCGACGATCTGCCGGATGCGCTCGATGTCGCGCTCGTGCCGGAGCGCGAAACGCTCGAGATTGACGAAGAAGTGGTTCGTCGCTTCGTCGTAGGTGAAGCGCTGTTCGAGCGGGATCGACAGCATGTCCTCTCTCAATCCCATGGGCTCGGGCGCAAAAATGCGCTCGTCCATGAGCGCGGGGTCCTCCGGAATGAGCGGCCTGAAAGCCATTTTCGCCAGAATGTCGCGGTCGAGATCGACGCCCGGCGCGATCTCGGCAAGCTCCAGCCCGTCCGCCGTCAGCCGGAACACGCAGCGCTCCGTGACGTAGAGCACGGGCTTGCCGCTCCGGCGCGCAACGTCGCCGGAGAAGGTGACGTGCTCGACCTTGGCGACGAATTTCCTCACGTCGCCGTCGCGCACGATGCGCAGCGATCCGCCGCGGCATTCGATCTCGAGGGCCCCGGCCACGAAGGTGCCGGTGAACACGACCTTCTTGGCGTTTTGGCTGATGTTGATGAAGCCGCCGGCGCCGGCCAGCCGCGGACCGAATTTCGACACGTTGAGAGAGCCCGATCGATCGGCCTGCGCCAGCCCGAGAAAAGCCACGTCCAGTCCGCCGCCGTCGTAGAAATCGAACTGATAGGGCTGGTCGATGACCGCCTGCGTGTTGGTGGCGGCGCCGAAATCCATGCCGCTCGCGGGGATCCCGCCGATCACGCCGGGCTCGGCGGTCAGCGTGATGAGATCGGCGATCTTCTCCTCGTTGGCCACGGCCGCCACGCCCTCGGGCATGCCGATGCCGAGATTGACGACGCTGTTGGGCGTCAGCTCGAGCGCCGCGCGCCGCGCGATGATCTTGCGGGGGCCGTGCGGCATGGCCGGGAGCGAGCCCTCGCGCGCGCGGATTTCGGCGGAATAGGCCGGGTTGTAGGGCGTGGCGAAGGTCTGCCAGTGGTTCTCCGGCCTGGCGACCACGACGCAATCGACCATCACGCCCGGCACCTTCACGGCCCTCGGATTGAGCGACCCGCTTTGGGCGACGCGCTCGACCTGCGCGATCACGATGCCGCCCGAGTTGCGCGCGGCCATGGCGATGGCGAGGGCCTCGAGCGTCAGCGCCTCCTTCTCCATCGTCAAATTGCCGTCGGGATCCCCGGTCGTCGCCCGGATGATCCCGACATCGATCGGGAACGTCTTGTACAGCAGGCATTCCTCGCCGTCGATGTCGACGAGGCGGACGATGTCCTCCGTCGTCCTTGCGTTGAGCTTGCCGCCGCCGTTGCGCGGATCGACGAATGTGCCGAGGCCCACGCGCGTGACGTGAGCCGGCCGGTGCGCGGCGATGTCGCGGTAGAGATGCGTGATCACGCCCTGCGGCAGGTTGTAGGCCTCGATCTCATTGGTCACGGCGAGGTGCTGCAGCTTCGGCACGAGGCCCCAATGGCCGCCGACGATCCGCTTCACCAGCCCCTGGTGCGCGAGGTGATTGAGCCCCCGCTCGCGGCCATCGCCCTGGCCGGCGGCGTAGACGAGCGTGAGGCCGCGGGGATGGCCGGGGGTGGCGGCTTCGAGGTCGCGCGAGGCGAGGAAACGCTGCTCGATCGCGATCGCGATTTCCTCGGCGAAGCCGATGCCGACGAAGCCGCCGGTCGCCAGCGTGTCGCCGTCGCGGATGAGCTTCACCGCGTCCGCCGCGGAGACGATCTTCCCCCTCTCGGCGTGCTTGAGAAAAGCCAGGGCGGGATGATCGACCATGCCGGCTCCAGGCCCTTTCCGCCCGATGGTGGCGCGTTCAGACCCGTCGGGCTCTCGCGATCCTGCGGGTCTCCGCCGCGAAATATACCGACACCAGCGCGATGAGCGCCAGAAGGATCATGACTTCATCGACCGTCCTGCGCGCGAGTTCGCCGTCTACGCCGCCCACGGCGAGGATGTCGGCGCCGCGCTGGTGCGCGAGGGCCTCGCCTTCGCCTATGGCGCGGCGCGCAGCACCTGCCCGTCGAGGCGGAGGCCAAGGCGCAGCGCCGCGGCGCCGGGGCGAGGAGCTTCGTACGCCCGCCATATTTTTGCGAAGGCGCCGATCAGTAGGCTGGGGCCTCTACTCATAAGTTGACCCCGCTCGATTCGCGACGCCGAAGCCCGCGCTTTTGCGGATGGTAAGGAACACGACATTACTGCCGGGCGGGCTAGGCTGCGGTGCGCGAGCCCAGGTCGCGATCTTCTGGGGCGCCATCGAGCATGTGGGTCAGTTCGTCCACTCGAGCGATTTTTCCGTCCCGCACCGTGAAGAACCCAATTACCTTCGCGCGGACCAAGCTTCCATTCGTCTTCTCAGCTTCGACTATATGGATGTCGGCAATCGTGTCGCCGTCGACGACCAACTGTTCGATCGTCACCCGGCCGCGGCGCAGGGATCCCTTAAGCGCGCGAGCGTGATCGATGAAGCCTTCGTAGTCGAAACGCTTACCGTCGACATGCTGAACATAGTCCAGCGTGAAATAGCGGTCGAGCGCTGCGGCGTCCTGTTGCGGATCGAGCAGGCTAGCGATCGAGTTTTCGATGAGCGCCCGCGCCTGCTCCTTCGATAGTCCGGGCACGGCTTAACCTCCCATGGGCATTCTTCCTCAGATGACCCAAGCTTAAGGGAAGGAAGCTCGCCACGCCACTTCGCCGGCGCCAATTGCGTCCCGTCAGGCCAGCGAGTCCGCCTTGGGTCAATACGAGACCCGGCCGACGACGTTCCGGCGGTCGACGGTGAGGATAATTCCGGACATGGGCCGGCGCGGTCGCGCGCGTTTATGAGGACGCGCGCCGCGAGCGGCGCTGCATCGCGCCAAACAGGCCCGCGACGACGAGCGCCGCCGCCGCAAGCCCGGTCCAGGGCCGGGCAAGCGCGAGGAGCGCACAGGCGATCAGCGCCGCATCGCCCGCCAGCACGAGCCGCGCCACGCCGGCATGATCGTCGCCCGCGCCGAGTGCGCGCTGATAGAAATGCTGGCGATGCGGCCGCCAGAAGCGCTCGCCGCGCAGCACGCGGCCGGCAAGCGTGAGGCTGGCATCGGCGAGGTAATAGAGCGGCAGGATCAGCGCCGGCGCCCAGAGCCCGCGCGCCGCCAGCGCCAGCAGCAGCGCGCCCAGGAGATAGCCCAGCGGCACGCTGCCGACATCGCCGAGAAAGATCTGCGCCGGATGCCAGTTCCAGCGCAGGAAGGCAAGCGCCCCGGCGGCGGCGCAAAGCGCCAGCGCGGCGCTGCCGTCGTCTTCCGCGCCGGCCAGCGCCGCCACCAACGCGAGGCCGAGGCCGAGCGCCACGGTCTCGATGCCGGTGATGCCGTCGATCCCGTCCATGAAGTTGAAGAGGTTGACGAACCACACCCAGAGGAGCGCCGCGGCGGCGCGGTCGAAGAGCGGCGGCAGCAGGCCCTGAAAGACCGCGCCCGGCGGCAGGAAGGCGAGACCGGCGGCGGCGGCAAGGACGTGGCAGAAGAGGCGCAGCCCCACCGGCAGGCCGCGAAGGTCGTCGAGCCAGGAGAGCAGCATGAGCCCGGCCGCCAGCGCCGCCAGCGCCGCGGCGCCGGGCGGCGCCCGCCCGATAAGCGCCAGCCCCAGCCAGGCGGCGAGCAGCGCCGGCACCAGCACGAGCCCGCCGCCGCGCGGCACCGGTGCGCTGTGGGCGGAGCGGTCGACCGGCCGGTCGAGGATGGCGCGGCGCTGGAGCCAGTCGCGCAGGCGCCCGGTCAGCCCCAGCGTCGCCAGGAAGACGATCAGCGCCGCCGCTGCCCCCGCCGCATCCATTCCCGGCTCTTCCCTCCGCTGCGCCGCGGCCCCGGCGCCCGCGTCATAGTCCCGCCCCATGCCGCCGGCAACCGCCTGACGGGCGGGGCGGGTACTATAAGCTTGCTTAACGCATGCCTGCTTACCATCATGGGGCCATGCCCTATGATCCCGAACGAAGCTTCGGCTTCCTGCTGCACGACATCGCGCGGCTGATGCGCAAGCGCTTCGACCAGCGCGCCCGCGCGCTGGGCCTGAGCCGCTCGCAATGGCAGGTTCTCGCCCATCTCTCGCGCCATGAAGGCATCAATCAGAGCGGGCTCGCCGAGATCCTGGAGATCGAGAACATCACGCTGGGCCGGCTCATCGACCGGATGGAGGAGGCGGGCTGGGTCGAGCGGCGGCCGGACCGCAGGGACCGCCGCGTGCGCCTTCTTTACATGACGGAGAAGGTGGCGCCGATGATGGAGCGCATGCACGCGCTCGCCGAGGAGACGCGCGCCGAGGCGCTGGCGGGTCTCGATGCTGGCGAGCGCGAGGCGCTGATGGACCAGCTCGCCCGGGTGCGCGCCAATCTCTCCGAGCGCGGGCCCGGCCCCGGCGAGGGCGCGGCCAAGAAAAAGGCGAGCGACTATGCCTAGGGACAACGGGCACCGCGCGGGCGCCTCGGCGCGCAACCGCCTCAAGCGCCGGCTGCGGCCGATGCTGCTGGCGCTGGGGCCGCTGGCGCTGATCGCCGGGGCGGCGTACCTCTACCTCACCGGCGGGCGCTACGTCGCCACCGACGACGCCTATGTCCGCTACAGCAAGGTGCTGATCAGCAGCGACGTCGCCGGCCGGGTGAACGAGCAGCGGGTCGAAGAGAACCAGCCGGTGAAGCAGGGCGAGCTGCTGTTCGCGCTCGATGACGAGCCCTATCGCATCGCGCTCGCGCGGGCCGAGAGCGTGCTCGCCGCCGCGCGCGACGAGGTTGAAGCGATGCGCGCCGCCTATCGGCAAAAAGAGGCGATGCTCCGCGCCGCGACGGCGAGCGCGGACTATATGCAGCGCGAATACGAGCGGCAGAAGCGGCTCCAGGCGCAGAACGTCAGCTCGGAAGCGAAAGTCGACGAGGCGCAGCGCAGCGCCGAGGTGGCGCGCCAGCAGATGGCGGCGATGCAGCACGACCTCGCCCAGGCGCTGGCCAATCTCGACGGCGCGCCGGACCTGCCGGCGGACCAGCATCCGCGCGTGCTGCAGGCGATCGCCGCGCGCGACCAGGCGGCGCTCGATCTGCGCCACACCCGCATCCTGGCGCCGGCCGACGGCATCGTCGCCAATCTCGATCCGCGCCCCGGGCAATGGGTCAGCGTCGGCCAGGCCATGGGCAGCCTGGTGGAAAGCGGCTCGCTCTATATCGAGGCCAATTTCAAGGAGACCGACCTCACCTACATGAAGCCCGGCGACGCGGCGACGGTGACGGTCGACACCTATCCCGGCCGCGTCTGGCACGCCCGCGTCGCCAGCATCGGCATCGGCACCGGCTCGGAATTCTCCATCCTGCCGCCGCAGAACGCCACCGGCAATTGGGTCAAGATCGTGCAGCGCCTGCCGGTGCGGCTGCACATCGTGCCGGAGGAGGATGCGAGCGCGCTGCGCGCCGGGATGAGCGTTACCGTCGAGGTCGACACCCGCCACCAGACCTCGCTCGCGGGGCTGCTGGGCGGGGGATGACCGAGCCCGCCGCCTGGCGCGCGCCGCTCCTCGGCAACCGCTTCCTGGTCGCCGTCGCCACCATGCTCGCGACCGTGATGCAGGTGATCGACCAGACCATCGCCAACGTGGCGCTGCCGCGCATGCAGGGCGGGCTCGCCGCGACCCAGGACCAGATCACCTGGGTGCTCACCTCCTATATCATCGCCGCCGCCATCGCCATGCCGCTCACCGGCTGGCTCTCCGGCCGCTTCGGCCGGAAGCGCATCTTCCTGCTGTCGGTGGTGGGATTCACCGTCGCCTCGGTCTGTTGCGGCGCGGCGCAGTCGCTCGCCCAGATGGTGGCCTTCCGCCTGCTGCAAGGCGTCTGCGGCGCGGCGCTGGTGCCGCTGTCGCAAGCGATCCTGCTCGACGTCTTTCCGCGCGAGCAGCGCGGCCCGGCCATGGCCTTCTGGGGCGTCGGCATCATGGCGGGGCCGATCCTGGGACCGACGCTCGGCGGCTGGCTCACCGACAATTGGGATTGGCGCTGGGTGTTCTACATCAATCTGCCGGTGGGCGCGCTCGCCTGGCTCGGCATCGTCCTCTCGATCGAGGAGACGGCGCTCGACCGCGACCGGCCGTTCGACTTCTTCGGCTTCGCCATGCTGAGCCTCGGCATGGGCGGGCTGCAAATGATGCTCGACCGCGGCGAGCTCAAGGACTGGTTCAGCTCGCGCGAGATCCAAGTGGAGGCGGCGCTGGCGGCGCTGGGCTTCTACAGCTTCATCGTCCATTCGCTCACCGCGAGGCATCCCTTCCTGCACCCGCAGCTCTTCCGGGACCGCAACCTGGTCGCCGGCCTCATCGTGAGCTTCGTCGTCGGCATCATGCTGCTGGCCTCGGCGGCGCTGCTGCCGCCGCTGTTGCAGGGGCTGATGAACTTTCCGGTGATGACCACCGGCATGGTGATGGCGCCGCGCGGCATCGGCACCGCGATCGTCATGGTGATCGCCGGCCGCCTCGTTCAGCGCACCGACGCGCGCTGGATCATCTTCGTGGGATTCCTGCTCACCGCCTATTCGCTCTGGGACATGGCGCAGCGCTTCTCGCTGCAAATGGATAGCTGGTCGGTCATCTGGACCGGCTTCGTCCAGGGGCTGGGGCTCGGCCTGGTCTTTCCGCCGCTGTCGACGATCGCCTTCGCGACGCTGCCGCCGGCGCTGCGCACCGAGGCGGCAGGCATCTTCACGCTGGCGCGCAGCCTCGGCTCGAGCATCGGCGTCTCGGTCGTCATGGCGACGCTCACGGCCAACATCCAGGTGGTGCACGCCTCGGTGGCGGCGCATGTCACGCCCTATCTCCACCGCCTGGCGCTGCCGCCGCTGTGGAACCCGCACAGCGCCGCCGGCATCGCCGCGCTCAATCTCGAAGTGACGCGCCAGGCGGCGATGGTCGCCTTTATCGACGATTTCCTGCTGATGATGGTGGTGACGCTGGCCGCCGCGCCGCTGATCGCGCTGATGCGCAATCCGCGCCGCGTCGCGGTGCCGGCCGGAGCGAATGTGGTGGAGTGAGCCGCAAAGCGGTTGATCGCGGCACCGCCCGCCGATAGAAGTGCCGAGTCCCAACCCCCGGGACCAAGGAGCAAGCCCGTGGCGCTCGATCCGCAGACCCTGCGTGAGTTCCTCGACACCATCCAGCGCTTCGTGCGCGAGCGCCTGCAGCCGGCCGAGGAGGACGTGGCCGAGACCGACACGGTGCCGCCCGCCCTCATCGACGAGATGCGGCGGCTCGGCCTCTTCGGCATGACCATCCCGGAGGCCCATGGCGGGCTCGGCCTCACCATGAGCGAGGAGGTGCAGGTGCTGTTCGAGCTGTGCCAGACCTCGCCGGCCTTCCGCTCGGTGCACGGCACCAACAACGGCATCGGCAGCCAGGGCATCGTCATCGACGGCACCGACGAGCAGAAGCGGAAATACCTGCCGCGGCTCGCCTCGGGCGAGATCATCGCCTCCTTCGCGCTCACCGAGCCCAATGCCGGCTCGGACGCGGCGAGCCTCAAGACCAGCGCGCGGCGGGCGGGGAACGGCTGGGTGCTGAACGGCACCAAGCGCTTCATCACCAACGCGCCCGAGGCGGGCCTGTTCACCGTCATGGCGCGCACCGATCCCGAGACCAAGGGCGCGGGCGGCATCTCCGCCTTCCTGGTCGAGGTGCCCAATCCCGGCCTCAAGCTCGGCCGCATCGACCGCAAGATGGGCCAGCGCGGCGCGCACACCTGCGACGTCATCTTCGAGGATTGCCGCGTGCCGGCCGACGCGCTGCTCGGCGGCAAGGAAGGGCAGGGCTTCAAGACGGCGATGAAGGTGCTCGACCGCGGTCGCATCCACATCGCCGCGGTGGCGGTCGGCGTCGCCGAGCGGCTCATCCGCGACATGCTGGCCTATGCCAAGGAACGCCACCAGTTCGGCCAGCCCATCGGCGAGTTCCAGCTCGTGCAGGCGATGCTCGCCGACAGCCGCACGGAAGCCTATGCGGCGCGCGCCATGGTGCTCGACGCGGCGCGCCGGCGCGACGCCGGCGAGAACGTCTCCACCGAGGCGAGTTGCTGCAAGTATTACGCCACCGAGATGGTCGGCCGCGTCGCCGACCGGGCGGTGCAGGTCCATGGCGGCTCGGGCTACGTCGCCGATTTCGCCGTCGAGCGCTTCTACCGCGACGTGCGGCTCTTCCGCCTTTATGAAGGGACGAGCCAGATCCAGCAGATCGTCATCGCGCGCAACATGCTGCGCGAGGCCGGCTGAGCGCGGAAGCGCATGCCAAGCTCGGCGCTTGCGCCATAGGTAACTTATATGTTACCATACAAAAATGGCATTGACTGTCGTCGAGTATGTTCGGGCGGATGGGGTCAATCCGTTCAAGACCTGGTTCGATGGTCTTCATGCCCAGGCGGCGGCAAAAGTCGCGACAGCGACGCGGCGGCTTGAAATGGGCAACACGTCGAGCGTGAAGTGGATTGGCGGCATTGGCGAATACCGCATCGACTGGGGTCCGGGCTACCGGATCTATCTTGGGAAGGACGGCGACGCGCTCATGATCCTCCTCGGCGGCGGTACGAAGAAGCGCCAGCAGCAGGATATCGAGCGGGCAAAAGCATTGTGGTCGGAATACAAAGCGCGCAAGGCCGCTCTGCGGGCGGTGCGCAAGAGGTGAGATCATGGCGTTGACCAGAGAATTCAAAGAGACGATCGTGGAGCGCGTCAGGCGCGATCCGGCTTTCGCCAGGGCGTTGCTCGATGAAGCGGCGACGCTGTTTCTCAATGGCGAGCCGGATACGGCGCGCCTCGTCTTGCGCGATCTCGTGAATGCGACTGTCGGCTTCGAGAAGCTCGCCGCAGAGACTGGAAAGCCGGCGAAGAGCCTGCATCGCATGCTGTCGAAAAACGGCAATCCGAGCATGGACAATTTGGCGGCAATCATCGGCGTGCTCCGCAAGACGCTGCGCGTGGAGCTCGACGCGCATACCGTGGCAGCGGCATGACAGGTGAGCGGAAGCTGAAATCGCCGAGGCGCCTTCGCGCTTGCCCCTCTGCGAGATCCGCTTGAACCGCTGAATTGGGGGGACAAGCACAGCCATGGAGCGCTTCATCGAGCGCGTGCTGTTCGCCAGCCGCTGGCTGCTGGCGCCGCTCTATCTCGGCCTCGCGCTGGTGCTGGTGCTGTTCGTCGGCGCGTTCTTCCTCGAGCTTGCCCATCTCGTGCAATCGCTGCTGGAAGGCGGCGAGGCGCATCTGACGCTCGCGGCGCTGAAGCTGCTCGACCTCGTGCTGGTGGCGAGCCTCGTCGTCATGGTCATGATCAGCGGCTTCGAGAACTTCGTCGCCAAGATCTCGCTGGGCGCCGACCAGCAGCGGCTCTCCTGGCTCACCGCGCTCGATACCGGCTCGATCAAGGTCAAGATCCTCGGCTCGATCGCGGTGATCTCGGCGATCTATCTGCTGGAGCAGCTCTTCGACATCGAAGACGTGCCGGAAGGCAAGCTGCTCTGGCTCGTCGTCCTTCAGCTCACTTTCGTCGTCTCGGCGCTGCTGCTGGCGGTGCTCGACCGCGTCGGCGCCCGACGCGACGGGCATTGACTCTAGCGTCTATTGCTCGCCGGCGCCGGCCACCCAGACATAGAGGCCGTTGCCGAAATCGCGGCGGCAGAGCGTCACCTGCACTTGATGCGTCTCCTGGCCCTTGATCAGCGATTGCCGCAGCTCGCGGCAGAGCTGGCCGCGCACCGCGCGATAGACGTCGTCGACCGCCATCGCGGTGCCGACCGCGGTCTTGTCGCCGGCCGGGTCGAGCGCTTCCCAGGCGACGGGCTCCAGCGTGAAATCGGCGGCGGCGCGCTGGCTCGCCTCGGCAAGCCGCCGGCGCTCGACGGCGGTGAGCCAGGCGCGCAACGGCTCGGCCACGGCCTCGTCGACGGCGCCGTCCGGCACCAGCGCCGGCGCCGCGCCGGCGATGAGCTCGCCCGTGGCGCCGTCGCGCACCACGTTGACCGGCGGCGGCGGCCGGTCGAGCCACACCCCCGGCTGCGTCAGGTCGGTGGGCTTCCACTGGGTCCCGTTGATGGTGCAGCCGGCAAGCGCCAGCGCGCCGAGCAGCATCAGCCGGACGGCGCGGTTTGCGGTATGATGGCGGGCATGAGACATGCTCGATGGCTCCTTTGCGCGGCGCTGATCCTGCTGCCGCCCTCGGCGGCGCCGGCGCAGTTCTACGATCTCGACGGCGCCTATCGCTGTCTCACGACGCCCGACGCCGCCTGCGAGAAGGATTTGCGCGACCAGCCGCGCCCGCCGCCGCCGCCGCCCGGCGCCCCGACGCTGGAGCAGGTGATCGCCAAGGTGCGCGCCAACAGCCTCGGGCCGCGCGAGATCGATTTCCTGGAAAAGCGCGCCGCCGCCAACGACCCCCGCGCGGTGGAGGTGCTCGCCTGGTGCAAGCTCAACGGCATCGGCATGCCGGCGGACCCGCTCGCCGCCTTCTGGCTCTACCAGCAGGCCGCCGGCCTCGGCGTCGTCAACGCGCGGCAGAACCAGATCGCGATCTACGAGAACCGGCTCACCCCCGACCAGCGCCATGAGGTGCTGCTGCGCGAGCAGAGCAAGTGATCGCCTCCGAGACGGCCCGTCGCTGCGGCATCCTTCCATCCGGCCAGTCTGGCAGCGACAGCTAAACGCCTTATTAACCCTGCGCCAATTAACCCCGCGCCGGTTGCCCGGCCCGCGGCGGCGCGGCTATCCTCGCCGCCATCATGGGCGATGACGATCCCTCCCTTGCGCCGCGCGAAAGCGCCGAGGCGCTGCTGGCGGCGTTGCGCCGGCTCGACGGCGAAGGGCGCCTGGAGATCCGCATCGAGCCGCGCCGGCTTGCCCATATCGACAGCCCCGTCGCCTCCGAGGCCGATGGCAACATCTGGGCCTATGGCGGCCTGGCGCTCGCCACGGCCCTGTTTCTGTGGCGGGGCCCGGTTCCCGGCCTCGCGGCGCTGGGGCTGGCGGTCGCCGCCTATCTCACCCTCGGTCGCGCCTATATGCATCGCCGCATCGAGCGCCGGGTGCGCGAGCAGGCGCTGGCGAGCCTCGAGACCTGGCGCAAGCTCTGGCGCTTTCCCGGGCTCACCCTCGCGGCCAAGGACCGGCCCGGCCTTGCCGACTGCGCCTCGCCCGACGGCAACTGGATGGCCTTCGTGCGCGCGCTCAGTTGAGCGGCCTCGCCTTGCGGGCTAGGCTCTTGGCGGACAGGAAAAAGGGTCCGAAGACCCGAGGTTTGGGGAGACAGAGATGCTGGGTTTGATGCAGCAGCGGCCGCTGCTGATCTCGTCCTTGATCAGCTTCGCCGATCGCTTTCACGGCGCCACCGAGATCGTCTCGCGCACGGTCGAGGGGCCGATCCACCGCTACACCTATCGCGAGGCCCACCAGCGCGCGCGCCAGCTCGCCCAGGCCTTGCAGCGCCTGGGGGTGAAGGGGTCCGACCGTGTCGCCACCCTGGCCTGGAACGGCTTCCGCCATTTCGAGATCTATTACGCGGTGTCCGGCATGGGCGCCGTCTGCCACACCATCAACCCGCGGCTCTTTCCCGAGCAGATCACCTATATCGTCAACCACGCCGAGGATCAGTACGTCTTCTTCGACCTGACCTTCGCCGCGCTGGTGGCGAAGCTCAAGCCGCAATGCCCCACGGTGCGCGGCTGGGTGGCGTTGACCGACCGCGCGCATTTGCCGGCGGAGATGCCCGGCGCGGTCGCCTATGAGGATTTGCTGGCGGCGGAAAACGGCGACTATGACTGGCCCAGCTTCGACGAGAACACGGCCTCCTCGCTCTGCTACACTTCGGGCACCACCGGCAATCCCAAGGGCGCGCTCTATTCGCACCGCTCGACCGTGCTGCATTCCTACGCCACGGCGCTGCCCGACGTGATGAATCTTTCGGCGAAGGACGTGGTGCTGCCGGCGGTGCCGATGTTCCACGCCAATTCCTGGGGCCTTGCCTATTCCTGCCCGATGGTCGGCGCCAAATTGGTTCTTCCCGGCGCCGCGCTCGACGGCAAGAGCCTCTGCGAGCTGTTCGAGAGCGAGAAGGTGACCTTCAGCGCCGGCGTGCCCACCGTCTGGTTCGGCGTGCTCCAGCACTTGGCCGAGACCGGCGGCCGTCTCACCACCTTCAAGCGCACGATGATCGGCGGCTCGGCCTGTCCCCCGGCGATGATCCGCACCTTTGAAACCAAGTACGGGGTCGAGGTGCTGCATGCCTGGGGCACGACCGAGATGAACCCGCTGGGCCTGGTGGCGCAGCTCAAGGCGAAGCATCTGAGCCAAGACTTCGAGGAGCTGATGGCGGTCAAAAGCAAGCAGGGCCGGCCGGTTTTCGGCACCGACTTCAGGATCGTCGACAGGGACGGCCAGGATCTGCCCTGGGACGGCAAGGCGTTCGGCGACATGCTGGTGGAAGGCCAATGGGTCGCCCGGGGCTATTTCAGGGACGAGGGCGGCGACGTCCTGCGCGAGGGCTGGTTCCCCACCGGCGACGTCGCCACCATCGACGCCGAGGGCTATGTGCAGATCACCGACCGCTCCAAGGACGTGATCAAATCGGGCGGCGAGTGGATCAGCTCGATCGAGCTCGAGAACATCGCCATCGCCCATCCCGCCGTCGCCGAGGCGGCGGTGATCGGCGTGCACCATCCGAAATGGGACGAGCGGCCGCTGCTGGTCGTGCAGAAGAGGCCGGGCGCCAGCGTGACGCGCGAGGAGCTTCTGTCCTTCTATGAGAACAAGGTGGCGAAGTGGTGGATTCCCGACGACGTCGTCTTCGTCGACGCGCTGCCGCATACCGCCACCGGCAAGCTGCTCAAGACCAAGCTGCGCGACGACTTCCAGCGCCACAAGCTGCCGGGATAGAGGCTCCTACCCGCCGGGCAGCAGCGCGACGCGGCCGATCGCCCGGCGGTCCATCAGCAGCCGCATGCCTTGCGCATAATGCGCCAGCGGCAGGCTCGCGCAGAGATGCGGGCGCAAATGGCCGCGCTCGGCATAAGTCTGGAGCGCCGCCACCGCGGCTTGGGCCAAGGCCGGGTCGCGACGCTGGGCCTCGCCGGCGCGCACGCCGAGCACGGCGCAGCTCTTCAAAAGGATGCGATTGGCCGCCAGCGCCGGAATGGTGCCGCCGGCAAAGCCGACCACGAGCAGGCGCCCGCCCCAGGCGATGGCGCGCAGCGATTGGACCAGCACCTCGCCGCCGACGGGATCGAAGATGACGTCCGCGCCCGCGCCATCGGTGAGACGCCGCACCGCTTCGACGAAATCCTCGGCGCTGTATTGGATGACCGCGTCGGCGCCGCGGGCGCGGGCGGCGGCGAGCTTTTCGGCGCTGGAGGCGGCGGCGATCACCCGCGCGCCCAAAAGCTTGCCCAGCTCGACCGCGGCAAGCCCGACGCCGCCCGCCGCGCCATGGACCAGCAGGCTCTCGCCCGGGCGGAGGGCCGCGCGCTGGACCAGCGCGTGATAGGCGGTGATGCCGGCGACGAGAAAGCAGGCCCCTTCGGCGAAGCTGAAGCCCGCCGGCAGGCGCACGAGCTGCGCCGCCGGCAGCACGATCTCCTCGGCATAGCCGCCGGTGCGCTGGCGCGTGATGACGCGGTCGCCGACGCGCCAGTGAGCGACGCCGGGCGCCAGCTCGGCGATGGTGCCGGCGCTCTCGACGCCGGGGATGAAAGGCAGGTCCGGCTTGTGCTGGTACTGGCCGAGGACGGTGAGGATATCGGGGAAATTGACGCCGCAGGCGTGGAGGCGGATGCGCGCCTCGCCCGGCCCGAGCGGCGCCGGCGGCAGGTCTTCGAAGCTCAGCCGCTCGGGCGGCCCGAGCGCGCGGCAGAGGACGGCAAGCGGCATGGCGGCGCGCACCCCATGAGGGTACAAGACGCGGCAAAAGTCGTTGAAAGCCTAGCCGATTGGCGAGCCCGGCTTAAGCAAAGGTTAACCATGACGCTCTAGGCTGATCCTGCTCGACCGGGTCCGGCGTCGCGCGGGTTGCAACACCTGCTTCGCGCCGCCATCGGGCTCAAGGAGAGCGCCGCGGAGGACGATGCCATGCGCATCCTCGCAAAAGCACAAGGGATCAGATATTCCTCGCTCGTCGCCCTCGTCCTGACGCTGGCGACGGCAAGCGTGATCGGAGAGCGCGCGCTGCTCCGCGGCGTGCACGGCGCGGCCGGCTTGGGCGTGGGCATTGCCGATCTGCTGCGCCTCAAGGTCGAGCCGGCAGTGTTCATGGGCGGGATCATCGTCTCGCGCAACCGGCACCTCATCGCCGGCGCGGCCATGGGCTGCGCGGCGGGAGCGACGGTCGGCGGCGGCGGCGCGGCAGCGGCGGGCGTCGTCACCGGCGGGCTCGGCTGGGCGGCGATCCCGGCGGCGGCGGGCATTGGCTGCCTCATCGGCGCCGGCGGCGGCATCGTCGTGGGCTATCCGCTCGACGATTGGGAGCTGGCGATCGAATAAGGCGCCGCGGGCGCTATTTCTTGCCGGTGCGCATCACCAGCCAGAGCGTGATGTCCCAGGCGTTGCGGATGCCGACGAGCAGCAGCAGCACCAGCGTCACCGCCAGCACGTCGATGCCGGCGGGCCATCGCAGCAGCAGCAGCGCCGCGGCGAGCGTCACCAGCAGGTGACAGGCGACCGGCACCCGCGCATACCACACGCGGTCCTCGGCATCGATGTCGCGCAAATAGCCCTGCCGCGCCATCTGGCGCCAGATCCAGCCGGCATAAAGCAGGCCGGCGAGGCCGCAGCCGAGCAGCAGCGCGCCGAGCGCCGCCCAGCTCTGCTTCGGCGCCAGCAGGGCGAGGCAGGCGACGAGCACCGCGGCGAAGTGGAAGATGGTCGGGCTGAAGAAGGCGCGGATGCCCGGCCGGCGCTCCTCGGTCATGTAGCCGCCGCCGACCGAGGCGGAGACGAACAGAAGCCCCACCAGCGTCGCCGCGGTGGTGCCGATGAGCAGGTAGAAATCGTGCCATTCCTCGATCAGCTTGGCGAGGTCGGTCCCTGCCATCGGCGCCTCAGCCGCATTTCCATTCGCTGTAATAGATGACGCGCTTGCGGCCGAAGGACCAGGTGCCCTCCTGCTCTTCCGCCCGCTCGCGCAGCCGGCGCGGCTCGCGGCAGCCGACGCTTTTCAGCCGCGAAACGGTAAGGCTCACCCGGTCGGCGGGAAGGTCGCCGTTGTAAAGGAAGGTGCGGCGGTTGAGGAACAGCACGAGGAAATCGGCATCGCCGGAATAGCTGCGCAGCACCTGGATGGTGTCGTCGCTGACCTCGGTGGCGCTTTTGTCGGCGCAGCCCGACAGCAGGAGAGCGAGGAACAGGAAGGCGAGCGCTTTCGGCATCGGGCTCCGGGCATCGGTCGCGGCGCAGCCTAGCCCGGATCGCGCCCGCAGGCACGTGCCCGCCATGCAGAAATCGGGGCTTCGCTCCGGCGATCGACGACGGCTTCCGGCGTGCCGGGCGGCTCAGGCCCAGGCGATGGCGCGGCTTTCCTTGAACAGCCGCTCGCGCCCCTGCCACAGCTCGACCGTATGGGCGTTGTGCTGCGCCAGGCGGTCGCGGGCAAGGGCGACGGCATCGTCGTCGCTTGCCGCCTCGATGTTCTCGAATTCCGTGATCCTGCCCGTGCCGTCGAGGAAATAGCAGCGATAGTGAGCCATGGGATCCCTCTTGCCGGACGCAGTTTGCACCGACTGCTCAACCTACGCGATCATTGTTACATGTCTAGTGGTGTAGCGACGATTTCACGCCTTGGCCCTTTTTTGTCACAGGGCAGAGAGCCCGCGCGCCCGCCTATGGGCGATGCCGGGAAGGCGGCGCGGCGGCGATGGCGTCCTCGACGAGGCGGATGGCCGCGGCGACGGCCTGGTCGCGGGTCAGCGCCGGCGGCAGCTCCTTATGGGTCATGCCGGCATCGGGCGGGCGGATATAGACGCGCCAGCCGCCTGCGCGTTGCAGCAGGGCGATGGTATAGCCCCTGTGCTCGATGCTTTCCGCCATATGCGGCGCCTGGCCCGCCGGTCGCCGCTGCCGCCGGCGCGGCCGGCCGGGCGCGGCAGGGGCGGTTCTCCCAAGGGTTGACGCGGGCGCATATGGGGGCGCGGCCCGCGTGAGCAAGGGGAAGGGACCATGTTCTCTTAGCGCGAGAGATGGCGCGAGCCGGCGCCGCGGATAACGGTCACCCCTTGGGGCGTGGTCGCGGGTTGCTGCGCGCCGGGGCCGCGGACGATCGTCACCCCCTGCGGCGTGGTCTCGACCGCCGCCGCGGCGGGAAGGGGCGATTGGTTGGCCTGGCCCGGGTAACCCCAGGGGATAAGCGGAGTGAGGGCGACGAAGCGCGGCGGCGCGGCGCTGGGCGGGCTGGTCTTGACGGCGGTCACATGGGCGCTGCCGAGGGATATCCCGCCTTTGGCGGCGACGGGAGGGGCGAAGAGCGCGAGCAGCACCAGCAGAAGCGAGCACGAAAATGATCGAGGCATGGCGAAGCTCCTTCGGCGGTATCTGAGCTTAGGATGCGTGCGGGAGGGACGGCAATTCCCGAGGACGGTTACCGACGCGGGCGGCTCGCATTCGGGGCGGGCTGCCGCATGGCACGCCGCCGCAAGGCCGATGGCCGGAAATAAGCCGGCATCTGGCGTGGGCTGCCGGCTTGTACGCAGTGAGCTGTCCGACAGCTCGAGAGGGTGAACTGCTGCTCCGAAACGGTCGTGGGATTGGCCGCGAGCACGGCTAGGCCATCCGCCGGATCTGTTCTGACCCCTCTGGCGCGGCTAACCTGAGCAGATGAAAGCCGGCTTCGCTCTACTTATGGCAACCAATGGCGGCACGTAGCACCGAAGCTCTGGTCGAACCCACGATCCTGACCTGGGCGCGCACCTCGGCGGGCCTTTCCGTCGAGGAAGCGGCGCAGCGCCTCCAGACCAAGCCGGAAAAGATAGCGGCCTGGGAGGCGGGGCACGGCGGCCCGAGCATGGCCCAGCTTCGCAAGATGGTGACCGTCTATCGGCGCTTGCTCAGCGACTTCTTTCTTCCGGCTCCGCCCCAAGAGGCGCCGCTCCCGCACGACTTTCGGCGGCTCCCCGGGGAGGTGGCGCACCGCTATTCGCGCGCCTTGCGTCTCCTCCTTCGGCAGGCGCAGGAGCGTCGTGCTCTTGCCATCGATCTGGCGGCCGAACTCGACATTGCGCTGCCGGATCATTCAATCCCCCTAAGCCTGACGGACGATCCTGAGAGAAGCGGCTCATCGATTCGCGAGCTGCTCGGCATCACCCTTGCCGCCCAACATGCGTGGCGCGACCCGCGCCGGAGCTACAATGCCTGGCGCACCGCCATCGAGAACGCGGGCGTTTTGGTGTTCCAAGCCGGCGGCGTTGCCCTCGAGGAAATTCTCGGATTTTCGATATCCGAGCGCCCTCTCCCGGTAATCGGCATCAATCGAAAGCTGCCGCCCAACGGCCGCACATTTACCTTGCTCCACGAATTCGCTCACGTGCTGCTTGGCACGAGCAGCATTTGCGATATCGAGGAGGAAGAGCTTCGTCCGCCCGAGGAGCAGCGGCCCGAGGTCTACTGCAATGCGGCCGCCGCCGCCGCACTCGTTCCGTTGGTTGCGCTTCGAGCTGAAAATCTCGTTGCCTCCTCGCACGGTCCGCGCGAATGGACCGACGACGAGCTCGCCACGCTCGGGCGCGCGTTCGGCGTCAGCAACGAGGTGATCCTGCGGCGGCTCCTCACCGCGGGCCGCACCACCCAATCATTTTACGCCGCGCGCCGAGCGGCATGGCGTCGGCTCTACGAGGCCCGACCCGCCAAGGTCGACGAAGATGCGGATTTCAAGCGAAACATGCCGCAGGAGGTTGTGAGCGATCTCGGCCGCCCCTTCACCCGCCTTGTCCTGGAAAGCTACGAGAACTCCCGAACCTCGCTCAGCGACGTTTCCCGCTATCTCGGCCTTCGAGCGCAGCAGATCGAGAAAGTCCGCGCGCTGATGGCACGAAGCTGATGGCAGCGGACATCGTATATTGCATCGACACAAGCTCTATCATCCGATGGTATGTCGAGATTTATCCGCCGACCATCTTTCCGGCGCTCCAAGCGCGAATCGAAGGATTGATCGCCGCAGGGCGCATGCGCGCGCCAAAGGCCGTCCTCGACGAGATCCGCCCCGGCGACGACTGCCACACCTGGGCCAAGGGCCAGGGCGCGCTCTTCGTCGAGGAAAGCGTCGCGGTTCAGGCAATCGTCCGGCAGTTAATGGCAACGCACCACGACCCGGCAAAGCCTCTCAAAGGCATCAACGGCGCGGACCCGTTCGTCATCGCGATGGCCATGGCCAACGGCGCGCAGTGGGCCGTGGTCGCCGACGAGCATCCAGGAAGTCGGGACAATCGCAAGATCCCCTTTGTCTGTCAGGCCGAGACGGTCCGCTGCATCTCTTTCCAACAGATGATGCTCGCCGAGGGATGGCGGTTCTGACGGGTACGCGAGGGGTATTGGCAAGGACAGCAAGCGGCAATTTAATCTATTCCGGCCCTGATTCCTTTGGCCCGCGACGTGAAGGCGAATCATGTCATCGCCACGAGCCGCTTGATCGCCTTCGGATCGCGGGAGATCGTCGTGAGATAAACCCGACTGGCCTGATCGGGCCTGCGGATCTTCTGTTCCCACTTGCGCAGCGTGTGGATCGGGATCGCGTAGGTTCGGGCGAACTCCTCTTGCGGCGGGAACGGGGCGTGTGACGGGGCGCGGCAGCGAGTCCGAAGATACAATCAATCAAAATTGCTTCATTAACTGCCGTTTTTGCATATAATCCATCAGATTAGAGGGAAAGAAACAATATAGGTCAATCCATCAGAATCAAGTCATTGTCTTGACAAAACCGCTATAGTCCATCATATTCGATGGAATGAAGATTACCCCGATCTTGAGCGATGAGGCGGTTCTGGGCGAGATCGCCCGGCGGGTACAGCGCGCGCGCCTGGATCGCCAGATGACGCAGGCCGACCTGGCCGCGGCAGCCGGCGTGGCCCGGCCGACGATCGAGCGGTTCGAGGCGTCGGGCACCGGCCAGTTGACCACGCTTATCCGCATCCTGCGCGCGTTGAACCTGATGGATCGCCTGGACACGATGCTCCCCGAAACCACCCTTCGTCCGATCGAGGCTTTGGAGACCCGCGGCCAAGGCCGCCGGCGCGCCTCGCATCGGCGCAAGGCGGAGACCCCGCCCCGGAAAGGCGCCTGGACCTGGGGTGACCAGCGTTGAGCACCCTGGCGGAAGTGATCCTCTGGGGCACGCGGATCGGGGTGGTTCTGCTGCCCGATGGCGAAACGGCCGCCACCTTCCAATACGATCCGGACTTCCTGCCGAGCGGCATCGAGGTTTCGCCCTTGGTCATGCCCCTCGGCGCCGCGCCCTACAGCTTCCCGTCGCTGCCGCCCAATTCGTTCCACGGCCTGCCGGGCCTGCTCGCGGACTCTCTGCCGGACAAGTACGGCAACGCCCTGATCGATGCCTGGCTCGCGACCCAGGGGCGCCTGCCGGGCGACTTCAACGCGGTGGAGCGCCTCAGCTACACCGGCTCGCGCGGCATGGGCGCGCTGGAGTTCAAGCCGGTGACGGGGCCGGCAGCCGGGGCGGACAAGCCGGTGGATATCGACGCCCTGGTCAGATTGGCATCCGACGTCCTCACGCACCGCGAGACGCTCGCCGTCACCTTCGCCGGCGACCGCAAGGCCGACGCCCTGCGCGAGATCCTGCGCGTCGGCACCTCCGCCGGCGGGGCGCGCGCCAAGGCGGTGATCGCCTGGAACCCGGCGACCAACGAGGTCCGCTCCGGCCAGCTCAAGGCGCCGCCCGGTTTCGAATACTGGCTCCTCAAGTTCGACGGGGTGCAAGGCAATAAGGACAAGGATCTCGCCGACCCCCAGGGCTACGGCGCGGTCGAGTACGCCTATGCGCAGATGGCGGGCGCCGCCGGTATCGAGATGGGCCCGACGCGCCTGTTCGAGGAAAGCGGACGCCGGCACTTCATGGCCCGGCGCTTCGACCGCACGGAAACCGGCGACAAGCTGCACATGCAGTCGCTCGCCGCGCTCACCCATTACGACTTCAACGATCCCGGCGCCTACGCCTACGAGCAGGCGTTCCTGGCGATCCGCCGGCTCGGCCTGCCCGCCCGCGACATCGAGCAGCAGTTTCGGCGCATGGCGTTCAACGTCATGGCGCGCAACCAGGACGATCACGTCAAGAACATCGCCTTCCTGATGGACCGCTCCGGCACCTGGCGCCTGTCGCCGGCCTTCGACGTGATCTGGGCCTATAACCCGGCCGGCGCCTGGACCTCGCGCCACCAGATGTCGCTCAACGGCAAGCGCGACGGCTTCGCCGTCGAGGACCTGATGGCGGTCGCCCGCTCCGCGGGGATCTCGACCGTAAAAGCCCGCACGATGCTGCAGCGGGTTCGCGACGCGGTCGGACGCTGGCCGGACTTCGCCGCGCAGGCCGGGGTGAAGCCGGGCTGGATCCGCCAGATCGGGAAGTCGCATCGGCTGGATCTGGCGCCGCCGGCAAGGGCGAGCCGGCGGGGAAAGGCGGCAACGCGATGATTGCTGGCCGGCATTATTTTTTTAGCGGGATCTATGCTGAGAAGCACTGCGGATCACGCCATCGCCAAAAGCCGCTTGATCGCCTTCGGGTCGCGGGAGATCGTTGTGAGATAGACCCGGCTTGCCTGATCGGGCCTGCGGATCTTCTGCTCCCACTTGCGCAGCGTGTGGATCGGGATCGCGTAGGTTCGAGCGAACGCCACCTGCGACAGGCCGAGGCGCAGGCGCAGCGCACGCACATCGATGTCGACGGGAACGCGGATCGTGGTGGTCCTACCCTTGGCGCGCTTGCCGGCGAGGTGGTCGGCGTATTCCTTCAGGCCGTCAAGAGCCTCTTTGGCGATGGTGCGGGTCATGGGCGGTTTCTTTGCTGGAGTGGAGGTGTCTTCGATCGTCGCGGATGCGTTGCTTGATGGCTGCTGTAAGCTTGCGGAATTCGGCCTTTTCTTCCCTGGTCAGCGAGTCTTTGTCGCCTTTTCCGTAAATGGTCAAAAGGCCAATCGGGTTGTCTTCATCGTGGTAATAATAAAAGACCCCAGCCGCCGATATGGATGGTGCCGGGTGAGGGGATTGAACCCCCGACCTTCGGTTTACAAAATCGGGCCGGCCGGAAAACGCCGGGGTACTTCGGTTCACCCGCATCGCCATAAACGCCCGGTATGGCTGTATTTACTCGGTTCCTAAGGGTACGTTAGGGTACCCGGGTTAACAGGGGTTAACCCGACGGGTCCGTTAACCCGGCGTTATCCCGGGCGCCCGGACCCCCTGGAAGGAGCCGAACGTCATGGCGGCCGAGACGCGGAAGGTCACCCTCACCGATCGCGGGCTAAAGGCCCTCAAGCCAGCGGAGGCCGGCAAGCGCTACGTCGTCTGGGACGCGCAACAGCTCCACCTCGGGGTCCGGGTCACCGACCGGGCCGACGACCAGGGGAAGGCGGCGGTGCGAACCTTCATCGTCGTTAAGCGGCGCCCCGGCGATCGCGATCCGGTGACCCACGTCATCGGCCAGTACAACCCGAACGCGGAGGCCGGCACCGAGGGCACTCTAGCGCATGCGCGCGCCGAGGCGCGGGAGGTGCTAGCGGCGATCGGCGCCGGCCGGTCGCCCGACGAGATGAAGGCTCAGAAGGCGCGCGAGGAGGCGGCTCGGCGACGCGAGACCTTCGGTGGCGCGGTCGGGGAGTTCATCGCCAACGAGCTGGCGGGGCTCCGGTCCGGTCGCGAGACGGAAGCGGTCCTGCGCCGCGAGTTCCTCGGCCAGGTGGCGAAGCGAAAACGGGTGGTGACCGACGGCCGCGCCAACTGGGTGACCGAGTGGAGCGACGAGAAGGAACCGATCTGGCGCGACCGGCCGATCGCGGAGATCGCCCGGCGCGACGTGGTCGAGCGCCTCGACGCGATCAAACGGCGCGGCGGGAAGCACGCCGCCCGGCACGCGCTCAGCGCCGTCCGGACGTTCTTCAACTGGTGCGCCGACGGCGGGCGCTTCGGCGTCGAGGTCTCACCCTGCGTTGGCCTCAGCGACAAGACGATCAAAATCAAGGGTAAGGACCTGAGGCGGCAGCGGGTACTGGCCGATGGCGAACTGCGAGACGTGTGGGCGGCGGCAGATCAGCTTGAGCCCAAGGGCGCGGTCGTTCCCGGCTACCCTTACGCGCCACTGCTGCGCCTGCTGATGCTGACCGGTCAGCGGCTAAACGACATCGCTAGCGCGCGGTGGGGCGAGATCGACTTGGAAGGCGGGACCCTGACGGTGCCGCCGGAGCGCTACAAGACGGGCACGGCGCACGAGGTGCCGCTCGCGCCGCGGGCAGTCGAGATCCTCAAAGGGCTGCCGCGCTTCA
>DASPSJ010000027.1:0-6770 GCA_035623985.1 Allostellaceae bacterium | reverse complement strand
GTCGCGAGTTTCCGTCATCCTCGCCCTTTTTCGAGGAGTGAAGCGGACGACCCCCACACTGATACTAGGCCGCGCATGGTAGTGGCGTTGGCGGGGCACGGCAGAGGAATTTGGCGAGGCGCCTCAGGTTCTGAGCCATTGCGGTCAGCAGCACCTCGTCTTTGGCCCCGCTCAAGCCTCTCAGCCGAAGCCGATCGAGCTTGAGGATGCGCTTCATATGCGCAAACCGCATCTCGATCTTCTTGCGCTCTCGGCGGGATTGCTGGAAGGCGTCCGTGTTGGCCAAGGCGCGTACGCTCTCACGCACCTCTTCATCGAGGTCACGGGTCACCTTGCGCACAACGGCGGTCGTACACTTCGGCTTCAGTGAGCAGGTGGAGCAGTCATTCTTGTTGGCTCTGTAGTAGACGATGCGGCCCTGATCAATGTTGCCAGTGCTGGTGAGCTTCGCCCCGCCTGGGCAGATGTAGATGTTGCGCTCGTGATCGAAGATAAAATCGGCTCGGCTGAACGTCCCGTCGGCACGGGCGGACTTGTCCCACACCGGAATGTGCGGGGTAATGCCGCGGTCCACCAGCCATTTGAGCAGTCTCGCCGCGCCGTAAGCCGTATCGGCTGCGAGCCGCCGCGGCCGGAGATCGAAGCGCTCCTTGACGCGCTCGATCATCGTCTCGGTGACAGCAATCTCGGCTATGCGATTGGCTCGCGTGCCCTCGGCATCGACGATGATCCCGGCTTTGTTGTCGATGAGATAGTTGGCGTCGTAAGCAAAAAATGGGTCAGTGCCCTTCCTTGCAACCCATGCCGCTTGTGGATCGGTCAGCGAGACTTCCTTCGGCGGCTTGCTTCTGTTGCCGCTGCCGTTCGAACCGCCATCGCCACCGCCGGTCTCCTCGTCATTGCGGGCAGCATCGAGAGCAGCGAAGTACTCGCGAACCGCGCGCGACGCTTCCTCGGCCCGCGGCCAGGCAATGGGTTGATTGCCAGGCACTCGCTTCTTCTTGCCTGCGTCAGCCCTGATCAGGCTCGCATCGATCGAAAAGCCCTCGCCGCCGACCAAGCCGGCCGCAATGCACTTCGCCACAACGCCCTCAAATACTCGGCGTAACGCGTCGCTCTGGCGAAAGCGCTCGTGCCGGGCACGGCTGAACACCGAATGGTCAGGCACCCCGTCCTCGATGCCGAGCTGGCAAAACCACCGATAGGCCAGATTGACCTGCACCTCAGAACACAGCCGCCGCTCCGAGCGGATCGCAAACACATAGCCCACAATCAGCATCCGGATCATGAGCACCGGATCAATCGAGGGGCGACCGGTGTGCGAGTAGTAAGGCGCAAGCTCCTTGTGCACCCAATCAAGATCGAGAACGCCGTCGATCTGCCTGACCAAATGATCCGCCGGCACCGCCTTGTCGAGATCGAACGCGTAGAAGAATTGACCTTGTCCGCGCTCTCGCCGCCCCATCATCGACCGCTCCCCGCGAATCACGTCCTGATCCACGGAATCACGGCTCTAACGCAGTCTCAACGAGAGTTTTGCAACACAATCCCCCGGAAGCGGACATCAGGACCGCTGGCATTTATGAGTACCCGCCCTAAAGAGAGCTAGAGCGCGATTGCCTCAATAGGAAGCGATCGCACTCTAGCGATTGACCACCCCGCGCAGCGTGTGCGCGCGCTGGGCGCGATCGACCGAGGCCTTGACCACCGGGATCTCGTGGTCGGCGAGCGGGGCCATCCAGCGCTTGCGCTTGAGCGCGGCGGCGATGTAGGGCGCAAGCTCTTCCGCCTTGCGCGCCTCGCGCGCCGCCGCCTCGGCCTTGAACTCCGGCATCACTTCGGCGGCGAACAGCTCGAGCGACTCGCAGATATGGTCGTGGCGGTTGCGCCCGGCCTGCTGCAGGAAGATCACCTGATCGACGCCGCTGTCGCGGAAGCCCTGCAAATGCTTATGCATGTCGTCCGGCGTGCCGATGCCGGAGGAGTAGGTCTCGACGCCGCGCGTCGCCTCGATGATCTCCTGGGTGCGGTTGCCGCGCTGGGCGATGTAGTCGGCCCAGAGATTGGAGCGGCCGGGCACGGCGTCGTGGGCGACGAGCGCGTTGACGGCGAAGCCGAAGAACTCGAAGCCCTCATGGCCGCGCGCGATCGCTTCGGCGCGGTCGCGATGCACGGAGAAGTTCGACACCATGGCGAGGTTGGCGTTGACCGAATGGCCGAGCGGCACGCAGGCGTCCGATTTGATGATGCCGTAATAGATGCCGGCCCAGTGCCGCGCCTCCTCGGGATCGAGGAACGAGAACGCAAGCGCGCCGACGCCGTTCTGCGCCGCGACCTTGATGGTGTCGCGGTTGGTGCACGCCATCCACATCGGCGGATGCGGGCGCTGCACCGGCTTTGGCAGCACGTTGCGGCACGGCATCGAGAAATATTGGCCCTGGTAGCCGGGATAAGGCTCGAGCACCATCATGTTGGCGATCTGCTCGGCAGCATCGAGCGCCATCGCGCGCTTCTCCTTGGCCGGGATGTTGAAGCCGTGGAGCTCGAGGCGCGTTGCGCCTTCGCCGATGCCAAAATCGACGCGGCCGTTGGAGATGATGTCGAGCGTCGCCAGGCATTCCGCGGTGCGCGCCGGATGATTGTAGTTCGGGATCACCTGGCGGATGCCGTGACCGAGGCGGATCGATCGGGTGCGCGCCGCGGCGGCGGCCAAGAAGACCTCCGGCGCGGAGGAATGCGAATATTCCTCGAGGAAGTGGTGCTCGACCTCCCAGGCGTAATCGAAGCCGAGCCGGTCGGCGAGCGCCACCTGGTCGAGCGCCTGGTGGAACAGCCGGTGCTCGTCGCCGGCCTGCCATGGTCGCGGCAGCTGCAGCTCGTAGAAAACGCCGAAACGCATTTCCGTCCCCTTTTTTCGCGCGTGATGTTATGCGCCGGCCGATGCGCTGTCGAGGACGCCGCGCCCGATCGCTCTTGGCAATGGCCTGATTTGCTGTCGTGATGGTGGACTGCGCGGCGGCGAGCCGGGCGCAGGCGGGGAGGGGAAAATGGGCACGCTCGACGGTAGAGTGGCGCTGGTGACCGGAGCGGGCCGCGGCATCGGCGCCGCGATCGCGCGCAAGCTCGCGGCGAGCGGCGCCAAGGTAGTAGCGAGCGAACTCGATCCCGATCCGGCCGCGGAGATCGTGGCGTCAATCGCGGCGCAGGGCGGCAGCGCGGTGCCGCTCATCGGCGACGTCGCCGCGCCCGATTTCGGCGACCGGGCGGTGGCCGCGGCGCTCGCGGCCTTCGGCGACCTCGACGTCATCGTCAACAATGCCGGCTATATCTGGAACACCACGATCCAGAACACGAGCGACGCGCAGTGGTATGCGATGATCGACGTGCATGCCACTGCGCCGTTCCGCATCCTGCGCGCGGCGCAGCCGCATTTCCGCGCCGCCGCCAAGCGCGAGGCGGAAGCGGGCGCGCCGAAGCATCGTAAGGTCGTCAACATCTCCTCCGTGTCGGGGCTCTACGGCGCGGCGACACAGCTCGCCTATGCGGCGGCGAAGGCATCGATGATCGGCGTCACGCGGACGCTCGCCAAGGAATGGGGGCGCCTGCGCGTCAACGTCAATTGCGTCGCGTTCGGCTATATCGACACAAGGCTCACGCAGCGCTTCGAGGGCGCACCGCCGACGATCGAGATCAAGAAGGGGTACTACAAGGTCGGCCTCGACGCCAAGATGCTCGACGCGATCACGCCGACCATCCCGCTCGGCCGTGCCGGCACCACGGAGGAGGCCGCCGGCGCGGTCTATCTGTTCTGCATTCCGGAATCCGACTACGTCAGCGGCCAGGTGCTGGTCTGCGACGGCGGCCCACGGATTTAGAGCGGGATGAATTCGGGCTGATTCACCGCCTTGTCATTGCGAGGAGCGAAGCGACGAAGCAATCCACAAACGGGAATGCTGCTTCTGGATTGCTTCGCTTCGCTCGCAATGACGAGGCAGAAATGGCGATCTAAATTCATCCCGCTCTAGCACGCGCGCGCCCGCTACAGCACCTTGCCGGGATTGAGGATCCCTTTGGGATCGAGCAGGTGCTTGAGGCTGCGCATCAGGTCAAGCGCGACCGGGTCCTTCACCGAGGGCAGCAGATCGCGCTTCATCACGCCGACACCGTGCTCGGCCGAGATCGAGCCGCCATATTTCTTCACCACCGCGAACACGACGGCGTTGACCTCGTCCCAGCGTTTGAGGAAGGCGTCCTTGTCGGCGTCGGCAGGCTGGATCACGTTGTAGTGGATATTGCCGTCGCCGAGATGGCCGAAGGCGAGCGGCCGCGTGCCGGGAAAGCGCGCGACGACCGCGGCGTCGGCGTCGGCGAGGAAGCCGGGGACCGCCGCGACCGGCACCGACACGTCGTGCTTGACCGAGCCGCCGACGTAACGCTGCGCCTCGCCGAACATCTCGCGGATGCGCCAAAACGCCTTGGCCTGTTCGAGGCTGTCGGCGATGGCAGCGTCGGCGACGAGCCCGCGGTCGAGGCCCTCCTTGAGCACGTCCTCCATCACCGCGCGCAGGCCGCTCTTCGACTGCGACGACAATTCGATCAGCGCGTACCACGGATGCAGCGCGGAAAGCGGATCGCGGCAGCCGGCGGCGTGGCGCACCACCATTTCCAGGCCCGAGCGCGGCATCAATTCAAAGCTCGTCACGCTGCCGCCGGCGTTTCCGGCGGCGATGTCGAGGAGCGCCAGCGCCGCCTGCGGCGAGGGCACGCCGACGAAGGCGGTCTCGACCGAGCGCGGCCGCGGCACCAGCCGCAGCACCGCCGCGGTGATCACGCCGAGCGTGCCTTCGGCGCCGATGAACAGGTTTTTCAGGTCGTAGCCGGTATTGTCCTTCTTGAGCTTGTTGAGGTTGTCGAGGATGCGGCCGTCGGCAAGCACCACCTCGATGCCGAGCACGTGCGAGCGGGCGATGCCGTGGGCGAGCGCCGCGGTGCCGCCAGCATTGGTCGAAAGGTTGCCGCCGATGGTGCAGGAGCCTTCCGAGGGAAGCAGTTGCGGATAGAGCCGGTCGGCCGCGGCGGCGGCTTCGCGCGCGCGCTGCAGGGTAACGCCGGCCTCGCAGGTGATGGTGTTCGAGGTCGGGTCGACCTCGCGGATGCGGTCGAGCCGCCTGAGCGAGAGCACGATCTCGTTGTTGAGCGGCACCTGGCCCCCGACCAGCCCGGTATTGCCGCCCTGCGGCACGATCGCCGTCGCGGTCTCATTGGCGAGCGCGACAATTCGGGAAACCTCGGCGACCGAAGCGGGGCGCAGCACCATCGGCGTGCGCCCGCGATACATGTCGCGCATCTCCAGGAGATACGGCGCCTGCATCTGCGGATCGGTGACGGCGTATTTGTCGCCGACGATTGCGGCAAAGCGCGCGAGCAGCGCGGAATCGGGAGCGGCCGGCGGTTTATCGAGCATCGCAATAGGCCGATTAGAGCTAGTCAGAGCAGATAGATGACAGTCCGCTCGCGTCGGCGCAAGCGTGCCGTTCAGCGCCGCGCCGCGGCGCGGGCGAGCCGGTCATTGATCGCTTCGCCGAGGCCGTCATGCGGGATCGGCATCACCGCGATCGCGCTCGCGCCGCAGCTGTCGAGCTTGCGCAGGTGCGAGAACAGGTTCGCTGCCGCTTCGAGGAGATCGCCGCGCGGCGACAGATTGAGCACGCGCTTGGCGTCCTTGGCGCCGGCAGGCGGCGTCGCCCCGAAGGCGAGCAGCGCTTCGCCCGGCGCGACGCGCGCGGCGTTGAGTTTGAGCGGCGTGCGCGGCGCATAGTGCGAAGCGAGCATGCCGGGCGCGACCGGCGCGCTGTCGGCGCGCGGCGAAGCCGCCTCGGCGAGCTTGCGCCCGAGCGTACGCTCGATTGCGGCGCGCGGCACGCCGCCCGGCCGCAGCAGCACCGGCGCGCCAAGGCAGGCGACGATCGTCGATTCGACGCCGAGGGGCGCCGCGCCGCCATCGATGATGAGATCGATGCGGCCGCCGAGATCGGCCTCGACATGCGCCGCAATGGTCGGCGACACGTGGCCGGAGCGGTTGGCCGATGGCGCCACCACCGGCTTGCCGAAGGCCAAGAGAATATCGCGGGCGACGGCGTGGCCGGGAACGCGTACGGCGATGGTGTCGAGCCCCGCCGTCGCCAGCTCGGCAATGGCGCAGCCCGCCGACTTGGGAAGGACGAGCGTGAGCGGGCCGGGCCAGAATGCCCGTGCCAGCCGCGCCGCGTCGGCGTCGAACCGCGCCAGGGCCTGCGCCGCCTGCCAGTCGGCGACATGGGCGATGAGCGGATTGAACGCCGGGCGGCCCTTGGCCTGGTAGAGGCGGGCGACGGCGCGGCCGTCGGTCGCATCGGCGCCGAGGCCGTAGACGGTCTCGGTCGGGAACGCGACGAGGCCGCCCGACGCCAGCGTGCGCGCGGCTTCGGCAACCGCGCCGGCATCGGCCGGCAGGACGCGCGTTCTCAGCGGGGCTGTCATCGATCCCATCACGTGATTAAATAGCCAAACACGGCCGCCGCTTGCAGCCCCGCTGGGCCGATTGTATAAGCGCCGCCTTATGTCGGAGTGTAGCGCAGTCTGGTAGCGCACCACGTTCGGGACGTGGGGGTCGCAGGTTCAAATCCTGCCACTCCGACCAATGCTTAGCTCAATCTGAAACTCAAATCGCGACCGCTTCCGCCCATGATAAGCAAAACGTGGGGCGAACGGACGCCCTCGGCAGGCGTTGG
>DASPSJ010000010.1:0-8789 GCA_035623985.1 Allostellaceae bacterium | reverse complement strand
CCCCTGGTGGAACGGACAATCTCTCCGCTTCGTCCAGCACCGGCATGCAGGCTCCGATGTTAGGCCAATTCCGGTCCGTGGAAATCCAGGCTAGCGGCGGCACAATGGCTGGATCGCGAAGACGCGGTAGCAATCGCAGCGTCACGACGCTTCTCGGCAAAATTCAACGAAGCAATAGCAGTCCTGCAGCAGCAGGAGCCGTTGTTCAAGTCCCAGACGTCGACATTGCGCAGGAGGATCGCCGATGCGAACCCATTTGTCGCCTGTAAGAACTACGAAGTGCACCGCGAGCGCATGGATTGCGTCAAGAACGTTGTGACGCCGATTTGGACCCAAGAGGCGCCGGGATCACTGGCTTACCTCAATGATGCCTATCAGACGATTGCGCATGCTGCGATTGACCTCGATAATAGCGGTGCGACGGCGATCTATCGTGCAAATTCCCCAAAGTTCATGTCGATGATCGCCCAATACAAGGCGGAGTTGGCGCGCGACGCCAAGGCCGCGATTGCAACCGAGCAACAACGGATCGCAGCAAAAAACGCGCGGTCGCAAGCTGAGGCTGCTGAGACGCGACGCCAGATAGAAGAGGTGGCGGAGGCATTTGTCGAAGTTATCGGGGCGGTGGCGGTCGGAGCTGCGGAAGGCTATGCGTCGGCGAACGCGGTGAGACCAACGAGCAGCACCATCAATGTGCGGTCGGCGCCTGCGCATTGTACGACCCAGTACATCAACAATTTCGCATACACGAATTGTAACTAGAAGTTAGTTCGCCTTTTGGCGAAGCCTTCTGCGTCAAGTGCTGCCGCGCTGGAACGCGTCAGCACAAGTTAGGGTGCATGTGGTATTACGCGAGAATGACAACTAAATGTTTCGTCCTTAATAGTACTGGCTATGAGCCACGGTCAGATAGCGACGACCAGCGAATGTCGGTTTCGGCCAATGCAGACCTTCGCAACCAATGCTCAGCAATGATCCTCTTCCCCCAGCCTACGCCGCAGCCAGTGCAGCGGGAGGGCAATCAGCCAGCTCTCAGCTTCATGGGTTTCGGCGCGGCAATTCTGCGCCCAGATGCCCTCATGGGCGCCCAGATTGCCGAAGGCGGCTTTCGGTCGGCGCTCGCAATCCCGCAAATCCGCATCCAGCCGCTCATTTGACGAGGTCGCTAATCTGGCTATAATCTGGCTAGAATGCCCTTTGAGATCATATTGGCACCGGAAGCCGTGGAAGACCTCAGGGGACTTAAAGCCAACCTCCGTGCCGAAGTTCGAACGGCGATCGAGCACTATCTGCGGCACGAACCAAGGAAGGTGAGCCGGAGCCGCATCAAGCGGCTGCGCGGCGTCAGCCGGCCGCACTTCAGGCTTCGCGTTGGCGAGGCCAGAGTATTCTATGACGTTTCAGGCCAGACGGTCGAGGTGCTGGCAATCATAGCGAAATCGGAGGCGGAATCATGGCTCGCGCAGTTCGGAAGTCAGGAATGAAGGAAGTGCCGCTGTCGGAAGTCAAAAATGACCTCTCGCGCTTTTTGCACGAAGCCGAGAAGCAGGAAATCGTCATCACGCGTCACGGCAAGCCGGCCGGCGTGCTGATCGGCTTCGAATCGGAGGACGATTGGTTCGAGTATCGGCTAGAGACCGATCCGCGGTTCCTGCAACGGATCGCAGAAGCGCGTGCGAGCGTCCGCGCCGGACGAGGCATTCGCTTTGAGGAAGTCGATTCGGAGTAAGGGTCGGCAACCGATCTACCGCAACGAAATCGCGGCTTTACCCCTTCTCGCCTAGGCCGGATTTCTCGGCTATCCTCGCCGCCCGATGCGGCTTTCCGCGATCATCGCCTGGCTGCTGGGGGTCGGGCTGCTGGGCACGCTGGTCGCGCTCAACCATCCCGCCCGCGTGCTCGGCGCCGTGGGGGCGCTCGGCTTCTGGCTCGCGCTCGTCATCCTCTTCCACGCCGTGCCGCTGCTGGTCGACGCCGTCGCCTGGCAGAGGCTGTTCCTGGCGCCGCCGCCGCTGGCGGCGCTGTGCCGCATCCGCTGGATCGCCGAGGGCGTCAACGGCCTCTTTCCGGTGCCGCATCTGGGCGAGCTGCTGCGCGCCAATCTCGCGCGCCGCATCGCGCGTCCCGGCGAAGCCGGCGCCTCGGTCGTGGTCGACATGACGCTCGGCGTCGCGACGCAGGTGCTGTTCGCCGCACTCGGCCTCGTGCTTCTCGGCCTGCTGGCCGGCGGCGATGGGCTGCTGCAGGGGCTGCTGATCGCCGTCGCCGTGCTCACCGCCGCCGCCGCCGCCTTCTATTTCCTGCAGCGCGCCGGCCTCTTCGCGCTCGCCGCCGCGCTGGCGCGGCGCTGGTCGGCGCCGGCGCGGCGCCGGCTCGCCATGGAGGACGCCCGCGCGCTCGACGACCGCGTGCGGGCGCTTTACGGCCGGCGCGCGGCGCTGCTCGCTTCGGCGCTGTGGCGGTTTGCCGGCTGGCTCGCCGGCGCCGGCGAGACCTGGCTCATTCTTTACGGGCTCGGCCATCCGATCGGCTTCGGCGCGGCGGTCATGCTGGAAAGCCTGAGCCAGGCGGCGCGCACCGCCGCCTTCGCCATCCCCGGCGGCCTCGGCGTGCAGGACGGCGCGCTGTTGCTGCTCTCTACCCAGCTCGGGCTCGGCGCCGAGACCGGGCTCGCCCTTTCGCTCACCAAGCGGTGCCGCGAGCTGGCCTTGGGCGCGCCGGCGCTGTTCGCGGGCTACGTCATCGAGGCGCGCCGGCTCGCGGCAGCAGAGCCATGGCCAGGCGCGCCACCGCCGGCATGATGCGCGGCCGCAGCAGCCGCGGATCATAAGGCGCGAGGCGGCGGTCGTTCTCGGCAAGGCAGAGGGCGAGGAAGCGGCGGGCGTCGAGGTCGATGCCGAGCGCGGCGCCGCCCTTGCGCGTGAAATTGTCGCCATCGACCGATTGGGCGATCGACAAGCGCCTGGCGATCTGCACCGCGAGCGCGGCGAGGCAGCGCGCGGCGAAGCCCCAGCGCCGCGGCCAGCCCTGCGCCGCCTTGGCATAGGCGACCCAGTTCACGAAGAAGAGGTTGTGGCGCGCCTCTTCCTGGATCACCGGCTCGAACACGCCGATGAGCGCGGAAGGGAAGAAGCCGGTGCGCCGCGCCATCTCGAAGAGGCCGAAGGCGAAGAACGAATCGAAGCATTCGCCGTAGCCGGTGCGCAGAAACGCCCATTGCGCGTCGCGGAGCAGCCGGGCACGGACGTCGCCGCCGACCGGGATGCCGTAAAAGCGCATCATGCGGCCGAGCACCTCCTTGTGCCGGCGCTCCTCGAAGGCATTGAGCGCCAGCGCCTGGCGGATCAGCGGGTCGGCCGTCGCATCGGCCAGCGCCTGCATGCGCGTTCCGGCATTCTCCTCGGTCTCGAGCGCCACGTCCCAGAACGGCAGGCCGGCCAGCCGTCCCCGCACCTCCGGCGCCAGATCCGGCCAGTCGATCACCGCCGGACGATAGGGGTCGAAGGTGTCGAGCAGAACCGCGCAGAACAGCTCCTTGTGCCGCTGCGAACCAATCGCAATCCTGTCGTAATTTTTAGGTAAGGCTGCTTGCTCTTGCGCTTCGATTTGCGTCATGCTTCCACCGCCTGCCTCAAGCCCGGCGACACCGGAGCGATATCCCTTCTGCCAACGTCGCAGGAGGCGCGTGGATCAACAAGCCCTTTCGCGCGTCCGGCAATCCTATTGCCGGCCGCCGCCAAGGATCCCAGGATGGACACGCGCGCAGTCGCTTTCGCTCCGGCACGGGCGGAATGTTCGGCCAAATCCAGGCTCCGCGTGGGCGTGCTCGTCGACCTGCCGCTCGGGCCGCGTTCCGGCGGACATGTGCGCTGCTGGGAGCGGCTGGCGCAGGCGGCGCTCGACTTCGCCGACATCCTCGACCTGACCGTGCATTTCATCGGCGAGACGAGCGAAGGGCGCGCGCTCGGCGAGACCGTACGCTATCGCCTCTTGCCGCCGGTCTTCGGCACCGAGCGCCTCTCCTTCCTGTCGCATGTGCCGGACCACACCGACCTCGCCCCCCGCCACCGGCGGCTGGAGCGGATGCTGGCGCACTACGACGTGATCCACACCACCGACGCCTATTTCGCCTATGCCCGCACCGCGCTCCGCTTCGGCGCGCGCCATCATATCCCGATCGTCAACTCCGTCCATACCAACACGCCGGAATATGCCCGCCTCTTCACCGCGCAGACCATCGAACGCCTGCTGGGCGACGGCAGGGCGACGCGGCTGCTGCTTGACCGGCTGCGCGTCCCCGAGCGGGTCGAGGCGCGCATGCTGCGCCAGCTCGCGGCCTATCAGCGCCGCTGCGCCTTCGCGCTGGTGTCGCGTCCCGACCGTCTCGAAGCGACGCAGGCGCTGCTCGGCGGCCGCGCCGGGCTGCTGCGGCGGGGCATCGACCACCGCCTGTTCGATCCGGCAAAACGCGACCGCGCCTGGCTCAGCAAGACCTACGGCATTCCGCCGGAGCGCCTCGTCGTCATCTGCGCCGGCCGGCTCAACCGCGGCAAGAACGTGCTCCTGCTCGCCGAGACGATGGCGGCGCTCGTCGCGGCCGGCGTCGACGCCCAGCTCTTCTGCGCCGGCGAGGGCGACGACCGCGCCGCCATTCTCGAGCGCCTCGGCCCGCGCGCCACCTGCCCCGGCAGCGTCGAGACCGAAGACCTCGCCCGGCTCTATGCCTCGGCCGATCTCTTCGCCTTCCCCTCGCGCATCGAGGAAGCCGCCAATGTCGTGCTCGAGGCGCTGGCCTCGGGCCTGCCGGCGCTGGTGGCGCGCGACGGCGGCATGGGGCGGGTCATCGCCGACGGCGAAACCGGGCTGGTGCTGCCCGGCAACGACAGCGAACCGTGGTTTGCCGCAACGGCGATGCTCGCCGCCGACGGCGAGCGCCGGCATCGCATGGGCCGCGCGGCGCGGCGCTTCGCCGAGCGCGCGGTGCCGTCCTGGGGAAACGTGCTGGCCGAGGATTTGCTGCCGCGCTGGCAGGAGGCGGCGGGCGTCCCGCGGCGGGACGAAGCCAGCGCCGCCGCATGAGCGCAGGGCGCATTCTGCTGCTCATCCCGCATCCCGACGACGAGGTGGTGGGCTGCGCCGCCGCCATCGGCCGCGCCCGAGCCGCGGGCGCCGCCGTCTTCGGCCTTTATCTCACCACCGGGCTGCCGCCGCCGGAGGCGCTGTGGCGCGGGCAGCGGCGCCGCTATGGCGAGCGCGTGGCGCTGCGCCGCGAGGAAGCGCTCAGCGCGGCGGCGGCGCTCGGCATCGAGCCGCTGCTCTTCGCCGCGCGGCCTTCGCGCCGGCTCAAGGCAGAGCTCGGCGCGGCGCTCGGCGAAATCGCAGCGGCGCTGCGCCGCTGCGCCGCGGACGCGGTCTGGGTCTCCGCCTGGGAAGGGGGGCATCAGGATCACGACGCGGCCAACTTCCTCGCCGCGCGCATCGCCGACCGCGTGCCGGTGACGGAATATGCCGAATACAATTACGCCGGCGGCGCCGTGCGCTCGCAGCGCTTTCCGCGCGAAACCGGCGCGGAGACGGTGCTGAGCCTCAGCGCGCCGGAGGCCGCCGCCAAGCGCGACCTGCTGGCGCTCTACCGCTCCGAGCGCGCCAACCTCGCCCATGTCCGCACCGCGGTGGAAAGCCTGCGCCCGCTGCCGCGCCACGACTACGCCTTGCCGCCGCATGAGGGCACATTGTTCCGCGAGTGCTTCCACTGGCTGCCGCTGCGCCATCCGCGCGTCGATTTCGAGCCGACCGGGGCGGTCACCGCGGCGCTGGCGGGCTTCGCCGCGGCGCGCGCCTAGGGAACAGACGCCGGCGGCGCCAGTGCCGCCGCCACCTCGCGGCTGCGGCCCATCTCGGTCATCATCCTGCCGATCTCCGGCCGGCGCTCGACGACGTGGCGGTAGCGCGCGACGGCGGCGGCGACGAGCTCGCCGTTGCGGCCGAGCAGCGCGTCGCCGAGCTCGACGACGCGCAGATTGGGCCAGATCTGCGCGCGGATGCGCCGCACTTCGGCGATTGCCTCTTGCGCCGGACGGTCGGGCCGCGCCTGCGCCAGGATCAGCGTCATCGCCGCGGTCGAGCGCGAAATCCCCATGTGGCAATGGACGAGGAGATGCGCCTCGGGCGTGGCGGCGAGGTCGCGGCCGAACTGCAACAGCGCCGCCACGTCCTCGCGCTGCGCCAGCCGCATGCCTTCCCGCGCGTCGGTGATGTCGTGAAAGCGCAGGTCGAGGCGCTCGTGCTCGCCGAAGGCGCCGAAGGCGTCGGGATCGGGAAAGCCGGGATCGAGAATGGAGAGCACATGCGTCACGCCGACGGCGCTGTGGCCGGAGAGCTCGGCCACCCCGCAGACGGTAATCTTGAAGGGGACGAACGCGCTGGCGCTGGTCACGGAAAGAGGGTCCTTGCCTGTCCTCGCCGCGGCGCATAGCGCAGCCGCGCGCCGCGGTCCAGAGCGCTCGACGGGCGCCGCGCGGGCGGATTGACCGCCGCTGTTTTCGCCCGCCAGAATAGGCGCAAGGCGACTTTCCGCAGGGATTTTCCGGCATGGCCGAGACCGCGCTCGTCACCGGCTTCGAGCCCTATGGCGGCCGCTCGCTCAACCCTTCGGCAAAGCTGGCCCAGGCGCTCGACGGCGCGCGCATCGCGGGGCTCGCCGTCGCCGGCCGTTACCTGCCGGTGGCGTTGGCCGGGCTTGCCGGCCGGATCGAGGCGGCGCTCGACGAGCTTCGCCCGGCGCTGGTCATCGCGCTCGGTCTCCGGCCGGGAGAGCCGATGATCCGGCTGGAGCGCTTCGCCCTCAACCTCGCGGATTTCGAGATCCCCGACAATGCCGGCGCCCGGCTCGAGGACGCCGTCATCGCGCCCGAGGGCGCCACGGCGCTCGCCGCGAGCCTGCCGCTGCGCGCGATCGAGCAGGCAATGCTCGCCGCCGGCATTCCGGCGCGGCTCTCCAGCACCGCCGGAACCTATCTCTGCAACGCCGCGCTCTATGCGCTGCTCGCCGCGGTGGCGCGGCGGAGCTGGCGCATCCCCTGCGGCTTCATCCACCTGCCCTATCTCCCCGAGCAGGTGGCCGAAATGCTCGCCGCCGCGCGCGCCGGCGCGCTCGAGCTGCACCAGCGCGCCGATCTCGCCTCGATGGATTACGCCGTCATGGAGCGGGCGGTGCGCCTGGCCCTCGCCGTGACCGCAAAGACGCGGCCGTCCTAGGCGGATGGCCGCCGGAGCGGCGCTCGTGTAGCATCGCCGGCAGGGGGGAGCGGAGGAGAGATCGATGGACAAGCGGGTCCAGTTCCACGTCTGGTACGTCGTCGCCGCCGTCATCGGCATCGTTCTGCTGCAACAGCTTTGGATGCAGACCACCCAGGTGGACATCCTTCCCTACAGCGCGTTCCTCGACGACCTCAAAAGCGGCAAGATCGCCCAGGTGCGCGTCTCCGGCAACTACATGGAGGGCGAGTTCAAGGAGCCGCAGAACGGCAAGCGCGCCTTCGTCACCAACCGCGTGCCGCCGGACATCGCCGAGCAGCTCGAGAAATACGGCATCACCTTCTCCGGCGTGCCGCAGAGCAATTTCCTCACCGACCTGCTCTCCTGGGTGCTGCCGACGGCGCTGTTCTTCGGCGTCTGGTGGTTCGTCATCCGCCGCATGGCCGGCCAAGGCGGCGCGGGTTTCATGGCGATCGGGCGCAGCAAGGCGAAGGTCTATGTCGAGACCGGCATCAAGGTCACCTTCGCCGACGTGGCCGGCGTCGACGAGGCGAAGGAGGAGCTGAAGGAGGTCGTCGACTTCCTCAGGGATCCCCAGCAATACGGGCGGCTCGGCGCGCGCGTGCCCAAGGGCATTCTGCTGGTGGGGCCGCCCGGCACCGGCAAGACGCTGCTCGCCCGCGCCGTGGCGGGCGAGGCGGCGGTGCCGTTCTTCTCGATCAACGGCTCGGAATTCGTCGAGATGTTCGTCGGCGTCGGCGCCGCGCGGGTGCGCGACCTCTTCGAGCAGGCGCGGCAGAAGGCGCCCGCCATCATCTTCATCGACGAGCTCGACGCGCTGGGCCGCGCCCGCGGCGCCTATCAAGGCCTGGGCGGCAACGACGAGAAGGAGCAGACGCTGAACCAGCTGCTCTCCGAGCTCGACGGCTTCGATTCACGCGTCGGGCTGGTGCTGCTCGCCGCCACCAACCGGCCGGAGATCCTCGACCCCGCGCTGCTGCGCGCCGGCCGCTTCGACCGCCAGGTGCTGATCGATCGGCCGGACAAGAGCGGACGTATCGACATCCTCAAGGTGCATCTCAAGGGTCACACGCTTGCCGCCGATGTCGACCCGGAGAAGATCGCGGCGCTCACGCCGGGATTCACCGGTGCCGATCTCGCCAATCTCGTCAACGAGGCGGCGCTCATCGCGACGCGCCGTCACGCCGACACCATCACCATGGACGATTTCACCAGCGCGGTTGAGCGGCTCGTCGCCGGCCTCGAGAAGCGCAAACGTGTGCTCAACGCTAAAGAGCGGCGCGTCGTCGCCCATCACGAGATGGGCCACACGCTGGTGGCGATGTCGCTGCCGGGCAGCGATACCGTGCACAAAGTGTCGATCATCCCGCGCGGCATCGGCGCGCTCGGCTACACCATCCAGCGCCCGAGCGAGGATCGCTTCATCCAGACCCGCGAAGAGCTCGAGAACCGGATGTGCGTGCTGCTCGGCGGCCGCGCCGCCGAGCACATCGTCTTCCACCATCTCTCGA
>DASPSJ010000009.1:0-41922 GCA_035623985.1 Allostellaceae bacterium | reverse complement strand
GACCATCCGGCAAAACGTCTCCATGAACTCCTGCCGTGGAATTGGAAAGCACGAGATCCGCCTTAGCCGCGGTCTTCACCGGATGCGTACCTTAATGCGATCCGCCGGTCATACTACCCGCGGCCTTCACCGGACGCATACAATATGCCAGGCCTTCACAACGAATGTATGTGAGACTGCTGCGACGACGCCTAAGATACGCAAACGGGAAATCTCTGGCGATCACCAGGAGCCAACGGATGGCTGATTTGGCAACGGAAGCTGCTTTGAACGCCTTGCTTGAGCTCGGTGGTGTCCTGCGCAACTCAACGGCATCGATACTCAAGACGCTCCAAAGTGAAAGACGTGCAGGCATCACCGGCAAACGTATCCAACTCGCGTTTATTACCGGCCGCCTAGAACACACCTATGATCGCCTGGCGAATATACACTCATCGGGTAGGTGGTGGAAATCACTAATGACCTCTTTCGGTCACTATTACATCACGCCTCTACATTTGAAGATAGATTCAGTACAGAGCTGGATGAATGAGTACATAGTACGCGACGGTTTGATCGAATTAGCATATCATCAAATCATACCGGGCCTAATTGATCCGCAGGTTTACGAGACCATATCAAAACGATATCAAGATCTAACAGGGTGGAATAGACAATATTCGGATGGGGCGATAAATTCAATCACGGACATACTTGTAGCTGGATTTACTTCGGGACTAAACGATGAAAGCAAATATATTTTTGCCGCTATCAGCACTCTTGCGCAACTCATATTGCGGATTGCAGAGAATCCAATGTCTCGGCAGGACTTAGAGAGGATATTTACAATAGTTAAGGTAAAACTCAATAATACAACAAACACCGCGCCGGTACCGAAACGAATTATGTTGCCCCATGATGAAGACATAGTCGGCTTGATCGAATTGCACCAAAGGAAATTCAATAAATCGCTAGGAGATGACGGGTATAATATCGACCGGTGGTTTGCTGAGGCTATAGAAGAACAAAGATTGGGGATAGCTAAACTTGATGAATTTTGGGTGGTTCTGAAGCACGGAAGAAACATAATAGGCTATGTCAATGCTCAACAATATTATAAATCAAATTACATGTTTATAAGTTACCTCGCAGTTGACCGAGAGTACGAGAAGGCGGCGGCGCAATTCGGTATTTTAGATATCTCTTCGCTCGTCAGAGACGGGATGCAACAGATGTTTGATGAGCTCTTAGCAAACACGAGAACTTTGCCGCGCGCTATTATTGCTGAGATCGACAAAGATACATGCGATGAGAGCCTGCAGCGACTGTTTACGATGTACGCCGCGCGCCGCGGATGGAAATTATACAAGATCGACATGACATACGTACAACCCGCGGTGACCATCGATCAGCCGGATGGAATCTTGGAGCAAGACCTTATATGCGTGCTTGGAGACGAAATGCAGGCAGAAGTAAGAAAAATGGAAAATATGGAGTTATTATCGCGAAACGGTGTACTTGGCATACTTTCATTTGTATTAATAGAAGTCTATGGGGACACATATGAACATACAGAATTTGAGAATGAGTACAGGAGACGAATGAAAAGAATGTTGAGCAGGTATCGGAGACAAATCAAGGGCCCGGTGCCCCTAGTTTCCCTCTCTGGTTCCAGGAGTGCGCGCGTGGGCCGTTGATCGACTGTCCTGTAGGCTCGCGACTCGCGACTGGATCACTGGAACCAGGGTACGATTTCTATTGTGCTACTGACGAGCAGAGGATCGGGTCGTCGGTCGTCACGGTGGTCTCGTCGATGCGGATTTCCGCGGGCGGAGCTTGGGGGAATAAGTTAAGTCGGACGACGATGAAAAAGCAGAGCAGCAGGGTCTCTTCAACGACTTCGCTGACCTTGAAAACCGGAGGATGCCATCACTATTTTTGCGGCGTCCAAGAATGCTAGAGGCAGATATGGCGCGTAGCGCGCACGTAGCGCTTCAGAGATGAAAGGGTACGAGCGCACCTGCTTGCGGCAATGCGGCCGGTCGCAGCGACAGCGCATTCGCCATAATGGATCAATTTCCGTCGTTGCATAATCAAGTAAAACCTCACTGCTCGCCGGAATAGCTTCGATAGCAACAACGGCGAACCCATTGGACACGATCACGTTCGGCTCGCAGCAATGGTTGGTGAACGTCATCGGGTTCCGGCGCTCGGGCACAAGCCAAGTCTCCCAGCCTGTGCCGATCCAATTGGCGCCGTGGCCATAGTCCTCGTCAAACGATAGATTTACGATTTCACCTCGCACTACGTATAGCGCTTCTCCCGGGCGCCGTGCTCGCACAGAAAAAAGCCCGCGCCCATGGATCGGCGAAGGCGCGACGCGGAAGCTGTTGTCAATATCCGCTGGAATCACCAGCCGCTTTTCTCCTTTGATGAGATGAGCTGCATCCGGCACAGTAGCCGGATATTAGCAAGCGGCGTTCGCCGATGCTAAGGACGACTTCCTAGAGCGAGCGGTTTCCGATCGACGCAAGTCGCGGGGACCACGGTAGGAATTGTGCCGCAAGCGCGGTTGAGGGTCCACAGTTGGTGTGGTGTGGTTGCGTGGTGCTGCTGGCATGCGAGTCTCGGCGCATGATTGGCATGTTGGGGGCGACCGAAGTCGGTGGCAACAGGGTGAGAATGCCTTAACCGGTTTCTGGTGTCGGCAGTTGCCCAAGCACCTGCCCGCCGTCAGCGTCCAGTCTGCCGCGTCGCAGCTCTGAAAGCAGCCAGGCCGCTTTCGGCCCGGAACGGACCTTCGTGACAGACCGGTTCCAGGCGGCGAAAATGCAGCACCCCGTTCAGCCGACGACCCGGATGTTAGTCGCAATTGCAATAGCCCTATCCCGGGTCTCAATCAAGATGTTCCTCTTTGAGTGGTTTAGTCCGGGTCCCGAATAAGAAACAACCACGTGCTCGCGACGCCGCCGATGAATGCGACAATCACGGCGACCACCAGCAAGTAAAGACCGTTGGCATAACCAGCAAGCACGCTCGCACCGGCGTCCAGCACCAGCACTGTCGTGAGAAGGTTTGGAGTGATGACATCGACCAGTCGGGCGAGGCGCGAACCAGACTCTCCGCCAGTTTCCCGCTTCCCATGTCCAACTATCACGAGACCCAGGCCATGTATGACACCTAAAATGATGATTTCGATCCCAAGGGCCCAGGATGGCTGACGCGGTGTCAGGAGCAACAGCGCGACGATCAGCGGGAGCATGAACACCATGAGGGTCTGTAGCGCGCTGGCTCGCAGCGCCCGATGTCGTGCTATCCGGTCTCGGTTTAGCGATATCGCAACAAAGAGAAGACCGATCAAGGCGCCGCTTGCAGAGCCGGCAACCTCTCCGAAGTGGTCCCAATCCTCGAACGACATTCCCAATACAGGTCTCCAGCTAGTGTTGTGACTCTGACGGTTCGCTCCCTTGAAGTCATGGCCGGGCCTGCCTGCGCGAAGCCGAAGCGGCTTCGCTTCGGCGGAGGCAGGCCGCCCGTAGGGCGAGTCCCGGCCACTCACGTTTGGCAGCGAGTGGCGGAACCACGTGGATGGCCGTGACAAGCACGGCCATGACGATTGGAGAGGCCGGGAATCATTTGTCGGACACAATACACTAGAGCCCGTCGTCGCCGGTCGGCAAGCTATTCAGGCGCCAGCGTGTCGTCAACCACGGCACTCCCAGGGTGAGGTTTTCAAGCGCCTCACCGACCCCGTAGGCGATTGCAACCTTCCGATTGACGGCCGCTGCCGGCACATCGCGTCGTTCGCGGCACCGCGACATCACGCCGGTTGTTGACGCCAAAGCGGCCGCGGCCCGGACATCGCAGAACCGACGCGAACGACCCGATCCGGAAGTGGGCTTGTTCCCTCGTCGTTGCCGGCCTTTACGAACCCGGACTTGGCGCGCAAGATGATGCGGCCGATTATCCCCGAGCGTCGAGGAGTCGCCATGGGACGGCCGCATGCGATCTTGGGCTCTGCCGTCTTCTTCGTCGCGGCGCCCGCGGTGGTGGCGGGGTTGATCCCGTGGTGGATCACGGGTTGGGAGTTTCGGCCATCGCTTTTCGGCGACGCGCTTTCCCACGCTCTCGGCATCCTTTTGATCATTGCCGGCGTCGCCGGACTTGTGGATTCGTTTGTGCGCTTTCCATTGCAGGGGCGTGGTACACCTGCACCAATCGCGCCGACGGAGAAACTCGTGGTCACGGGTCTCTATCGCTACGTTCGAAATCCGATGTACGTCACGGTCGTCGCCGTCATCTTGGGTCAGGCTCTCCTGTTCGGCGATTGGCGTCTTCTTTGCTACGGCGCAGCGGTTGCGATTGCTTTCCATGTCTTCGTTGTGATGTACGAAGAACCAACCCTCAAGCGAACACTTGGGAAGGAATATGAGGAATTTCGCGCCAATGTCCCGCGCTGGATTCCGCGGCTGACCCCGTGGCGCGCCGCGTGAGGCGGCATCGCCACGAGCGCCCGGGTTTGCCTATCTCGCGCCCGCCGGCGCCTTCGCGTGGACGCCGCGGCGCCGGCCTTACGCCTTCAGCCGGCTGAACACGCGCCTGGCGTTGCCTTCGAAGATCTTGCGCCGGTCCTCGGCGCCGAGCCAGGACACCGCCTCGATATAGCGCTTGGTGTCGTCGTAAGGATGGCCGGTCTCGGGATCGACGCCGCGCACCGCGCCCACCATCTCGGAGGCGAAAAGGATGTTCTCCACGGGGATGACCTTGGCCAGAAGCTCGATGCCGGGCAGGTGATAGACGCAGGTGTCGAAGAACACGTTCTCGAGCAGCAGCTCCTTGAGCGGCGGCTTCTTCATGTCCTGCGCGAGGCCGCGATAGCGGCCCCAGTGATAGGGCACGGCGCCGCCGCCATGGGGGATGATGAATTTGAGCGTCGGGAAATCCCTGAAGAGGTCGGAGGTCAGGAACTGCATGAAGGCGGTGGTGTCGCCGTTGATGTAATGCGCGCCGGTGAAGTGGAAGGCGGGGTTGCAGGAGGCGCTCACATGCACCATCGCCGGCACGTCGAGCTCGACCATCTTCTCGTAGAGCGGATACCACCAGCGGTCGGTGAGCGGCGGGTCCGTCCAGTAGCCGCCCGAGGGATCGGGGTTGAGGTTGCAGCCGATGAAGCCCAGCTCGTTGACGCAGCGCTCGAGCTCGCCGATGCAATTTGCCGGCGCCACGCCCGGCGATTGCGGCAACTGGCAGACCGGAGCGAAATTCCGCGGATAGAGCTTGCAGGCGCGGTAGACGAGATCGTTGCAATGCTCCGACCAATGCCGGCTGGTGACGGCGTCGCCGATGTGATGCGACATGCCGGCGGCGCGCGGCGAGAAGAGCGTGAGGTCGGTGCCGCGCTCGCGCTGCAGCTTGAGCTGCGCGCCTTCCAGGCTCTCGCGGATCTCGTCGTCGCCGATCGCGAGCGCGCCCTTGGCGCGGGCCTGCGACGTGTCCGCGAGCGCCGCGATCTGGCTTTTCCGCCAGGCCTCCAACGCCTTCGGCGCGGTGGTGTAGTGCCCATGGCAATCGATGATCATGCTGGCCTCGCGGACGGAGGGAAGGGCGATGCTAGGCTCCGGGCGCGCGCGCGGCAATGCCTCCCGACCGCCTCACTCGCAGCGATCGCCCGTGTCGATGGCGAGGCCGCCCTGCACGACGCGAGAGACGCAGGTGCATATCTTGCGGTTCTCGGCCTTCTGGCGCGCGCTGAAATAGACGTCGCGGTGATCGATGACGCCGGCGAGCGAGAGGACGTCCACCGCGCAGAGGCCGCATTCGCCGCGCCGGCAGTCATGGATCATCGCGACGCCGGCCGCCTCGAGCGCGTCGAGCATGGTCTGGTTGCGCGGCACGACGATCTCCTTGCCGAGCCGCGGGATCGTCAGCGTGAAGGGCTCGGCGGCGTATCGGCCGGTATTGCCGAAGGTCTCGAAGCGCAAGCCTTCGACCGGCCGGGCGCTCTGCCGCCAAGCCTCGCGGATCGCGTCCAGCATGCCCACCGGGCCGCAGGCATAAAGCTCGCCGCCCGGCGCAAGGCGCGCGATCCCGGCGGCGAAATCGATCTGCGATCTCTCTTCATCGAGGTAGGTTTCGAGCCGGTCGCCGATCCGTTCGCGCAAATCCTCCGCCAAGGCAAGGTCCTGCCGCCGCCGGCAGGCATAGAGCAGCCGGAACCTCGCGCCCGTCTCGGCCAGCGCCAACGCCATGGCGTAGATCGGCGTGATGCCGATGCCGCCGGCGATCAGCAGATAGTCCGGCCGATGGAAGCCGAGGACGAAGTGGTTCGCCGGCGCCGAAAGCGTGAGCCGCGCGCCCGGCACGAGGCTCCAGAGATAGGCGGAGCCGCCGCGGCTCTCCGGATGCAGCTTCACGGCGATGCGGTAGAGGCCGTCGGCGCAGGGACCGAGGAGCGAATAACAGCGCCGGTCGGGACGCTCGCCGATGAGCACGGCGAGAGTGACGTGGCTGCCGGGCGCCGGCGCCACGAACCGTCCCAGCGGATCGATCTCGAAGAGGCGGATGTCGGCGGCGAGATCGCGCGTCGACAGCAGCCGGCCCTCATGCCAGTCGATGGGCTCGCGCATGTCTAGCCCGCCGCCGCTTTCGGCCGCGGCGGCTCCTGCCGCCGCTCGGCCATGATCATGCGGTCGATCGCGCGGCGCGCCCAGAGCGCGCCGGCGTCGATGTCGAGGTTGTAGAAAGGCTGCCGCGGGTGCTTGTCGATCGCCTTCTGCTGCGCCTCGAGCACGTCGCGGTCCTGCTCGTAAAGGCCGCGGCCGCTGTTGACGTGCGCGAGCCGCAGCTCGGTCGTGAGGCTCTGGTCGTGCGGCCGGAAATTGCGCACGAAGTTCCAGAAATAATGGCAGCTCGCCGCGGTCTCCGGCGTGATCGCCGCGAGGAAAAAGCCGTTCACGCCTTGCGAGCGGTCGCCTTCGGGAGCGCCCGTTCCGGCGGGCGCGACGCCGACATCGCCGGCGATCGTCGCCGGCGCCTCGAAATGGATGATCTGCCAGCGGTCGACGCGCCCGGGCTTGCCGAGCTGGCGCGCCCAGAAGGGGGGCGGGTCGATGTCCTTCATCCAGCGCGACACCGTCGCCTTGCGCTCGCCGTGGGTGACGCTGAAGGGATTGCGGGTGATGGCGTCGTCGCCGATGCTGCCGGCATGGACATAGGTCTCATGCGTGAGGTCCATGAGATTGTCGATGACGAGGCGATAGTCGCATTGGAGCTTATAGAAGGTGCCGCCTTCGCCGACCCATGGGTCGCCGCCGTTCCAATGGAAATCGGGGACCTTGGCGGGATCGGCGAGCGCGGGATCGCCCATCCAGACCCAGATGAGCCGGTGGCGCTCCACCGCCGGGAAGGCGCGCACGCAGGCCGAGGGGTTGATGGTCTCCTGCGCCGGCATATGCGTGCAGCGGCCGGCCGAATCGAAGATCAGGCCGTGATAGCCGCAGACCACCTGATCGTCCTGCAAATGCCCGAGCGACAGCGGCAACAGCCGGTGCCAGCAGGCGTCTTCGAGCGCCACGGCCTCGCCGTCGCGGCGCCGGTAGAGCACGAGATCCTTGCCGCAGACCGTGCGCGCGGTCAGCGCGTGCTTCAGCTCATAGTCCCAGGACGCGGCGTACCAGGCATTCATCGGAAAGGGTTTGGCTTCGCTCATGGCCGTTCTCCGCTGGTGGACATCGCTCTCCCCCAACGTTCTCAGGCGCGCAGGCCGTGCCGGATCAAGGCGCCGCCGCGCACGCGCCGCAGCGCCTCGCGGTTGCCGAGCGCAAGCTGCAGGTTGCGGCGCGCGAGCCGGGCATGTTCGCGCATGACGGCCTCCGCCCGCGTCCCTTCCCGGTTCTCGATCGCCTCCAGCACGATGCGGTGCTGCTCCTGCGCCAAGGCCAGGATCGCCCGCGCCTCGGGCAGCGTGCCCTGCGCCTCGAGGAAGGCGCTCGGCGAGGCGAAAGGCAGCGCCATCACCCGGCCGATCTGCCGCGCCAGGATGGCGCTGCCGGCGCAATCGACGAGCCGCGCGTGAAACCGCTCGTTCAACGCGATGTAAGCGGAAAAATCATCCGCCGAGATCTGCCGGCCGTCGACCAGCGCGTCGATCCCGTCCAGGATGCGCCGCATCTCGTTGAGCGCCGGCAAGGCGACGCCGCGCTCGGCGGCAAGCCGCGCCGCCAGCCCTTCGAGCGTGCCGCGCAGCTCGAGCGCGTCGCGGATCTCGTCCGCCCCGAAGGCCCTGACGGCAAAGCCGCCGGAGGGGATGGGCTCGAGCAGGCCCTCCTCCTCCAGCCGCGCCAGCGCCGCGCGCACGGGGGTGCGCGAGACGCCAAGCCGCTCGACCACCGACAGCTCCGAAAGCCGCTCGCCCGGCGGCAAGGCGCCGCTCACGATCAGCTCGCGCAGGCGCAGCAGCGCCGTGACGGTCTGTGACATCGCATGTCCTCGGGAGGCCAATTCAGTATGCAGATTGTATACAAAATTGCGCAGCCATGGTCAACAATTTTTGTTTTTTGGACGACCCGCGGCATGGCCTCGGCCCGCCGCCCAAGCAAATTGCGCTTGCCGGGACAGGCCTCTAGCATGCGCCTTGCCCATCCGGAGGAGGAGCCATGGCCGAGCTGCCCCGTCTCAACGGTGTGATCCGCGCGCTGGAGCAGGGCCAGCCGGCCTTCACCACCTTTGCCCAGGCCGACACGGAGACGGCGCTCGCGCTCAGCACGGCCAAATACGACGGCATCGTCTTCGAGATGGAGCACAATCCCTGGGACGTGCGGGCGCTGCGCGACAGCCTGCAATACCTGCTGAACCGGCGCCAGATCGCGCACTCGGCCTCGCTCGCCCCGGCGGTGACGCCGCTGGTGCGCATCCCGCCCAATGGCGAGGAGAAGAACCAGTGGCTCGCCAAGCAGGCGCTCGACCTCGGCGCCTACGGCATCGTCTGGCCGCATGTCAGCACCGCCGAGCAGGCCTACAACGCCGTGGCCGCCTGCCGCTATCCCCGCCTCAAGACGGCGCCGCTCTATGAGCCGCAAGGCGTGCGCGGCGACGGCCCGACCGCGGCGGCGCGCTATTGGGGGCTGACGCAGCAGGAATACTACGCCAAGGCCGATGTCTGGCCGCTCGCCCCCAAGGGCGAGATCCTGGTGGCGCTGATGATCGAGGACACCACCGGCATCGCCAATCTCGAGGACATGCTGACGCGCGTGCCGGGGATCGGCGTCATCCTGATCGGCGAAGGCGACCTCAGCCAGGAGCTGGGCCATCCCCGGCACTACGAGCATCCCGCCATGCTCGCGGCGATGGCGGAGGTGGTGCGCATCTGCAAGGCGCAGGGCGTGGCCGTCGGCCATCCGCATGTCGACGCCAACAACGCCGGGCGCCTGCTGGAAGAGGGGTATCGCTTCCTGATGGCGGCGCCGACGCGCAGCTATGCCGGCCTGGAGAAAGCGCGGGCGCTGGCGGGACGGGGGTAGACTCGAGATTTCCAGAGTGGCAAGAGAAAGAGAAGATTCACCAGTGAGACAGTGAGGCAATGAGGAAGTTATTTGGCGCGCTTCGCGCGCCATTCTTTTTTCTCCGTGTTCTCGTTGATCCGCTTCGCGGCTCAACCTCCGTGGTGAATTTCATATGCGATAGCCTTGCCCGCGGGAGGGGGAATCCGGAGCTGCCGCGGCAAGCTCGGCGCGAGCTTCATGACGGCCGCGAGTCAAAAGCGCCGCGCCCGCGTCACGGCCAGACCGGCTTGCGGTTTAATCCCGCCCGCAGAATCCTGATGAGCAGGTCTTCGTAGGTCAAACCCATCCACGAGGCCATGATCCCGAAATACCTTGGCGCGAGATCCGGGTTGGCATTCGCTTCAAGAAATACCGGGTCGCCTGCCGAATCCAGCCGCATGTCCATGCGCGCATAGCCGGACAGGCCAAGAATTCCAAAGGCGTCCTTGCACAGCGTTCGAATGCGGCGCTCGAGCGCCGGCGGCAGTCGGGCGCGCTCGTAACGGATGTCCCATCGGTCGCGGTAACGGGCGCTGTCCTTCACGCGCTGCGTGCAGAAGCGAGGCCCGCCGGCATCGGCGCGCCCGAAGACGGTTTCGCGAATCGGCAGCACGAGCACGTCGTTCTTATCTTCGATCAGCCCGACCGACAGCTCGCGGCCGTCGATAAAGCGCTCGCAAATGGCCGATTCCCCGAATGCGCGGTGAATCTCGCGGGCCCGCCTGACCAAATCACGCTCGGAATGGATCACCGATTCGACGGTCAAACCCTCCGAAGCGCCGCCGAACTGCGGCTTGACGATGGCGGGGAAATCGACCATGGGGCGCGGCGCGCGAGTCGATCCGACGGGAAGCACGACGAAGGGCGGCACCGGAAAACCGATGCCGCTCACCGCCTGCTTGGAGGCCGCCTTGTCGATCGTGGCCATGCCGATTGCAGACGACCCCGTGTAGGGAATGCCCAAGACGTCCAGAAGCGCCGGAACATGTGCGGCAAGACGGCGTTCGCCGCCCATGTGCTCGACGAAATTAAAGACGATGTCGGGGTTCAATCGAACGATGTCATTGGCGACGGTGCGGCCGCCTCTTCGATAGGGCTTGAAAGGAAGAACCGATACGTGGTGCCGAAGCGCCTTCAGCCCGGCCGCCACGAAGTGTTCGGACTCGGTGTCCGGCGTCACCTTCAGGAACTGCGGATCGGACGGGTTGAAGAACTCGGGATCCACCAGAAGCAGGACGTGAAGATGCGACTGCTTCGACGCGCGCCGGCTAGTCATGCATTGCGACGGCTGCACTTTGTTGCCGCCTGAAACGCAGGCTCCGGAACACCTCCATATAGAAACGAAAATAGGAGCTTTGATAGTGGACGGCGTGCGCCCGCAGCTTCAGATGCAAGCCGCGCAGGGCGCCGTTCGGCAGCCACGGGCAGAGGTGGTGCTCCAAGTGATAGTTGTTCCCGTTCGTGAACCAGGTGGCGAGTCGGCTTGCCGAAATCGAGCGCGTATGGACCAGCGGGTCGTCGACGGGAGGGCAGCGCCAATGTTCCGGGAGTTCAATCAGCACATGGCATGGAATCGCCACCAGGCACGGAAGGACCAGGACGAGAAAAGGCCCCGCACGACCCGACAGCAACGCCGCCAGCGGCACAAGAAGCCACAGCGCCATCAAGAGATGCTCGAGGCGGGAATCGAACGCCGCCGCCGGAATTTTTCGCCAATTCCAGCGCGTCGCGGCGCGCGCCATGTTCGCGGCGGCGTTTCGATAGTGCCCGAGCATCAGCAGGTGCCGCGCAAACGACAGCCAGGTCGTCATGCCTTCGAACTCATATCCGAAGAAGTCCTTCTTCTCGGATTTGCCCAGCGTGCGGTGATGCTCCAGATGGTTGCTCCGATAATCGGAGAACGAGACGAGCATCGGCAGCCCCAGCAGCACACCGGCGATCCGATCCGCCCGCCGCGCGCCGAAAGCCGTTCCGTGAATGCAGGAATGAACCAATTCGAGCATATGGGCAAAGACCAGACCTTCGATGAAGATTCCCGCCACGGCAAGGCGCCAGTCGCCGGAAAGCGTCAACGCGCCGCCCGCCGCCAAAATCGCGAGGGCCAGCAGAACCTTCAGGAGAAACCGCCATGGACGGTGGACGTGGGGGTGAACCTGGAGTCGCAGGCCGGCGCATTCCACGGAAACGGCAATGGCAGAGGCTTTCATCCGCGTTCCAAGCGATGGTGCGACTCGAAGGGCGACGGATTTCCGTTTGACCCACGATGCCCGCACTCGTATAAGCGTAATCATCTGGCTTTCAAGAAAATGATCAAGAATAAAATCACGATGTCCCACCGGAGCGGAGGCTGGAGACGACGCCGATGACGACACAGCTTCCGGCAAGCATACCGTTTGTGACATGGCCTTCGGGCGACGGCCCCTGGGCGGCGGACGAGACGCGGCGCGCGGCGACCGCGGTCGGCGATGCGTGCCGGCATTCCGGATACTTCTTCCTGCGCAACCACGGCGTCCCGGCCGAGCTGATCGCCGCCGCGTTCGACGAGACAAGCCGATTCTATTCCCGCCCGCCCGATCAGAAGGCCAAATTCACCTGCAGCGCCCAGTCGCAGTTTCTCGGCTATCGCGGTCTCGGCGCCGAAAAGAGCCGCATGCATTCGGGAGCCGAAGCCTGCGAGCAATACCGGATCGGGAACTACGTTGCGACGCCCGCGCTGTCGGGATTGGCCGGGCTCTATCACGAGCCATTCAGACAGGGGATGCTGCTTTTCGAGGAAATGGTCAAAGTCGGCGGTCGGCTCATGTCGCTCTGCGCCCTGGACCTTGGTCTCGACAACAGGTTCTTCGACCGCTTCATGCAAGCGCCGATGCACCGACTCGGCCTCAACTATTACAAGGTCGGCGCCGGCCGAGCGATCGGCAATTCGGTGAACATCGCCATGACGGCCCATGTCGACCACGCGGTATTCACGATTCTGACGCATGACGGGCCGGGACTGGAAGTGTTGAGCGCGGAAGACGAGTGGCTGGACGTTCCCATACCGCCCGACGCGCTCTTCGTGTTCCTCGGCGACTACGCTCAGCGATGGACGAACGGAGCCTACCGAGCGGCGACGCATCGGGTTCGCGAAGTCTCAAGCGACCGGATGTCGCTCCAGTACAAGCACAAGCCGTCATACGCCACCGTCGTGACGCCCCTGAGCCCGTTCGTCGACGAGGGCCATCCCGCGCGATACGAGTCGTTCGACACGGGGCGCCAGTACGAAGTGTTGTTGCAGGCACTCCTCGCAAAGTAAGACCCTGATTCATTAGCGCCTGCCAGCACTTGCCGGAAAGCCTCCGATCGTGCCGATGTCAGCCGCCTTCGCGAACCGCCTGCTCCCCGTTCTGGTCGAAATCGCCAATGCGTTCGGGACGCCGTTCCACATCTACGACGAAGCCGGGATCGTGGAGGGCGGGCATCGCCTCAACGACCTGTTCGCGTCCGTCGCCGGCTTCCGGGAATTCTTCGCCGTCAAGGCGCTGCCGAACCTCCGCATCCTCGAGATGCTTCGGCGCGAGCTCGGGTTCGGCTTCGACTGCGCCTCAATCGCCGAACTGAAGATGGCGCGGCGGGTCGGCGCGGGGGCGGACGACATCATCTTTTCCTCCAATAACACGTCGCGGGAGGAATACGCCGAAGCGCTCGGCCATGGGGGCTGCATCCTGAACCTCGACGACGCGAGCTTCGTCGACAAGCCGCCCTTCATGCCGGAATTGATCTGCCTGCGATACAACCCGGGCACCCTGGGCACCGGGAACGCGGTCATCGGCAAGCCGCAAGAGGCGAAGTTCGGCTTGCGGCGGGACCAGATTGCCGGGGCGTATGCGCGGGCGCGGGAGCGCGGCGCCAAGCGCTTCGGCCTTCACGCGATGATCGTGTCGAACGAGGGCGCGTATCGGCGGGTCGTCGCCATCGTCGAGATGCTCCTCCGCCTGTGCGGCGAAATATCGGCAACGACCGGCATCCGGTTCGAATTCGTGAACATCGGCGGCGGCATCGCCATCCCGTATCGTCCTTCGGACAAGCCCTTCAACCTCGCCGCCTTGGCCGACCGGACCACGAAGCTCTTTGCACGGTTCCAAGGCGAGCATGGATACCAGCCGAAACTGTTCATGGAGTGCGGCCGACTGATCACCGGTCCCCACGGCGTGCTCGCAACGCGGGTTCTCAACGTGATGTCGAAATACCGCGATTACGTCGGCGTCGATGCGTGCATGTCTTCCCTCATGCGTCCCGCCATGTACGAGTGGGCCTATAACCACATCACCGCCATCGGCCAGGACGGGCAAGAAAAACACGGCGCCGCCGGCCTCGTCGACGTGGTCGGTTCCCTGTGCGAGAACAACGACAAGTTTGCCAGGCAATTTCCCCTGGCGCCCGTGTCGGAGGGCGACTACCTGCTCATCCACGACACCGGCGCCCACGGCCTTGCGATGGGCTTCCAGTACAATGGCCGCCTCCGGCCCAAGGAGCTTCTCCTCCGGCGAGACGGCAGCGTCGAGCTGATCCGCCGCGCCGAGACCGTCGAGGACTATCTTTGCACGCAACTCGCGTTCGAGCCCCATATCCTCATGCCCGCTCGCGCCGAAACCGGAGCGCAGCGGCGATAGCGGGTCGCACCTCCCTCCCTGACCCTCCCTTCAGGGGCAGGGCAATCGCATTTGTCGCCACGCCCGTGGCAGGAAGAGATTCACCAAAGAGACAGTGAGACAGTGAGGAAAGAAGTACTGGCGCGCTTTGCCTGCCTACGCGAAGCCGAAGCAGCTTCGGCTTCGCGCAGGCAGGCGCGCCCTTTCTTGTTTCTCCGTGCCCTCCGTGCCTTCGTGGTCAATCTTTCACGCCGGGGGCTCCGCGACATATGCGATCGCCCTGCCCTTCAGGGGCAGGGGAAAGTTCCGAGTTACGGCAAGGCTTCGACAGGACGCAGTCGCAGGCCCGTCCCGTCCCGCAGCCGGGCTTTTACGACATCACCGCCAACAGCGCCGCCAGCAGCAGCGCGGCGCAGGCGGCTAGCGGCACCAGATGGAGCCGGCGGCGGTTGTCGTTGGCCGGGCGCGGCAGCCGGCCGGGCCAGAGCAGGCTCGCGACGTAGCGGCGCTCGCCGCCGCCGTGGCGGCGCGCCGGGCCGTGGCGGTTGACGCTAGCCACGCTGCGCCACCGGGACGTAGTGCCGCAGCGTCTGGCCGGTATAGAGCTGGCGCGGCCGGCCGATCTTGGCGTGGGGATCCTCGATCATCTCGTTCCACTGCGCCACCCAGCCCACCGTGCGCGCGATCGCGAAGAGCACGGTGAACATCGACATCGGGAAGCCCATGGCGCGCAGGATGATGCCGGAATAGAAATCGACGTTGGGATAGAGCTTCTTCTCGACGAAATAGGGATCGTGGAGCGCGATGCGCTCCAGCTCCATGGCGAGGTCGAGCAGCGCCTCGTCGCGCACGCCCAGCTCGTCCAGCACCGCATGGCAGCTCTTGCGCAGCACCGCCGCGCGCGGGTCGTAGTTCTTGTAGACGCGATGGCCGAAGCCCATGAGGCGGAAATGGTCGTCCTTGTCCTTGGCGCGCCCGACGAATTCCGGCACGCGCTTCTTGTCGCCGATCTGCATCAGCATCCGCAGCACCGCCTCGTTGGCGCCGCCATGGGAGGGACCCCAGAGCGAGGCGATGCCGGCGGCGATGCAGGCGAAGGGATTGGCGCCCGACGAGCCCGCGAGGCGCACGGTGGAGGTGGAGGCGTTCTGCTCGTGATCGGCGTGCAGGATGAAGATGAGATCCATCGCCCGCGCCAGCACCGGGTTGACGACGTATTCCTCGGCCGGCACGGCGAACATCATGCGCAGGAAGTTCTCGGCGTATTTGAGGTTGTTTTGCGGATAGATGAAGGGCTGGCCGACCGAGTATTTGTAGGTCATCGCCGCGATCGTCGGCATCTTGGCGATGAGCCGGTGGCTGGCGACGACGCGCTGGCGCGGGTCGTTGATGTCGGTGCTGTCGTGGTAGAAGGCCGAGAGCGCGCCGACCACGCCGCACATGACCGCCATGGGATGCGCGTCGCGGCGGAAGCCGCGGAAGAAGCTGGCGAGCTGCTCGTGCACCATGGTGTGCATGGTGATGTCGCGCTCGAACGTCTTCTTCTCCGCGGCGCTCGGCAGCTCGCCGTTGAGCAGGAGATAGGCGGTCTCCATGAAATCGCTGTGCTCGGCCAGCTCCTCGATCGGGTAGCCGCGATAGAACAGTTCGCCCTTGTCGCCGTCGATGTAGGTGATCTTGGACTCGCAGCTTCCGGTGGCGGTGAAGCCGGGGTCGAAGGTGAAATGGCCGAGATCGGAGTAAAGCCGCCTGATGTCCATCACCTTGGGGCCGAGCGTCCCCGGCAGCAGCGGCAGCTCGACCGACTGGCCGGTGGCGTTGTCGGTGACGGTGCAGGTCTCGCGCAGTCCCTGGTTATGATCCTTGGCGGCGGGCGTTTTGGTGTCCATCGGCGTAGTCCCCCATTGGCGCTGCGACGCAATAATCCCCTCGCAACGCAGCATAAGCCGGCCCGATTCTTTTATCAAACGGTGACATGCCCAGGCGCGACATCGGCAAGGCGGGCGAGCGTCTCCTCGCGGCCAAGCACTTCCATGACCTCGAAAATCGGCGGCGAGACGGTGCCGCCGACCAGCGCCGCGCGCAACTTCTGAGCGATATCGCCGAGCTTGATCCCGGTTCCTTCGGCGAAGCCGCGTACCGCCGCCTCGAGCCCCGAACCCCGCCACTCGGTCTGGGCGAGGAGCAAGGCCACCGTGCCGAGGAGGGCGGGCGCGCCGCCGGCGAGCTGCGCCCGGGCCTTGTCGTCGAGCGGGATCGGCCGGGGCTCGAGGTAGAAGCGGGCCTTGTCGGCAAGCTCGGCCAAGGTCTTGGCGCGCGGCTTGAGGCCGGGCATGGCGGCGGCGAGCCGCGCCCGCAGCGCCGCGTCGAGCGCCAGGCCGAGCGCCTTCTCCAGCCGCGGCGCAACGAGCGCCGCCAGCCGGTCGTCGGCGCTGGCGCGCAGGTAATGGGCGTTGAGGCTGTCGAGCTTGGCGAAGTCGAAGCGCGCCGCGGCGCGGCCGACGGCGTCGATGTCGAACCAGGCGACCGCCTGCTCGGTCGAGATGATCTCGGCATCGCCGTGGCTCCAGCCGAGCCGGAGCAGGTAGTTGCGCAGCGCCTCCGGCAGGTAGCCCATCGCGCGATAGGCGTCGACGCCGAGCGCGCCGTGGCGCTTGGCGAGCTTGGCGCCGTCGGGGCCGTGGATCAGCGGCACATGGCCGAAGCGCGGCACCTCCCAGCCGAGCGCGCGGTAGATCTGCGTCTGGCGGAAGGCGTTGTTGAGATGGTCGTCGCCGCGGATGACGTGGCTGATGGCCATGTCGTGATCGTCGACGACGACGGAGAGGTTGTAGGTGGGCGTGCCGTCCGAGCGCAGGATGATGAGGTCGTCGAGCTGCGTGTTGGCGACCGTGACCGTGCCTTGCACGAGGTCGTCGATCACCGTCTCGCCCTGGCGCGGCGCCTTGAGGCGGATGACCGGCTGTACCCCCGGCGGCGCCTCGCGCGGATCGCGGTCGCGCCAGGTGCCGTCATAGAGCACCGCCCGGCCTTCGGCGCGCGCCCGCTCGCGCATGGCGGCAAGCTCCTCGGGCGTGCAATAGCAGTAATAGGCGTTGCCGGCGGCCAGCAGCGCCTGCGCCGCCTCGGCATGGCGGCGCGCCCGCTCGGACTGGAAGACGACGTCGCCGTCCCAGGCGAGCTCCAGCCAGCGCAGCCCGTCGATGATCGCGTCCACCGCCTCCTGCGTCGAGCGCTGGCGGTCGGTGTCCTCGACGCGCAGCAGGAACCTGCCGCCGTGATGGCGGGCGAAAAGCCAGTTGAAGAGCGCGGTGCGCGCGCCGCCGATATGCAGGAAGCCGGTGGGCGAGGGGGCGAAGCGGACGACGACGCTCATGCTGGCGGCGGTTTAGCACATCGCGCCCAGCCGCGTCAGGGGCGGGCGTTCCGGCGCCTTTCCCGCGTCAGGGATGGTCCGCCTGCCGCGCCGCCGCGGCCGCCGCGGCGCGGGCGTCGCCGCCGCGGCCGGCGCCGTTGAAATAGAGATTGAGCAGGAACGCCGCCACCGCCGCCAGCAGGATGCCGCTGTGCAGCAGCGGGCCGAGCTCGGCCGGCAGCCGGTCGAAGAATTTGGGCGCGACCAGCGGGATCATGCCGATGCCGAGGGCGATCGCCACGATGTAGAGATTGTGCGGCCGCGCCTTGAAGTCGACGGCGGCGAGGATGCGGATGCCGGTGGCCGCGACCATGCCGAACATCACCACCCCCGCGCCGCCGAGCACGAAAAGCGGCACCGAGGCGACCAGCACGGCGAGCTTCGGCAGCAGTCCCAGCAGCACCATGATGACGCCGCCCGCGGCGCAGACCCAGCGGCTCTTCACGCCGGTCACGCCGACGAGGCCGACATTCTGCGAGAAGGAGGTGTAGGGAAAGGTGTTGAAGATGCCGCCGATCAGGGATCCGAGCCCGTCGGCGCGCAAGCCGCGGGTCAGATCCTCGGGCGTCACCGCGCGGCCGGTCATCTCGCCGAGCGCCAGGAACATGCCGGTCGACTCGATCAGCACCACGATCATGACGATGCTCATGGTGACGCAGGCGACGAGATCGAAGAGGGGTGCGCCGAAATGGAACGGCGTCGGAAAATCGACCCAGGCCGCGGCGGCAAGGCCGGAGACGTTCACGAGGCCCAGCGCCGCCGACAGAATGAAGCCGGCGGCGAGGCCGAGCAGCACCGCGATGTTGGCCGCAAAGCCCCGGGCGAATTTGAGGATCAGCAGGATCACCGCCAGCACGAAGCCGGCGATGACGAGGTGCAGGGGATCGCCATAGCCCGGCATGGTCGCCACCGGCGCCCCGGCCGCCCAGTTGATGCCGATCGGCATCAGCGAAACGCCGATCACCGCGATGATGGTGCCGGTGACCAGCGGCGGGAAATAGACCAGCAGGCGGCCGATCAGCGGGGCGATGAGGAAGCCGAAGACGCCGGCGACCATCACCGAGCCGAAAATGCCGAGCAGGCCGATCGCCGGGTTGGTCCCCATGGCGATCATCGGCGAAACGGAGGCGAAAGTGACGCCCATCATCACCGGCAGGCGGATGCCGACGAAGCGGCCGAGCCCGACGGTCTGGATCAGCGTCACCAGGCCGGCGGCAAAGAGGTCGGCATTGATGAGGAAGGCGGCCTGGTCCTTCGGCAGCTTGAGCGCGCCGGCGATGATCAAGGGCGGCGCCACGGCCCCCGCATACATCACCAGAACATGCTGGAGGGCGAGCGGGATCAGCCGGTCGGGCGGCGGGCGCTGGTCGACGGGGTGCAGGACGCCATCCATGGCCTTCTCCTTGCCGCTGCCTGCGGCTTTGGGGCGGGTTCTCCTTACCAGGAATGCAACATCCCCGCATGCAAAACCGCCGCCGCGCCGCTTTTCGTCCAGTTCGCCCCCCGCAAGGGGCGAAGGGGACGGGAGATCCGACGCCGCGGAGCGAGCCCGCGCATAAAACCGCTAGCCGGCTTTCAATGTTTGGGGGTAAGTTGGCGGTGCCGGGTGTTCACCCGGCGGTCGGCTCGGAGTGGTTGCAACACCCCGAACCGACCTAACCACCCGCGACGGGATCAGCGCCGCCGATGGCTAATCGGTCTACTCCCACGATAGCGTGTATGCGTCAAGCGCCGGGACAGCCATGCCCGCGACGGGACAACGCATGCCCGGGCGCTGATCCCTCCGGGGATTGCGCCGCAATCATCGTCTCACTCGAGCCCGGAAAGCTCAGCCTCGAAGAGCTGTCGGCCGTCGTGCTGGCGGCCGAATGGACCCTGGCGGGATGCTGGGCGGAGCTGACCTCCGAGGACGAGGAGGCAAGGCTGCAAAGCGGCGTCGCCAAGCTGCGCGAGAAGATCGCGCGGCTGAAGAAGTGGTGCTTGCGACGCGCCGACGGAGGTTCGGAACAGGATCGTTGATTGACCATGTGGCCGGCGCCCCCGGCGGTGGTATCGTTGTCCCATGGGTCAATCCGAAGTGATTTTCCTGCTTTGCCTTGCCGTCACGCACGGGCTCGCTTTCTGGGCGGGATGGGCGGTGCGCGACCGCAAGCACCGGCATTTGCACCGGCACCGTTAGCGCCCCGAGTTTCGCGGACGCATTGCCTGATCCGTGACGCGGCGTTTGGCGCAGCGCGCCGGCTGACTTACACTTCGCCCCCATGCAGCAAAGAGAGGCCGGCGACCTCGCGATCGGAACGGCGGCGCCGGCCGATGCGGTCCGCCGCCCGCTCGGCGCGGCCGGGCGCCGGCTGCTGGACAACCTGCTGGCCGAGCGCGAGCGCTGGCCGCTCTGGATCCCGGTCTTCGCCGGCGCCGGCATCGGCGCCTATTTCTGGCTCACTTTCGAGCCGCCGCTGGCACCGGCGCTCGCCCTTGCCGGGCTGGCGCTGCTCGCCGCCATCGCCGCGCTGCGCGCGCAGCGTTTTGCGGCGCCAGCGGTGGCCGCGGCGGCGCTCACGCTCGGCTTTGCCGCGGCGGCGGTGCAAAGCTGGTATGTCGCGGCGCCGGTGCTGAGCTATCGGCTCGCCGCGGCGACGGTCGAAGGCCGGCTGGTCGCGGTCGAGCCGCTGCCCGAAGGCACGCGGCTCCTCATCGCGCCCGCCCGCATCGAGCGCGTCGCGGCCGAAGGGCTGCCCGCGCGCGTCCGCATCACGCTCAAGACGGACGCGGGCGATCTCGTTCCCGGCGCGTGGGTGAGCCTCAGGGCCGGGCTTTTCCCGCCTTCGGCGCCGGCGATGCCGGGCGCCTATGATTTCCAGCGCCGCGCCTGGTTCGATCGCCTCGGCGCGGTGGGCTATGCGCTGAGCGCGCCGGAGACCATCGCCGCGCCCGAAGGCGCGGGACCGAGCCCCTGGCGCGCGGGCGTGGAATGGCTGCGCGCAACGGTGACGGCGCGCATCCGGGCGGCGCTGCCCGGCGATACCGGCGCCATCGCCGCGGCGCTCGTCACCGGCGAGACGCACGCCATCGCGAAAGACGAGGCGGGGCATTTCCGCGACGCGGGGCTCGCGCATATCCTGGTGATCGCCGGGCTCCATATGGGGATGGTGGCGGCGGCGGCGTTCTTCGCCTTGCGCGCGGGGCTGGCGCTGATCCCGGCGCTCGCCTTGCGCCATCCCACCAAGAAATGGGCGGCGGCGGGCGCGCTCCTCATAGCCTTTCTCTATCTCCTGCTGTCGGGCGCCACCGTGCCCTCGCGCCGCGCCTTCGTCATGACCGGGCTCGTGCTGCTTGCCGTGCTGGTCGACCGGCTCAGCCTCTCGGCGCGCGCCGTCGCCTATGCGGCGCTCGCCATCATGCTGATGATGCCCGAAGCGGCGGCGGGGCCGAGCTTCCAGATGTCCTTTGCCGCGGTGGCGGGCCTCGTCGCCTTCTACGAGGCGATGCGTCCGCGCCTTGCGGACTGGCACGCGCATGCCGGGATGCTGCGGCGCTGCGGCCTCTATCTCCTCGGCATCGCCTTCACCACGCTGGTCACCACCGTGGCGACGATGCCCTTCACCATCTATCACTTCAACCGCTTCCCGCTGTATTCGGTGGTGGCGAACGCGCTGGCGGTGCCGGTCACCGGCTTCTGGATCATGCCCTGGGCGCTCATCGCCTGTTTGCTGATGCCGTTGGGCGCCGAGGGGCTGGCGCTCGCGCCGATGGGCTGGGGCATCGGCTGGGTGAAGGCGATCGCCGCCGGCGTCACCGCCTGGCCGGGCGCGGTGGTGACATTGCCGAGCATGCCGGCCGAAGGGCTGATCCTTTTGGCGCTCGGCGGCCTCTGGCTCTGCATCTGGACGCGGCGCTGGCGCTGGCTGGGCCTGGCGCCGATCGCGCTCGGCTATGCGAGCCTGCTGCTGGTGCGGCCGCCCGACCTGCTGGTGGCGGGCGAAGGCGGGCTCGTCGCGGTGCGCGCGGCCGACGGCAGCTATCTGCTGTCGCGCCCGCGGGTCGACGCCTTCGTGCGCGAGACCTGGACGCGGCGCGGCGCGGGCGAGGAGGGCGAGGCCTGGCCCGAGACCGGCGCCAGCGCCGACGGCTGGCTCTCCTGCACGAGGGAGAGCTGCCGCTACAACGCGCGCGGCCACACCGTAGCGCTGATCCGCGAGGCCGACGCGCTCCGCCGCGACTGCGCCGGCGCCGATCTCGTGGTGAGCCCGGTGCCCGCCTGGCGGCTCTGCCGCGGACCGCTGATCATCGACAGCATCGACATCCGGCGCAAAGGCGCGCATGCGGTCTGGCTCGACCCTGGCGGCATCCGCATCGAGACGGTGGCCGACTGGCGCGGTGTTCGGCCCTGGACCAGGGCGACGGAGCGGCGGTGAGCGCGGCCGTCGACAGGCCGGCGCGTTGCGCGCGGCGCGCCGGAAACCCGAGAATTCCAAATCTTATATCCGATTTTAATATCGGGTATTCGCAAACAGGGTTTCGGGGACAGCAGGGTTTCGGGGACACAATAGGGTTTCGGGGACACAATACTTAATTCCACATGATCGACAACAACGGGCGGCACGGTCTTCCGGTGAGGAGAAGGCCACCGCGGTTTCGGGGACACAACCGCGGTTTCGGGGACACAATACTTATTTCCACATGATCGACAACGACGGGCGGCACGGTCTTCCGGTGAGGAGAAGGCCACCGAATTAAGTATTATGTCCCTTTAATTCCATGTCCCTTTAATTCCACGATCGTCTGCGGCTGCGCGCCTGATTGCAAGGTCTGCAGTGCGTAAATCTTCGAACCAAATTCGGATCAGCGACCAGGATGCAACTTAGGATGCCGCCGCGCCGGTTCCCCATCGCCGATGCATGAAGCGCTCCCAGGGTGCAAATAGCCCTTTGTCCGCGATGAGGCCGATCAGGACGATGACGACCATCACGCCGATTACCTGATCCATGGAGCTCAATTCGCGGCCGTAGTCGAGGAGGTGGCCCAATCCGAATCCGGTGAGGATCGTGACATACACCTCGGCTGCCATGAGCGAGCGCCATGCGAACGCCCATCCCTGCTTCATCCCGGTGACCAAGAACGGCAGGGCTGCGGGAATAATGACGCGGATCCATTTGTCGAAACCTTCGGATCCCATGGTTCGCGCGACGCGCGCATAAATCGGCGGTATCGAGCGCGTGCCATGATTTGTTGCGATGACGACGGAGCCGACCGTTCCCATAATGACGACGAACAGCATCGCACCTTCGGTCTGGCCGAACCACAGCAGGGCGAGCGGCACCCAACAGACGCTCGGCAGCGTTTGCAACCCAAGAGCGAGCGCGCCGATCGTGCTCTCGAGGAGATCGGAGGCGCTGATCAGCAGGCCGACGCTCATGCCGGTCACGACGCCGATGAAATAGCCGATCAGCAGCCGTTTCAATGTCACGATCGAAGCGGACAAGAGTGTGCCGTCGCGGGTAGCCTCCCAAAGGTAGCGCGCGACGGACTCGGGCGGCGGCAAAAGCAGAGGCGACCATCCCATATAGAGCGTCGCCCCTTTCCAAATGACCATCAAGGCCGCAAAAAAGGCCGCTATCGCAAGGCCGCGTTTCATTTTTCGGCGCCGTCGACGTCGTAATTTTTCAAGGCGGCGGTGATGCGCTGCGCCAGCTCCGCCAGTTCGGGCGAGTTGATATCGCGCGGGCGGGGAAGCGCGACGGCAAACGCTTCACGAATGCGCCCGGGATTGGGCGACATCAAGACCACGCGATCGCCGAGGCAGACCGCCTCGCGCACGTTGTGCGTCACGAGAAGAATGGTCTTGCGGCGTTTTTGCCATATGTTCTGAAGATCGCGGTAAAGCCGCTCGCGCGTCAACGCGTCGAGCGCAGCAAAAGGTTCATCCATCAACAAAACGCGCGGATCGGGCGCGAGGGAGCGGGCGAGCGCGACGCGCTGCTTCATGCCGCCCGACAGCTCATGCGTGTAGACCTTTTTGAATTTGGTCAGTCCGACGAGTTCGAGATGACGCTCGGCGATCTCGCGCCGCTGCTCGCGCGTGAGGCTGCGGTCGCGCGCCAACCCGAACATGACATTGCCGAACACGTCGAGCCATGGAAACAGCGCCGATTCCTGAAACATCACGAGGCGGTGTCGTCCTGGTCCCTCGACAGGCACGCCGTCCGCAAACACGCCGCCGGAATCGGGCGCGGTCAGTCCGGCAAGTATGTCCAGCAGCGTCGATTTTCCGCAACCGCTCGGACCGACAAGGCAAACGAACTCTCCGGGCTGCACGGTAAGCGAAACGCCATCAAGCGCATGCACCACGGCGCGCGGCGTGCGGAACCATTTCGACACACCCTCGATGCTGAGCTTCCCGGCGGCTTGTTCCATCAGGGCGGCTGAACGAAGCGCCCGAGGTCGGGTACGTCGCGCAGAAAGCCGACTTCTTGCGCGCTCTTGACGATCTGTTGCAGCGATTCGAGCCTGACGTCATGAACCCAGTGAATCCGCTGCCAAGCGCGGCTGATGAGATCGGGCGAGACATCGACTCGGGTCTCGGCCGAGAGTTCGCTGCGGACGAGTTGTTGCGCTTCCTGCGGGTGCGCGACGATCCAGTCGGTGAGTTCCCGCTGCGCTGCCGCGAACTTTTGCACGAGATCGTGCTGGCTGCTCAAGAAATCCGCCCGCGCGACGACGACCGTCGTGATCGCACCCGGCTCGTCGATCAACACTTTTCCGCCGGCTTCGCTCTCCAGCCGCGACACCCAAGGCTCCACCGTCCAAACGCCGTCCAATTGCTTCTGCCGGAAGAGCAATAGCTGATCCGGATTGGCCGTCGGTATGATCTGTGCGTCTCCGCCCGTCTGCGTGATGTGCAAGCCGCCCGTGATGAGCCACGACCGCGCGGCGACGTCTTGCGTATTGCCGAGCTGCGGCGTGGCGAGCTTCTTGCCGCGAAAGTCGCTCGCCGTCTTAAGGTTCTCGCCGGGCTGCACGACGAGGGCGGAGCCACCTTCGGCGGCGCCGCTGATAATGCGCGCCTCGGCGCCCCCGGACTTTGCGTAAACATTCAGCGCCGGATTCGGGCCGACATAGGTGAGATCGAGAGATTTGGCAATCAGCGCTTCCATCGCAGCTGGCCCCGCATTGTAGATGAACCATTGGATTTTTACGCCGGGTCCTAGCCTTTGTTCGAACCATCCCTTGCCTTCACGCGACAAAGCGTGCGCAATGAGTCCTTGAGCATGGGTGATGTTCGGGAAATGCCCGATTCGGAGCACTGTCTCCGCTCGCGACGCAAACGCGAAACCTGGCAGTAGGGCCAGGCAAGAGGCGAAGATGACGGCCTTGCGCCGCGTGCGGACTCGTTCTTCGGAAAACGCTCTGAACATCTCAAGCTCCTTTCTGCGGATTCGAAAGAATCCGACCGTCGCTTATCGCGCGTCTTTGCAGGGCGTTCTCCGCCAAGTCCGAGCCTTATTTGGGCTTCAAATTCGAAAGTTCATAAAATACGCGAAAGCGCGCGTCCAATGAAAATAATATTACACGTATGTTGTGTATTTATCGCCGCCGCATTTTGCGCAGTTGGACAGGCAAGAACGCGCTGACCAGCCGGCAATTTACCTGCGACGCGATGGGCGTCATGACGCGAATTTAAGGAGCAAGTTCCTTGATCATCTTCGTCTTTGGGAGTTTAGGAGACACGGGAGTTTAGGGGACATACTTAACTGCTGAATTAAGTATTATGTCCCTTTAATTCTCTGGCACACCGATGCCGTCGGGGGCCGTCCACCTCATCAATACTTAACTGAAGGCTGCAATTCTGCCCATGCGTCCTTCGAGACGCGGCGCTTCGCGCCGCTCCTCAGGATGAGGCGAGATTGAATCGGGCATCGCCGGTCGGTGCCACGCTCACTGCTTCCTCATCCTGAGGAGCGCCCGTAGGGCGCGTCTCGAAGGACGCACGGGTGGATTTGCAGCTTCCGCCGGCGACGAGCGCTAATAGCGGCGGATCAGGCCGACGAGCTTGCCTTGCACCTTGACGCGGTCGGGGCCGAAGATGCGCGTCTCGTAGTCCTTGTTGGCGGGCTCCAGCGCGATCGAATCGCCGCGCCGGCGCAGCCGCTTCAAGGTCACCTCGGCGTCGTCGATGATCGCCACCACGATCTGGCCGTTCTCGGCGAGGTCGGAGCGCTGAATCACCACGGTGTCGCCGTCGAGAATGCCGGCGTCGATCATGCTGTCGCCGGCGACCTCGAGGGCGTAATGCTCGCCCTTGCCGACGAGGCTCGGCGGCACGCCGATGGTGTTCGTGGGATCGCGCAGCGCCTCGATCGGCGTGCCGGCGGCGATGCGGCCGAGCAGCGGAAGCTGCGCCGCCTCGCCGGCGTCGCTGGTGACCGCGCCCGGCAACGCCGCCTTGAAGTCGCCGCGGATCACGGTCGGCGAGAACCGTCCGCGCTCGCCGCCGCGGCCGCGCTGGAGGGCATAGGCGGTGTCCTCGGGGAGCCGAACCACCTCCAACGCCCGGGCGCGATGCGGCAGGCGGCGGATGAAGCCGCGCTCCTCAAGGCCGCTGATGAGGCGGTGGATGCCTGACTTCGATTTGAGGCCCAGCGCTTCCTTCATCTCCTCAAAGGAAGGGGAGACGCCGCCCTCGGACAACCGGCGATTGATGAAAAGCAGGAGCTCGTATTGTTTGCGCGTCAACATCGCCACCCTCGCGGAGTGCTGGCGGAACAAAAGCAAAACCCAGGAGAGTGTTCTAGTTTGGTTCGCGCGGCGCGTCAAGGCTTCGATTGCGCGCAACCATCGCCAGCCGCCGGCGCGCAGCTTCAGGCGAGGGCGAGGTCGGAGTCGAGGAGGAGGATCTCGACCATGGCGCCCGCCGGCGCCGGCGGCGCCTGCGGCGCGCGCACCACGAGACAGCCGGATTTCGCCAGCAGCGACATCATGGAGCTGTCCTGGACGGGAAACGCCCGCGCCTCGAGCACGCCGTCGCCCGCGCGCGACAGACTCGCGCGCAGATAGTCCTGGCGGCGGTCGTTGGCGGGAAGCGGCGCCGCGAGCCTCGCGCGCAGCGGCGGCGCCTCGGCCGCGGCGAGCCCGATGAGCCGCTCGATGGCGGGCTTCAGGAAGAGAAGCGCGCAGACCAGGCTCGAGACCGGATTGCCCGGCAGCCCCATCATCGGCGTGTCGCGGTAGCGTCCGACCATCAGCGGCTTGCCCGGCCGCATGGCGATCTTCCAGAAATCGAGGCTGAGCCCGCTCGCGCCCAAGGCGTCGCGCACGAGGTCGTGCTCGCCGACCGAGGCGCCGCCGCTGGTGACCAGGAAATCGGCGCCGACCGCCGCGTCGGCGAGGCGCTGCAAGGCATCCGCCCGGTCGGGCGCGATCGGAAGCTGCAACGCCAGGCCGCCGCATTGCGCGACGAGCGCCGCCAGCGCCAAGCCGTTGGAGCTGACGATCTGATGGGGCCCCACGGGATCGCCGGGCATCACCACCTCGTCGCCGGTCGGCAGGATGGCGATGCGCGGCTTGCGATGGACCATGAGCCAAGGCCGGTTCATCGCCGCGGCAAGGCCGACATCGCGCGCGGTGAGCCGCCGCCCGGCGGCAAGGCAGACATCGCCTTCGCGGAAATCGAGCCCGGCCGGGCGGACGTGGCGGCCGAGCCGCGCCGGCTCGCGCAGCTCGACCATGTCGCCCTGGCGCTCGGCGTCCTCCTGGATGACGACCGCGTCGGCGCCATCCGGCATCGGCGCGCCGGTGAAGATGCGCACCGCTTCGCCGCGCCCGACGGTGCCGGCAAAGGCCTGGCCCGCCGGCACCGAGCCGACCAGTTTGAGCCGGACCGGCAGCCGCGCCGCATCGGCCGCGCGGAGAGCATAGCCGTCCATCGCCGAGACCGGCCAGGGCGGCTGCGTGCGCCGCGCCGCCACGTCCTCGGCAAGCACGCGGCCGGCCGCCTCGCTGAGCGCCACCTGCTCGGCGCCCAAGGGCTTGAGCGGCGCCAGCAGGCGCGCCCGCGCCTCTTCGACCGAGATCATCGCGCCGCCTCGTAAGTGCCGGATTTGCCGCCCGATTTATGGAGCAGCCGGATCCCCTCGATGCGCATGGCGCGGTCGGCCGACTTGCACATGTCATAGACCGTGAGCGCGGCCAGCGCGACCGCGGTCAGCGCCTCCATCTCGACGCCGGTGCGGCCCTTGAGGCGGCAGGTGGCGGTGATGTCGACGGCGCTGCGCGCGGGATCGCAGGTAAGCTCGACCTCGATCGCGGTGAGCGCGAGCGGATGGCAGAGCGGGATGAGGTCGGGCGTGCGCTTTGCGCCCATGATGCCGGCAAGCCGCGCCACCGACAGCACGTCGCCTTTCTTGACGCCGCCGGCGAGGATGAGGTCGAGCGTCGCCTTCGCCATGACGACGCTGCCGGTCGCGGTGGCGACGCGCTCGGTCTCGGGCTTGCCGGAGACGTCGACCATCGCCGCCTCGCCCTTGGCGTCGATATGGGTGAGCCGGCTCATTGGGTCGCCTCGGCCGGGGCCAGCAGCGCCCGCGTCGCCGCTTCCACGTCGGCGGCGCGCATCAGGGATTCGCCGACGAGGAAGCAGCGCGTCCCGGCGCGCGCCATCCGCGCCAGCTCCCAGGGCGTGTTGAGGCCGCTCTCGCTGACCGCGAGGCGGCCCGGCGGCAGCGCGCGGGCAAGCTCTTCTGTTATCCCAAGATCGACAACCAAGGTTTTGAGATTGCGGTTGTTTATGCCGATGAGCCGGGTCCTGAGCCCGGCCGCCCGCAGGAGCTCATCGCGGTCGTGCACCTCGACCAGCACGTCCATGCCCCAGAACATGGCCGCGTCCTCGAGCGCGCGCGCCTCGCCGTCGCCGAGCGCCGCCAGGATCAACAGGATGCAATCGGCGCCCATGGCGCGCGCCTCCGGCACCTGATAGGGGTCGAGCATGAAGTCCTTGCGCAGCACCGGCAGCGAGACCGCCGCGCGCGCCGCGGCGAGATGCTCGGGCCGGCCCTGGAAATGGCGCTCCTCGGTGAGCACGGAAAGGCAGGTGGCGCCGCCCTTGGCATAGGCGCGGGCGAGCGCCGCGGGATCGAAATCGGCGCGGATCAGGCCGCGGCTCGGGCTCGCGCGCTTGATCTCGGCGATGAGGCCGTAGCCTCCCGCCGCGCGCGCGCGCTCCAGCGCGGCGATGAAGCCGCGGGGCGGAGCGGCGTCGCGCGCGGCGCGCTCGAGGCCCGCGAGCGGAAGGCGCGCCTTGGCGTCGGCGACGGCCTCGCGCTTCTCGGCGCAGATGCGCGCGAGCACGTCGCTCATCAGGCCGCCGCTTCGTTGGTGATGGCGATGAGGCGGTCGAGCGCGCGCTTGGCGTCGCCGCTGTCGACCGCGCGCGCCGCCTGCGCGACGCCGTCCTTGAGGTCGCGGGCGCGGCCGGCGACCATCAGCGCGCCGGCGGCGTTGAGCAGCACGATGTCGCGCAGCGGCCCGGTCTCGCCCGCGAGCACCGCCCGCATGCGCGCGGCGTTGGCGGCGGGGTCGGCGCCCTTCAGGTCCTCGAGCCGCGCCGGCGGCAGGCCCGCCATGTCGGGCGTCACCTCGAATTCGAGCACCTTGCCGATCCTGAGCTCGGCGACGTGGGTGACGCCGGTGGTGGTGATCTCGTCGAGGCCGTCGCCATGCACCACCCAGGCGCGGTCGCTGCCGAGCTTGCCCAGCACCTCGGCGATCGGCCGGATCCAGTCGCGGGCGAAGACGCCGACGAGATGGCGCTTGACGCCGGCGGGATTCGAGACGGGACCGAGCAGGTTGAAGATGGTGCGCGTGCCCAGCTCGACGCGCGTCGGCGCCACGTGGCGCATGGCGCTGTGATGGCGCTGGGCCATGAGGAAGCCGATGCCGGCCTCGCGGATGGCGCGCTCCACCAGGCCTATCTCGCAATTGAGGTTGACGCCGAGCGCCTCCAGCACGTCGGCGGCGCCGGCGAGCGAGGAAGCCTTGCGGTTGCCGTGCTTGGCCACCTTCACGCCGCAGCCGGCCGCGACCAGCGCCGCGGCGCTCGAGATGTTGAAGCTGCCCTGGCCGTCGCCGCCGGTGCCGACGATGTCGATCGCGTCCTTGGGCGCCGCCACCGCCAGCGCCTTGGCGCGCATGACGCGCGCGGCGCCGGTGATCTCCTCGACGGTCTCGCCGCGCACGCGCAGCGCCATGAGAAAGCCGCCCATCTGCGCGGGCGTCGCATCGCCCGACATCATCGCCTCGAAGGCGGCGGCGGCCTCGGCCTCGGAGAGGCGCTGGCCGGTCGCCACTTTCGCCAGCAGCGGGCGGAGATCGGCGGCCTCGCTCATGCGGCGAGGCTCGCCGCGGCGGCAAGCCGCAGGAAATTGCGCAGGAGATCATGGCCGCCGACGGAGGCGATGCTCTCGGGATGGAACTGCACGCCGTGCACCGGCCGCTCGCGATGGCCAAGGCCCATGATCAGCCCGTCGCATTCCGCGGTGACGGCAAGCGCCGCCGGCAGGCTCGCGCGCTCGACGACCAGCGAGTGATAGCGCGTCGCCGGCAGCGGGTTCTGAAGGCCGGCGAAGACGCCGCTGCCGTCATGGCGGATCGCGCTCACCTTGCCGTGCATCGGCACCGGCGCGCGCACCACCTTGCCGCCGAAGGCCTGGCCGATCGCCTGAAGGCCGAGGCAGACGCCGAGCACCGGGATGGCGCCGGCGCGGCGCACCAGCTCGAGGCAGATGCCGGCATGGTCGGGATCGCTCGGCCCCGGCGAGATGACGATGCCTTGCGGGCGCAGCGCCAGCGCCGCCTCGACCGAGAGCGCGTCGTTGCGCTTCACCAGCACCTCGGCGCCCAACTCGCCGAGATAGTGCCGGAGGTTGTAGACAAAGCTGTCGTAGTTATCGATCAACAGGAACATCGGATATTTATATCAGGTTCGAGCCGGGGGGCGAAAGTTCCCCTTCCCGCGGTCCGGCTTGACGGGCAGGGCGCGACGGCTCTAACCACCCGCGGCGCAGAAAGGGATAATCCGTGCAGCATCGCACCCTCGGCAAGTCCGGGCTCCAGGTCTCGACCATCGGCCTCGGCTGCAACAATTTCGGCGGCCGCATCGACGTCGAAGGCGCGCGCCGGATCGTGCACCGGGCGCTCGATCTCGGCGTCACGCTCTTCGACACCGCCGACACCTACGGCACGATGAACGGCGGCGCCCGCGGCGCCTCGGAGGAATGCTTGGGCCAGGTGCTCGGCGAGCGGCGCAAGGACATCGTGCTCGCGACCAAGTTCGGCATGGCGATGGATCCGCCGGCCGAGCGGCTCAAAGGCGCCTCGCGCCGCTACATCATGCGCGCGGTCGAGGCGAGCCTGACGCGGCTCAGGACCGATTGGATCGATCTCTACCAGGTGCATCGCCCGGACCCGCTGACGCCGATCGAGGAGACGCTCGGCGCGCTCGACGATCTCGTCCGCCAGGGCAAGGTGCGCTACATCGGCTGCTCCAACTACGCCGCCTGGCAGGTGGTCGAGGCGCAATGGACCGCGCGCCACCGGGGTCTCAACGCCTTCATTTCCTGCCAGGACGAGTACAGCCTCCTGGTGCGCGGCATCGAGCGCGAGCTGCTGCCGGCGATCGGGGCCTATGATCTCGGCCTGTTGCCCTTCTTCCCGCTGGCGAGCGGGCTGCTCACCGGCAAGTACAAGCGCGACGCCATGCCGCAGGACGGCCGGCTCAGCCGCGACCAGCGCTGGGCCGAGCGCTACCTCATCGAGGAGAACTGGCGGAAGGTGGAGCGGCTCGAGGATTTCTGCGGCGCGCGCAGCCGCAGTCTCCTGGAATTGGCCTTCTCCTGGCTGCTGGCGCGGCCGGCGGTGGCGAGCGTCATCGCCGGCGCCACCAAGCCCGAGCAGATCGAGCGCAACGTCAAGGCAGGAGACTGGGCGCTGAGCGCGGAAGAGATGGCGGAGATCGACGGGATCACGGCAAACGCCTGATCTGGCGTATCCCGCGTGGCAATTACCAGGGCACAGCTTTGTCCAATGCCGCGCAGGTGGAAGCGGGCAACGGCCTTTGGCTTTACGTCGGACTGCTTTCTTCCTCTTAGGGCGAGGGATCTTGCCCCGTTTTTTGCCATCTGCATGGGCGGGAGAGCGGGCTTGGAGTGCGCATCACCCTGCGGCGGATGGGTTGTCCTGGATGCAGCGCCTCGCTCGGGAAATGTCGCCCGGCTCAATCGCGTTCTTCACGGTTTGCATCGGCGGAGGGGCAGGTTTGGACATGGGCTTCGTCGCAGCCACAGACGTCGACGACGACTGAGCGCCCGGCGATTTACCGGCAGGAGCGGTTGGCTCGGTCATTGTTGTTCATTTTCCTGCGTTGGGGCTTCCGGTATTTGGGAGGGTTGGACTTCCTTGTACACCCCCCCCCGCCCTTCAGGACTCGCCGCATTCGGGCTGGCGCAGGACACCGCCCTTGACGGCCGGATGCAGGAGACCAACATAGAGTTGACAAGTGGTGTCTGAAAATGACACCATATGGCCCATGCCGCTCGGGCGACGCCACTGCGGAACCTTATGTCGGGTCTTCGAGCGGCCGACACGCGCCGACGTCGAGTGGGACGATTTCGTGGCTTTGGTGAAGAAACTCGGCGGACAGGTTAGCACCGGCGGGCGCACGAGCGGATCGGCCCATCGGGCGCTTCTGAACGGACGGCGGGCCGTCCTGCACAAGCCCCATCCGGATCCGCGGATGAAGAAGGGGTCGGTGGAGTCGGCTCGGGACTTTCTGACGGCCGCCGGCGTCACGCCAGCCGGTCAGGGATGCAAGTGTTGAACGGAGACGCGCGATGCAGATGAACGTAATGGAGTACAAGGGCTACTTCGCCAAGATCGAATTCGACGGCTCGGCGAGCATGTTTCATGGGCGCGTCGTCGGCATGCGGGACGTCGTCGACTTCTACGGCGCCTCGGTCGTCGAGCTCACACGCGCGTTCCACGAGGCGGTCGACGACTATCTCGCCTGGTGCAAGAAGGACGGGGTCAAGCCGGAAAAGTCCTGGCACGGGAAGCTCACCTATCGTCCGAGCGACGAGCTTCGTCACCGGCTCCTGATCGCAGCCGCGATCGCCAGCAAGAGCATCAACGAATACATGAACGAAGTCCTCGACAAGGCGACGAGGGAGGTCGTCGAGGGCTGACCTCCTCGATCAGGCGGCGAACAATTCCATCGCGATTTTTATAGGCTCTCGCCGCAGGCCGGAGACCAGGCCGGTTTTCGCCAAGCGTCCGGCCGGGAAACCTATTTCCATCCGAACGGCGGAAACTCGATGGTAATCGGGAATGGTTGAGATGAGGGCGACAAGGGCCTTTGCTCGTGCTCCCAATCGAGCAAAATTAACGGCGCGGCTCGCCTCGGCACGCTTCTCGTGTTGTTGCTCGATCTCCAGGAATTATACCGTCCGTATAAGGTTACGCCTGTTCATTCCTCCACCCATCAATTTGCGTCATCGACCTGGCCTGTAAACACCTATCTGCGCGGTCAGCGCCATTGCCGTGCCGTCGCTGCCAAGGACGGACGCGCCTATGAGGGCCGACTTGACATTCCCCCTGGGGGAAGGGCCATCTTCCAAACATGACAGTTTACTGGAAGGTTTGGCTCCATGGCGGTTGAGACGCTGGACCGGCCGGCAGAGGAGGTCGCGCTCGCGATCGAGGGCATGACCTGCGCCTCTTGCGTCAGCCGCGTCGAGAAGGCGCTGGCGCGGGTGCCGGGGGTCAGCGACGTCTCGGTCAATCTCGCCAGCGAGGAAGCGCATCTCCATCGCCGCGCCGGCGGCGGCGACCTCGCGGCGCTCATCGCCGCGGTCGAGGCCGCGGGCTATCGCGCCCGGCCGAAGCAACCCGCGATGCCCGCGGCGGAGCAGGCCGCGGCGAGAGAAGCGGCGCGGCGGGACTGGCTGGTCTTCGGCGCGGGCGCCGCGCTCACTCTGCCGCTGCTGCTGCCCATGGCGGCGATGGCGGCGGGTGCCGACTGGGCGCTGCCGGGATGGCTGCAATGGGCGCTGGCGACCCCGGTGCAGTTCGGGGTCGGCGCGCGCTTTTATCGCAACGCCTGGAAAGCGGCGCGCGCGGCGAGCGGCAATATGGACCTGCTGGTGGCGCTCGGCAGCACGGCGGCCTATGGGCTCAGCCTCTATGTGCTGCTGCGCCAGGACGGCCACGGGCATCTCTATTTCGAGGCGGCGGCGGCGGTGATCACGCTCGTGAGCCTCGGCCGCGCGCTGGAAAGCCGCGCCAAGCGCAGCACCACGCACGCCTTGCGCGCGCTCTTGGCGCTCGCGCCCGAGACCGCGCGCGTCGAGCGCGACGGCGGCGAAATCGCGCTGCCGGCCCACGCGCTGCGCCCGGGCGACGTGATGGTGCTGCGGCCAGGCGAGCGCATCGCCGCCGACGGCCGCGTGATCGAAGGCAGCGGCGGCGCCGACGAATCGCTGGTCACCGGCGAGAGCCTGCCGGTGGCGAAGGCGCCGGGAGACAAAGTCATCGCCGGCAGCCTCAACCGCGAAGGCCGCCTGCGCGTCCGGGTCGCCGCCGCCGGCGGCGACACGACGCTCGCCCGCATCATCGCGCTGGTGGAAAGCGCGCAAGCCTCGAAGGCGCCGGTGCAGCGCCTCGTCGATCGCGTCAGCGCCGCTTTCGTGCCGGTGGTGCTGGCGATCGCGCTCGCGACGCTGATCGGCTGGCTTCTGGCCGGCGCGGCGGCGGAGGCGGCGATCATCGCCGCCGTCTCGGTGCTGGTCATCGCCTGTCCCTGCGCGCTGGGGCTCGCGACCCCCACCGCCATCATGGTGGCGACGGGAGCGGCGGCGCGCGCCGGCGTGCTGATCAAGGACGCCGCCGCGCTCGAGGCGGCGCAAGGCATCGACACCGTGGTCTTCGACAAGACCGGCACCTTGACCGACGGCCGGCCGGCGCTGGTCTCGGTGCTGCCGGTGGCCGGCAGTCCCGAAGCGCTGCTCGCCCTGGTGGGCTCGGCGCAGCAGGGAAGCGAGCACCCGCTGGGCCGCGCCTTGCTCGAGGCCGCGCGCCGGCAAGGCGCCGAGCCGCTGGCGCTGCGGCATTTCCGCGCGCTGCCGGGCAAAGGCGTCGATGCCGTCATCGGCAGCCGCCACGTCGTCGCCGGCACGCGCCGGCTGATGGAAGAGCAGGGCGTGCCGCTCCCGGCGCTCGATGCGCTCGCGGCGGCGCCGGCCGCGCAAGGGCTGGGCCTCATCTATGCCGCGGAGCTTGGCGAAAGGGCGGCGCCGCTCGGCGTGCTCGCGCTCGGCGACCGCGTGCGGCCCGGCGCCGCGCCGGCGGTGGCGGCGCTGCGCCGGCGCGGCATCGAGGCGACGCTGCTCACCGGCGACAGCGAGGCGGTGGCGCGGAGCGTAGCGCGGGCGGTCGGCATCGAGAGTTTCCGCGCCGGCCTGCTGCCGCAGGACAAGGCGGCGGAAGTGGCGCGGCTGCGGCAGGCGGGCCGCTGCGTCGCCATGGTCGGCGACGGCATCAACGACGCGCCGGCGCTCGCCGGCGCCGATCTCGGCATCGCGCTGGCAAGCGGCACCGACGTCGCCGCCGCGGCCTCGGGCATGACCTTGATGCGCGCGGAGCCGATGCTGGTGCCGGCGGCGCTCGATCTCGCCCGCCGCGCGGTGGCCAAGATCCGCCAGAACCTGTTCTGGGCCTTCGCCTACAACGTCGTCGGCATTCCGCTGGCGGCGGCGGGGTGGCTCAACCCGATGATCGCCGGCGCGGCGATGGCCTTCTCCAGCGTCAGCGTCGTCGCCAACGCGCTGCTGCTGCGGCGATGGAGGGCGCCATGAACATCGGCGAGGTCGCGCGCGCGACGGGCCTGCCGGCCAAGACCATCCGCTATTACGAGAGCGCCGGGCTGATCGACCCGCCGTCACGCTCGGACGGCAATTACCGGCTCTATGACGAGCGCCACGTCCAGACCCTGCGCTTCATCCAGCATGCCCGCCAATTGGGCTTTTCGGTCAAGGAGGTAGGGGCGCTGGTGGCGCTCTGGCGCGACCAGCGCCGGGCGAGCGCCGATGTGCGGCGGCTGGCCGCGGCGCATCTCGACGCCATCGACGCGCGCATCGCCGAACTCAAGCGGATGCGCCAGACCCTGGAGGGCCTCGTCCGGCGCTGCCACGGCGACCATCGGCCGGATTGCCCCATCCTCGACGAGCTGGCGGAAGAAATTGGTTAATATTTTCCGGTAGAGTGCTGCCCGAGAGACATGGACCAGAAGCTCGAAGACTTCGTCGCCCTGCTGCAACGCGCGGCCGTAGCGCCGCCGTCGCCGCCGCGCGCGCGGCCGGCGCCCGCCGCGCCGCGGCGCCGCGGCGCCGTGCCCCCGCGGCTTCCCGTCCGGCCGCTGCCGGCGGCGGGCCCGCGGCTCCTGGTCAATCTCGGCCTCGGCGCGGCGGCGGTCGCGGTGATCCTTTTGGCCTTGTGGCTGCCGCTGCCGCGGATGTTGACGCCGCGGCCGGCCGCGCCGGAGGTTGCCGCGGCGCCACCGCAGCCCTCGCCGCAGCGCGTCGAGGTCGTCACCGGCAAGATCGCCTTGCCGTTTCCCGTCGCCGAGCCCGACGAGCAGGGCGAGATGACCGTGCCCGATCCCGGCGAGGCGCCGGCGCCGGCGCCGCACGCGACCAGGCTCGCGGCGCTGCCGCCGCGGCCGCTCCCGCCCGCGCGCCCGGGCGAGCCGGCCTGGCTGCGCTTTGCCGTGCCGGCGCCCCTGGCCCAAGGCCGGCCGCGCATCGCCATCGTCATCGACGACGTCGGCCTCGACAGGAAGCGCAGCGAGCGCGCCATCGCCTTGCCGGCGCCGCTGACGCTGTCCTTCCTGCCTTATGCCAACGACCTGCCGCGGCTCGCCGAGGAGGCGCATCGCGCCGGGCACGAGCTTCTGGTGCATGTGCCGATGGAGCCGATGAGCCGCGCCGAGGATATGGGCCCCAACGGGCTGGCGGTGAACCTCGGCGCCGAGGAGGTGCTGCGGCGGCTGCGCTGGGATCTCGCGCGCTTCGACGGCTATGTCGGCATCAACAACCACATGGGCAGCCGCTTCACCAGCGACGCCGCCAGCATGACGCCGGTGATGGAGGAGCTGAAGGCGCGGGGGCTGCTGTTCCTGGATTCGCGCACCATCGGCAGCAGCACCGGCGTCGAGCTGGCGCGCAAGCTGGGCGTGCCGCATGCGGCGCGCGACGTCTTCCTCGACAACGAGATCAACGCCGCGGAGATCGCGGCGCGGCTGGCCGAGGTCGAGCAGGTGGCGCGCCGCCACGGCAGCGCCGTCGCCATCGGCCATCCCCACGACGCGACGATCGACCAGCTTGCCGCCTGGCTCGCGAGCCTGCCGGGCAAGGGCTTCGTGCCGGTGCCGCTCAGCGCGATCGTCAAGGAGCGGTCGCCGGAGCAAGGACGAGGAGCGACGGGATGATCGAGCTTCGCGTCGGCGGCATGACCTGCGGCCATTGCGTCGCGGCGGTGACGCGCGCCGTCCAGCGCCTCGATCCCGCCGCCGCGGTGAGCGTCGACCTCGCGACCGGCCGGGTGAGCGTCGCCGGCGCGCTCGCGCGCGCGGCGGTCGAAAGCGCGATCGAGGCGGCGGGATATACCGTCGAAACGAGCGGACGCTGAGCGTCAGATCCTAATCCCCCGATTCTGCAACTATGCTGCCTACAATATCCCGCTCTATGAGATTGCTCTTTCCCAAAGGCGGTAGGGAGGGCCGCAAGGGCGCCCTTGTCAATTCGGAGGCTTTCTGACCGCGCGTTATTGGAAAAACAGCCGTTGCCATTGTCGCGGCAATCCATTGTACATCATGGTTGGCGGAGGAAGAGGAGACGGCTCTTCGGAGAAGAATTGCCATGCGCCAGCTCGCATAATAAGCAAACCCGTGGTTTGTGTTAGGGTACTCCAGATATTGGATGAGTTCGGCAATCCGCTCGCCACCAGGAAGACGCTCATCGTCTCGGTCGTTCGGCGGCGGGCACTCGTCACGAAAGCCACGAGCGCCACGAACTTGACGAGTCGACCGGACGGGCCTATGTTGCGGAAATGAGATCGAAATCCCGCCGAAGAGCCGCGCCGGGAAGGAGGGGGGCCGCGAAGGTCGCCCCGCGCCGGCTTCGGGTAAAGGTCGCGGCTGTGAAGAAGCCGGCCCTGAAGAAGCCGGCCCTGAGGAAGCTCATGAAGAGGCCGGCCAAGCCGGCGCTGATCCGTCGCCTCGCGCGTCAGATCGAGCGCGGACTCGAGCGCGCGCCAGTCGAGAAGGTCGAGAGGGTCGCCGGGCTCTTTGAGCGTTCCCCGGCGGTCGGACGTCGGATCGTCGAAAGGGTCATGGACGAGGCCGCGGCCCAGGCTCAGAGCGACGAGACGTTGCGCGGCGAGGGTTTGCATGCAGCGGACGAGGCGGAGCGTGGCAGGATCGACGAGGCCCTCGGACGCGCTCGTGCGCGGGGGGAGGAGGCGGTCTCGGAGATTCTCGCGCGTCCCGAGATGCTGACGGGCGAGACGTTCGCCCAGCGCGCCGCCGCAACGCGCGAGACGGTGAATCGCTGGCGGATCGAGGGCCGCGTGCTGGGGATCGAGGGCAACACGCGAGGAGTTCGCTATCCAGAGTGGCAGATCGACGAGCGGGGCCGCGTGACCGACTTGCGCGCTTTCCTGCGCGAGATCCGTGATCCCTGGATCGCCTATCGATTCCTCGCCAACGCCCTGCCGGAGTTCGGCGGCATGACGGGGATAGAGGCGGTGCGGCGCGGGCGGTGCGCCGAGCTCGTCGACGTAGTCCGCCGTTTCGGCGAGACCTTCTAGGAAGCGCCCGGACATCGCCGGTGCGTGGCGCAGGACCGTTCATTCCGGATCTCGGCGCCGCGTCTCTCGTGATCTCGCCGTTGACGTTGACCGGATGGCTGCGCATCTACGGCGCTCATCACAACAACCCCTTGGGATACGGGAAAAGCGGGAGCCGCTTCTCGGACCCGCGCGCCTACACGGCAAGAAGACGCTTCGGGGTCGTCTATATGAACACGACGCTGGCTGGCTGCTTCGTCGAGGCGGTGCTGAGGGACCGGGCCGTCGGCGCGCCTGGGACGTTCCTCATTGACGAGAGCGAGATCGATGCGCTCAACGTCGTCGAGGTTCGGAGTGTGCGTCCGCTCCAGCTCGTCGATCTCCGAGGCAATGGCCTCGCGCGGATGCGCATTCCGACGGACGCGGCGCACGCCTCGGCGCAAGACCTCGGCAGGGCGCTCTCCCTCGAGCTCTACCGCCACCCCTCGCGGCCCGACGGCATCGTCTTTCCCTCGCGCCTCAACGGTAGCACGAACGTCGCGGTCTATGGACGCGCCGTCCCGGCGCTCCGGCGCGGAACCATGACGCCGCTGAAGGCCGCAGCCGGCTTCGCCGACGTGCTCGACAATTTCGATGTGGCGATTCAGCGCTAAAGCATGCCGGGGCTCAAAGGCCGTCGTGGGCGCAATCTACCGCTCTAGGCTTGGTCCTACGTGATTGCCGTCTTGGGAACAGTGCTTCCGGGCTGGTGGATTTGGCGGAATCTTACGTCCCATCCGTCGTTACGGACGCAGCCAACCGCGGCGCGCGAATGATCTTCCACTCCCCACCGATCCAGGCTCCTGAAAGAAAACCATTCGCATAGCCTGAGCACAAGTCCGCTTCGGGTCGATCGCAACCGAGTCTCAAGCCGGTAGATGTTTCCTCGCGGCGCGGGCCGGCGGAGCAGCGAACTGGGCCGTGCCGAAAAAGACCCTCGTTTCGGCGCCATCTCGATCCGGTCCACGGATCCTTCGGTCCTGTTGCCTTTGATGAGGAGTGGTGGGTGATCGGCCCATTGCTGACACGGAGATCGCCCATGAGCGGGGTTGTGTATATTCATATTCCGCGAGGTCAAGGGCCGCGACGAACTGCTATTGGCAGCGCGGCCAATTTTCACTCGACTCCGGAACGCGCAGCCCGTCCACGGAAGCGCTAAACCGATTGGCGCTTCGACTGGTTTCTCCGCCATCTACCGGCGCGCCGCAACGGCCGGATCGTTGACCAGTGATGAAAGGGGGCGATCTCGGCTGCTGGCGCTTATCGCGTCGCGGTCTCCAGAAGCCTGGCAAGTGATCACAGCAGTTCGAAACCCGGCAGCAGTCTTCGTCGTCACACGCGTTATTCGCCGCGTTCGCTGGTGACCGCCAGAAGCCGCAATTTGGGTGTGGGTAGGTTGGTGGGTACGTGCCGTTGTGAGAAGGCCAGGCCACTGATATTACATTGCCATTCTCCGTGCGAAGCAGAGCCCTCCGCCCCCGAGGGGCGGCAAGGGGGAGCGAGGTGGGGTGTTGGAGTGAGATGAGAGCAGATCGGGCGTTTTTCGCGACCGCTCACCCGCGCGCGAATTTCACCGCTTCTTCCGCGGCCCTGAAGAGCGCGCGCGCCTTGTCCAGGATCTCCTGGTGCTCGGCGGCGGGGTCGCTGTCGGCGACGACGCCGCAGCCGGCCTGCACCACCATCTCGCCGTCCTTCACCACCGCGGTGCGCAGCACGATGCAGGTGTCCATGCTGCCGTCGCCGGCGAAATAGCCCACCGCGCCGCCATAGAGGTTGCGCCGCTCGGTCTCGAGCTCGTCGATGAGCTCCATCGCGCGCAGCTTGGGCGCGCCCGAGAGCGTGCCGGCGGGAAATCCCGCGACGAGCGCGTCCATCGCGTCGTGGCGCGGGTCGATCTGCCCCTCGACGTGGCTGCAGATGTGCATGACGTGGCTGTAGCGCTCGATCACCATCTGCTCGGTGACGCGCACGGTGCCGATCCTCGCCACGCGGCCGACATCGTTGCGCGCGAGGTCGAGCAGCATCAGATGCTCGGCGCGCTCCTTGGGATCGGCGAGCAGCTCCGCGGCGAGCGCCGCGTCCTCCGCCGCGCCGGCGCCGCGCCGCCGCGTGCCGGCGAGCGGGCGGATGGTCACCTTGCCGTCGCGCAGCCGCACCAGCACCTCGGGGCTCGAGCCCACCACGGCAAAGCCGCCGTAATCGAGGAAGAAGAGGAAAGGCGAGGGGTTGAGGCGGCGGAGCGCGCGGTAAAGCGCGAAAGGCGGCAGCCGGAACGGCACGCGCAGCCGCATCGACGGCACCACCTGGAAGATCTCGCCGGCGCGGATGTACTCCTTCGCCCGCTCGACCATGGCCATGCATTGCGCGCGCGTCATGCTGGCTTCGGGCGGCGGCAATTCCCGCACCGCCTCGGCGGTCTCGCGGCGATGCGGCAGGCTGCGCTCGAAATCGGTCAGCACGTCGGCGAGCCGCTCGCGCGCGCGGTCATAGGCGGCGGCGGGCGAGAGCCCCGGCTCCGGCCAGGCCGGCGTCACCGCGGTGACGCGGTCGGCGATGGTGTCGAAGATGCAGACGACACTGGGGCGCAAAAAGAGCCCGTCGGGAATGCCGAGCCGGTCCGGCTTCGTATCCGGCAGCCGCTCCATCAGCGGCGCCATGGTGTAGCCGATATAGCCGAAGAGCCCGGAGGCCATCGGCGGCAGCGGCGCCGGCGTCTCGACGCGGCATTCCGCGATCAGCGCGCGCAGGCTCGCCAGCGCGCCGCCCTCGGCGGGCAGGAAGGCGTCGGGCGCGAAGCGCGCCTGGCGGTTGATCTCGGCGCGGTCGCCGAAGCAGCGCCAGATGAGATCGGGCTTGAGGCCGATGAAGGAATAGCGCCCGCGCGCGGCGCCGCCCTCGACGGATTCGAAGAGGAAGCTGTTCGGCCGGCCATCGGCCAGCTTGAGCATGGCCGAGACCGGCGTCTCGAGATCGGAGACCAGCGAGGTGGAGACGAGCACCGGCCTTCCCGCCGCGTAGCGCTCGCGGAACTCCTCGAAGCCGGGGGAGACCTGCATGGCCGGCGTCGACGATCGCAAACCGCGACCCGCCCCACCTCACCCCAACCCTCTCCGCCCCCCGGGGCGGAGAGGGAGCAGAAGCGGCCTCCGTCATCGAGACGGCGCGCCGTGCGATGTGTGAATACGATAACCGTCTGTCGGGGATTGCTCACGGCACGTGCTGACCGAGGCGGCGCAGGGCGAGTGCCCGGTATTGGCTCGGCGTCACGCCATGGTGCCGCTTGAAGGTGTTGGTCAGGGTCGAGAGGGCGCGGAACCCCGAGGCGCGCGCGATCTCGCCCAGCGGCGCATCGGTCGACCGGAGCGCCGCGGCCACCAGCGATAGCCGGCGGTGGACGACATAGGCATAGGGCGTGCGCTGCGTCGCTGCG
>DASPSJ010000007.1:0-11106 GCA_035623985.1 Allostellaceae bacterium | reverse complement strand
GTCGCACCGCTATGCCGTCTCGCGCGAGCGCATCCGCCAGATCGAGGTGCGCGCCTTCGGCAAGCTCCAGCGCGCCATGCGCGAGCAGACCCGCCTCACCCGACAGGACAACCGCGCGCTTGCCGTCGCGTGAGGCAAGTTCCCAGTCGTCAGTTCTCAGTCGTCAGTCATTTACTGAAAACTGAGGACTGAGAACTGACAACAGCGGCAAGAGAGAAAGATGCATCGGCGGCGCGGGGGGAGCGCCGCCGATGCCCGCTCGTCCTGACCCGGCCGATCAACTCGGTGGCCGCGCCAGGACGCGGATGATCGCCCTTATCCCGCCATCCTCATCGGCGAGACGGTGGCAGCGACAGACGAAGCGGCAGCGACGCACGGCGCCAGCGCGAGGATGGCGAGCGCCGTCAGCAGGCCAAGGATCGTCCGTTTCATCAGTGTTTTCCCCTCCCCAAAGTATCCCTGGTCCAATTCAAGCGGTAATCGCAAAGCAAATCCTATTACACCGTGGGATTGAACGCAATAATTTCATGAAGTTTTTTATTGCGTATGGGAGGGCCCCTCACGGCTGCCGGAAAAAGGCCACGCTCCTCGGCCGCTCCGGGTTTGCGGCAGAAGCGCGGCCCCGGCCGGCGCGCGCCGCAATCGCCCGCGGCATCGACGGCGCTGCCGACGGGCTCCGCCGCGCCTGCGGCCGCCGGCGCTCAAATCCTAGGGCTTCGTCTGGGCCTGCTTGGGCACGGCGTCGATTCGCGGCCGCCATATCGACATGATGCAGGTGGGTGGAAGCTGCCATTCCACTTGATCGGCGCCGGGCGGCATGCCGGCATAGCCGGGGTTGAGCATCGCCTGGGAGACGCGCAGGCCGAGCGGCCAGCGCGCCTTGATGAAGGCGATGACCGCCAGGATGTCCTGATCGCCCAGCACGTTCTTGAAGGCGGGCATGGAGGAGACCCTGTCCGGAGGCGACGATTCGAACCGGCCGTATTTTGTCATGTGAAAGAGGTCTTCGTCGGGATGCTGCCAGGTGTGGCCGGTCTCGTCATGCGCCGGCGCGCGCCGGCCGGCAAACGCATCCAGGAGCTGCCAGAGCGGCTGTCCTCGCAGGGTGTGGCCGTGGCAGGAGGCGCAGTAGCGCTTGTAAAGCTCTTTGCCGTGCACCACCGCCGCGACGTCATCGGCATTGGCGAGATGCGCGCCGGACGCGGCGGCGTGCGGCAAGGCGAGCCACACGGCAAGGACGGCGGCGCCCAAGACGCCGGCGATCGACAAGCCCCCCGCGATCGACAGGAGGCGGAACCGCCGGCTCGCCCTGGCGATACCGCCATCGGCCATGAGCCGCGTCCTCGCTCCGGCGCTCGCTTTCATGTCAGCAGCCGCCGCAGCTCGTCGGCGAGCTGATGGCCCGGCACATCGCCGGTGAGCAGCCGCGCGAACCTGCCGTTGGGATCGACGATGTAGATGAAGGAGCTGTGGTCGATCGCATAGGCGCCGCCGCCGAAATTCCGCACCGCGTAATAGACGTGGTACGCCTTGGCGGCGGCCGCAATCTGTTCCGGCGTGCCGACGAGAGGGATGATGCGCGGGTCGAAGGACTTGATGTAGGCGGTCAACACCTCCGGCGTATCGCGCTGGGGATCGACCGTGATGAACAAGGGTTGAAACTTGTCGGCCAGCGGTCCGAGCCGCTCGAGCGCGCTGCTGATGGCGGTGAGGGCGGTCGGACAGGCGTCGGGGCAGTAGGTGTAGCCGAAATAGACCAGCAGCCATTTGCCGCGATAGCTTTGATCGCTGACGCTGCGGCCATCGGCCGTCGACAGCGCGAAATGCCCGCCGAACAGCGGCGGTGCCGCGTTTTGCGCCGGCGGGCGGTTGATCGCGAACAGCGCCGCCGCAGTGCCGAGGACGATGGCCGATGCGGCCAGGGCGGCGACGAGGAGAGCACGGGATTTCGCGATCATCACTCTGCTCGAATGTTCCAGCCTAGGAGAAGCCCGCGGCGGCATGATCGCAGCGATCATGCCGCCGAAGCCTTCGCTCGGCCGCGCCGGCCTCGCGGCGCAACCGTTCTCGCCTTCCCGTCAATACGACGGCGGGAGCACGCGGATGATCGCCATCATGCCGCCGTCCTCATGCGCGAGGATGTGGCAGTGATAGACGAAATCGCCGCCGGTCTCCGCGCCGCGGAAGTCCATCAGGAGCGTGACGCTGGGGTAAATTGGGTTCCCGTTGGCGTCGGTCGCGCCGTCCCAGTATGGGATGTTGATCGTGTCGTAGAACTGCTGCTGAGCCGGGGGCACCGGCGTGCCATTGATGGCCTGAAGCATGAAATGCTGTTGATGGATGTGGAATTCGTGATTTTCCTGCGCCTGATTCTGGACGGTCCACTGCTCGACCGCCCCCTGGGTGGTGATGATGGAGGGCGGATTGTTGGCGTCGAACAGCGTCGGCGTCGCGCCCTCGACGGTGATGAAGAAGTTGGTCGGGCTCGCCGGGTTGCTGGGATTCGACAGCACCTCGGAAAAGTAGAGTTGCCGGGTCGCCGTTATCGGTGCCGAGGTCAGCCCTGCAAAGAGCCGATTCGTCGGCAGCTCCTCCGGGGGGATGGTCGGGAGCGGCGGCTCGGTCTGGACCTGCTGGATGGTCGCCAGCGGCCGCGTCGGGTCGTTGTCGCCGTCCGGGCCGGTATTGACGTTGAGCGTCATGAAGGTCGCGTTCTGCACTCTCGATGTCGGTCCCGTTACGATGAATTCCGCGCGTCCCGCCGGCGCGAGCAGGATGTCCGTCATCGGGATGGGCGTGCCCCGCGAGGCGGTGTCTTGCGAGTTGGTCGGCACGCCGTCGAGCGCGACGACCCAAAGCGTCTGCGGCACCCCGTCATACTGAAGCTGAATGTCGAGGATGGTGTCGGCGGCGGAATTTGCGACGCGCCACAGCTCCTTCTGGCCGGGCGCCATCTGGATGATGGCCGGCGTGTAGGTCGGGGGCGTCTGCGAGTAGGGAATCGGGACGTAGTTGAGCGAAACGTCCCATCCCGGGATGGCGCCGCCCGGAGCCGATTCCGTCAGGAATCCAATGGTCGGCTGGTCGCGGACGATCAGCACGCGTTCCGGCAGCCCCACCACCGACGGTTCAAAGGCGCCGATGCCTTCGACGATGATGACGCCGGTACCGCCGCCCTGCACCGCAGCCTCGGCGAGGCCATGGATATGCGGATGATACCAGTAGAGTCCGGGCGGCTCATATTGCGGGATCACGAAGCTGTAGTTGAAGGTGGCGCCCGAATTGATGACGGTTTTAATCACCTGGTCGCCGCCGCAAGCCGGCGAGGTATTCAGGCCGTGGCTATGCACGTTCACCGAGGTGATGGTCACGGTCGAAGCGCTGCCGGGGCACAGGGGGCTGTAGGGCGGGACGCTGTTGAGCACTTCGGTCGGCGAGCCCGGCGGCGGCGCCGGCACCTGGTTGGTCACCGCCATGTTGATCGTGTCGCCGGGGTGGACGTGGAGCGTCGGCCCTTCCAGGCCGTAGCCATCCGCCGTCACGAAGCAGAAAAGCGTGCGGCCGGCGAAGTCCACCGTCGTGTAATAATTGAAGCTGACGTTGAGCACGCCGTTCTCGCTGAAGAGATCCGGCGGCGGCTGGACGACGCTGCCCGCGGCGGGACGCGGGCAGGGGTCGCTGCTGGTGTTGGCGCTCGCCTGAGCGAGGGCTTGAAGCGGCAGCAAGCCCAAAATGGCAAAGCCAAACGACGCCAGCATTATTCGCTGGAATAGGCGTTTCATGTTTTCTCCCCTGGGTTGCTTAAAGCAACGAACGATCACGATTATGTTATGGCGACGATATTAGATCGTAACCCTGAGATAGGCAATGAAAATATAGAGATTCTACCGGAAAGTGCCGCGGGTTATGCCCACGAATGATATGCGATCGCAATTTTATCGGGCGCTAAACAGCTTTATCGGGCGCTCAACAGCGATTTCGCGCGAGGGGCTTGCCCGGCGCCGCGGCTGAAGCGGCGCACCGCATGCTATTTGACGAGCTTGCTCAGTTCCTCGGCCATTTGCGGGCCGGCAAGCTGCTCTCCAACCAGCAGCTTTTCGGCAAGCACGCCTTGGGGATTGACGACATAGACGAAGCCGCTGTGGTCGATCCCATAGCCGCCGTCGGCGAGTCGTTGCAGGCGATAATAAACCTGGAATTGTTTGGCGGCTTCCGCGATCTGCTGGGACGTGCCGCGCAGGCCGATGATGCGCGGATCGAATGCCTTGAGATACGCGGTCATGACCCGAGGCTTGTCGCGCATGGGATCGATCGTGATGAACAGGGGCTGCACCTTCTCGGCGAGCGGTCCGAGCGCGTCGAGCGCGGCGCCGATGCTGGTGAGGGTCGTGGGGCAGGCATCGGGGCAAGAGGTGTAGCCGAAGTAGATGAGCAGCCATTTGCCGCGATAGCTTTCCTCCGTCACCCTGCGCCCGTCGAGCGTGGCGAGCGTGAAAAGGGCGGTCCGCGGCGGCGATAGCTCTCCGGCGGCACGCGCGGGCGGGACGGCGCCCGGCGCGGCGAGCGTTGCGCCGAGTGCCGGCAGGGCGAGCAGCAGCGCCGCCGCGACGATGGCGGAGCGAGGCCGTGATCGCGACATCATGGGGTCTGGCATCGATCGCAAGGAACCAAGGCGAGGCTTCGCGGAAAGCGGTGGCCGGAGGAAATCGTAATACCCTTTTTCATTGACCGCAATGGAGTCGCGAATCCTTTTATTGCACGTGCAAGTTTATGTCCCGGTCGCCCGAAGAAGAGCCATGCTTGCATCCTTTTTTGGGCATGCCGGGCGGCCACTCGGTCGCCTCCGGGTTTTGTGCTAGAAGCGCGCCGCGGCAGAGGCTTGGGCAGGGCATGGCGGAACGAGGACAGGAAGCGTTGCGCATCGACGGCGAGGACGGCCATCCCGGGCGCCGGCCGGCGCGGTCCGGCGACGGCGGCCGGCGGGGCGGCGGCGGCTGGGGCTGGCGCCTTGCGCGCTGGGGCGTGCTGCTGGCGTTGTGGGGTCTCATTCTCGGCGGCGGCGCCGTTGCCTGGGTCTGGTTCACCTTGCCGCCGACCGGCGATCTCTCCGTCGCCGAGCGCCGGCCCAGCATGACCTTGCTCGGCGGCGACGGCGCGCTCATCGCCACCTATGGCGATCTCTTCGGCGAGCCGCTGAAGCTTAGGGATTTGCCGGCCTATCTGCCGCAGGCGGTGATCGCTACCGAGGATCGCCGCTTCTACCATCATTGGGGCGTCGACCCGATCGGGCTCGCCCGCGCCGTCCTGGTCAATCTGCGCGCCGGCCACGTCGTGCAGGGCGGCAGCACCATCACCCAGCAGCTCGCCAAGAACCTCTTCCTGACGCCCGACCGCACGCTGAAGCGCAAGGTTCAGGAGGCGCTGCTGGCGCTGTGGCTCGAGCATGAATTCACCAAGGACGAATTGCTCGAGATCTATCTCAACCGCGTCTATCTCGGCGCCGGCACCTATGGCGTCGACGCGGCGGCGCATCGCTATTTCGACAAATCGGCGCGCAAGGTGTCGCTCTACGAGGCGGCGGCGATCGCCGGCCTGCTCAAGGCGCCTTCCCGCTTCAGCCCGGCGCGCGACCGCGACCAGGCGGCAAGGCGCACCGAGCAGGTGCTCGCCAACATGGTCGACGCCGGCTATCTCAGCGCGGCGCAGGCCGCCGCCGCCGAGCGGCAGAAGGCGCAGCTCGCGCTCGCCGCGCGGGTGCGCCCGGGCAACCGCTATTTCGCCGACTGGATCTACGAGCTGGCGAACGGTTATGTCAGCGCCGAGGGCCGCGACCTCGTCGTCCGCACCACGCTCGACGCGCGGATGCAGGCGGCGGCCGAGGCGGCGGTGGCGGCGACGCTCGACAAGGAGGGTGAGAAGGCCGAGGTCGAGCAGGGCGCGCTGGTCGCGATGTCGCCCGACGGCGCGGTGCGCGCCATGGTCGGCGGCCGCGACTATGCCGAAAGCCAGTTCAACCGCGCCACCCAAGCGCTGCGCCAGCCGGGCTCGGCCTTCAAGCCCTTCGTCTATCTCGCCGCGCTCGAGCACGGCATGAGCCCCGAGGACCGCTTCATCGACCAGCCGATCCGCATCGGCAATTGGACGCCGCACAATTACGAGAACAAATACCGCGGCGAAGTGACCGCGGCCGAGGCGCTGGCGGAATCGATCAACACCGTGGCGGCGCAGGTGCTGGAGCGCGCCGGCGTCGACAACGTCATCGCCGCCGCCCACCGCCTCGGCATCACCAGCGAGCTCAGCCGCGACGCGAGCCTCGCGCTCGGCACCTCGGAAGTGACGCTGCTCGACTTGACCAGCGCCTATTGCGCCTTCGCCGGCGGCGGCCGCGCGGCGCTGCCTTACGGCATCACCGAAATCCGCGACCGCGACGGCGCGCTGCTCTACAAGCGCCAGGGCGACGGCGGCGGCCAGGTCATCGCGCCGGAGATCGCCGGCGAGATGAACGCGATGCTGGCGGGCGTCATCGCCCACGGCACCGCCCGCGCCGCCCAGCTCGATCGGCCGGTGGCGGGCAAGACCGGCACGACGCAGGATTTCCACGACGCCTGGTTCGTCGGCTACAGCGCCGACCTCGTCGCCGGCGTCTGGCTCGGCAATGACGACAATGCCGCGATGAACCACGTCGCCGGCGGCTCGCTGCCGGCGCGGACCTGGCGCGCCTTCATGGCGCAGGCGGTGCAGGGCATGCCGGCGAGGCCGCTGCCGTCGGCGCCGCCGGCGCTGGGGACGCAGATCGCCTCGGCGAGGAGCCACGCGGAGAGCTGGCTCGGCGGCCTCCTCCACAACCTCTTCGGCCGCGACGACGGCGCCGGCGCGCAGCGCCCGGCGCCGGTCGAGCAGCACCCGCTCTACTCGCCGCAGACGCGGTGGTGAGGAGGAGGAAAAAATCGCGAGCAGCCGCCGCGATGACAGGCAAACGCCCCGCTGTCGCTCAAGGGGCGGGGCGTCGCCGTATCAGTCGCTCTTTCGAATGCTCGCTAGCCTGAAACTAACAGCAGCCCGGCGATCGTGAAACCGAATTTAGACGGCGTTTGTCTAAAACGCACGCGGCAACCGCCGGCGGCGAAGGTCCCGCTGCTTGCGCGGGACCTTCGCTCGCGCCGGATGCGAGAGGACGCGAGGGCGGCTATTCGCCTTCCGTGCCGATTGCGTAGGCGGTCTCGCCGTGAACCGCGTCGTCGCCCACCTTGAGCGTGGCGTCATCCATGCGCAAGGGCACGAAGAACGAGATGACCTTGAGGATGATGAAGGTGGCGATCGCGTTGTACACGATGATGAAGGCCGCGCCGTAGACCTGCAGCAGAAGCTGGTCGGGATTGCCGTAGAAGAGGCCGGTCACGTTGACGCCGGGCGCGTCCTTGTCGGTGCCGATATACATCAGCATGTCCGGGTTGGCGAGGAGGCCGGTCAGGAGGCCGCCCATCAGGCCGGCAACGCCGTGCGTGGACAGGACGCTCAAGGTGTCGTCCACCTTCATCATTAGCTTGGTCTTTTGCAGCTTGTTCATGCTGAGCCAGGGAATGATCCCGGCGCAGACGCCGATGATGAGCGCGCCCCAGCCATTGACATAGCCGGCGGCGGGCGTGATCGCCACCAGGCCGGCGATCATGCCGTTGACCGCGCCGATGATCGACGGCTTGCCATAGGCCATCTTGTCCATCAGCGTCCACACCAGAAGCGCCGTCGCGGTGGTGGTGTTGGTGTTGAGCACCGCCGCGCCGGCGTCGGCGTTGGCGAAATAGGGGTCGCCGCCGTTGAAGCCGTTCCAGCCAAGCCACAGGATGCCGGCACCGGCCAAGGTGATCAGCAGGCTGTTGGGCGGGAAATGCTCGCGATCCTGCTGCAGCCGCGGGCCGACCATCGCTGCGGCGACGAATCCCGAGGTGCCGGCGGCGAGATGGATGACGTAGCCGCCGGAGAAATCCGCCACGCCCATGGCGGCGAGCCAGCCGCCGCCCCACAGGCTGAACGCTCCCACCGTATAGACGAGCGTCATCCAGATCGGGCAGAACAGCACCCAGGCCGTGAAGTTCATGCGGCCGAGCACCGACCCGGCCAGAATGATCACCGTGATCGCGGCGAACACGAATTGGAAGAACATCAACGTCGCCATCGGGAAGGCGAGGTCCGGCATGCCCGAGGCGGCCGCCGGAATCACCGCCTGGCCGGTGGTGAAGGCGGCCGATGTCGCCGGCAGCGGCTGGCCCAGGAATGGGAACCATTGCGGTCCGAACGCCATGTTGTAGTCGAACAGAACCCAGACGATCAGCACCGAAGCGAAGGCGTACATCGACATGAAGGCGGAGTTGATCGCCCACTTCTTCTTGACGATGCCGCCGTAAAGGATCGTCAGTCCCGGAATGCTTTGCAGGCCGACGAAGGTCGCGGCCGCCAATTGCCAGGCATTGTCCCCGGTATCGAGCCATTTTGGTGATGGTATGAGCACGGATTCCCCCTCTTTTTTCGGCGATGGATTCTCCTAAGGCAGTACCAAGCACGCACGAAAACAACACGCCGGCGCACGACGCCGCCGAACGCATCCTTTGGCGCAACAATCGTGCCACTCGCCGCCGCGAACCCAACCGCTGCGCGAGAGCAGCTCTCCCATTAAAGGAATGGGCGCTCCTTGAGCGAAATGATCAGAGATTCAACATTTTGACCATAAATTAGGCAGGCTTTGGGAAGCTCATCTGCCAATTCCCTCCTTCTGCGGCGTTCTATGCAAGCACGCGGGAATTGGGTATGGATCGGGCCATGGCCCTGGCGAGGCGACCATGCTCCTGAGCCGGCTGCTGGCGGCGGGGATGGCCGCCGTCGCGGCCGGCATGGCGGCGCCCGCCATGGGCGGCGACGCGCCGCCGGGCGCGGCCATGATCACGTGCACCAACCCGGCCAGCGGCGCGAGCTGGCAGATCGCGATCGACTATGACAAGGGCACGGTCGATGCCAATCCGGCCCGGATCAGCGACGCGAAGATTTCCTGGCATGACGCCAAGGACGGCGGCAATTACACGCTCGACCGCGGCTCCGGCGCTCTCACCGTGATCGTCGCCTCGAGCACCGGCGGCTATTTCCTCTATGATCGCTGCCGGCTGAAGGATTGAGGCCGAGGCGCTGGATCGGCGATCCCGGCAGCCTGCTGTCCGGCAGGATCGGAGCGACGGCGATGGTTGAAAGAGGTGCCGGGCTCAAGGCAAGCGCCGGGTTCAGCTCGGAGACCGGACCGCGCCCGCGCAACGAGGATTTCGTCGCCGCCGTTTTCGGCGCCGAGCTGCCCGCGCCGCGCCGCGAGGTGGTGGCGGCGATCGCCGATGGGATCGGCGGCGCCAAGGGCGGCCGCGTGGCGGCCGAGATCGCGGTGCGCGGCTTTCTCGACGGCTTCTGGGACCTGCCGGAGACCCTGGAAGTGCGGCGCGCCGCGGCCCGGATCGCCGATTCGCTCAATGGCTGGATCCATTCGCTCTCGCGCCAGGATCCCGAGCTTGCGGGGATGGGATGCACCTTCACCGCGCTGGTGCTGCGCGGCCGCGTCGCCCATCTGCTGCATGTGGGCGACACGCGCGCCTACCGGCTGAGAGGCGACCGCCTGGCCCGGCTCACCGGCGATCACCTGCGCGAGGAGGGAGACGGCCGCAGGCACATCCTGTCGCGCGCGCTGGGCATCGAGGAGGAGCTGCGGCTCGACTACGCGGCCCAGCCGGTTGCGCTGCATGACCGCTTCCTCTTGTGCAGCGACGGCCTTCACGGCTTCCTGACCGACGACAGCATCGCCGACGTCCTGCGCGAGCGTTCCGCTCCCGGGGACGCCGCGCGCGCGCTGGTTGCGGCGGCGCTGCAGGCCGGCGGCAGCGACAATTGCACGGCCCTGGTGCTGGACGTGGTTGGGCTGCCGGCGGCGGACTCGGCCGACATCGGCAGCGCCATCGCGCACCTGCCGCTCGCCCCGGTGCCCCAGGGCGGCGAGACGATCGATGGCTTCGTGCTCAAGGCGCTGCTGTCGGACGGCCGATACAGCCGGCTCTTCGGCGCGGTGGACGAGATCGAGGGCGGCGCGGTGGCGTTGAAGTTCCCCAAGCCCCAGGTCGCGGCCGTCGCCACCTATCACGCGGCCTTCCTGCGCGAGGCCTGGGTCGGCGCGCGCGTGCACAGCCCTTGGCTTGCCCGCATCATCGAGCTGCCGCCGGAGCGGCAGACCTGCCTTTACACGGTCATGCCGCTCTATCAGGGCGAGCTGCTGGAGACGCGGCTGACGCGCCGTCCGGCGCTGGGGCTGGAGGAAGGGCGGACCATCGCGGTGAGGCTGGCGCGCGCCGTGGCGGCGCTGCATCGCGCCGGCATCATCCATCGCGACATCAAGCCGGACAACGTGATCCTCGAAGGCGAGGGATCGCTGAAGCTGCTCGATCTCGGGGTGGTGCGAATCCCCGGATGGGAGGATTTCCCGCCCGAGGACATTCCCGGCACCCCCGGCTACATGGCGCCGGAAATGTTCGCCGGCGAGCCCGGCAACGAGGCCACCGACATCTACGCGTTGGGGGTCACGCTGTTCCGCGCCTTCACCGGCGAATTCCCTTACGGCAATCCCGACGCCACCAGCCGGCCGCGCCGGGACCGGCCGAAGGAGTTCTCGGCGCTGCGCCCGGATCTGCCGGCGTGGCTCCAAGCGGTTCTGGGGCGAGCGATCGCCGCCGATCCCGGCGAGCGTTTTCATGACGTGAACGAATTCGCGCTGGAAATGGAGGCCGGACCGGCGCGCGCCGTGGGCGCTATGCGCCGGCCGCGGACGTTCTATGAGCGCGCTCCGCTGCAATTCTGGCAGGGCGTGGCGGCGCTGCTGGCGCTGGCGCTGCTGCTGTCGCTGCTGCTGCGGCATTGAGACGCTGCCGCGCGCAAATTTGCCAAGTAGTATGCGTCCGGTGAAGGCCGCGGGTAGTATGACCGGCGGATCGCATTAAGGTACGCATCCGGTGAAGACCGCGGCTAAGGCGGATCTCGTGCTTTCCAATTCCACGGCAGGAGTTCATGGAGACGTTTTGCCGGATGGTC